>CAKZPE010000008.1 GCA_937138495.1 uncultured Oceanospirillaceae bacterium
TCTGCCGTGGACGTTTGAGATTTGAGAAGAGTTGCTCCTAGTACGAGAGGACCGGAGTGAACGAACCTCTGGTGTTCGGGTTGTCATGCCAATGGCATTGCCCGGTAGCTATGTTCGGACAGGATAACCGCTGAAAGCATCTAAGCGGGAAGCCCCCTTCAAGATGAGATCTCACTGGGACCTTGAGTCCCCTGAAGAGCCGTTCAAGACCAGGACGTTGATAGGCTGGGTGTGTAAGCGTTGTGAGGCGTTGAGCTAACCAGTACTAATTGCTCGTGAGGCTTGACCATATAACGCCAAAAGCGTTTGGTTGCAGAGAAGACTGCAACGGATCAAGTGATTGATAGATACATTGAAGAGCTTGCTGAAAAGCGAGACGGATTAGAGTTTGTACATAGTTCTTAAAAAAAACTTAAGACTCGGCACTGAATAAGTGCACACAGGATTTTAATTGTTACCTTTTTTTGCTTGGCGACCATAGCGAGATGGAACCACCCGATCCCTTACCGAACTCGGAAGTGAAACGTCTTAGCGCCGATGGTAGTGTGGGGCTTCCCCATGTGAGAGTAGGTCATCGCCAAGCACCTAATATGAATAAGCCCCTAGCGCGAAGCGTTAGGGGCTTTTTTCATGTTAACTGTTTGATAATCTCACATGGGGATAATAAAGCGCGCCGCTTGCGGCAGCATTACCTATGTGAAGTAGGGCAAGCGAGAAAACAGACAAAGCACAGCCTTTGGCCCGAGTGGCGACTCACAGCTTGCTGTGAGGACTTCCATCGCCAAGCACCTAATTAAGAAAACCCTGCTACGTTGTAGCAGGGTTTTTTTACGTCTGCAGGAAATGCAAAGGCTTTAACTGCGTTACTCATTAAGACGCTTATTAAGCGCATAGTTGCTGTGCTGTAGCGCACGTTCTCTCAACTGAAAATACTAGACGGCATCCGGAGCGGCGACTCACAGCTTGCTGTGAAGGCTTCCATCGTCACGCACCTGATAAAGACTCTTCTGAATACTGTCTTTAATAACGGGTTGCTACGCTGTAGCGAGCTTTTTATTATCGGTAAGTATTACCCTCACCGTTCTGCTTTCAATGCTGAAGTCTGGCACGCTTTTAGAAGCCGGAGATGACGTGAGAACAGGTTTTTGTGTGGTCTGGAAATGTGCAGTTACAACCAACGTTAGTCTTATCAATCAAACGTATGTTATAAATGTGTCTCCGCGTGAATCCTTGGATGTAAGGGGGTTGAGTGAATACGGTTGTAATGGGTGACTCAGCTACTTTGGATAAGACGTACTCATCAGCATTTTGTGTGCTGGTTTTCAATTCAGAAGGTCTGATCAGCTTTGCTAATCAGCAGGCTGCTCAGGCATTAGGTTTCAGGTCAGCCGAACTGGCAGGCCGTTATCTCTTTGATTTTTTTGATCTGCCACCGGACGCTGTTTCCGGGGCTGCTCCTTCGGACGAAATATTTTGGCAGCAGATTTTGCTTGCTGGTCAACCTGTATCAGCCGGGTTAAGTCGCCTTGATACCGGTTACTGGCTGGTTGAGTTTGGGGTCGACAATTCACTTGCTGATGATGATCTTCATGCCCGGCTACGCCATGCTGTAGACAGTGGTATGGAAGGGCTCTCCCTGCATAATGCTGATGGTCTGTTTGTATATGCCAACCCTGCCGAAGCTGAATTGTATGGCTATACGGTAGATGAGCTTATCGGAGAGCACTGGAGTAAGTTGTATTCAGCAGATCAGGTCAAAGTGATTAATGAAATTTATTTTCCTGTTGTGCTTGCCGAAGGCAAGTGGCGCGGTGAATTAACTGGTCAGCGTAAAGACCTGAGTCGTGTTGACGTAGAAGTGTCTTTAACACTTATCCGGGATGATTCTGATGCACCTGTAGGCCTTATATGTACCTGTAGAGATATTTCTGAACGTAAAGTCATCGAGCATCAGCTTCGACAAGCGGCTGCGGTATTTGCCAGTGCTGGTCAGGGAATTGTTATTACCGATGTGGACTTTCGGATTATCGCTGTTAATCCGGCAACATTAAGCACGTCCGGTTACGCTGAAGAACAAGTGTTAGGTAAGCCAATCTATTTTCTTTCAAATAAAGACCGTCGAAATATTCGTGTAGCAGATTTATTTTCTCTGGCGGCCGAAGGGCGCTGCTGGCAAGGGGAGGTCTGGGCTAAGCGTGCCTGTGGTGAGATATATCCGATCTGGATGACGATGTCCGCGGTGTATACAGATAACAACACTCTCACCAGCCTGGTGTTTGTGTTTTCAGATATATCCAGTACCAAGGAAGCGCAAGCTAAGTTGGACCGTTTAGCCCATTATGATCATTTAACTGGTTTGCCTAACCGGCTTTTACTCAATCAGCAGCTTGATACTGCGATAGCGCGGGCGAAACGCCGGAACCAGAGAATCGCGCTCTTGTTTCTTGATCTGGATTATTTCAAAAACATCAACGACAGTTTAGGCCACGCTGTGGGTGATGAGCTGCTAAAGGAAGTTGCTAAACGCATCAGAGAGTGTTGCCACCCTGATGATCTGGTTGCCAGGTTGAGCGGTGATGAGTTTACCGTTGTATGTCAGGACTTGACTGGTATTGAACAGGCTGAGCATCTGGCATCACGACTGATCAGTTGTATTTCTGAACCAATGGATGTCGCCGGACATGATTATTATCAGAATGTCAGCATTGGTATCGGTATGTATCCGCGGGATGGTCGTTGCATTTCGGAGCTTATGAAGAGTGCTGATATTGCAATGTATAAGGCTAAAGCAGAAGGTCGGCAAAGTTATCGGGTGTATACCCATGAGATGGCTAAACAGGCGAATGAAATTCTGGTGGTTGAACGGGAGCTGCGTGAAGCTTTAAACAACCAGCAGTTTGTTCTTCATTATCAGCCGGTTCTGTGTGCAGAAGGTAATCTGAAAGGTTTAGAGGCTTTGATCCGTTGGCAGCACCCGGTACGTGGGATGCTCTTTCCTGATTACTTTATACATATAGCGGAGAATTCCAGAATTATTATCAACCTCGGAGAGTGGGTGCTAAGGGAGGCTTGTTCTCAGGCCCGGCGCTGGCTGGATGAAGGGATGGCGTTTGAATATGTGGCGGTTAACGTCTCAGGTGTGCAACTGGAGTGGGATTTTTATCAGTTAGTTGAACGGGTGCTTGCCGATACGGGGTTACCTGCACATTTTCTGGAGCTTGAAATTACCGAGACTTATCTGATGAGAGACCTGCAGCGGCCAGAGCTTGTTTTGCAGTCGTTACGGGGTCTTGGGGTGCATCTGGCAATCGATGATTTTGGTATTGGCTATTCATCCCTTGCAAGGCTTAAGCAACTTCCGATTAACCGTTTAAAGATCGATCGGTCTTTTATTCGGGATATAGTTGAAGACAGCAGTGATTTGTCGATAGTGAACGCGATTATAGCTATGAGTAATACGCTTGGGCTTAACGTTACAGCTGAGGGGGTTGAAACGCAGGCGCATTATGAGCTTCTCAAGCAACATTCCAGAGTTTGCTCTCAGGGGTATTATTTTTCGAGGCCTGTGGATATTGAGTCTGTGGAGTGCTGGTACCGAAGAAAATACGGAACTCTTGGTTGTTAGAAAGCTCGCTAGAGAGTTCTCCAGCGAAGCCCAAGTGAGCTGCTGTAGCCCATGCTTTTTTCAGCAATCCTGCCATTAGTATCAATCAGATAATAGGTGGGAAAAGCTGAAATTTTATATGCATTGCTGACAAGTTGATTACCTAGGAGTACAGGTACCTTTACTTCCTGATCACTGATAAATTCACTGACTTCGCTGAGCGACTGGTAGTCCAGTGCGATGGCGACTGTTTCTACTTCATCAGCCACCGCCGAAAGGTTGCCGATGCTGAGTTTGCAGATACTGCACCAGGGGGCAAAGAAGTAAACCAGTGTTTGTTTTCCCGGTGTGAAAATGGCGCTGCTGCTGTCAGTGTCGAGTACTTGCAGATCGAAATTAGCAGCCGGTTGTGCATTTGCGAGCAGATTGCGTTCCTGCCATGCTGTAACTCCTAAGAATAGGGTGAGGATCAGGGCAATATCTTTCCAGTATTTGAGGATGCGTTTTTTCAGATTCAGAAGTATTAACATGGAATGTCAGTAAGGCTCCGTTTAGTAAAATGTCTGACAACAGGCCGGGTTGAAAAATTCATATTTTTAACTGCACAATGGCCAAATTATTATAAAACGAAAGGGTGCTGGTTTTATGTCTAAAGCAGTCATAGTTATCGATGTTCAGCGTGCATTTTTTGAAGCAGATCTTCTTCCGGCAAATGCCACTCAGACCGTTACGAATATTAACCGGGTGACTCAGGCGGCAAGGGGAGCGTCGGTTCCGGTTATATTCGTATATCACGAACGTCCTCAGAGTGGTTTGGTTGCAGAGTCAGAAGCGTGGCAGTTACAGCGTGATTTGCTGACTGATCCGAAGGACCTGCAGGTAAGAAAGACAACCCCTGATGCTTTTCTTGAAACAAATCTACAGTCTCAGTTAACTGATTTGGGTGTGGATCAGCTGGTCATCTGTGGTTTTGCCAGCGAGTTTTGTGTGGATACCACTACGCGCCGCGCCGCAGGGTTAGGGTACAAAGTTGAACTGGTTACTGATGCGCATACCACTCAGGATAAAAGCCATGCTACAGGTGAGCAGATCAGTCTGCATCATTCTAATACTTTGACGTCTATTGCCAGTTTCCCTCAAAAAGTGGAAGGGGTAACCAGTGAGTCGGTTAGTTTTTAAGTCAGGGTGTTAGTCAGTTCGGTTAACATTTTTTTGTATTGAGTGCGTTGATTTTGCCAACTGATATGGTTGATATCAGGAGCCGGGATGGCTGTGTCTGATAATTTTATCAGCGTGTTGCAGGCAGCGGTTGCTTCCTGACGGGTATCATCTGAGCATTCATACAGATACTCTTTGTCAAACAGGACGGGATAAACTTCTCTGGCGGGTAATACCGGCTTGCAGCCGCAGGCGACAGCTTCTAAGACGGAAAGTCCCTGAAATTCGTGTAATGCGGTAGACAGAAAGATATCTGCCGTATGCAGCCATTGTAGATATTCCTGCCTGCTTTCTGCATAGCCATACTGAACGAGCCGATGCTGAAACTGTTCCCTTATATGTTCAAATTCATCGGGTGAATGTCGAAAGCTTTGGCCCATGAGGCACAGGCGGTAGTTGATTCCCTGTGATTCAAGCTGTCGGATAATTGCCAGCAGTTGTGCAGGTCCTTTGTCATATTCCCAACGTGCAGCCCAGGCAATCCGTATAGCCCTTTGTGCATTGTCTTGCCAGTCGGGCGTTCGGGTTTCTGTTGAGGGTGTGCAGAAGATCTGCTCCTCCAGGGGCACTGGCAGTATTTGGGTACGTGTTTTTAGATTTGCAATCAGTTCTGCAGGAACCTGATCGGGCAGTTTTTTTAATAGGGCCGCTGCGCCAGAAAAGAAGGTATCCCGGTTATAGGCGGTGTTGAACACAATTCTGTCAGCACAGGCGGCAGTATAAATATTCAGGATTTGTGGTTCCACACTCTTGTGGGCATTTGTTGTAGCCGGATAGGCAAACTGATTTTCGTGAAAATACACGACAGAGGGAATTCCTGCCAGGTTAGGGACCATACCTTTGAGGGAAGAAAGGTCTGTCATCGAGGTGGCAAGCAGCAAATCGTAGGGCTGTTCAAGAGTTTTCCGTTCAGGGCCGAATGCCCAACTTAAGCTGTTTCCCCGAATTCGCCACGCAAAATACCGGGCTGGCAGGGTGAGCAGTGTCCAGTCATGTTCCGGGAATTGTCGGATTAGATTCTGATGCCAATATCGGTGGCTATCTGCATCGTAGGCGGAAAGTAACAGGATCTTCACGATAGTGTGCACTGCTCTGATGTATAAATGGGGTGGCAGTATAGCCTTTACGCGGTAATGAGTAACCGTTTGAAAATAGTTGTGAAAATATCAGTGCCTGTGGCAATCAACTGATCTGGAAAATCATAATCAGGATTGTGTATTTGTGGTGTGTCCTCGCCTGCCCCCAGTGCAAACATTGCTCCGCGGGTTGTGGCGCTGATTGCGCCAAAATCTTCGGACCAGCGAAAGGGGTCATCGAGCCATTTTACCGGCTGTCCGCAACTGCCAGCTGCTTCGGCGACAAGCTGTGCGCATTCAGCATCATTGTGGCTGGCTGCAAAAATATCAGCCCATTCAAATTCGACGGTTAACCAGTGTGACTGAGCGACAGTTTTGCAATGGTCAGTCACGGTTGTGATGAGTTGCTGCATTGCCCGATCAGATTCACTGCGCAGAGTGGCAAGGAGAGTTGCCTGACCGGGGGATGTTCCAAAGGCGGCTTCGCCAAGGGAGCAGTGAATCAGTGTTAACATCACCAGCTCATCATGGCTTATTTTTGGGGCCAGGCCAGGGAGTGTCTGGATAAGTTCGGCAATTGCATTTGCAGGGCTGATACCGGTTTCAGGATAAGCAGCGTGGGCCGTTTTACCGCTGAGTCTGACCGTTAAGCCTCTTGATGCACAGTTGAAACTGCCTGCTTTTATCATCACCTGTCCCATAGGGTGACCTGGTAAGTTATGCAGTGCGAAGCAGTAATCCGGCGCCAGCGTGTCAAATACAGGATCTGCAACGACAGCCCGTGCTCCTTCGCCTGTTTCTTCTGCCGGTTGGAATAATATGATAGCTGAACCTGTATCAGGCCTGTGTTGGGCTATATGGCTGGCAAGTGCCAGCAGGATAGTCATATGACCATCATGGCCGCATTTATGGGATACGCCGGGAGTTACTGAGCGATGAGCAAAGGTATTTATTTCATGAATAGGCAGGGCGTCCAGTTCAGCGCGGAACAGCACTGCAGGCCCGGAGTGTTTGCTGTCAAAGCAGGCGGCTACTCCGTGGCCGCCAATATCTGTGTAAAGACGGTTTGGGTTAAGTGTTTTCAGCTGTTCAGCAATTAACTGTGCGGTAGCCTGCTCTGTACCGGATAACTCCGGATGCTGATGGAGTTGATGCCGTAATGCCTGCCAGTGATTGTTTTGCATATTGCTGTACTTGTTCAGATGTTCTTAGTTCAGATGTTCTTAGTTCAGATGTTCTTAGTTCAGATGTTCTTAGTTGAAATATATTTATTTAGATGTCTTAACAGGTGTTCTGAGCTGACCCCGGGTAACCTGAGTTTACTGAAAATTATAACGTTGCCGCTGATAACCAATAATAAACCACTGACAGCCATTGGTGACCAGCTATATCCTTCATAAAATGATGAAATAGTGAGTGCAACAACCGGAAACAGAACGGTTGTATAGGCCGCTGAATCTGCACCGATACGGCCAACCAGCATCAGGTAAGCAGTAAAGCCAACAACGGTTCCGGGAATTGCCAGATACAGGAGCGCAGTCAAATAGGTGATGTCATAGCTAAGCGTGAATTCTACGCCGTTCATCAGGCTGATCATCAGGAGTATAGCGACACCGTAGAACATTCCCCAGGCATTAGTTGTTGGTGGCTTGAGGCCGCGTTTCTGGTGTCTGACGGACAGCATATTACCCAGAGAAAAGCAGTAGGTACCGGCAGCGGCCAGAGCAACGCCAGGCAGAAGTGTCCATATATCGGTCTGGTGCCTGAGTTCCGGCCAAAAAAGTATGCTAATGCCAATCAGGCCAAGGAATCCGCCACATAACACTCTGATTGTTGGTTTTCTGCTGAACCAAATCCAGTTGTTAATTGCATTGAGAACTGTAGCCAGTGAAAAAATAACAGAAATCAAACCGCTGGATACGTAGCCTGTTGCCAGGTAGAAGCAGTAAAAGTTAACGCAAAACAGGCATGCTCCCTGCAGCATGCAAAACAGATGGTCCCGGGGAGTGAGTGACTGACGTTTTTTAAACAGTTGCAGCAGACAGAACATCACAATGGCAGCCAGTGAGAAGCGGTAAATAATCGAGGCTTCTATAGCTACATCTCCTAACTGGAGCTTTATGGCTATCCAGGTGGTTCCCCAGATAAGAATGGTCAGCAGATATAAAAAGACAGTCAGCATTGTATAAAATTCCAGCAATTAATAATTGAAGCAGAATCATTGTGACAAGCCCGGGGCGTAATCGCTGGTAGCATATTGCGCAATGAAGTGTATAACACAGGAGTTTTGGTAAATTCTTGCGGTTTTCTTCGTTGGAGAATGGTCAGCTTCTTAAAGCTGAATTAGCATAGAGTCTGACATTTTTGTTTTTTATTTCGTGATTTACCGGCACAGCGATTAATTATGACTCAGTTAAGCCAACAGGATTATCTGGTTTTCAACCAGTTAGATGCATCCAATGCGACGCTTGAACAGAGCGTTGATCTGGGGGCTGGCGTGGGGGCGGCAGTTTGGTCTAATGCGGATGATTTTGTTGTCTATGACGGTCCGGCTCATCATACCCTTAGTTGCTATCTTGATGGGGGCTATGACATAAGTCGCAGCCGGGAAGGGCTGCGAATGACGGGTGGTGCTCCCGGGAAGGTGTGTGTCATGCCGCAGGGGCATGAATCTTTTTGGGAAGTCTCCGGTTATTTGCGGTTCTTTCATTTGTATTTTGATCATACTAATCTGGCTGAACTGACGACACGTATCTGGGATTGCGAGCATCAGGTGCAAATGCCTGATCTGACCTTTGAGGATATCGCTTGGATTGATGCGCTGTGTCGTAATGTGGTTATGCCGCTTAACTGGACGTCGCCTGCGGACCGGCTCACTCTGAGCAGCGCTGCAGATATGCTGATGACTTATTTATTGCAGCATTATGCCCGTCAAAGACAGCTGCCGGATGTTTCAGGAGGCCTTGCACCGCATGTTAAACGTCAGATTATCGAGTATATGCATGCGCATCTTGAGCAGGGAGTCAGGCTTGAAGAGCTGGCGGATTTGGCGAACCTGAGCAGCTATCATTTTTCCCGTATGTTTAAGCAATCTCTTGGCGAACCTCCTCATCGCTATATGACCGCGCTGAGGCTTAAAAAAGCTCAGCAGCTGGTATTAGAGAGTGATGTTTCTCTAAAAGATCTTGCCTTGCAACTGGGGTTTAATGATCAGAGTCATTTTGGTAAAAAGTTTAAACAGCGGTTTGGTGTCAGTCCGGCGCAAGCCCGCCGGTCGGGGCAGGCATGAATCTCCGGAGCATTGTTGCACCGGAGATAAGGTGAAGCCTACTCGCCGGAAGGCTGGGCTTTTTCCTGCAGCATTGTGAGAAAGTTGTTGAATATCCGCTGCATCTGCGGGCGTTTGTATGGGTACAGTTTTGTGTCGTCCATGGCGTGGATATTCAATGAGGCGCCTACTTCAAATATCAGCAGTTTACCGTCCCGGGTTTCACTGCAATCCATGCCAAAGTAATCCAGGCCAACCGTTTCATGAAGGGTTTTGATTGCAGCAGCATGTCGCTTGGCAAACCCTTGCCGGAAATTACCCATTGCACCAGCTTCTTCGAACCGTTTAGCGGCACTTTGCTCCATGCCTGCGTTGCCGTAATGAACCATCCAGTGATCTGAAACGGCCATGTGTGCCAGTTCCGGTTGCCCGTCGATCATTACAACGCGGTACTTACGAAACTGGCCGTCACTACTGCGGTAGTCCACATAGCGTGAGACAAAAAATTCTGCATCGCTATAGCGTTGCAGGTAATCCAGCAGGTCGTCCGCTTTGTCCAGCTTTTCCAATCCCTGTCCTGCGTGGGAGTCAACCGGCCGAATAATAACAGGCATATCGCCGTCGACGATAAGTTCTTGCAGTGGAGGGTTTCCGTTGGCAACGTTTTTTAATTCTTCGCGGCTTACCCGAATCGTGATCGGCATTTCGATATGAGGAAGTTGCTGCAACTGATGACAAATCAGGTCGCGCCCCAATACGCTGATAGGCGCCGGTTGATTCAGTACCGGGCGTGGCCAGAGATCAATCCAGCTCTGAATATAATCCAGTGTGCCGAGGTTGCGGTCCAGCTCGCTGAGTGCCACGATAGCAATGTCATGATCTGGCAGTTCCTCTGGGAATGGCAGAGCAGGATCGACATAGAGAAGCTGCATGCTGAAACCTGCACCTTCAGAAATGAATTCCAGTGGCGTATTTGTCATCAGGTTACCCGGAGCGACGATTGCCAGCAGGCGGACAGTATCCCGTTTAACTGTAGGCTCAAGGCAGTAGTGTTGCCGGATTTCCAGGGCCTGTTGCTGAACGGCTATCCCGGTATCTTGCTGACCCCGCAGCTGCAGCAATACCGACAGATCGATCAGTGCCTGAGCATCACCTTTACCGCCACGGTCAATGAAGTCGAGACCGAGATCAGTAAGGTCTTCGCCGTGGTATACCCGTGCCATTAAGTTGGCCAGGCCGTGCAGGTGAGGCACGTGTGAATCCGGATTGAGTTGCGGTGCTGGGCTATTCATAGCAATCCCTACATCAGTTAGCCCGGTGGAGGCCAGGCTTTGCGAAGAGTAAACAAAGCAAATCCTGTGCCATTGCCTGCAAAGGTCTTTTTGAAAGATGGCTTCAGTGTGTAAGGCAAGCGTGCGAGTATGGGTTAACATAATCGTGTCCAGGAATACGTGTTCTGCGTGGGTAGTGTGTGCTTACATATTAATGATTTTGCTTGTGCGTTTGGTTACGAGCTACAGATTGAGTCTGCGTGTACGCCTTTCTGAGAAGGGCAGATGTTGCCGCCCTGACCGAATAAACGGCAATTTCTCGCCGTTGCCAGATCAATACTTTGAGATACCGGACTTGCTCCGGATACGCTTAGTTTATATATTGCCCGCATAATTAAGCTTAGGAAACCCGATGATGTATACAGAAGAAGATGTACGGCGATTAAAATGGCAAAGCCGGCGGGGGATGCTGGAACTGGATGTTTTGTTTGTGCCATTTGTTGAAGAAGCTTTTTCTGATCTGGATGAGGCTGATCAGGACAGTTTTGTGAAATTGCTGGCCTGCGAAGATACAGAGCTGTTTGTATGGCTGATGGAGCGTGAAGTACCTTCTGATCCAGATTTACATCGTATTGTCCGAATTATTCTTGACCGTGTGCAGCCCGCTACGGATTGAGTTTTACCCTTCCCGTCAGCTTGGCGCTGTATGTGCTGGGTTGATGCTGCTGGTTGTTTATAGTCTTTGGCTAATGAGTCTGCCTCTGGTTGTTGTTCTTTTACTGTCCATGTTACTGGTGATGTACTTTGTCGGTTGCTGGCGTCAGTATGTTTCTCTGCAAAGTCATCGCAGTGTGACGGCGCTTAACTGGAATGTGGAAGATAAACGGCTGGAAGTCCGTCTGCGTTCAGGTCAGTGGGTAAATGTGACGGACATCGAGCAGAGGGTGGTCTGGCCCTGGCTAGCGGCAATACGAGTGAGTGGCGAGGGTGAGATGTGTCGGGGGCTGAATATAATAGTTTTACCGGATTCTCTGACCCGGTTTGAGTCGTACCGGCAGTTCAGAGTGTTTTGCAGGCTTGCGCGGATCAGAGATGCGTCTGTGCTCAGTGATCCGCGCAGTCAAAGTTAGTCCTGTTTACCAATCATAATTAATGGGTGTCAGGATGCTGTCCCGGGGCTCTGTATGAGTGTCTGGATAGTCCAGTGTGTAGTGGAGCCCGCGACTTTCTTTACGCAGCATTGCGCAACGTATAATCAGATCAGCGACTACGGCCAGGTTACGTAATTCCAGTAAATCCCGACTGATTTTATAGTTGCTGTAGTAGTCAGTAATCTCCTGTTGTAATAAATCCACCCGGTGCTTGGCTCGTTGCAGACGTTTGTCTGTGCGTACAATGCCGACGTAGTCCCACATAAAGCGGCGCAGCTCATCCCAGTTATGGGCAATAATGACATCTTCGTCTGAATCTGTGACCTGGGATTCGTCCCAGCCGGGAACCTCCGGAATGGCAGTGTCGGTATGTAAATGCTGGCTGATATGCTGCGCGGCAGATGACGCATACACGATACATTCCAGTAATGAATTGCTGGCTAACCTGTTAGCACCATGCAGCCCGGTAAAGGCTGTTTCGCCAACTGCGTAGAGGCCATCAATGTCGGTGCAGCCGTGTTTGTCAGTCATGATTCCGCCGCAGGTGTAATGCGCCGCAGGCACCACCGGAATTGCTTGCCGGGTAATGTCTATACCGTAGCTGAGGCAACGTTCATAAATCGTGGGGAAGTGCTCCTTTATGAAACTGTCGGGTTTGTGAGAAATATCCAGAAACAAACAGTCAGCCCCGAGACGTTTCATTTCGTGGTCAATAGCTCTGGCGACAATATCCCTGGGTGCCAGTTCTCCACGGGCATCAAATTTATCCATGAAGCGTCTGCCGTCGGGCAGCAGCAGTTTGCCGCCTTCTCCGCGTACTGCTTCGGTGATCAGAAATGATTTTGCCTGCGGATGATACAGGCAGGTAGGATGGAACTGGTTGAATTCAAGATTACTGACCCGGCAGCCCGCCCGCCAGGCAATTGCAATACCGTCACCGGATGCGCCGTCAGAATTGCTGGTATAAAGATATGCTTTACTGGCTCCTCCGGTAGCAAGAACAACAGCACGGGCTTTGAATACGTCTACTTTTTCGGTCTTATTATTGAGTACATAGGCGCCGATACAGGCATTACTGGCCAGGTTAAGCTTGCGACGGGTAATCAGATCAACGGCAATACAGTCTTCAAACAGGTCAATATGATTGCTCTCCATTGCCCGCTGAATCAGCGTTTGCTGGATTGCCTGGCCAGTGGCATCCGCAGAATGAATAATTCGCCGGTGACTGTGACCGCCTTCTTTTGTCAGGTGGTATTCGCCGTCATGCTGGGTAAATGGCACGCCCTGGTCGATTAGCCAGTCAATGCTGTTTTTTCCCTGTTCAACGGTAAAGCTGACTGCGTCTGGCCGGCTGAGGTTAACACCGGCAGTAATTGTGTCGTCGATATGTGCCTGAGGTGTATCGGTATTATCCAGTACCGCTGCAATCCCACCCTGTGCCTGATAAGTGGAACCACTGGTAAGATCCGCTTTGCTCAATACGGCAATCCGGTATGTTTCGGACAGTTGCAGGGCCAGGCCAAGACCGGCGGCACCGCTGCCTATAATTAAAACATCGTATTGAAATTCTTTACCCATGAGAAAGATCCGCGCACAAAGAGGCTGTTAATCAGCGCTAATTATTGCCTGAACTGATGGCAGTCACCAGTCTGAAATAATGATTCCGAAAAATAATTATTAAAAACATGATCCTGGTGGAACTTAACGTGCTGAAGATGTTCATACTTTATGATTTGGCAATCATTGGGTGAGCGGATTGCAAAGCAGGCATTCATTTTTTCCTGCGGGCTGAATAAGATAGCCATTATTGTAGAGTTTTGTATTAAGGAAACGAATGTCTAGCGAAAGCCAAGCATCGGTTGATCAGAGGTTGGTTGAGCGGGTTCAAGCGGGTGATAAGACCGCCTTTGATTTATTGGTAAAAAAATACCAGCACAAGATTATTGGTCTCATTGGCCGTTATGTATATGACCATCATGAGGCGATGGATGTTTCTCAGGAAGCATTTATTAAGGCGTACCGTGCACTGCCCAAGTTTCGCGGTGACAGTGCGTTTTATACCTGGTTGTACCGGATAGCAATCAATACGGCCAAGAATCATCTTGTCGCTAAAGGGCGTCGTCCACCGGATATGGATGTGGATGTGGATGATGCACATCAGTTAGAGAGTGGCCGGGGGTTAAGAGATATTGAGAACCCGGAAAACAACTTATACCGCGATGAGTTGTCACAAGTGGTAAGAAAGACATTGGATAAGCTTCCTGAGGATTTACGTGCGGCATTGTCGCTACGGGAGTTTGAAGGGCTGAGTTACGAAGATATCGCGAATATTATGGACTGTCCGGTGGGTACCGTCCGTTCCAGAATATTCCGGGCACGTGAAGCAATCGATAAAGAAATTGCTCCGTTTATACAATAGAGGTTTCGATGAACTGTCCGTTGTATATAGAAAAGGTGAAATGCGTACTACTTTTAGTGTGTGAGGAGATCAGCAATGAGTGATCATCAGCAAGAGACTGTCTCAGCTCTGATGGATAATGAAGTCAGTGAGTTAGAGTTAAGAAGTCTGCTAAAACGGCTGCCTGAAGATCAGAAGTCCGGCGAAAAATGGCAACGTTATCATCTTGCCAGTTCTGTTTTAAAGCAGGACGAGTCTCCGGTTGTGATGGACATCAGTGGCTCAGTCATGGCGGCGTTAGATGATGAGCCAGCCTATGATATGAAGCCCGGAAAAGATACTTCGCAGGCCCGTACAATTGGCTGGCGCGAATATCTGTTAAAGCCTGTCGCAAGTATGGCGGTAGCGGCATCAGTGACGGCTGTTGTTATTCTGGGTGCGCAGCAGTATTCGACTGGCCCTGTGGATAATGGTTTGGCCCAAAGCACTCCGAATACCGGTTTTATTCTGCCGAGTACTCCGGCATCTTCAGATGTATTGCCTGCACAGTATGGAGATCGTACAGCAGATACTGCGGCAGGTGAGCCTGATGTTATACGTCTTAACCAAAGCCTGACTAAATACATTAAGCAACACGAAACGCTGGTCGCTGCAGATGCGTCTTCATGGCAGCCAAACTGGGTGCCTGAAGGTTATTCCCCGGTAAAAAATGGCCGGACGTCTACTGCAGAAGTCGCGGTTTTCTCGAACGGTAAAAATGCATTTACGGTTTGTGTGGAAGAGCTAAAGCAGCAGGCTTCGCTTGAAGGAGTAACCCGGGTGGGTGATGTGGTTGCCGTAGGTAAGGCGCAGGATGACCGCTTTATCACAGTTGTTGGCGATGTACCTTTAACGGTTGCGGACCGAATCGCTAATTCGGTAAAAGCTAAAGACTGATTCGGGTAACTGAACAGTATTGTGTAGATCTCTGACATGATTGAAGAAGTAGGCCGGGTTATCTCTGTTGATGATGGTAGCCTGGTCGTGGAAACCGTTAAACAGAGCAGTTGCTCTACCTGCAGCTCACAAAAAAATTGTGGGCAAAGCTTATTGGCAAAAGTAGGCGACGGCAGGAGATTACAAATTCTTGTTGATAATCCGGATGACCTTCCGGTTCGGCCTGATGATCAGGTGGTACTAGGCGTTGAAGAGAGTACCTTCCTGAGTGCTTCATTACTGATTTATTTACTGCCTCTTGCAGCAATGTTTGTGTCAGCAGTATCAGCACAAATGGCCGCTTTATCAGAACCCGTTATTATTGTAAGTGCGCTGACTGGTTTACTGGTCGGGTTTCTGGCTGTGCGGTTAATCAGTCGGCGCTTTGGCAAAAACTGTCGCTTTCAGCCTGTGTTGTTGCGGGTTGTTTCTCATATCTGATTGTGGATGATTCAAGGATCCTGTATGAAATCATTACATAAAGTATTCAGTGCTATTGTTCTGTTAATCATTATCGCCCCGGTACAGGCGGCCTTACCTGAGTTTAAGACGTTAGTTAAAAAAGCCTCTCCTGCGGTCGTCAATATCAGTACCACTCAGTCTGAGTCTCAGCGTCAGAGTAACTTCCCGGAGTTTGAGGGCCCGAACGGGGAGCAGATTCCGGAAATTTTCCGTCACTTCTTCCGTTTACCGCCAGGGAATGATGGTTCACAGCCAAGACGTCAGGCGCCGCAATCACTGGGGTCGGGTTTTATTATCTCTGATGACGGTTACGTCCTGACCAACCACCATGTTATTAAAGGTGCCGACGAAGTAATTGTACGTCTGAACGACCGCCGTCAGCTGGATGCCAGGGTAATAGGGTCAGATGAGCGCTCGGATGTAGCGCTGCTGAAAATTGATGCTACGGATTTGCCTACGGTGCCAATGGGAAACTCTGATATAGCAGAGGTTGGTGAGTGGGTGCTGGCAATTGGTTCTCCGTTCGGGTTTGATTATTCAGTGACGGCCGGCATTATCAGTGCGACGGACCGTAGTTTATCGAATGGTACTTATGTGCCTTTCATCCAGACAGATGTCGCGATTAACCCGGGTAACTCAGGTGGTCCACTATTTAATCTGGATGGCGAAGTGATTGGAATTAATTCCCAGATTTATACCCGTTCAGGCGGCTTCATGGGCTTATCATTTGCGATTCCTATGAATGTGGCGATGGATGTTGTAGAGCAGTTAAAAGCTAATGGCGAAGTACAGCGCGGTTGGTTAGGAGTCGTTATTCAGGAAGTAAGCCGGGATTTGGCTGAATCTTTTGGTCTGGATAAGCCTGAAGGTGCTTTAGTTGCAAAAGTCTTGCCGGGAAGCCCTGCGCAAGCAGCAGGTTTGATGGAAGGTGATGTGATTTTTAGCTTTGATGGTATGCCAATTAACCGTTCAAGTGACTTGCCTCACCATGTGGGCAGAGTTAAACCTGATTCAGATGCTGTCGTAGGTGTTATCCGCAATGGTAGCCGTCAGAATATTGATGTCACCATAGGTGTTCTTGATGACGGTGCAATGGTGATGAATACCCGTTCACCGACGCATAATAAGCCGGCAGCTAACCGGTTGAATATTCAGATTGGAGAGCTTGATCAGCAGGTTAAAGATCGCTGGAATGTATCATCAGGCGTTATTGTGCAAAGGGTTGATGCAGGTGCAGGGGCTGATGCTGGTCTGTTACCCGGTGATGTGATTACTATTCTGAATGGTCAGCGTATTGAATCCGCTAAGCAGTTCAGCGGTGTTGTCGCTGAATTACCGACCCGAAAGGCCGTCCCAATGCGCATTGTTCGGCGGGGAAGCCCGATGTTTATACCGCTGAAACTGAATTAAAAGATAATGAAACAGGAAGGGAGTATGACTCCCTTCTTTTTTATGGTTTGCTTTTTTGTGATGTAGTTACAGAACCGGCTTTATCAGCGGGTTTCAATGGCCGCGCTAAGTTAAATACGGTACACTTGGCCGCTTCTGATTTCGCGCCTGTTTGTAAGCAATCGCGCGCCCTATATCTTATGCTGGTGAATGCACGGTGAGTAAGCTCGATCATATTCGTAACTTTTCAATTATTGCCCATATCGACCACGGTAAATCTACCCTGGCAGACCGCTTTATTCAGACCTGCGGAGGTTTGTCTGAACGTGAGATGGCGGCGCAGGTGCTTGACTCAATGGATATTGAGCGTGAGCGTGGTATTACGATTAAGGCGCAGAGTGTCACGCTGAACTATACGGCGAAAGACGGTAAAACTTATCAGCTGAACTTCATTGATACTCCTGGCCACGTTGACTTTAGCTATGAAGTATCCCGTTCACTGGCCTCCTGTGAGGGTGCGCTGCTGGTGGTTGATGCCGCACAGGGCGTTGAAGCCCAGTCCGTTGCTAACTGCTATACGGCGCTGGAACAGGGGTTGGAAGTTTTACCGATTCTGAACAAAATGGACTTACCTCAGGCTGAGCCTGACCGGGTACGTTTGGAAATTGAAGAAGTTATTGGAATTGATGCTACAGACGCTGTGCCTTGCAGCGCCAAGAGTGGTATGGGCATCAACGACGTTCTTGAGGCTCTGGTTGAAGCGATTCCTGCACCGGAAGGTAATGTGGAAGCGCCTTTGCAGGCGCTGATCATCGACTCCTGGTTTGATAACTATCTGGGCGTGGTTTCACTGGTACGGGTAAAAGACGGTGTGCTGCGTAAGAAAGATAAAATTGTTATTAAGTCTACCGGTCAGGTTCAGAGCGTTGACAGTGTCGGTATTTTTACGCCGAAGCGTCAGGAAACCGGTGAACTGAAAGCGGGCGAAGTAGGCTATGTTGTTGCGGGTATCAAAGACATCCACGGTGCGCCGGTCGGTGATACCATCACTCACGCCAAAACCCCTGAAGTTGAAAGTCTGCCCGGTTTTCAAAAGGTTCAGCCGCAGGTGTATGCCGGCTTATTTCCAACCAGTTCTGATGACTATGAAGATTTCCGGGAAGCGCTGGATAAGCTAACGCTGAATGATGCGTCACTGTTCTTTGAACCGGAGTCATCTGATGCACTGGGCTTTGGCTTCCGTTGTGGTTTCCTGGGCATGTTGCACATGGAAATTATTCAGGAGCGTCTGGAGCGTGAATATAACCTTGATCTGGTCACGACTGCACCGACAGTAGTGTATGAGCTGGAAATGAATAATAAAGACATTATTCATATCGACAGTCCGTCCAAGCTGCCGGATCTTGGCTCAATCAATGAAATGCGTGAACCGATTGTTGAAGCCAATATTCTGGTGCCGCAGGATTATCTTGGTCAGGTTATTGGTCTGTGTGTCGATAAGCGTGGCGTGCAGAAGCAGATGAACTTTGTCGGTAATCAGGTACAGGTCTCGTATGAATTACCGATGGCTGAAGTGGTACTGGACTTCTTTGACCGTCTGAAGTCAGTCAGCCGTGGTTATGCTTCGCTGGAATATAATTTTGTCCGTTTTGAAGAAGCTAAGCTGGTGCGTCTCGATATTCTGATTAACGGTGAAAAAGTCGATGCGCTGGCGGTTATCCTCCATAAAGATAACGCGATGTACCGTGGCCGTATGCTCTGTGAAAAGATGAAAGAGCTGATACCACGGCAAATGTTTGATGTTGCTATTCAGGCAGCGATTGGCGGTAAGATTATCTCCCGGACCACTGTAAAAGCACTGCGCAAGAACGTAACCGCTAAGTGTTACGGCGGTGATGTAAGCCGGAAGAAGAAGCTGCTGCAGAAACAGAAAGAAGGTAAGAAACGTATGAAGCAGGTAGGCCGTGTTGAGATTCCTCAGGACGCCTTCCTGGCTGTATTAAAAGTGGATAACTAGGAACAACGCATGGATTTTGACTTTGCACTGGTACTGGTCGCATTAACCTTTCTGGCGGCACTGGGATGGGTGTATGACCGGGTAATGCTGTCAGCGAACCGTCGTCAGCGGATCGCTGTTGCAGCCGCGCAGGCCGCTGAGAACGGTGCCGCACTTACAGACGATACACTCGACGGCCTGAATAAAGAGAACCCGCTGATTGATACAGCGCGGTCGCTGTTTCCGGTATTGTTTGTCGTTCTGATTCTGCGGTCTTTTCTGGTCGAGCCTTTTCAGATCCCGTCAGGTTCGATGTTGCCGACATTGAAAATCGGAGATTTTATACTGGTAAATAAATGGGAATACGGTTTCCGTTTGCCGGTACTGGGCACGAAAGTTATTCCGGTGGGTGATCCGCAACGGGGTGATGTGGTTGTGTTTAAATATCCAAAACAACCAACCATTAACTATATTAAGCGTGTGGTGGGGTTACCCGGCGACCGTATTAAGTATTTCAATAAAGTGTTATATGTTAATGATAAGCCTCAGCCGCAGAAGGTTTTAGCGCAATTGCCGCCGGGTAAGCCTGTGCGTGCACTGATTGAAGAGCAGCTGGGCCCGGTTACACATGAAATGTACCGGGATCTGACGCCGCCAAGGATTGCGGCGGAATGGGAAGTGCCGGAAGGACATTATTTTATGGTCGGGGATAACCGTGACAACAGTAACGACAGTCGTTACTGGGGCTTTGTGCCTGATGAGTTACTGGTTGGTAAAGCATTTGCAGTGTGGATGCACTGGAATGATTTCTTATCCGTCCCTGATTTTGGTGATGCAAGGATGATTAAATAACCTGGGAGAGGTCAGCAATATGAAAAAGCAACAGCGTGGTGCATCTTTTTTCTCAACGATGATGATTTTAATGGTCATCGGGATTTTCGCGGCCGTAGGCCTGAAGTTGTATCCGGTTTATTTTGATCATTATCTGATTAATTCTACAGTTGTTGATCTGACCGAAAACCAGTCTGAGATGACCAAATCGACTCATGAGATCCGATTATCGTTGTCTAAGCGTTTCCGCATTAATCAGGTGAAGCTGCCTTCTGAAGAGGCGTTGAAGCTGGAGCGAAACGAAGGTGTATTAACTATTACACTGAACTACCAGGTCGAAGTGCCGATGTTCTTTAATGTCGCTGCTTTGGTAAAGTTTGATGAGAAGTATGAAGTGATTCCCCGTTGATTATTAAGTCTGTCACTGAGTTAGCCCGTAAGCTTGATTACACTTTCAAAGATGAAAGTCTGGCGGAGCTGGCCGTTACCCACCGCAGCCATGGCAAGCGCAATAATGAGCGCCTGGAGTTTCTTGGCGACTCAATTCTGAATTTTGTCATTGCAGAAGCACTGTTCAAGCGTTTTCCGGAAGCAAAAGAAGGCCAGCTTAGCCGCCTTCGTGCACAACTTGTTAAAGGTGAAACACTGGCGGAGATTGCCCGTGAAATGAAACTGGGCGATTACCTTAAGCTGGGTTCAGGTGAATTGAAGAGTGGTGGTTTTCGCCGTGATTCGATTTTGGCGGATGCAGTTGAAGCAATTATTGGCGCAATCTATCTGGACAGCGATATGGATATCTGTCGCGGTTATGTGTTGCGGTGGTATAAAGAACGCCTTGAGCAGACTAATCTGCAAAATACCCAGAAAGATTCCAAAACCCGCCTTCAGGAGTTTTTGCAGTCCCGCCGGGTAGCATTGCCGGAATATGAACTGATGTCGGTTGAAGGGGAGGCTCATCAGCAGACATTTTATATTCGCTGTACCGTTAGCCTGCTGGATGCACCTACAGAGGGTGTTGGTAACAGCCGTCGCCAGGCGGAGCAGGAGGCAGCCCGTCAGGCGCTGGTTGAACTGAAGGTAGGTGTGGCATGAGTCGTGACCTGAGTTACATGTTGGCTGAGCCGAATGAAAATCAGCATTGCGGCTTTGTTGCTATTGTTGGCCGGCCGAACGTCGGGAAGTCTACTCTGCTGAATTATATTCTTGGTCAGAAACTGAGTATTACGTCCCGTAAGCCTCAGACGACCCGTCACCAGATTTCGGGTATTAAGACCGAAGGTGATATTCAGGCGGTCTACGTTGATACACCGGGTCTGCATAAAGATCAGGACAAAGCGATTAACCGCTATATGAATAAAGCAGCCAGTTCTGCACTGCGTGATGTGGATGCTGTGATCTTTATTATTGACCGTACTGCTTGGACAGATGAAGACCAGATCGTATTTGATAAGGTGCAGGGGGCTAAGTGTCCTGTGATACTGGCAGTCAATAAAATTGATCAGCTGGAAGATAAAGAATCACTACTGCCTCACCTTGCTGTTTTATCTGAAAAAATGGATTTTCAGGAAATTATTCCGATTTCAGCTGAAAAAGGTACTAACGTTGATCGTCTGGAAGCAGCCGTGAATGCACAGTTACCTAAGAGCATGCACTTTTACCCGGAAGATCAGATTACTGATCGCAGTTCACGCTTTTTAGCCGCTGAGCTGGTGCGTGAGAAACTGATGCGTAATCTGGGGGACGAGATACCTTACGGTACCACTGTCGAGATTGAAGAGTTTGGCAGGAATGAACGGGGCATTTTGGTTATTCATGCCCTGATTCTGGTTGAAAGAGAAGGTCAGAAGCGTATCGTTATCGGCGATAAAGGTGCCAAGATTAAAGGCATTGGACGGGATGCCCGTATCGATATGGAAGATATGTTTGAAACCAAGGTTATGCTAAACCTCTGGGTTAAGGTACGTTCTAACTGGTCTGATGATGAGCGGGCACTGCGCAGCCTTGGTTACAACGATCTGGACTGATCTGACGTTACAGGCGGCTTAATATGGCGTTTCAGGTTGATGCTCAGGCCGCCTATGTCTTACATAGCAGACCCTACCGTGACACCAGTGCTCTGGTGGACTTCTTTACCCTGGAAAATGGCAAAGTCAGTGCCGTTGTAAAAGGGGCCCGCAATCCCAGGTCAAAATTCCGTGCTGTATTGCAGCCTTTTACCCCGCTGCAGATCAGCTGGCGGGGACGTCAGGAACTGAAAACCCTGATCAGCGCTGAAGCGGTAGCGGCACCGGTTTTTCTCAGTGGTTCAACTCTGTTGTGCGGCTTATATGTGAATGAATTGCTGGAGCGTTTGCTGCAGAATATCGATCCGCATCCCAGGCTGTATGTTTACTATCAGTATGTGTTGAACGAATTGCTTGAAGGGACTGATATTGAGGTCGCTCTGAGAGTCTTTGAACGTCAGCTTTTACAGCAGCTGGGTTACGATTTTGATTTTTCCCGCTGTCTGCCTGAACGCCACTATTATTATCATCCGGAGCAGGGGTTCTGTCAGACAAGCCCGATGAATAAAGCAGCTTTGCCAGCAGATTTATTACAGGCAATCGGGCGGGAAGACTATAACCAGGTTGCTGTGCGAAAGGTAGCCAAACGATTAATGCGCCAGGTGTTTGATCATTTGCTCGGACATCAGCGTTTACGCAGCCGTGAGTTATTCACTAAAATACGTACTCCGGCTGGTAGCGGTAGTTAGTTATCAGTGGCTGATTACTTTTTTGTTCAGAATTATTGTCCGGCTCATCAGAGTGCGGTGTATTAGGGGATTACAGTGGTCGAACCAAAACGCTTACTTCTTGGGGTTAACATTGATCATATTGCAACCTTACGTCAGGCGCGTGGTACACGTTACCCTGACCCGGTACAGGCGGCTGCTATGGCAGAAGAGGCCGGTGCTGACGGTATAACGGTACATTTGCGTGAAGATCGCCGACATATTCAGGACCGGGATATTTATCTGTTGGCAGAAACCCTGCAAACCCGGATGAATTTTGAAATGGCTGTGACTGATGAGATGCTGAGCATTGCGGAGAAGGTCAAACCTTCACATGCCTGTCTGGTGCCGGAAAAGCGGGAAGAATTAACCACAGAAGGTGGTCTGGATGTCGTCGGCCAGGAAGATAAGGTGAAGGCCGCCTGTGATCGTTTGGCCAGAGTGGGTGTTGAAGCCTCTTTGTTTATCGACCCTGATAACGCACAGATTGACGCGACTGTTCGTTGTGGTGCGCCAGTTATTGAGCTGCATACCGGTGCTTACGCGGATGCAGAAACCGCTAAAGAACAGGCAGCAGAGTTGACCCGAATTCGTGAAGCGGCCAGTTATGCGTATCAGAAAGGCCTGATCGTCAATGCCGGTCACGGTTTGCATTATCATAATGTTGAGCAGATTGCAGAAATTCCGGAGCTGACCGAGCTGAATATTGGTCACGGCATTATTGCCCGGGCGGTATTTGTGGGGTTAAAAGATGCTGTTTCTGAAATGCGTGATCTGTTACGGGTGACTCAGGCACGGGTTCAACCCTTGCGTGATGCCCTGCAAAAATCTGAGTAAGCACGCAGTATGATCTGCGGCATCGGGACTGATATTCTTGAGATTTCCAGAATTGAAACGGCGCTTACGCGTACGCCTAAACTGGCAAAGAGAATTTTGACGCCTGCTGAGTATGAGCGATTTTCCGAACATACTCAGCCGGTCAGATTTCTTGCCAAACGCTTTGCAGCAAAAGAGGCTGCGGTAAAAGCACTGGGAACGGGTATCGGGCACGGCATTGGCTGGCAGCAGTTTGAAATCAGTCATGATGCGTTGGGAAAGCCTTTGCTGATGGTTACCGGAAATGCTCAGGCCCGTGCTGATGACATGGGAATCCGCAGCTGGCATTTATCTTACAGTGATGAGCAGACTCATGTGGTTGCGTTTGTTATTGCAGAAAGCTAACGGGCAGGTTTACCACTTTAGTAGAGATATGATGCGCCGGATTCACTTGAGCTTTCGTGATGGTGTGGTTAGTATCCACTTTTCGAAATGCATTTTAAAAAATAGTTTTTTTATGCGAAAAAGTTATATTTATGCGCCCTGATTTATCAGGCCTGTCAGGTGATTTATGACGATTCAGTTCCCAACCATCGAAGATTATGTCGGTAACACACCACTGGTACGGTTGCAGCGCCTTAATGTTGGCAAGGGCAATACCGTTCTGTGTAAGCTGGAAGGTAATAATCCTGCCGGCTCGGTTAAGGATCGTCCGGCGCTGAGTATGATTCAGCAGGCAGAAGACCGGGGTGATATCAAACCCGGTGATATCCTGATTGAAGCAACCTCCGGTAATACCGGGATTGCGCTGGCAATGGCTGCGGCAATTAAAGGCTATAAAATGAAGCTCATTATGCCGGATAACGGCAGTGAAGAGCGTAAGGCATCTATGACTGCTTATGGTGCGGAGCTGATTACCGTTACTCCGGAAGAGGGTATGGAAGGCGCCCGTGATCTGGCGCTGAAAATGCAGGCTGAAGGGCAGGGCGTGGTACTGGATCAGTTTGCCAATCTGGATAACCCGGTTGCTCACTACACCGGAACCGGTCCGGAAATCTGGCAGCAGACGCAGGGTAAAGTTACTCATTTCGTCAGTTCTATGGGTACCACCGGGACTATTATGGGGACCTCCCGTTACCTGAAAGAGCAAAATGCTGATGTTGAAATTATAGGACTGCAGCCTAGCGACGGAGCGTCTATTCCCGGCATTCGTCGCTGGCCGAAGGAATACCTGCCATCTATCTTTGATGCGTCCCGTGTCGATACTGTTCTGGATATTGGTCAGGAAGAGGCTGAAAACACCATGCGTGCCCTGGCGAGGGAGGAAGGTATTTTCTGTGGTGTTTCCTCTGGTGGTGCTGTAGCCGGCGCATTACGTATCGCACAACAGGTTGAGAATGCGGTGATCGTCTGCATTATCTGTGACCGCGGAGACCGTTATCTGTCTACCGGTGTGTTTAAGCCTTAAGGCTGTTGATCTTTGTTTTAAAGGCAGCTTCGGCTGCCTTTTTGCGTTTTTGGATATCACTTAATAAAACTGAACTTGCTCGCTATCGAAGGTCATAAAGACTAAAATATGCGCGCAGTCATTAAGCGGTTTATAGGTATTTTGTACAGGCTTAGTGGTGAAGAATAAAAATTATAAGTGTTTTTCTCAGGGGTAAATAAGCAGGTAGGGCGTTGTTCTGCCGGCATAGAGGGAGTGGCGTGAGCCATGGTTAAAGTACGTGAAGATCATCCTATCCATGATGACGGCAGTGTTGATCTGGATTTATGGATAGAACGTTTACAGGAACAGGTTGAACTGGACGATGTTGAAGTTGTTCGTCAGGCCTGTGAATTAGCACAAAGTTTAAAAGAGCAGGAAGCGCCTTCTGAAGAGGCCTGGGCCGAAACGGAAGACAGTTATGTCACCGGCCTGAAAATGGCGCAGATTCTGATTGAGCTGAATCAGGATCAGGATGCTCTGGTCGCAGCGATTCTGTACCGCAGTGTGCGTGAGCAGAAACTGGCACTGGATGATGTGCGCCGCCGTTTTGGCGCCAATATTGAAAAGTTAGTGAACGGTGTGCTGCAAATGGCAGCCATCGGTAGCCGGCAGAATCCCCGCCGGGAGAAAGTACTGGGCCAGAGCGGTAATCCACTGGATAACGTACGCCGCATGCTGGTCTCAATGATCGACGACGTTCGTGTAGTGCTGATTAAAATTGCAGAACGTACCTGTGCAATTCGCGGTGTGAAACAGGGCTCGCGTAAAAAACGTTATATCGTTGCCCGGGAAGTATTTGATGTATACGCCCCGCTGGCTCATCGCCTGGGTATAGGCCATATCAAATGGGAGCTTGAGGATCTTTCTTTCCGGTATCTCAAACCGAATGACTATAAACGTATAGCCGGGTTACTGGATGAGAAACGCCTGGACCGTCAGGAGTTTATCGATACGGTACTGGAAATCCTGCAAACTGAGCTGGATACCGCCAACATTAAAGGTGATATGTCTGGCCGGGCTAAGCATATCTACAGCATCTGGCGCAAAATGCAGCGTAAGAATATCGACTTTAATCAGGTTTACGATATTCGGGCAGTGCGTATTCTGGTGCCGGAAATCCGTGACTGTTATACAGTGTTGGGCATTGTGCATGGTCTGTGGCGAAACATTCCCCATGAATTCGACGATTATATAGCCTCGCCTAAGGCGAATGGCTATCGCTCGCTGCATACGGCGGTTTTCGGGCCGGACAATAAGGTTCTTGAAATTCAGGTTCGTACCCACACCATGCATGAAGAGGCTGAGTTGGGTGTATGTGCGCACTGGTTGTATAAAGGGACTGACACTCAGTCCCACAGTAATTCTTACGAAGAGAAAATTGCCTGGTTACGTCAGGTACTTGAGTGGACTGAAGATCTGGGCGGCAGCGAAGAATTTTCCGATATGATCAGCGGTGATGTGACCCACGACCGGGTATATGTATTCACCCCTGATGGTCATGTGGTAGATATGCCGTCTGAATCAACACCGGTCGATTTTGCTTACCGGGTGCATACAGAAGTGGGGCACCGCTGTCGGGGGGCCAAGGTAAATGGCCGGATTGTGCCACTGACCCGTCAGTTGCAAACCGGTGATCAGATTGAAATTCTGACATTGAATGTAGAACACCCGCGCCGTGACTGGTTAAACCCTAATTTGGGGTATATCACGAATTCCCGTTCCCGTGCCAAGGTTCAGCACTGGTTTAAAGAGCAGGATAAAGACAAGAACGCGGCCGCAGGCCGGAAAATTGTTGAACGTGAATTCCACCGTCTGGCAATTGAACTGGCAGAAATTAACTTTAACCAGTTGGCCGAGCAGGTGAACTATAAAAACGCTGAGGATATGAATGCAGCCCTCGGTGCCGGCGATCTGCGCCTGTCTCAGATCATTAATGCGGCTCAGCAGCAGGTTGAAACTGAGCAGGTTGATGAACAGCTGGATCTGGAACTTCCATCGTTCTCTGAACAGTCATCAGAAACCTATGAAGGTATTAAGATCCGTGGTGTGGGTAACTTACTGACCACCATTGCTTCCTGTTGTAAGCCGGTACCGGGTGATCCGATAATCGGTTATATCACTCTGGGACGTGGTGTCTCAATTCACCGGGAAGACTGTAATAATGCTTTCCAGCTGCGTCAGAATGAAGCCGAGCGCATCATTGAAGTTAGCTGGAGTGAAGAGGGTGAGTCGACCTATCCGGTGGATATTTTTATTGAGGCTTTTGACCGTTCCGGGTTATTGCGGGATGTGATGATGGTACTGGCCAACGAAGATATTAACGTGATTGCGGCACAGACCCGCTCTGATAAGAAGAGCAATGTTGCTCAGTTGAGTCTGACGGTTGAGATCGGCCGCCTGGATTTGCTGGGACGAATCATGGATAAGATCAATCAGGTTCAGAACGTCACCGATGTTCATCGTCAGCGGAACAGCGGTCTGTAGGGCCGTTTCAGCGGGAAGGTTTCATGAAACGTTATACTCTGGAAGACTTACTGTACCTGATGGATCGCCTGCGTGATCCGGATACCGGTTGCCCATGGGATGTGAAACAGGATTTTGCCAGCATTGTGCCCCACACCCTGGAAGAAGCCTATGAAGTGGCGGATACCATTGAGCGCAAGGACTGGCCGCATTTACAGGATGAGTTGGGAGACCTGCTCTTCCAGGTGATCTTTTATGCGCAGTTGGGTAAAGAGCAGTCCAGTTTTGATTTTGAGGCAGTTGTGGATGGTCTGGTGACTAAACTGGTACGCCGCCATCCTCATGTTTTTCCTGACGGGAACCTGCATGCTGAACGCCCCGCCGGTGAGTTATCGGATACCGATATCAAAGCCACCTGGGAAGCGATTAAACGTCAGGAACGGGCAGACAAACCTGTGGATAAAGTCCGTGTGCTGGATGATGTGCCACGGGCGTTACCTGCACTGACCCGGGCTGAAAAACTGACTCGCCGTGCTTCGCAGGTGGGTTTTGACTGGGGCGCTGCTTTACCTGTGCTGGATAAAATTGAAGAAGAGATTGCTGAACTGCGCGAAGCCATTGCTGAGGGGAATCTGGATGAAGTGCGGGATGAATTTGGTGATCTGTTGTTTGCGCAGGTAAATCTGGCCCGTCATTTAGGTATAAATCCGGATACTGCATTACGTGGCTGTAATCAGAAATTTGAACGTCGCTTTAATTATATTGAAGATCAGGTGGATGCAGGCAAAGGTGACTGGCATGCCTATACGCTCGACGAACTGGATGAGTGGTGGGATGAAGCTAAGGCCAAAGGTCTGTAAACGCGAAGGCAAAGTTATAGATGCGATTACCGCCGGTTAAATTTCTGGTTGTGGCAGGGGTGATCATTCTGTTTGCTGCCTGGAACCATTTTCGTGAATCCGATCAGCGACAGCTGTTACTGGCCGAAGGCTTTGTTGTGTCAGCTGAACTGGAAAGCGCGCCTGCGATTCTGATCAGTGAGTCCCGTCAGCAAGTGGCGGTACTGTATCCTGATGGTTTTGTGCGTGCTTCTTTCTCGGAAGTTGCCGGGGTGGCGACGGATTATCAGCTGAATAAACAGCAGGAACGCATCAACCGTCAGTTAGTAATAACCCTTAAGGATGCTGAAGTAACCGAATGGCGGGTGCATTTTCAGAATGATGAACAGTTAGAATCGGCCAGGAAAACTCTGGATAAATGGATTTTTAACTGAATACCGTGTTGCCTTTTTGTCATTTCAGTTCGTTCTTAAGCCCTATTGTTCCCCCTTCAGATTAGAGTAATATCGTAATCATATGCCCGTCTGAGGAGATTACGATGAATAGTCTGCACGAAGACCTTCGCGATGATGTAAGGATGCTGGGGGATTGTCTGGGGGAGGTCATAGCCGCGCAACGTGGTGATGATTTTGTGGCGAGAATTGAACAGATCCGTCATTTGTCAAAACAGGCCCGTGCGTCAGGCCAGCCTGCTGACGATGAGCTTCTTGAAGCACTTAAACAGCTCTCTGACGATGAGCTACTGGCAGTTGCCCGGGCATTCAGCCAATTTTTAAATCTCGCTAATATCGCAGAAGAACATCATCGGGTACGGCGTCGTTCAGGTATTCTTGATACCTGTCACAGTGACTCTCTCTGCGGCCTTTTGGGCCGGTTGTTACAGCAGGGTCTGAGTAAAAAACAGATCGCAGAGCAGGTTGGTCAGTTAGACATTGAACTGGTTCTGACAGCCCATCCGACAGAAGTAAATCGCCGGACTCTTATTCAGAAATTTGACGCCATCACCGATTGCTTAAAACGCAATGACCGTGGAGAAGTGGTCGAACACCGCTTGCGGGACTTAATTGCTCAGGCCTGGCACACTAATGAAATCCGTACTCAGCGGCCTACGCCTGTGGATGAAGCTAAATGGGGCTTTACGGTTATTGAAAATTCCTTGTGGCAGGCTGTGCCTGCATTCTTACGCCGACTTGACCGGCAGTTATTTGATGCTACGGGAGAGCATTTACCTCTGGATGCGGCGCCTGTTCGGTTTGCATCCTGGATGGGCGGTGACAGAGACGGTAATCTCAATGTGACAGCTGAGGTTACTGAGCGGGTGTTATTACTGTCGAGGTGGATGGCGACAGATCTCTATCTGAAAGACATTGAGCAGCTTCGTATCGAACTGTCTATGGCGGAATGCTCAGATGAATTGCGTGCTGCTGTCGGGGATCATAAGGAGCCGTACCGGGAACTGTTGCGTAAATTGCGTCAGCGTTTCCAAATCAGCCAGCAGTGCCTGCAGCAGTGTTTGCGGGGGGAGCCTGTTGATCGCTATGAGATGATTGTTACCCGGGATCTGGTAGCGGTGCCGTTAATGCTGATTGACCGGTCGTTGCGGGCCTGTGGTATGGCCGTAATTGCCGATGGGCTGTTACAGGATATGTTACGGCGGGTAGCCTGTTTTAGTACAGGGCTGGTGCGTCTGGATATTCGCCAGAATTCAGATCGTCATGAACAGGTATTTGCTGAACTGTGTGAGTACTATGGGTTGGGAGATTATGTCAGTTGGACAGAAGCAGAGAAGCAAGCTTATCTGATCAGCGAATTAAAGAATAAACGGCCGCTGTTACCGGCGCGTTGGCAACCTTCAGCTGATGTGGCTGAAGTCCTGGCGACTTGTAAGGTTGTTGCCCGGGAAGAGGCGGATGCTCTTGGGTCATATGTGATTTCAATGGCCAGCCAGCCCTCTGATGTGCTGGCGGTAATATTACTGTTACGGGAACAGGGTATTCAGCACAATATGGCTGTAGTGCCTTTATTTGAAACCCTTAATGATCTGGATAATGCCAGCCACTGTATCAGCCAGTTATTAGAGATTCCCTGGTATAAGGCTTATATCCAGGGGCATCAGGAAGTGATGATAGGTTATTCTGACTCGGCTAAAGACGCCGGACAGTTAGCGGCAGCATGGGGTCAGTACCGGGCGCAGGAAGCCCTCACTCAGTTATGTCGGTCTCACGGTGTTCATCTGAAGCTCTTTCATGGTCGTGGCGGTACTGTTGGCCGTGGTGGCGGTCCAAGCCATACTGCCATACTGGCGCAACCTCCCGGATCAGTGGATGGCAGCCTTCGGGTCACGGAACAGGGAGAAATGATCCGTTTTAAGTTTGGCGTGCCGGAAATTGCGGAGCGTAATATGGAGCTGTATGCCTCCGCGACACTTGAAGCGACCTTAACCCCTCACGGGCATCCTAAAGAAGAATGGCGTGCCCTGATGACACAGTTATCCGCAACCGGTCTGCAACATTACCGGCAGGTGGTGCGTCATGATCCGCAATTTGTTGCTTATTTCCGGGCGGCCACTCCGGAACAGGAACTGGCGAAATTACCTTTAGGCAGTCGGCCGGCTAAGCGTCGTGCTGATGGTGGGGTTGAAAGTTTACGGGCTATTCCCTGGATTTTTGCCTGGACTCAGATTCGGCTGATGCTGCCGGCCTGGCTGGGCAGCGATAATGCCTTGCAGGATGCTATTGATGAGCAGCAGCTTCCGCTTATTACTGAAATGCGGCAGCAGTGGCCGTTCTTCCGTTCTTATATAGATATGTTGGAGATGGTGGTGGCTAAGGCCGATGAAAACATAGCCGCGTACTATGAAAAACGTCTGGTATCTGATGAGTTGATGGTGCTGGGGGCTGATTTGCGTTGCCGGTTGGCACATACAATATCTCTGGTGAAGCAGATAAAAGGCCAGGATGCCTTGCTGGTGGAAAATCCAGTCATCCGGCAGTCTATAGATGTCCGTAACCCTTACATTGATCCGCTGCATTTATTACAGGCTGAATTGCTTTACCGCGACAGAAATCAGCCGGACGAAAGGCTGGAGCAGGCACTGATGATTACCATGGCAGGGATCTCCGCGGGGATGAGAAATACCGGATAAACCGGTTTCAGCTCAAAACTGTCGTATCCGGGCAAGATGTTAGCCTATTAGGGGGTTGAACCCGGCAGCGGTTTTGACTAGCCTTGATGGCTTGTATTTTCTCTGGCAGTTTTTAATTGCTGACAATTCAGAGCGAAGCGCCGGTGTCAGAGCAGATTTCACCGAATTAAGCAGGGCTGGCGGTACACGTAACAGATGCGTGTCGTACATGCGTACGGAATACAGAATTTTACTCCGGTTGCCAGGGCAGCCAGAGTCCGGATTATTATAAATTGACGAGGAGCAATCCTGATATGCGTATCATTCTTTTAGGTGCCCCGGGTGCCGGTAAAGGTACTCAGGCACAATATATTTGTGACAAGTACAGTATCCCACAGATCTCAACCGGCGATATGCTGCGTGCTGCAGTTAAAGCGGGTACACCTCTGGGAGTTGAAGCGAAAAAAGTAATGGACGCAGGTGGCCTGGTTTCTGATGACATCATTATTGGCCTGGTGAAAGAACGCATTACAGAAGATGACTGTGTAAACGGTTGTCTGTTTGACGGTTTCCCGCGGACGATTCCTCAGGCTGATGCTATGAAAGATGCCGGTGTTGAAATTGATGCTGTGGTTGAAATTGATGTTGCTGATGAAGAAATCATCAAGCGTATGAGCGGGCGTCGTGTTCACCCGGGCTCTGGACGTACTTACCACGTGGTTTTCAATCCACCTAAAGATGAAGGTAAAGACGATGTTACTGGTGAAGAACTGGTACAGCGTGATGACGATCAGGAAGAAACTGTTCGTCAGCGTCTGAGCGTTTACCATGATCAGACTGCACCACTGGTTAGCTATTACAAGGGATGGTCTGAAGAAGCACCTGAGTCTGCGCCACAGTATAAATACATTGCTGGTGTTGGCAGTGTTGATGATATCCGTGATGCGGTATTTACAGCATTAGATGCTTAATATTCACAGCATTTCTGAATGAAAAATGGGCCTGATGGCCCATTTTTTTTGTCTGATTTGTTATTTTGTTGTTGAAGAGGGCTAAATTTTGAACAGCTTAAATCGCCTCTAACGCCTTTATATTAGGGAGGTTTAATTAAGAAGAAATGATTATGTGCAGAATAATGCACAGTTTTTTCGTGCTTGACGACTTATGTAGCAGATTTTTTTGCGCCAGTGATAACTACTGGTTTCTCAAGCTAAAACCGAGGAAATATGCTGCTTTTAGCGGTGTTTAAACGATCATTTAAGTTCCAGATTTTTTACCCACCGGTCAGTTAGATGTTGTTTTTGTACTATATTTAACCGACGGCTGTGTTGCGCCTGAAAATACCTCATGTTATTAAATTGGGGTGTTTGAATAGCTCATCTTGAATAGATTTACCGTTTCAAGACTGCAAAACAATAATAAAACTGTGTTTGGACAAAACTATCGTGAGGACACTTTCAATGTTCAATAAAAAATTACTGACCGCCGCTGCAGTATCTGCGGCTCTTGCATCTTCTGCTTCTTTTGCTGGTACTCTGGATAGCGTTAAAGAGCGTGGCTCCCTGCAGTGTGGTGTAAGCTCCGGTGTACCTGGTTACTCTGTACCGGACGATAAAGGTACCTGGACTGGCCTGGATGTTGATGTATGCCGTGCAATTGCTGCCGCTGTACTGGGCGACGCCACTAAAGTTAAGTATATCCCTCTGACAGCGAAAGAGCGTTTTACCGCACTGTCTTCCGGCGAAATTGATGTTTTATCCCGTACTACAACCTGGACACTGACCCGTGACAGCCAGCTGGGTATTAACTTTGCCGGTGTAAACTATTATGACGGTCAGGGCTTCCTGGTGAAGAAAGATCTGGGCGTAAGCAGTGTTAAAGAACTGGACGGTGCAACTATCTGTATCCAATCCGGTACAACTACTGAGCTGAACACCGCTGACTATTTTAATGCGAACGGTCTGGCGCACACGCCGGTAACCTTCGATACAAACGATCAGGCGGCAACAGCATTCGATACAGGCCGTTGTGATGCCTTCACAACTGACTTGTCTCAGGCATTCGCACTGCGTTCTCGCATGGGTGATCCAAGCTCTGTTGTAGCACTGCCAGAAGTTATTTCCAAAGAGCCTCTGGGGCCATCTGTTAAGCAGGCGGATGATCAGTGGTTCAACATGGTTAAGTGGTCTCTGAATGCAATGATCAACGCAGAAGAGCTGGGTATTACTTCTGAAAACGTTGATGATCTGAAAGCAAACAGCAAGAACCCAAGCATCCAGCGTCTGCTGGGCGGTTCTGAAGGTCTGTCTAAAGGTCTGGGTGTAGATGATGACTGGGCATACCGTATTGTTAAGCAGGTAGGTAACTACGGTGAGTCTTTCGACCGTAACCTGGGTGCCGGTTCTGCACTGGGTATCGATCGTGGTATCAACGCACTGTGGAACCAGGGTGGTTTCCTGTACGCTCCACCGATCCGCTAATTTAAATCATTAGCTGAAACCCCGGCGGGTTTATACCTGCCGGGGTCATCTTATGAAATAAACCGTCTGATACTCAGATAAGGTGTCGTCTGCAGCACTTGTCGCAGTGGTTATCAGATGAGCGGAGATTTTATATGCCTACCGATCTATCTCGCAGCGCGCCTCCGGGAGAGAAAACTCGTTTTTGGAATGATCCGGCCAAACGAGCACTTCTTTTCCAGGTTCTTCTTATTGGCGCAATCCTTCTCTTTGCCGGAACGTTAATTTCCAATACGCTTAACAACCTTGAACAACGTGGTATTACCACCGGTTTTGATTTCTTATCCCAGAAAGCCGGCTTCGGTATTCCGTTGACTCTTATTGAGTATAATGAAGCATCTACCTACGGAGCGACCTTCTGGGTTGGTCTGTTAAATACCCTGTTAGTGTCTGTTCTGGGCATTATCGCGGCGACTTTCCTTGGCTTTGTCATGGGTGTGGCGCGTTTATCTGATAACTGGCTGATCGCAAAACTGTCGTCGGTGTATATCGAAATATTTCGTAATATTCCTTTGCTGTTACAAATTTTCTTTTGGTACTTTGCCGTACTGCGGACATTGCCTTCGCCGCGTCAGAGTATTGAGTTTATGAGCAGTTTCCTGAATATCAGGGGGCTCTCAATGCCGGCACCAGTGGCAGAAAGCGGTTTTAATCTTGTTATCGGTGCGTTTGTAATCGGTATCGTGCTGACTTTTGTTATGTCCCGCTGGGCGCATAAGCGTCAGGATCAGACGGGCCAGATATTCCCTATGTTTTGGGCGGGTCTGGGGCTGATTATTGGTTTGCCGTTAGTTATCTTTATGCTGGCCGGTATGCCTATGCACCTGGATTATCCGGTTCTTAAAGGCTTTAACTTCCGTGGCGGCATGACGCTGATTCCGGAACTGGTTGCCCTGTGGTTAGCGCTGACTATCTATACCGCTGCGTTTATCGCAGAAACCGTACGTGCAGGTATTCTTGCCGTGCCAAAAGGACAGCTTGAAGCCGCGTTTGCTCTGGGTCTGCCTAAAGTGCGTACACTTCGTCTGATCGTTATTCCGCAGGCGATGCGGGTAATCATTCCGCCGCTGACCAGTCAGTACCTGAACCTGGCGAAGAACTCTTCGCTGGCAGCAGCGGTTGCCTATCCGGATCTTGTGGCGGTGTTTGCCGGTACCACGCTGAACCAGACGGGACAGGCGGTCGAGATTATGTCGATGACAATGGCGGTTTATCTGACCATGAGTATCCTCACCTCGGTCTTCATGAACTGGTACAACAAGCGCATGTCGCTGATTGAACGATAGGAGGCGGGCTGATGATTAATGAACAACAACCTACTCTGCCCGCACCGGCGAGTACCATTGGCCTGGTAGGCTGGCTGCGCACGAACCTGTTCAACACTCCGATGAACAGTATTGCAACGATTGTTATGCTGTACCTGTGTTACTTATGGCTGACGCCGATATTTGACTGGGTATTTATCAGTGCTGACTGGGCGGGAACAACCCGGGAAAGCTGCACCAGTGGTGGCGCATGCTGGGTATTTATTACCCAGCGGATAGACCAGTTTATGTATGGTTTTTATCCGGCGGATGAAACCTGGCGTCTGAATGTGACCTTCTTTGCGTTTGTTGCCCTGATTGCCTGGCTGATCTGGCCTAACCTGCCGAAAAAAGGTTTGGTTGCTGCATTTACGTTGCTGATCTTTCCGTTTATCGCATTCGTGTTGCTGAGCGGTGGTTACTTTGGATTAGAGCACGTTGAAACCCATAAGTGGGGCGGGCTGAGTCTGACGCTGGTACTGGCTGTGGTGGGTATCGTGGCTGCTTTACCGCTGGGGATTCTGCTGGCGCTGGGGCGTCGCTCCGAAATGCCAATCGTTCGTGCGATGTCTGTGGCCTATATCGAAATCTGGCGGGGTGTTCCGCTGATTACTGTTCTGTTTATGGCGTCGGTAATGCTGCCTCTGTTTTTACCTGAGGATATGCATTTCGATAAGCTGTTGCGGGCACTGATCGGTATCACTATGTTCCAGACCGCCTATATGGCAGAGGTTATCCGTGGTGGTCTTCAGGCCATTCCTAAAGGTCAGTACGAAGCTGCTGATGCACTGGGTCTGGGGTACTGGCAGAAGATGGTTATGATCATTCTTCCGCAGGCTCTGAAACTGATGATTCCGGGCGTAGTGAACACCTTTATCGCACTGTTTAAAGATACCAGTCTGGTATTGATTATCGGTCTGTTTGACCTGCTGGCGATTGTGCAGGCCGCTCAGAACGATCCTAAGTGGATAGGTTATGCAACTGAAGGTTACGTATTTGTTGCCTTTGTCTTCTGGATTTTCTGTTTCGGTATGTCCCGTTACAGCCAGCACTTAGAAAAAATGTTGCATACCGGTCACGGAAGTCGAGCCTGATTCTGGAGTAAGAATAATGAGTGAAGTAAATAAGCAAGAAGACCAGTTGATGGTTCAGATCCGTAATATGAACAAGTGGTACGGTGATTTCCATGTGCTGAAAAATGTAAATCTTGATGTTCGCCGCGGTGAAAAAATTGTTATCTGTGGGCCTTCAGGCTCCGGTAAATCAACCATGATCCGGTGTATTAATCACCTGGAAGAGCATCAGGAAGGTGACATTTTTGTTAATGGCATCGAGATGGCGTCGGACATTAAAAAGATTGATGCTATCCGTAAAGATGTAGGCATGGTGTTCCAGCATTTTAATCTGTTCCCGCACCTGACCGTTCTGGAAAACTGTGTTCTGGCCCCTATCTGGGTGAAGAAGGTGCCGCGTAAGGAAGCTGAAGCCGTTGCGATGCAGTATCTTGAGCGGGTTAAAATTCCTGAACAGGCGCTGAAGTATCCGGGTCAGTTATCCGGTGGTCAGCAACAGCGGGTAGCCATTGCACGCTCTCTGTGTATGAACCCTGACGTTATGCTTTTTGATGAGCCGACATCTGCACTTGACCCTGAGATGATCAAGGAAGTGCTGGATGTAATGATCGAGCTGGCAAACGAAGGTATGACCATGTTGTGTGTAACGCACGAGATGGGCTTTGCTAAAACCGTTGCCGACCGGGTTATCTTCATGGATGGCGGACAGATTATTGAAGAAAATGAACCGCAGGAATTCTTCAATAATCCGCAGCATGAACGTACCCAGCTGTTCTTAAGTCAGATCCTGAATCACTGATCAGGTGATCTGAATTCTGAAACGGGCCGTAAGGCCCGTTTTTTATGCCCGGAATTTGATATCAGTCGGCTGTGTTGTCGTAATAATTCTGGGATAATGCGCCTGAATTACTGATTGTTTAGGAATATCAATGCCACAGCAAAAACTCGCTGTTGTTCTGGTGAATCTGGGAACGCCGGATGCACCTACTCCCGGTGCCGTACGGCGCTATCTGAAGGAATTTTTATCTGATGCCCGGGTTGTTGAAGGTAAAGGTTTGCGGCGTATCTTCTGGCTGGCCGTACTGAACTTTATCATTCTTAATATCCGGCCTAAAAAAGTCGCTAAACTTTATGCCAGTATCTGGGATGAAGATTCGCCGCTGCGTAAGATTCTTAATCAGCAGGTGGCTGGACTGAGCGTTCGGTTACAGGATGAGTTTCCCGCGGCGAATGTTCAGGTTTTCCCTGCAATGACTTATGGATCACCCGGTTTACAGCAACGTCTTACTGATCTGGTTGCGGCCGGTTATGAGAAGGTTCTGATCATTCCTTTGTATCCGCAGTATTCTGCAACCACGACAGCACCGGTTTATGATCAGGTGCAGGCATTTCAGCGTAAACAGCGTAATTTGCTGGATATACGCATTGTGAAGGATTATCACGATCATCCGATGTACATTGAGGCACTGGCTGAAAGGGTGTCCAGTTTCTGGCAGGAAAGTGGCCGTGGCAACAAACTGATTCTTTCTTACCATGGTATTCCACAGGAGTATGCGGATAAGGGGGATCCTTATGCCGTTCAGTGTCATCAGACATCCGCGTTGCTGGCGGCCAAACTGGGTTTACAGGACGGCCAGTGGCAGCAGACCTTCCAGTCACGTTTTGGACCAATGGAATGGTTGCAGCCGTATACAGATAAGACCCTTGAGTCGCTGGCAAAGTCCGGTTGTGAGTCGGTGGATATGATGTGTCCGGCGTTTGCTGCTGATTGCCTGGAAACACTGGAAGAGATCACCGTGGAGAACTGCGAGGTTTTCCGTGAGGCTGGCGGTAAAGGTTACCAGTATATACCGGCGCTGAATGCGTCACCGATGATGATTGATTTACTGACTGCGCTGACCTCTGCGCAGGCAAACGACTGGCTAAAGGCGGAGAATGACCATGCAGCTTGATTATATTTTTGGTATTCACGCCGTGACAACAGCACTTCAGCGGGATGCAAAGCGCTGCCGCGAACTGCTGGTTCAGAAAGGCCGGCAGGATGATAAAGTACAGAAAATCCTGCATCTGGCACAAAAGGGCGGCATTAAATGTACCCAGGTGCAGCGTAAGCAGCTGGATGAACTGGCCGGTGACGGGGTTCATCAGGGTGTCGTGCTCGGTTGCGAACTCGTGCAGGCTAAAAATGAACAGTTCCTGCAGGCATTACTTGACCGTACCGAAGAACCTGCTTTTCTTCTGGTTCTGGACGGGGTAACTGATCCTCATAATTTGGGGGCCTGTTTGCGTACTGCGGATGCTGCCGGTGTTCACGCAGTGATTGCACCTAAAGATAAGTCTGCATCGCTGAATGCGACGGTCAGTAAAGTCGCTTGTGGTGCTGCTGATGCGGTGCCTTATGTGCAGGTAACTAATTTGGCGCGGACATTAAAGGATCTACAGCAGCGGGGTATCTGGATTACAGGAACTGCCGGTGAAGCTGAGGTTTTGGTGTCTGATGCTGATCTTAAGGGGCCGATGGCGCTGGTGATGGGGGCAGAAGGGAAGGGATTACGCCGTTTAACCCGTGAACATTGCGACCATCTGATTAAGATTCCAATGGCAGGTGAGGTAAGCAGTCTGAATGTGTCAGTCGCTACCGGAGTCTGTCTGTTTGAAGCAGTACGTCAGCGTCGCTGAATAAAAAAATGCCGGACATTTGTCCGGCATTGTCTAACGATCTGAGACTTAAACCGCGGCCTGCTTTTCCCGGGCTGCGAGCCAGTCCATCACTTCTTCCGTATGTTGCGCGATCATAGCTTCTTCGTTTGTGGCGATGACCCGGACGCTGACCGCGCTGTCTGATGCGCTGATACTGCCCAGGTTATTGCTGTTGGCCAGGTCATTAATCTTAACCCCCAGCCAGGCACTGCGCTGACAGATCTGCTCGCGAATATAGCTGTCGTTTTCCCCGACACCGCCGGTAAATACGAGTTGTTGTAAACCGCCTAAAGCGGCACTTAAGCGGCCGATTTCCAGTGCCGCCCGGTAGCAGAACATATCAATCGCTTCCCGGGCATGTGGATTATCACTGTGTCGCAGAGTCAGCATATCAGCACTCTCACCGGAGACTCCCAACCAGCCGCTTTGCTGATAAAGGACATTTTCTAACTGATCGTTATCCAGTTGATAGTGGCGTTGTAAAAATAGCAGAACTCCCGGGTCGATGGTGCCGCAGCGAGTACCCATAGGCAGGCCTTCTACCGCGGTGAATCCCATACTGGAAGCGACGGATTTACCGTCTTTAATTGCGCACATGCTGGCACCTGCGCCCAAGTGGCAAACAATGGTATTTTCCCGTTGCTCAGGTTCAGGCAGTTCGGCCAGTTTATGATTAATAAACTCATAAGACAGACCATGAAAGCCGTATCTATGAATGCCTGCTTCGCTATATTCCCGGGGAATCGCGTAATATTTTTCTTCGGGTGTGTGGCCATGGTGGAACATGGTGTCAAAGCTTGCCACCTGAATAGCAGAGGGCACTAACTGTTGGCAAACCTCAATCAGTTTGAGGTTATAGGGCTGATGTAATGGCGCCAGTGGAATGAGACGTTCCAGTTCTTGCATCACTTCATCAGTCACTAATACCGGTGCTGAATAGGTTTCGCCTCCATGAACGACCCGGTGGCCAAATGCGCAGATCTCAGCATCCAGAAACTGGGCATCAATCCATTCCATTACATACTTCAGGCAGGCCTGATGACGTTCCTCACGGGAGACATCAGTCAGCGGTAATGCATTTTTTTCAACGCTGGCTTCACGTCCAAAGGCTTTATCCCGCCGAATAAGAACGTTAGCGTCTTCCAGGATGTTGCTGAAGCGAAACCGGTAAAGGCATTCGTCGTGATCAGCATAGCGAATGAAAAGTGCACATTTGAGGCTGGAGGAACCGCCGTTAACGGTAAGGATTAAGCTCATGAGTCGGTAAGAGTCTCTGTTAAGGATTGTTGCGTATGGTGTACGATGCGGGCCGCCAGTGCGCAGGATGTCTGACGCGCTTCACTGCCATCGGAACGGCTGTTCAGTATTACTGGCACGCTTGCACCCAGAATAAGTCCGGCGGAACGGGCGTCTGCCAGATAAATCAGTTGTTTCGCCAGCATGTTAGCTGCTTCCAGATCCGGAGCCAGCAGTATGTCAGCATCACCGCTAACCGGTGACTGAATATGTTTGTCTCTGGCGGCCTGCAGTGAAATGGCATTGTCGAAAGCCAGAGGCCCGTCGATAATTGCATGACGAATCTGCTGTCTGTCGGCCATCTTACAAAGTGCAGCTGCATCCAGTGTACTGGGCATAGTCGGATTGATTTTTTCTACTGCAGCCAGAATAGCGGCCTTAGGCGCAGGTATTCCCAGTGCGAGGCAGAGATTAATCGCATTCTGCAAGATATCTGCCTTTGCCATAAGGTCCGGTGTGACGTTAATGGCGGCGTCTGTGATCACCAGCGGTTTATGATAACGGGGAATGTCCAGCAGAAATGCGTGGCTTAAGCGGCGTTCCGTTCTAAGTCCTGCTGTTTTGTTTAAGATTGCACGGAGTAACTCTGCAGTCGCCAGATCTCCCTTCATCAGTGCCTGTACATGTCCTGCCTTAGCGAACAGTACTGCCTGTTCAGCTGCTGCGTGGCTATGGGGCGTATCTATTATCTGACAGTGGCTGATATCACGTTCTGATTGATTGGCTTGTGCCTGAATGCGTTCTGCCGGGCCGACCAGAACGGGAGTGATAATGCCTTGTTCTGCTGCATCTAACGCGCCACAAAGACCGTTATGCTCAACTGGGTGGACAACCGCGACTGTTATGGGCGGATAGTCCTTTGACTGGCTGATGATTTGATCAAGGCGGGAGGGCTTCATGGTGGCCTGTTTCTGCATTGTCATGTGAATGTGGATATTCTGCGCTGCTCAATGCTGCACTGCAATATAAAAAGATCAGATTTTAGGTAACAGTCTTTTAGGAACACACTTTCATTGATATGCGACAAAAGTTTAATGTCGGGAGCGGGCATGTTTGTCCGGCAGCGGCGTGCCGGACTGTTTTTCAGGCGATGGTTACGCGGTTTTCAGTTTTTCCTGATAGGGTGGCCAGCCCATTGCTTTGCCGCCTAGCAGGTGGAGATGGATGTGGTAGACCGTTTGTCCGCCGTGTTCATTACAGTTAAATACGGTCCGGTAGCCGTCGTCCGCAAACCCGGCCTGTTTAGCGATTTTATTCGCGGTCATAACCATGTGACCCACCAGCTCACAGTCCTGTGCTTCAATGTCGTTAAGCGTGGCTATATGTTTACGCGGAATGATCAGCACATGGGTGGGTGCTTCAGGGCTGATGTCATTAAAAGCAACGACTTTATCGTCTTCGTACACGATCTGAGCGGGTATTTCCTGGTTGAGGATCTTACAGAAAAGGCAGTCCATGATGCATCCTTAAGTATTTCTGAGTAGCTGTGTTGCTGATACTAATCGTGGCGGGCAGATTTAGCCAGTGGAGAGGATACCCCGGCGTCCGTAAGACAGACGCCGGGCAGGATTATTCAGCGACGGCTGTTTCCGGTTGTAACGGACAATGATAACTTTTTTGGACAGTGCCTTCCGGCGTTGCTGACTCAAGGTGGATATCAAATCCCCATAACACATGGAGGTGCTTAAGAACTTCCAGGGTTGAATCTCCCAATGGCTGACCGTTATGTATGTAATGGCGCAGTGTCAGGGAGCGATCTCCTCTGACATTCACGTTATAGACCTGGATATTGGGTTCCCGGTTGCCAATATTATACTGTGCGGCCAGATTTTCACGGACTCTCTGATAGCCACTGCTGTTGTGGATGGCGCTGATCTGCAGAGTGTTACTGCGGGAGTCGTCATCGATGGTGAACAGTTTCAGTTCACGGATTATATTGGGTGACAGAAACTGCAGAATGAAGCTTTCGTCCTTGTAGTTCCGCATAGCGTCCTGAATGGTGTCATTCCAGTTACTGCCGGCAATATCCGGGAACCATTCCCGGTCCTCGTCGGTTGGGTTTTCACAGATCCGGCGAATGTCCTGCATCATACCGTACCCCAGCGCATATGGGTTGATGCCGTTAAAATAGGGAGCATCAAAAGGCGGCTGGTAAACCACGCTGGTATGTGAATGAAGAAATTCCATGATGAAGCCATCAGTCACCAGACCTTCATCGTGGAGGTGATGCAAAATGGTGTAATGCCAGAAACAGGCCCAACCTTCATTCATCACCTGTGTTTGCCGTTGTGGATAAAAGTACTGGGCTATTTTACGTACAATGCGTACCAGTTCCCGCTGCCAGGACTCCAGTAAAGGTGCATTTTTCTCAACAAAGTAAAGTAAGTTTTCTTCAGGATCGCTGGGAAAGCGGGATTCCTGTATGACTTCTTCTTCGTCTTTCTTGGGAATGGTATTCCAGAGCTGATTAATATGGCGCTGAACATATTCTTCCCGTTCTGCCTGACGGGCTTTTTCTTCGTCGGGCGTAATGGGTTGGGGACGCTGGTAGCGGTTTACGCCGTAATTCATTAATGCGTGACAGGCATCCAGTACCTGTTCGACGGCTTCCAGCCCATGGCGTTCTTCGCATTTGGCGATATAGTTTTTGGCGAAGAGCAGGTAGTCGATAATTGCTGATGCATCTGTCCAGGTGCGGAACAGGTAGTTACCTTTAAAGAAAGAGTTATGACCGTAACAGGCGTGAGCAATCACCAGTGCCTGCATGGTCATGGTGTTCTCTTCCATCAGGTAAGAAATACAGGGGTCTGAGTTAATAACAATCTCATAGGCCAGACCCATCTGGCCACGCCGGTATTGCTGTTCTGTCGATACGAATTGTTTACCGTATGACCAATGATTGTAGTTCAGTGGCATCCCGACAGATGAGTAAGCATCCATCATTTGCTCAGAGGTGATGACTTCTATCTGATTGGGATAAGTGTCCAGCCCGTAGTGTTCTGCTACCCGGGCTATTTCAGCATCATATTTCTGGATCAGTTCGAACGTCCACTCTGACCCGGTAGAAATCGGCTCGCGCTTCTTCATATAAGGTCACTCCTTTTTTTCGAACAGCTTGCGGAAGACGGGATAGATATCCGCTGCTTCAGTAATGTTATGCATAGCAAAGCTTTCTTCGAACTGCTGCTGTATCTGCTGGTATTCCAGCCAGAGATTCTGGGGCGGGCCTGTGGTGATTTCTATGTACGCAAAATATTGCGCAAGCGGCAGAATCTGTTCCTGCAGTACCTGGCGGCAAATGTGTGAGTCGCCATCCCAGTTGTCGCCGTCAGAAGCCTGAGCCACGTAGATATTCCAGTCGTTGCTGGGATAACGGTCACGGATGATGTCTGCAGACAGATTCAGAGCACTGGAAACAATGGTGCCGCCGGTTTCACGGGAGTAGAAAAACTCCTGCTCATCGACTTCCTTTGCATGGGTATGGTGGCGGACAAAAACCAGTTCAATCTGTTTATAGTTCCGGTTAAGGAAGAGATAAAGAAGAATGAAAAAGCGTTTGGCGATGTCTTTAATTGACTGGGTCATAGAACCTGATACGTCCATGATACAGAGCATCATGGCTTTACTGCTGGGAACAGGAGTGCGTATCAGGTTGTTATATTTCAGATCAAACTCATCAATGAACGGCATGCGCTTGATGCGTTTTTGAAGTGCTTCGATCTGAGCTTCGATATCCGTTATTTTCAGGGCTGCATCGTCATCGGGCAGCATGGTCTGTAGCTGAGAAAGTTCCTTTTTCAGTACCCGTATTTCCCGGCGTTCCTTGCCGGATAAAGCAATACGCCGTGCCTGCGCAGATCGCAATGAGCGGACGACATTCAGTTTGTCAGGGGAGCCGACATTGGTGAAGCCCGCCCGGCGGGTTTCAAAGCTGGTGGCATCACGCAATTGCTTTTTGATCATATAAGGCAGTTCAAGATCTTCAAACATGAAGTCGAGAAACTCTTCCTGATTGATCTGGAAGGTGAAGTCGTCTTCCCCTTCCCCCTGATTGCTGGCGGAGCCTTCACCGGCACCGCCACCTCCGCCACCCTGTGGCCGTTCGATTTCGTCCCCGACAACAAATTCTTTATTGCCCGGGAATACCCGCTGCCTGAAGCCGCCGTTACCGTGATGGAAGACCGGTTCAGAAACATCCTTACTCGGGATAGATATTTCACTGCCCTGATTGATGTCAGTGATGCTGCGGCTGTTAACCGCTTCTTCCACAGAGCGTTTAATATGCGCTTTGTATCGCCGCAGAAACCGTTGGCGATTCACGGTACTTTTCTTCTTCGCGTTGAGGCGACGGTCAATGATATAACTCATACTCGTCCTCCAGCTGTTTTCGGGGGGCAGTTACTGCGATTTTCTGACCCGTATATACCATTCAGACAACAGTCGAACCTGTTTCTCCGTATAGCCGCGTTCGGTCATACGTTTAACAAATTCGCTGTGTTTTTTCTGGTCTTCGCTGGATGCCTTCGGATTGAAGGAAATCACCGGCAACAGATCTTCAGTATTAGAGAACATTTTCTTCTCTATGACGGTGCGCATTTTTTCGTAGCTGTTCCAGGCAGGGTTCTTACCCTTATTGTCTGCCCGGGCACGGAGTACGAAGTTTACAATTTCGTGACGGAAGTCTTTCGGATTACTGATGCCAGCCGGTTTCTCGATTTTCTCAAGTTCTTCACTGATGGCTACGCGGTTAAGAATATCGCCGGTCTCCGGATCTCTGTATTCCTGATCCTGAATCCAGAAGTCAGCATAAGTGACGTAACGGTCAAAGATGTTCTGGCCGTATTCAGAGTAGGATTCCAGATACGCGGTTTGGATTTCTTTACCCAGAAATTCGATATATTTCGGTGCAATGTATTCTTTCAGAAAGCCAATGAGCCTTTCCTGTACTTCTGTCGGGAACTGTTGTTGTTCGATTTGCTGCTCCAGTACATACATCAGATGAACCGGGTTGGCTGCAATTTCGACAGGATCAAAGTTGAATACCTTGGAGAGAATTTTAAAGGCAAAGCGGGTCGACAGACCTTCCATACCTTCATCCACCCCGGCGGAATCCTTATATTCCTGAAGTGACTTCGCTTTTGGATCGGTATCTTTAAGGTTCTCACCGTCGTAGATACGCATCTTAGAGAACGTGTTGGAGTTCTCAGGTTCCTTGATGCGTGACAGGACTGAGAACTGTGCCAGCATATGTAATGTATCCGGCGCACAGGGGGCGTTTCGAAGTGAACTGTGCTCCAGCAGTTTCTGATAGATATGGATTTCTTCAGATACACGCATGCAATAAGGCACTTTGACGATATATACCCGGTCAATAAAGGCCTCATTGGTTTTGTTGTTTTTAAAGCTTTGCCACTCAGATTCGTTAGAGTGTGCCAGCAGGATACCTTCAAACGGAATGGAGGCCATGCCCTCGGTACTGTTGTAGTTGCCTTCTTGTGTGGCGGTCAGTAACGGGTGCAGGACTTTAATAGGCGCTTTGAACATCTCCACGAATTCCATCATACCCTGGTTGGCATGGCACAGTGCGCCTGAGAAGCTGTAAGCATCCGGGTCGTGTTGCGGAAATTCTTCCAGCATCCGGATATCTACCTTACCGACGAGGCTGGATATATCCTGATTGTTTTCGTCACCGGGTTCTGTTTTTGCAATGGCGGTCTGATTAAGAATGGACGGATACAGTTTAACTACCCGGAACTGGCTGATATCACCCCCGTATTCGTTCAGGCGTTTCACTGCCCACGGAGACATCAGACCTTTTATGTAGCGGCGGGGAATACCGTACTCTTCCTCAAGAATATCCGCATCTTCAGCCGGATTGAAAAGTCCCAGCGGGGATTCGTTGATGGGAGAGCCTTTAATGGCATAGAAGGGGATGTGCTCCATCAGTGCTTTCAGGCGTTCTGCCAGAGATGATTTACCGCCGCCCACAGGGCCTAGCAGGTACAGAATCTGTTTACGCTCTTCCAGTCCCTGAGCGGCGTGTTTAAAGTAAGAAACAATCTGTTCTATAGCATCTTCCATGCCATAGAACTCATCGAAAGAAGGGTAGCGCTGGATCAGTTTATTGGAGAAGATCCGGCTGAGTCTTGGATCCAGGGAGGTATCAACCAGCTCTGGCTTGCCGATGGCATTGAGGATACGCTCTGCGGCACTGGCGTAAGCCATCGGATCTTCTTTACAGATGTCTAAATACTCTTGCAGGCTATATTCCTGTTCTTGCGTGGCATCAAAGCGTGCTTTGTATTGTTCAAAAATATTCATGTCCCACCTTCCTTAAACGTGAATTAAATTGTCTTACTTAAGGACTCATAACGCTTTTCTCAGTCAACCTTTATTAATCAGTGTAGTTCAAGATTGCTCTTCCCTGACGAAATTTTCCTCATTTTGTGTTGAATCAACTATTTGATTTTTAATCAGATCCTCTTTAACTGCCCGCATGAAACGTGCCGCTTCCCCCCCTGTAGCAGCGCGGTGATCAAAGGTGAGAGACAGGGGCAGTGTTGGTCGCATTTCAGGAATACCTTCAGCATTGACGAAGGCTGTCTGGTAGATGGCACCTGCGCCGAGAATGGCGACGGTTGGCGGCACGACGATAGGATTGGCGTAGCGTCCGGCAATGGTGCCGAAATTAGACAGCGTGATGGTATTCCCGGTCAGTTCGGCTGGTGGAATGGTTCGCTTAATGACGTCGTTACGCAGGTTGTCCAGCCCTTGTCTAAGGTCGTTCAGGTCACGGTTGCCGATATCACGCATGACGGGCACAAACAGACCCTGTTCGGTATCTACCGCCACACCCAGATGAATTTTACTGTGCAGGCGCCTGGCCAGTCGGGGGCCGTCAAACCAGGCGTTAAGCGCTGGCTCAGCCCGGCAGCCAGTGGCAATAGCATGCATTAGCCGCATAGTGATGTCCTGTTTGCCTTCCCAGGCGCTGATATCGACATCATCATTCAGGGTTACTGGTACGACTTCAGCCTGTGCGCGGGCCATATTTTTAGCCATCTGTTTACGTACACCGCGTAAAGGTTCGGCTTTGCCGTGTAACTGGTCCAGATGTGCTGCGTGTTCGATATCGCGTGGTGTGATGTGGCCATCGTGGCCGCTGCCCGGTAACTGATTAATATCGACTCCGAGTCGTTGTGCCAGTGCACGTACAGCGGGTGTCATTTGTGGTTGGTGGATTTGTGTACTGGGGGCTGCGCCGATGTAAAAGTGGTCATCGCTACTGCTCGCTTCCTGACGGAGCTTGCCAACGACTGTTCCTGTGTCGGCGTCTTCTTCTCCGGCGAATTCGATCAGGGGTTCGCCGGTATGAATGGTATCTCCGGCAGCGCCGAACAGATGAGCGATGGTGCCATCCTGAGGAGACGGGATTTCTATAATGGCTTTGGCGGTTTCGACTGAGACCAGTATCTGATCTGTTTTAACGGTATCGCCTTCTTTTATCAGCCATTCGAGGATTTCGGCTTCCGGCAGGCCTTCGCCAAGATCCGGTAATTTGAAATACTTCATGTGAACTCCAGTGTTGTCTGAACTGCTGCGAGAATGTCTGCCGTGTTGGGCATGTATTGCTGTTCAAGCTTGTAATAGGGCATGACGGTGTCGTAGCCGGTTACGCGTTGCACCGGCGCTTTAAGGCTAAGAAGGGCCCGCTCGGCGATGGTGGCAGAGATTTCAGCACCAACCGCGCAGCTTTTTGGGGCTTCATGAATCACGACACAGCGGCCGGTTTTAGCAACTGACGCAAGGATAGTGTCATGGTCAAGAGGGTTCATGCAGGCAACGTCGATCACTTCGCATTCAATATCCTGCTGTTTGAGGGTATCAGCGGCTTCAAGCGTTTCCTTTATCATCGCACCCCAGCTGACAAGGGTTATGTCTTTGCCTTCTCTGAGGGTGAAGCAGGTATCCAGAGGCAGTGCCTGACCATCATCTTTAACGGGTTGGGCACTGAGCCGGTATATGCGCTTGGGTTCCAGAAAGACCACAGGATCCGGGTTACGGATGGCTGCGAGTAAGAGGCCGTAGGCGCGGGCGGGTGAGGATGGAATTACCACTCTGATTCCGGGAATGTGCGCCAGCAGCGCTTCGGTACTTTCTGAGTGATGTTCCGGAGCGTGTATCCCACCGCCGAAGGGCGCGCGGATAACCATGGGGCAACTGAGGCGTCCGCGGGTACGGTTTCGCATCCGGGCGGCATGGCAGATCAGTTGCTCCATCGTGGGGAAGATAAACCCCATAAACTGAATCTCAGCTACAGGCTTAAGTCCCTGTGTTGCCATACCGATACTCAGGCCGGCAATCATATTTTCTGCCAGAGGTGTATCTAATACCCGCTTCAGTCCGAAGCTTTCCCTAAGGCCTACAGTGGCGCGGAATACGCCGCCATTCGTGCCGATGTCTTCTCCGAGAACGATAACGCTTTCATCTCTGTGCATTTCAGACATCAATGCCAGGTTAACTGCTTCCACCATCGTGACGTTATGGGTTTCATGATTCATGGTGTGGCCCTCCTGTCATTCCTTTTATGACGGCACTGGTACGTTGTTCCTGAAGTGCTTTGGGCAGGTCTGCGTAGAGATAATCAAAGATGCTTTCTACCGGTTGTGTGTCCATTTCAAGATAGCGATCGACCTGTGCCTGAATGATTTGCTGAACTTCACTTAGCCAGGCCTGTTCCTGAACTTCGTCCCACCATCCGTTGGCAACCAGATAGTTTTGCAGACGTTTCACCGGTTCTTTTTGCCAGGCGGCTTTGAGTTCATCGTTATGGCGGTAGCGGGTTGCGTCATCGGCTGTCGTATGGTCACTTAACCGGTAACTGATCGCTTCGATAAGGGTGGCCCCTTTACCATCGCGGGCATGTTTAAGGGCACCTTCCATGGCTTCGTGAATGGCGATAACGTCATTACCGTCAATCTGTTCACAGCGTATACCTGCTCCCAGACCTTTTTGTGCGAGTGTTTCGGCGCCGCACTGTATGCGTCGGGGAATAGAAATCGCCCATTGATTGTTATTGACGAAGAACACCACCGGTAACTGCCAGGCGCCGGCAAGGTTCAGTGCTTCAAGAAAGTCACCTTTAGAAGTGGCACCGTCACCGCAAAAACTGACGGCTACCCGTTTTTCCCCACGGATTTTAAACGCGGTAGCAACACCGGTTGCATGCAGGCTTTGGGTGGCAATCGGGACTGCGTTGGGAAAGTCTTCTCCGTAACCGGAAGAGGCATTCCCCCGTTCATCTCCGCCCCAGTAGTTCAGAACATCGAGTATTTCCGCTCCACGGATAATTTGCAGGGAATGATTGCGGTAATAGGGCACCAGAACATCTTCTGGTTTCATCAGACCGCCGCTGACTGCGTCGATGGCTTCTGCTCCCAGCATTGAAGGGTAAGTGCCCATCTGGCCGGTGCGCTGCAGGGCAATGATCTTGGTGTCCAGTTGACGCGCCAATACCATATTACGGTAGTAGTTTTGCAGGATTTCGGGCTGTCTGGCCCAGTCGGGCAGTTCTGCAACCGGTGTGCCCTGTTCATCCAGAAAGCGGTGAAGCTGTATTTCACCCTGATATATCTGTGTCATCTGATGCACTCCTGTGTTGTTTCAGGCTGCCTGAAACTGATCTGAACTGGCTCGTTGAATGATCTGTTCAGCGCGCTGATCCGCAATGTCGCTGATTACCTGGTGGCTTTGTCTGGCATCCAGATAAATATCCGATAAAGTGTCAAAAATTCCGGAAATTTTATTATCGATGGCAGCTTCGGACAGTTGCTGGTAATGCATAGCAACGAACATTAGCCCGCCGGCATTAATCACGTAATCAGGTGCATAGAGGATATTGCGTTGCTTTAACTGCATACCGGTTGCCGGAGTATCCAGTTGGTTATTTGCTGATCCGGCAATGCTGTTGCAGCAAAGCCGTGGCAGGGTGCTGTCATTGATTACAGCACCGAGCCCGCAGGGGCTGAATACATCACAGTTGATGTCATAGATGTCATCAGGCTTACAGGTGTCAGCACCGAACTGTTGTCTGGCCTGGAACATCTTATGTTCATCTATGTCTGTGACTGTCAGGTGTGCTCCTGCCTGATGCAGTGAAGTGGCCAGGCTGAATCCTACATGCCCCAAGCCCTGAATGGCTATATGGCGTCCCTTAAGCGAATTATTGCCTGTGGTATGTTGAAGGTTGGCGCGAATGCCGGCGAATACGCCTCTGGCGGTTGCTGGAGAAGGGTCTCCCATATGGCGGGTGCAGGATACATAAGAGGTATGCTTGGCAATATCGTCCATGTCATCTACCAGAGTGCCGCTGTCCATTGCGGTTATATACTGGCCATTCAGACTGTTGATGGCGTGACCGAAGCTTTGCATCAGGGCATGCCGGTCTTTTATGCCGTTCGGTTGAATGATGACTGCTTTTCCGCCACCAAATGGTAAACCTGCTAATGCAGCTTTATAGCTCATGCCTTTTGCCAGCCGTATAGCGTCAGTGATGGCATCTTCGGTGGTGGAGTAGGGAATAAACCGGCAGCCGCCGAGAGCAGGGCCGCGTATTGTGCTGTGAATAGCAATAACGGCTCTTAGTTCGGTGCTAGGGTCGCTGAAAAAATGCAGTTGTTCCAGCGCGTCGGTTTCCATTTGTTTAAACATGACGGGATCCTCCGTACGCATAAAACTTTGGAAATTCCGGGTTGAACTGATAAATCAACCGGAACTGAATTTACTAGCGTTTAGTAATTGGATAGCACAGGATTCCGTAAAGTTCAGCCGACAATTGTTTATTTTATATACTGTTTTTTGGGTGAAGCACGCTATAAACCCCGTGCTGTAAAGGCTCCGGGCGGATATAAAAAAATAATTTTCTGAGTGATTACAATCATCATGAGAAATATTGGGACTATGAATTATCTGACATTGTCTGTTTCTGCATTTAAGGAAGACAGAACCAGAGCAGATCTGTTAAACCTTTGCAGGCATAACGTAAGAATTGTATAACCACAGGGGTTTGTGATCGCTAACATTCATATTTGCGGCGAATGAACAGAGCTGTATAATTCGGACAATAAATAGCATCAGAGTCTGGTTGATTTCATAATGATACAAAGATTTATTAATCAAGGAACGTCATTGCGGCGCAGGGCCAGTGTCCTGGCTTTTTGTGCCTGTTTTTCTGCGTCCGTGGTTGCTGATGAGATTACTTATGCTGATCAGACACTGGACCGCGAAACCTTGTTGTTATCCAGCCTGGGTGATCTGCAGCAGAACCAGCTCAACGGTGCTGTTGATAAGCTGAAAGCGCTTATTGATGAACAGCCTGACTTCCGTTTGGCTCAGCTTATTTATGCCGATCTGATGGCTGCGCAGGGAGCGCCTCTGAGTACCGTCGGTAACAATAAAACTGATGCCGATGCTAAAGCTCTGAACGGTCTGATAAAGGAAGCAAAAGCCCGGATGAATATTGCATCGGTTCGTCCTGATGCAGGACTGATTCCATCCAGCCTGGTTAAAATGTCAGATGATCAGGAACATGTCATTGTGGTTGATATGTCCAGTTCCCGTTTATATCTTTTTGAAAATCAGCAAGGGCTGCCGGTTTTAATTAAAGATTACTATGTTTCTTATGGCCGTGGTGGTGTTAATAAACGGGTCCGCGGTGATCTGAAAACCCCTTTAGGGGTGTATTTTACAACCAACCGCTTAACTGATGAACAGTTACCGGCCCGTTACGGTGCCGGTGCATTGCCGATTAACTATCCTAACGTCTGGGACGTTCGTCATGGATATAATGGTAGTGGTATCTGGTTACACGGTTCGCCAAAAGATACATTTAGCCGACCACCTCTTGCCAGTGAAGGTTGTGTGTCACTGACCAATCAGCATTTTGCTGAACTGGATTCGATCATCGACTTTAATGCAACGCCGGTTTTATTGGGCACGAACTTTGAGTGGATTGATCAGCAAAGCTGGCTGGATAAGCAGGAACGATTAGTAAAAATCGTCAATAATTGGCGGAATGACTGGCAAAGTCTGGATACGGATAAGTTTGTCAGCCATTATTCCCGGGACTTTGATAATGGTAAAGAAGACTATAAACGTTTTGTCGCGCATAAGCGCCGGGTGAATTCGGCTAAATCATTCATTGATGTGGATATTGATAATCTGAGTTTATATCAGTATCCGGATCAGCCAGATTTATTAGTTGCATCATTTGAACAGAGCTATAGCAGCAACAATTACAATGGTGACAGCATTAAGCGTCAGTATTGGGTTAAACAGGATGGTAAGTGGAAAATTGCTTACGAAGGTGCTCCGGGCAAAGGTATTCCCTAGGCCTTAATTGTTCATATTAAAACCATGCTTTATGCGTGGTTTTTTTATGGGCGAACATAAATATATCCCTGTTGCTGTAAAGCAACGATAGCCGGAAGTCCTGCCTGAACCCTGTCTTCTGATTCCGCTCCGTAAATATCTTCGATACTTACATTGAAAGCATCCAGTGTATTTCCACAAAATAATAACTGTGCACCTTCTAATCTGAGAGTATCAAGACGTACTTGTTTTGCTTCATCAGTGCCGGCTGTCAGAAAATATTCCAGTGCTTTTCCGTGAATCATAACTTTCAGGTCGAGGTTTTCTTCTCCCAAAGCCACTATATGGTTGCTAATGTTCGTAAAAGTGGCGTTTATCCGGGAGGGGTCGGAATAGTTAATGTGATAGATAACTTTCTGAGGTGGGTAAACCTGCTCGGCATTACTGATATTGAATATGCAGATAACTATTAGCAGGGATGTACTTAAAAAGCGGTAAATAGCAGGCATAAAAAAACCGATAGTTGCGTTAACTTAATAACGGATAGACTATCGGTTTTTTTACTGTCAGGGAATTACTGGCTAACAGTAACCTTGTTCTGACCTTCGATGACAACTTCTACACGACGGTTAGCGCGCAGGCAGCTGATCTGGCTTGAACCTGATTCAGCGCAAGTGCGAACAGGGTCAGCTTCACCGTAGTGGTGAGAAACGATGTTAGAAGTGCTTACGCCAGCGTTAGTCAGCGCAGCTTCAACGGCCTCAACACGGCGCTCAGACAGCGCGTTGTTGTAGTTGTTGCTACCGATATCATCGGTGTAACCGCTTAAACGGATTGCGTCCAGCTTTTCCAGAGACTTCGCGTAGTTAGCGATATCGCTAACAGAATCTACTTTAGAGCTGTCGAAGGCGAAGTTAACAACAAATGATTTAGTTTCAGAAACCATCATCATTTTAGTTTTTGGCTCTTCTTTAGCCATAACAGGTGCCGGTTCTTTGGCAGGTTCGGCGCCACAGTCAACAGTACGGTCTTCAGATTTATACTCGGAAATCTGCCAGCATTCACCGGCACTTGTTTTCCAGTTAGTGTCTGAAGAGTTTACAGCGTAACCAGCATGATCGTTGTGTGCCTGGGCAACACCGGAAAGGCCCATTGCTGTGATTAAACCAGCGCACAGTGCAAGCTTTTTCATTGTTATACGTCCTTATGAGAGATCAAATAAAATCGGATACATAATAAACCGCTATGTATACCAGATTAACCTGAACAGCAGCTAAATTTATTCAAAATTGCCTTGAAAAAACAGCCACTATTACTGCGTCAAGCCGTTTATGGTAATACTTTTTTATAGGGTTTGACTACTACCCGCTCGTATACACCCTGATGCAGGTAAGGGTCATCGTTGGCCCAGGCCTGCGCGGATTCCAGGGAGTTAAACTCTGCGACCACCAGGCTGCCAGTAAAGCCAGCCGGGCCCGGGTCTTCGCTGTCGATTGCAGGATGTGGTCCTGCGATTAACAGTCGGCCTTCATCTTTCAGCGCGACCAGACGTTCTACGTGAGCAGGACGTGCAGCCATGCGCTGATCAAGGGTATTTGGTTTGTCTTCGCTGATGATTGCGTAAAACATGTTCTGATATTCCTCAGTCGCTGTTTGTAGACTCGTTTTCCAGATGTCTGGAGATATAAACACCTTGCAGAAGGATAAACAGAAAGGTTAATCCCATCATGCCAAAGAGTTTAAAGTTAACCCAGGTCTCTTCGTCCATTGTGAAAGCGACGAACAGGTTCAGGGCGCCGAGTATGATGTAGAAAATGACCCAGGCATAATTGAGCTGACGCCAGGCGTACTGTGGCAGCTGTATGGCGCTTTGCATCAGGCGCTGAATAATTGTCTTGTCGCCAATGTACTGGCTACCCAGGAAGGCTACTGCGAAGAGCCAGGTAACAACGGTAGGTTTCCACTGAATAAAGGTTTTATCCTGAAAGATAACAGTTGCCCCGCCCAACACGATTACCAGGCCAAGCGTAACCAGTTGAATCATTTCGATTTTACGGGTTTTGATCCAGGTATACAGCATCTGCAGCAGAGTGGCAGGAATCAGGACTGCGGTCGCTAAAATAATATCGTCCGTGCTTTTGTAAACGATAAAGAAGATAATAACCGGCAGGAAATCGAGTAATAGTTTCATGTGTGTTCGTCTTCGGAAAAATGCAATCAGTATAAAGTGAGCCTGATGAGTTATAAACCCAATCTGGCGGAGGATTTCGCCTTTTCTGATCTTCATTGTCATTCTAATTGTTCTGATGGCGAATTATCACCCCGTCAGTTAGTTGAACGTGCAGCAGACAAAGGTGTAAAAATTCTCGCGTTAACCGATCACGATACGATAGACGGTGTGGCTGATGCAACGCAGGCCAGCCATGACCGTTCTCTTATGCTGATTCCGGGAGTTGAGCTAACTGCACTATGGGGGAAGCGGGTCGTTCATATAGTCGGTCTGGGGTTTGATCCGGATAATCCGGAGTTGCAGATGTATTTATGCAATTTAAAAAAGATACGGGATCAGCGTGCGGAGCTGATTGCCGCCAGGCTGGTCAAAAAAGGTTGTCCGGATTTATTAGGTAAAGCGAAGGCGCTGGCAGGGGAAGGGCAAATTGGCCGTCCGCACTTTGCACAGGCAATGGTTGCCGCACGGGTGGTTGATTCACCGGCAAAGGCGTTCAGTTTATACCTGGGGGCCGGAAAACCCGGGGATATTAAAGTTGAATGGCCTGATATGTCGGATGCAATCGCCTGTTTGCATCAGGCTGGTGGGTACGCTGTATTAGCCCATCCTACAAAATATAAACTGACGTTTACTAAAATCAGGGAAATGATCGCGGCGTTCGCTGAGTCCGATGGCGATGCGGTAGAAGCAAGATATCCAGGTATTGATCCCGGCCAGACCCGGCAAATTGAAATTGCGGCGCAGCGACATGATTTATTGCTGTCAGCGGGCAGTGATTTTCATTGTACTGGTTTTAGCTGGAGTGAGCTGGGTAAATATCCTAAAATGCCTAACAGCGAAATGCATATTCTTCACCGTATACTCTGATATTTACTTCCCTTTTATTTACCGTTTCTTTTTTCGTCCGGCATTTGTGAGCAACTCTGTCGTTTAAGACTAATATTCAGTAGAATCGCCGGTATCTTAGAAACCTTAGTGAAGGTCTGATCGTGAGCCAATTTTTCCAGATCCATCCTGATACCCCGCAAACCCGTTTAATTAAGCAGGCTGTAGAAATCATAAATAAGGGTGGCGTAATCGTTTATCCCACTGACAGCGCTTATGCACTGGGTTGCCATTTGGGGGATAAGTCAGCGTTAGAGAAAATAAAGCGTATCCGTAAACTTGATGATAAGCATAATTTTACACTTGTATGCAGGGATTTATCCGATATTGGTACTTATGCCAAGGTTGATAACGTCGCATACCGTCTCTTAAAAGCCCATACTCCCGGCGCGTATACTTTTATTTTAAATGCGACAACGGAAGTCCCCCGGCGATTATTACATCCGAAGCGCCGGACGATTGGTTTGCGAATTCCACAGAATAATATTGCGCTGGAGTTAATGGCGACACTGGGTGAGCCTATAATGAGTACGTCACTTATTATGCCGGGAGATGATCAGCCATTAATGGACCCATATGAAATCCGGGATCTTTTACAGCATGAGGTGGATCTGGTGATTGATGGTGGCTATTGCGGTATGGAAGCAACCTCTGTTATTAATTTAGTTGATGATGTGCCGGTCGTTGTTCGTGAAGGTGCCGGTGATATTTCTGATTTCTAAATATATGGTCTTATACTAAACTGGAGTTATTAGCGGTTAAGTGTAAAAGTGGTGTTATTTTATTGATATATTCTTGAAAATATATGTTCAATGGAAAATAATATAAATCGTTTTGTTTAGTATATCTTTGGATGGTGAAAATGACTGATTTTGTAAAAATGCTGACGCGCAAAAATTCTCTGAGAAAACAGTGTCAGGAGTTAACAGCTGCAGAAATTGAAAAGGTTGTTACAGATCTGACGCTGATTCTGGAAGAAAAGCGTGAAAGCGAACAGGCGATGGTTGCTGCTGAGCAGGAGCGTCTGGATAAAATCGATGCAATCAGAAAAAGTATGCAGGAAGCAGGTATTGAGCTTGATGATTTAATGGGCATGGTTGAAACCACAACTAAGAAAAAAGTTGAGCCTAAGTATCAGGTGACAGATGAAGAAGGTGAGCAGCACTTCTGGTCTGGCCGTGGTCGTACACCGATTGCGTTCCAGAAGCATTTTGATAAAGGTTTTTCGAAGGAAGATTGCTTAATTAAATAAGCGCTTTCTTGTATACTCTCTTAAAGCTCTCCGGCTTGGTTGCCGGGGAGCTTTTTTGTTTTTGGAATAAAGCCAGAGTTGTTCTGGTACTGAGGATGCGCAGATGAGCGATGAAAAATTGCAGAAAGTACTGGCGCGTTCCGGGTTTGGTTCACGTCGTGAGATGGAACGGTGGATTGAAGCGGGGCGTATCCGGGTTAATGAACAGGTAGCAACGCTGGGAGACCGGATTACACCGAGGGATCAGGTGGAAATAGACGGTAACCCAAAAGATATGGTTTTTGAGCGTAAAAGTGAGCGCCGGGTTCTGATTTATAACAAACCACTGGGTGAAGTGTCCACGCGTCATGACCCGGAAGGTCGTGGTACGGTTTTTGACCATCTGCCTCCGCTGAAGCAGGGGCGCTGGATCGCGGTTGGTCGTCTGGATATAAATACATCCGGCCTGTTGTTGTTTACAACGGATGGTGATCTTGCCAATAACCTGATGCACCCTTCAGCAAATATTGACCGTGAATATGCGGTTCGGGTGTTGGGCGATGTTGATGAAGATATGATCAAACGTCTGAAGAAAGGTGTGTTGTTGGAAGACGGCATGGCGAAATTTACTGACGTTCAGTATTTCGACGGTGCTGGCGCCAATAAATGGTATCACGTGGTGGTGATGGAAGGTCGCAACCGTGAAGTGCGTCGTTTGTGGGAATCTCAGGGGGTTAAGGTTAGTCGCCTGAAGCGGGTGCGTTATGGGCCGTTCTTCCTGCCCAGCGAAGTAAAGGCTGGCACCTGGAAAGAGCTTGAGCAAAAAGAGATTAACCAGCTGTCCAATATGATGGGTATGAAGCAGAAGCGTAATAAAGCGCTGACGCCGAAAGAGAAAGAAGCTGCCCAGCGTCGTGCTAAGCGCCAGAAGACCCGCCGCGAAGTGGGGCCTAAGCGCGCTGAATAAGGATGTGCTGATCGAATGTTAAAAACGGCTGCCTGACCCAGACAGCCGTTTTTTTATGTCTTTGTTAAGCGAAGGGCTGGGTGGCAAACAGACTGTTGCCGCTGATCACTGTATTTACTGAGCGTCCAGCGTTTGGCCTTTCACGTCCAGGCTGTCGTCACCAAACAGGTAGAGATACAAAGGCATGATGTCTGCAGGTGCTGTGACGGTTGACGGATTTTCTGCCGGGTAAGCGTTAGCCCGCATATTTGTTCGGGTGGCCCCGGGGTTAATGCAGTTCACACGGACATTGGTGATTGATTCAAGTTCATCCGCCAATATTTGCATCATGCCCTCAGTCGCAAACTTAGATACGCTGTAGGCACCCCAGTAAGCTTTACCCTTGCGGCCCACGCTGGAGGATGTGAACACGATTGAGGCATGTTCGGCGGCCTGTGTCAGTGAGAGCAGTGCCTGGGTGAGCATGAAAGCAGCATTCACGTTTACCTGCATGACCCGCTGCCAGATACTTGGGTCGTAGCCTTCAAGGGGGGTGCGCATGCCCAGCAGGCTGGCGTTATGTAAAATACCGTCCAGCTTGCCGAATTCCTGTTCCAGCATCGCTGCCAGGCTGTCGTAATCGGTTTCGGTTGCTGATTCCAGATTCAGTGGCACGATGGCTGCCTGCGGATAGCCGGCGGCCTCGATTTCGTCGTATACGTATTCAAGCTTTTCTTCGGTGCGACCCAGCAGAATAACTGTTGCACCATATGAGGCAAAGCACAGGGCAGCAGCGCGACCAATGCCGTCTCCTGCTCCGGTAATCAGAATGTTTTTGTTGGCAAGAAGGTTAGCCGGGGCCTGATAATCAAACATGGTTATAGTTTCCTGAGTGAGTGCCAAAAATTATTTTGAATCATAATGGCTGGCTAATAAAGGTTGCAGTTCAGACGCATGTTCTATGCGGTAATCGCTGTTCCAGTCGCTGATGTTGTCATCACTGTTTACGTAGCCGTATGCGGCAGCGATGGTTAGCATGCCAGCCCGGTTACCGGCTTCTATATCTCGTATGTGGTCGCCGATGTAAACGCAGTTTTGCGGGGCACATTTCAGTTCCTGACAGGCGAGCAACAGCCCTTCAGGGTGAGGCTTTTTATGGTGTATGTGCTCAGGGCAGATAACACTGCCTGCTGCCGGTTGCAGGTCCAGCTGTTGCATCAGAGGGGCGGTATACAGCCAGGGTTTGTTGGTAACAACGCCCCAGGGGATGGATTGCTCCCCAAGCCAGCACAGCAAGTCTGTAATGCCGTCGAATGGGCGGCTGTCTACACAGGTTTGCTCCAGGTAGAGCTTCAGTAACCGGGCCTGTAAATCAGCCAGGCGCTCTTCTGATGAGTCTGTTTTCAGCTGTGCTGAAAATGCAGTTTCAATCATCGCTTTTGAGCCATCAGACACAGATGGAAGCAGTGCTTCGTAGCTGATAGATGACAGAGCCTCTTCGTTGCGCAGAATATTAATGATGCGGTGGAAGTCGGCGGCGGTATCAATCAGTGTGCCGTCCAGGTCAAAAAGAACAGCTTCAGGATGCTTGCTGTGAAGGGTCATCAATGTTGGCCTGTGTGCGGGGGTTGGGCACAGCCAGGGGCTGTGCCAGTGCTTTAATTCAGAGCGGATTTGCTGCAGGCAACCATGTAGTTTACATCAACATCACGGGGGTTAAGCCGGTATGTTTTAGTGAGAGGGTTGTAGGTGAGGCCTGTGATTTCATTGCTCAGCAGTCCGGCAGTGCGAATCCAGTTTGCCAGTTCCGAGGGGCGTATGAGTTTCTTAAAGTCATGTGTACCTTTCGGCACCATTTGCAGGACATGTTCCGCGCCTACAATGGCAAGCAGATAGCTCTTGGGATTCCGGTTCAGTGTCGAGAAAAAAACCTGCCCGCCGGGTTTCACTAAGCGTGCACAAGCCTCAACAATGGAGGCCGGATCAGGTACGTGCTCCATCATTTCCATACAGGTAATGACATCAAAGCTACCGGGTTGTTCGTCAGCGAGCTGTTCAACGGTAATCTGTCGGTAGTTAACGCTGACGCCGCTTTCGAGGCCGTGAAGCTTGGCAACCTTCAGCGGTTCTGCGCCCATATCGATACCGGTAACGTCAGCGCCGCGCTGTGCCATTGATTCTGACAGGATGCCGCCACCGCAGCCTACATCCAGCACTTTTTTACCCGCCAGACCGGACAGTCTGTCGATAAAGCCGACCCTCAGAGGATTGATGTCGTGAAGGGGTTTAAATTCACTTTCTTTATCCCACCACCGGCTGGCAAGTTCTTCGAATTTTGCGATCTCTTCAGGATCGATATTCGCGGAATGCTGGTTGTTTGTATCGCTCATAATCGTGACTGGCCGTCGGTTAAAAATGTTGGCGGGGATTTTAGCATTGCTGCCCCGGCGAATACAAAAAGCTTTGTTACAGATGGCTGCCAAATCAGAAAAAACTGTCAGAAAAATGTTGTAAAAAATATATTGATCGGGTATGGCTCAAGGCCTTAATTTTGCGGGATTATTGCTGCATATTTATGGTATACTTCGGCGGTTCTGATCAGGGCTGTAACTGTATACCCTGATCCATTAATTCTCAGCAGTCTGATTCAAGGATAGCCAAAGCTATTATGGGTGATTTAGCCAGAGAAATTCTGCCAGTTAACATCGAAGATGAACTGAAGCAGTCGTATCTTGATTACGCCATGAGCGTAATTGTTGGACGTGCCTTACCTGATGTCCGTGATGGCCTGAAACCGGTGCATCGTCGGGTACTGTTTGCCATGAGCGAACTGGGTAATGACTGGAATAAAGCATATAAAAAGTCTGCCCGTGTGGTCGGGGATGTAATCGGTAAATACCACCCGCATGGTGACAGCGCAGTATATGACACCATTGTACGGATGGCGCAGCCGTTCTCCATGCGCTACATGCTGGTTGATGGTCAGGGGAACTTTGGTTCCGTTGATGGCGACTCAGCTGCCGCGATGCGTTATACCGAAATACGCATGGCGAAAATCTCTCATGATTTGCTGGCAGACCTGGACAAGGAAACTGTTGATTTCGTTCCGAACTATGACGGAACGGAGCAAATCCCTGAAGTGTTGCCAACCCGTGTCCCTGCATTGTTGGTGAACGGTTCTGCCGGTATCGCGGTCGGTATGGCGACTAACATTCCCCCACACAGCCTCTCAGAAGTTGTTCGCGGTTGTATTGCCCTGATCGATAACCCGGATCTGTCTATTGATGAGCTGATGGAGTTTATCCCCGGGCCAGACTTCCCGACGGGAGCAATCATCAATGGCCGTGCAGGTATTCTGCAAGCCTACCGAACTGGCCGTGGCCGTATTTATATCCGTGCCAAGCACCACATCGAAGAGAATGAGAAAAACGGTAAAGAATCCATTATCTTTACTGAGATTCCATATCAGGTGAACAAAGCCCGGCTGATCGAAAAGATTGCTGAACTGGTTAAAGAAAAGAAACTCGAAGGCATTACCGAGCTGCGTGATGAGTCCGATAAGGACGGCATGCGGATCGTTATTGAACTGCGTCGCGGGGAAGTGGCAGAGGTTATCGTTAATAACCTGTTTGCCCAGACTCAGCTGCAGAACGTTTTCGGGATTAACATGGTGGCGCTGGTTGACGGTCAGCCACGGACGTTGGATCTGAAATCAATCCTTGAGTGTTTCGTGCGTCACCGTCGTGAAGTAGTCACCCGCCGGACAGTTTACGAACTGCGTAAAGCCCGTGAACGTGGCCATATCCTTGAAGGTCTGGCGATCGCACTGGCGAATATTGATCCGATTATTGAATTAATTAAGACCTCGCCGACTCCGGCGGAGGCGAAAGAGCGTCTGCTTGCCAGCCCCTGGGCTCTGGGTGATGTAACGGCTATGCTGGAACGTGCCGGTGAAAATGCCTGCCGTCCGGAAGATCTGGAACCTCAGTATGGCATGCATGATGGTCAGTACTTCCTGTCGCCGGTACAGGCGCAGGCTATTCTGGAACTGCGTTTACACCGTCTGACCGGCCTTGAACACGATAAGCTGATAGGCGAATATCGTGAGTTGCTGGAAAAAATTGCAGAACTGCTGGAAATTCTTAACAGTGCCGAGCGTCTGATGGAAGTTATCCGTGAAGAGCTTGAAGCGATTATTGCTGAGTATGGTGATGAGCGCCGTACTGAGATTACTGCATCCCAGCAGGATCTGACAGTTGCTGATCTGATTACTGAAGAAGATATGGTAGTAACCATTTCTCACGGCGGTTATGCCAAGACTCAGCCGCTGACGATGTATCAGGCACAGCGACGTGGCGGTAAGGGTAAATCTGCCACAGCGGTTAAAGATGAAGATTTCGTCGAGAAACTGCTGATCGCCAGCACCCACGATACTATTTTGTGCTTTACCAACTTCGGTAAGGTTTACTGGCTCAAGGTCTATGAAATTCCGCCGGCCAGCCGGGCTGCCCGTGGCCGTCCGGTGGTGAACATACTGCCGTTGTCTGAAGGAGAGCGGATTACGACTATCCTGCCGGTTAACGAGTATGCGGATGATCATTACGTATTCATGGCAACTGCTGCCGGTACGGTTAAGAAAACGCCTCTGGAGAACTTCTCCCGTCCGCGTTCTTCAGGTCTGATTGCGCTGGCACTGGACGAAGGGGATTCTCTGGTAGGTGCAGCCATTACGGATGGCACTGCCGAAGTAATGCTGATGTCCAGCCAGGGTAAGTCTATTCGCTTTGCTGAGGGTGATGTGCGTCCGATGGGCCGTACAGCCCGTGGTGTGCGCGGTATTAAACTTGCTGATGATGCTCATGTTATTGCACTGATTATTCCTCAGGAAGGTGGCCGGATTCTGACAACAAGTATCAATGGCTTCGGTAAACAGACCCTGGTGGAAGACTTCCCGACATATGGCCGTGGTGGTCAGGGTGTCATTGCCATGCAGTGCACTGAGCGAAACGGTGACCTTGCCGGTGCGGTGCAGATGTTTGAAGGCGATGACGTGATGCTGATCAGTGATCAGGGTACTCTGGTTCGTACACGCAGTGATGAAATTTCAGTGCTGGGACGAAACACTCAGGGTGTTCGTGTTATCCGGATTGCCGAAGATGAAAGCCTGGTAGGTTTAGCCCGGATTGAAGAACCTGACAGTGAGGAGCTGGAAGGTGAGGCAGCAGAGTCTGCAGGTGAGGGTGATGCTGTTGCTGATACTGAGCCGGCAGAGCAGGCCCCGGCGGATTCGTCTGATAGCGATGAAGCATAGTACCTGACGGATAAAAATGTGCGGCTTAAGCCGCACATTTTATTTTAGGCAGGTGCATATTCAGGTACAAAATAATGAGGCTGTAAAAGCCTTTCAAAGGTCTCGCAGAAGACCCTTCGGAAACAGTGTAAACAAAGTTGTAATCATGACCATGACTCGCAAATATAATTTCAGTGCCGGTCCGGCGGCCTTACCGGAAGATGTTCTGCTTCGTGCGCAAAACGAATTACTGGACTGGCAAGGCATGGGCCTGTCGGTTATGGAAATGAGTCATCGCAGCCCTGAATATATCAGTGTGGCTAAAAAAGCTGAGCAGGATCTGCGTGATCTGATGGATATCCCTGATAATTATCAGGTGTTGTTCATGCAGGGCGGTGCAACCAGCCAGTTCAGCATGATTCCCATGAATTTGATGGGTGGTAAAACCAGTGCCGATTATATTAATACCGGTGACTGGTCTGCGAAAGCGATTAAAGAAGCCCGGCGCTATATGAATGTTAATGTTGCGGGTAGCTCAGAAGCATCAAACTTCACCACTGTGCCTGCACAGAGTGAACTGACACTGGATCCTGAAGCTGCCTATGTTCATTACACGCCAAATGAAACTATTCGCGGTGTTGAGTTTGATTATATTCCTGATACCGGGGATGTTCCGCTGGTTGCAGATATGTCTTCGAATATTCTGTCTGCGCCAGTAGATGTTAGCCGTTTCGGAATGATCTATGCCGGGGCGCAGAAGAATATTGGTCCGGCTGGCTTAACTGTCGTTATTATCCGTGAAGACCTGTTGACACTTCCGGTTGATAAAACGCCGACTTTGTTCAGCTATAAAGCAATTGCAGATGCAGATTCCATGCTGAATACGCCGCCGACATTTGGTTGGTACCTGGCGGGTCTGGTGTTTGAATGGCTGAAAGAGATGGGCGGCGTGCCGGCAATGGATCGGCTGAATGACCTTAAAGCTAACAAGCTGTATGAGTATATCGATAACAGTGCGTTTTATTCTAATCCGGTGGATATCGCCGTACGCTCACGTATGAATGTACCTTTTATTTTGGCAAAACCTGAGCTGGATAAAACATTTTTGAATGATGCTACTGCAGCCGGGTTGTTGAATTTAGCAGGTCACCGGTCAGTTGGCGGTATGCGGGCAAGTATTTATAATGCGGTGCCTGAAGCGGCAGTCGATGCGTTGATAGGGTTTATGCAAGATTTCGCTGAGACCCATGGTTAATCAGGTTAGGGTAAGAATAATAAGAGGTTGCTGCAAAAGATGAGTAATCAGGAAGCAGAATTAAAAGTATTGCGCGATCAGATCGACAGTATTGATCGTCAGATGCATCAGTTACTGAATGACCGTGCCCGTTGTGCTCAGCAGGTTGCTGAAATCAAAGAAAAATATCAGGCGGGGGATGCTGTTTTTTACCGTCCGGAGCGTGAGGCTCAGGTGTTGCGCCGGGTAATGGAGCGCAATGAAGGTCCGCTGCCCGATAAAGAAGTTGCCCGTTTATTCCGTGAAGTAATGTCAGTGTGTCTGGCGCTTGAAGAGCCGATGCGGGTTGCTTATCTGGGGCCTGAAGGGACCTTTACACAGCAGGCAGTCAATAAGCATTTTGGGCATTCAGCTCAGGGAGCACCGTTCAGTTCGACAGACGAAGTATTCCGTGAAGTTGAAGCAGGCAGTGCTCACTACGGTGTTGTGCCTATCGAAAACTCCACCGAGGGTATGGTCAACCATACTCTGGATCTGTTTAAACGTTTTAATCTGCAGATCTGTGGTGAAGTGGAGTTGCGTGTACATCATCACCTGTTACGTAAGAATGCTGATGATATCAGCGGAATCAAGCGTATCTATTCTCATCAGCAGTCATTTGCCCAGTGCCGTAGTTGGCTGGACAGCCACTTCCCGTCTGTTGAACGGGTGTCTGTCAGCAGTAATGCTGAAGCTGCCCGTCGGGCTGCAGAAGAGGGTGTTGAGGTGGCAGCCATTGCCAGTGATATGGCGGCAGATCTGTATCAGATGGACGTTATTACCCGGAATATTGAAGATCAGCCGGATAACTCGACCCGGTTTCTGATCATTGGTGATCAGGAAGTGGGCAAAAGCGGCAATGATAAGACGTCTATTTTGGTGACAGCGCAGAATAAAACCGGTGCTTTATATGAACTGTTACAGCACTTTCATGCGTCAGATATCAGTCTGACCCGAATTGAGACCCGGCCGGCAGGTCAGGGAGCATGGAAATATATGTTCTATATCGACTTTGAAGGGCACTTCAGCGATCCCGATGTACAGACGGCACTGGATGCGCTGATCGCTGACTCCGTCGAGCTTAAATTGTTAGGTTCTTATCCGGTTGCAGTTATCTGACGGCTATTCATGACAGAAGAGAAGACATCCATGGCATGTGATTTTTATACGCTGGCGGTACCCGGTGTTAAGGATTTACAGCCTTATCAGCCTGGAAAGCCGGTTGATGAGCTGGAGCGCGAGCTGGGAATCAGCGACAGCATTAAGCTGGCCAGTAACGAAAATCCTTTGGGGCCAAGTGCTGCTGTAAACGCTGCAGTAATTGCTGAGCTTCCTGCTTTGAGCCGATATCCGGATGCTAATGGCTTTGCCCTGAAGGCTGCATTACAGGCACGGTTTGGGATAGCTGTTGACAACATTACTCTGGGCAACGGATCCAATGATGTGCTGGAGTTGCTCGGCCGGGTGTTTTTACAGCCGGGTGATGAAGTCATTTATTCCGCTCATGCTTTTGTGGTGTATATGCTGGTGACCCAGGCCAGTGGTGCTAAAGGTGTGGTGACGCCTGCCCGAAATTGGGGGCATGATCTGGATGCGATGGTCAGTGCAATTACACCTAAAACCCGGATAATTTTCATCGCTAACCCTAACAACCCTACCGGTACCTGGCTGACCGAAGCGGCGCTTGAGTCGTTCATGGAGCGGGTGCCTGAGAATGTATTAGTTGTGCTGGATGAGGCCTATACCGAATACGTCAGTGAGCCGGGCTTTCCGGATGGGGTGCAGTTACAGAACAAATTTAAGAACCTGATTGTTACCCGTACTTTCTCGAAGGCATATGGGCTGGCTGCAATGCGGGTTGGCTATGCCGTTGCTGATCCGGCAATCACTGATCTTCTGAACCGGGTACGGCCGCCGTTTAATGTGAATGCCCTGGCGCTTGCGGCAGCAATAGCAGCGTTAGGTGATGAAGAGCATTTGCAAAGGAGCGTGCAGTTGAATGCTCAGGGTATGAAGCAGCTTGAGAAGGGCTTTGCAGCATTAGGGTTGGCCTGGATTCCGTCAGTAGGTAATTTTATTACGTTAGATTGCGGTAGAAATGCTGCCCCTGTGTATAAGGGGCTGCTACAGGAAGGCGTGATTGTCCGGCCTGTTGCTAACTATGGGATGCCTGATCATCTGCGTATTACCGTAGGGTTGCCTGAAGAAAACCAGCGCTGTCTGGCTGCATTGCAGAAGGTATTAAATTTGTGAGTGGTTTTTTAGTGCAGCGTATTGCTGTGATCGGGTTGGGATTGATTGGCGGTTCACTGGCGAAAGCCTTGCGTGAGCGGGGTCTTTGCCGGACGGTGATCGGTTATGACCGGAATCCGGATGAATTAGCAGCAGGCTTGCGTCTGGGAGTTATAGACGAAGTTGCTGAGTCGCTGGTTGCAGCTGCAGATGCTGATGTGGTGGTTCTGGCGGTTCCGGTGAAGGTAATGGAGTCTGTGCTGGCTGAGTTAAAGCCTGCCCTGAAAGACACCACTGTAGTGACCGACGTTGGCAGTGTTAAAGGTAATGTTGTTCGGGCTGCTGAAGCTATTTATGGCAACATGCCACGTCGCTTTATTCCGGGGCATCCTATTGCCGGTTCCGAGAAAAGTGGTGTGGCTGCTGCAGATTCTGGCTTGTTTAAATGCCATAAGGTGATAATTACCCCGTTACCTGACAGCAATTCAGATGCAGTGACTCTGGTTAGCCGCATGTGGCAGCTGGTGGGGGCTGAAGTACTTCGTATGTCCGTTGACCGGCATGATGAAGTGCTGGCTGCAACCAGTCATTTGCCGCACTTGCTGGCATTTTCGCTGGTGGACACTCTTTCCCAGGAGCAGGAGCGGAATAATATTTTTCGCTATGCTGCGGGCGGGTTTCGGGACTTTACCCGTATTGCCGCCAGTGATCCGACAATGTGGCATGATGTCGGTATTGCCAATAAAGCCGCAATACTCAGTAAAATAGACGAATTTACCGAAGGGTTGGCGCAGCTGCGCCAGGCCATCGAAACTGAAGACAGTCGCACTATGCTGGGGGTTTTTACCCGGGCAAAAGCGGCTCGTGAACATTTTTCTAAGATTTTATCGGGCTCAGCCTACGCAAACGATATGACTACATCAAAAGAAACAGTATTTCATTTACAGCCTGGTGGACAGGTTCAGGGTCAGGTACGTGTACCTGGTGATAAATCTATTTCTCACCGTTCAATTATGCTGGGTTCCCTGGCGGACGGTGTTACCCACGTCAGTGGCTTCCTGGAAGGTGAGGATAGCCTGGCTACTCTGCAAGCGTTCCGTGACATGGGCGTGGTGATTGAGGGCCCTCATCAGGGGGAAGTGAAAATTTATGGCGTAGGTCTGAATGGCCTGCAGCAGCCTCCTGGTCCACTGTATGTGGGTAATTCCGGTACGTCGATGCGTCTGCTGTCCGGACTGCTGGCAGGTCAGGCGTTTGATGCTGAACTGACAGGCGATGCTTCTCTGACCAAGCGTCCGATGGAGCGGGTTGCTGCACCTCTGCGTTTGATGGGGGCACAAGTCGAAACCGGTGAAAACGGTTGCCCGCCGGTTAAAGTTACCGGTGGCCAGCCTCTGCAGGGTGTTGACTATGCGATGCCTATGGCCAGCGCACAGGTTAAATCCTGTCTGATGCTTGCCGGCCTGTATGCTAACGGCACAACCCGTGTGACCGAACCTGCACCTACCCGGGATCATACCGAACGTATGTTGCAGGGCTTCGGTTACAGCGTGAATGCCAGTAACGGTGAAATTGATCTGCAGGGCGGTGGTAGCCTACAGGCAACAAACATAGATGTACCTGCTGATATTTCGTCTGCAACTTTCTTCATGGTTGCGGCGGCTATTTCACCGGGGTCTGATGTGATACTGGAGCACGTAGGAATTAATCCGACCCGAATCGGTGTTATTAATATTCTGACGCTCATGGGCACCAATATTGAAATGCTCAATGAGCGTGAGGTCGGTGGTGAGCCTGTTGCTGATATCCGGGTGCGTTACGCGCCGCTCAAAGGTATCCATATTCCTGAAGACCAGGTGCCGCTGGCTATTGATGAATTCCCGGCCCTCTTTATTGCAGCCGCCTGTGCTGAAGGCGAAACAGTTCTCAGCGGTGCTGAAGAGTTGCGGGTTAAAGAAAGTGACCGTATCCAGGCCATGGTTGATGGACTGAAGATTCTTGGTGCAGATGTTGAAGGCACACCTGACGGCGCGATCATTCGCCAGAGTCAGCTAAAGGGTGGTGTGGTGCAGAGCCATGATGACCACCGTATTGCGATGGCATTCAGCATTGCGTCTTTACGTGCATCGGAAAACATTGAAATCCGTGAATGTAATAATGTCGCGACTTCATTCCCGAACTTTGTTGAGCTGGCACAGGAGTTGGGCCTGAACATCCGCAAGGAGGATGTCTGATGAGCCATGAATTTCCTGTTATAACGGTTGATGGCCCCAGTGGTTCCGGTAAGGGGACGATTTGCAGTTTGCTGGCACGTGAGCTGGGTTGGTCTTTACTGGATAGCGGTGCGCTATATCGTTTGGTTGGTCTGGCGGCGCGGCATCACGGTGTAGCGCTGGATGATGAAGCTGCGCTGGTGGTTTTGGCAGCACATCTGGACGTACAGTTTTTAACCGCCCAGTCCGGTGAGGTACAGATTATCCTTGAAGGTGAAGAAGTCACCGATACTATCCGCACTGAAGAATGCGGTGCTGATGCTTCTCGCGTTGCAGCCCTGGGGCCTGTCCGTGATGCGCTTTTAGAGCGTCAGCGTGCCTTCGTGGCGGAGCCGGGTTTGATTGCAGATGGCCGTGATATGGGAACAGTTGTGTTTCCGGATGCTATGCTTAAAGTGTATCTGACGGCGAGCGCTGAAGAGCGTGCGAAGCGTAGATATAACCAGTTGATAAATAAGGGGCTGGGTGCTAGTCTTCAAGCAATCACAGAGGATATCAGGGCGCGTGACGCACGGGATATGGGCCGTTCAGTAGCGCCGTTAAAGCCAGCGGAAGATGCTATAAAGCTCGATACCACGACAATGGGTATTGATGAAGTCTTGGCGGAGGTGCTGGAGCAAGCCAGGCATAAAGGTCTGCGCTAACGACCATTCTGCGAGGGTTGAGGGGTATGAATGAAAGTTTTGCTGAGCTGTTTGAACAGAGTTTAAAAGAAATCGATATGACCCCCGGGACGATTGTCACCGGTGTGGTAATGGCGATTGATGGTGATTATGTCACGGTCAATGCAGGACTCAAGTCAGAAGGTATCATACCCCGGCAACAGTTTCTCGATGAGAACGGTGAGTTGCCAATAACCGTTGGTGATGAAGTCAGGGTCGCGTTGGTATCACTTGAAGATGGCAACGGTGAGACCCAGCTGTCGAGAGAAAGGGCGAAGCGTTACGAAGCCTGGCAAGTGCTGGAACAGGCGTATGCTAATGATGAAATTGTTACCGGCAGAATTACCGGCAAAGTCAGGGGCGGATTTACAGTCAGCGTAAACTCCGTTAATGCATTTTTACCAGGCTCTCTGGTGGATATCCGTCCTGTCCGGGACACTTCTCATATTGAAAATCAGGAACTTGAATTTAAGCTGGTCAAGCTTGATGCGAAGCGCAACAACATTGTTGTATCACGCAGAGCTGTTCTGGAGACTGCTTATAATGAGGAACGTGAAAAGTTACTCGCCAGCTTGGAAGAAGGTCAGCGTGTTAAAGGTATTGTAAAAAACCTGACTGACTATGGCGCTTTCATCGATTTGGGCGGCGTTGATGGTTTATTGCATATCACTGATATGGCCTGGAAACGAATCCGCCACCCCAGTGAGCTACTGACAATCGGGGATGAACTGGATGTCCAGGTGTTACGGTTTGACAAAGAAAAAAGCCGTGTTTCACTGGGGCTTAAGCAACTGACTTCTGATCCGTGGGATGAGTTCAGCGAAGCTTATCCTGTGGGCAGTCGGGTAAAAGCAAAAGTTACTAACCTGACTGATTACGGCTGCTTTGCACAGATTCGCGAAGGCATTGAAGGTTTGGTGCATGTTTCCGAGATGGACTGGACGAATAAAAATGTTCATCCGTCTAAAGTGGTTCAGGTTAATGATGAAGTCGAGGTTATGATTCTCGACATTGATGCGCAAAAGCGACGTATCTCTCTGGGAATGAAGCAATGCCGTAACAACCCGTGGGATACATTCTCAGATACTCATACTAAAGGTACCCGGATTTCCGGGGTCATCAAGTCGATTACAGACTTTGGTGTATTCATTGGCCTGGAAGGCGGCATTGACGGTCTGGTTCATCTTTCTGATCTTTCCTGGGATGAAGATGGTAGCGAAGCCGTTAAGCAGTATAAAAAAGGTGACACTCTTGATGCCGTTGTGCTGGCCGTTGATGCTGAACGGGAAAGAGTGTCGCTTGGGGTTAAACAAATATCCGGTGATCCGTTCTCCCTGTACATTGAAGATGTGCGTAAGGGGACTGTCGTAACAGCAACGGTCAGCGCTATAGAGCCCCGCCAGTTACTTGTAATTCTGGCGGAAGGTGTGGAAGGTGTGATTAAGATTGCCGAAGCCAGCGCTGAACGGATTGATCAGCTACAGGATCATTTCCGGGTGGGAGATGCAGTAGAAGCGTTAGTTATTCAGATTGACCGGCGTAACAGGTATCTTGGGCTGTCGGTTAAGCAAGTAGAGAAGCATCAGGAAAAAGAGGCAATGGAAGCCATATCGAATCAGGATGTTGCTGGCAGTGGTCCAACAACGATTGGTGATTTAATAAAGGCACAGATGGATAAGAAAAAATAGGCTGAGCCAAACAGTCTTTTTAGCGGTTTATGCATCATTGCTTCAAATACAACATGTTATCAATGCAGGAGGAGAGCTATGACAAAGTCAGAGCTGATCGAGCAACTGATAGATCAGAATCAGCAGCTTTCTATTAAAGATGTAGAGCTTGCGGTAAAAACAATGCTGGATCATATGACAGAATCTTTGTCTGAAGGTGAGCGTATTGAAATTAGAGGTTTTGGCAGTTTTTGTTTACACTACCGTGCACCTCGTGTTGGCCGTAACCCAAAAACCGGGGATTCGGTAGCATTGTCTGCGAAGTATGTACCTCACTTTAAGCCCGGCAAAGATTTGCGCGAGCAGGTAAATAACAGTTTAACGCAGTAATAGAATACTGCGTTTTTGAGTCATTCAGGGGATAGTAATGCGTTGGTTAAAATATCTGATCATCGTGATTTTATGTGTAATTGCGTTGGCTGTTGGTATCGGCTTTGCCTGGCTGAATACTGATGCGGTGGTGATCGATCTGTTCTTCATAACCTTACCTCAGGCAAGTTTATCCCTTTGGCTTATGGCCAGCTTTGTACTTGGTGGTTTTGCCGGTGTTCTGGCGACAGGTGTTGGTATGATGCTGCTAAGAACGCAGCTTAACGCAGCAAAGCGTAAAGTGAGCGCTGCAAATCAGGAACTGGACCGATTAAGAACGGCGTCTCTTAAACAAAGTGCCTGATATGTCAGATCTGTTGTTGATCGGGCTGTTTTTCATAGCAGTAGGCCTGGGGTGGTTGCTTGGGCGGATGCGAAAAACAGCACCGGTTGAAAATGCTTCAGGTTCCTTACAGCGTGAATATTTCGCGGGTCTGGATTACCTGTTGAGTGAAAAGACGGATGAAGCGATTGATAGCTTCATCCGTGCGTTAGAGATCAATTCAGACACCCTTCCTGCTCACATTGCCCTGGCAAAATTATTTCGCCGTAAGGGCGATGTAGACCGTGCAATACAGATTCATCAAAACCTTTTAGCCCGTCCTGACTTGTCCAGGCACGATTTCCTGCGTATTCAGATTGCGTTGGCGAAAGATTATTTTGCAATCGGGCTATTTGACCGTGCAGAAAAATTACTGCTTGAAATTAACCAGCAAAACCCTCCGGCTGAGCCGCGTCAAAAAGTCCTGACACTGCTGACAAAACTGTATGAAAAAGAACAGGAGTGGCAGCAGGCGCTGCAGATTGCACGGCAATTGGCGGCAAATGAAACCCGTGAAATTCAGACAGAACTTAGCCACTATTGTTGTGAGCTGGCAACAGATGATATTAAGAAGCACCGTTATAAGCAGGCGCGGGTACGTTTATCGCAGGCATTGAACTATGACAGCAATGCAGTGAGGGTCTCGTTATTACGTGCCCAAATGGAAATGCAACAAGGGAACTGGCGTGCTGCTATAAAAGATCTGAAAGCGGTTGCCCAGCAAGACCCGGTGTTTGTATCTGAAACCGTGCATTTGTTAAAGCAATGTTACTCTGAAATTAACCGTGCAGATGAGTTTGAGGCTTATCTGAAGCAGTGCCTTGTCAGTACCCCCTCAACATCTGTCATGCTTGGGTTGGCTGATATGATTCTCGAAAAGCAGGGGGCTTATCCTGCCGGTATATTTATCACCGATGAGCTGAAGAAGCGTCCGGCGGTAAAGGGTTTTAACCGTTTGATTGATTTGTATATCGCTCACGCGGCAAAAGGGACAAATGAGAGTCTGATTGTACTGCGCGGACTTACCGGTCAGTTGGAACAGAGTAAGCCTGTATATCTCTGTCACCGCTGTGGCTTTTCAGGTAAAAATTTACTTTGGCAGTGTCCTTCCTGTCAGAGCTGGGGTACGACAAAACCCATACAGGGTCTTGAAGGCGAATAATATATTCATTTGATGTAAGAGAAACTGATGAGCAAAAAGCAAATTATTGTTGCCCTGGACTACCCAGAGCAGGCTGCCGCACTGGCGATGGCTGAACGCCTTGATCCGAATTTATGCCGGGTTAAGGTGGGTAAAGAGCTGTTTACCCGTGCAGGTCCTGGCATGGTGGAAAAGCTGCATGCTAAAGGTTTTGATGTTTTTCTTGATCTTAAGTACCACGATATTCCTAACACCACAGCCAAGGCTGTACGAGCGGCAGCTGAGCTTGGGGTGTGGATGGTTGACCTGCATGCCAGCGGTGGTCGTAGCATGATGGAAACTGCCCGGAATGAACTTGAAAAAGTGAACGGGGCGGATACGCTACTGATTGCCGTAACTGTGCTTACCAGTATGGAGCGCAGTGATATGGTTGAGCTTGGATTGGATATGGATCCATTGGGTCAGGTTAAAAGGCTGGCTTTGCTGGCTGAGAGCTCAGGTATGGATGGTGTAGTGTGCTCTGCACAGGAAGTAGAGCCGCTGCGGGATGTTATTCAATCTGACTTTAAGTTGGTAACTCCGGGGATTCGGCCAGCGAATGCCGATGCCGGTGATCAGAAACGAATAATGACACCGTCTCAGGCGATTATTGCTGGCAGTAGTTATCTGGTTATTGGCCGTCCGGTAACACAGGCTGAAAATCCGGAAACGGCTTTGATCAGTATCCAGCAGGAAATCGCTGACTTAGGTTGATTCTGCTTAGCTGATTGATTTATAAACACCTGTTTGGATAACGCGGGCGAAGTATGCTACTTTTAAAGTCCGACTAATTATTATGCAAGGATGCTTAATATGTATAAATGGACATTTCTAAAATCCGTTCTGATTTCGCTTGCTCTGACCTTCTCTGCTTTTTCATATGCAGATAATCACCAGCTGGACATCAATAAAGCCAGTGCTGTTCAGCTTGCCACTCAACTGAGTGGTGTGGGGGCTAAGAAAGCAAAGGCCATTGTTGCTTATCGTGAAGAGCTGGGTGGTTTTACTGATCTTGAGCAGCTGAAGGATGTGAAAGGGATCGGTAACAGTATATTTTCAAAAAACCGTGACCGGTTGATGCTCTCAGCACCGGTGGACTCAAAAAGCGGGTCTAAGGCTGAATCAGAGAGTTAAACATAACATTAGAATTTGTCATTAAAGCCCTGCATTGCAGGGCTTTTTTTATGTCTCAGGATTTTGCCTGGTTGTAAATTCGCATCCTGCTTTCGTATTCATTTCGATTTTACCTGCAATATTCAGCATCCAGTGAGCCGGTCATGTACAGATGACTGATTTCTATCCTTTAATATTTTTCTTCAGGCTTTTCAGTTTAATTTCAGATTGGAAAATTATAGTGAACTCATTCTCAGAGAAGGACACAGAATAGGTATTCACAGTCCGCTCTTATAATGCTTTTAATATCAAAGTGTTGTTAAACTAAGTCCATACGACGATATCTGTAAAACCGAGGTGAACTATGAAAACTAAGACTACAATTAAGCCGATTACTGCTGCTGTTGGTGCTGTTCTGCTGGCTGGTGTTGCTGCAATGCCTGTTACTGCTGCTGAAAACCCATTTGCTGCACAGGAACTGACCTCTGGTTATCAGTTAGCTGAAGCTGCTAAGAAAGTAGTTGAAGAAGGTAAGTGTGGTGAAGGTAAGTGCGGCGGTTCTTCTGAGAAGACTGAAGAAGGTAAGTGCGGCGAAGGTAAGTGCGGCGGTTCTTCTGAGAAAACTGAAGAAGGTAAGTGCGGCGAAGGTAAGTGCGGCGGTTCTTCTGAGAAAGCTGAAGAAGGTAAGTGCGGCGAAGGTAAGTGCGGCGGTTCTTCTGAGAAAGCTGAAGAAGGTAAGTGTGGTGAAGGTAAGTGCGGTGGTGAGAAAAAGCCAATCGTTGAAGGTTAATACCTGACATTGCATGACTGACCCCTCCTGAAGTAAGGCTGAGTGTATCCGGCTTTACTTCATACCGAGGGGTTATATTTTCTAAGAGAGGATAAACCATGACTAATCAGGCATTTCAGATAGAAGGCGCTGGCCTTGGATTCCGTCGCAGTATGGGCGATTCACTGGCTGATGCAGGATCTGGTCGGGTAGATTTTCTGGAGGTTGCTCCGGAGAACTGGATGCGTTTAGGTGGCCGGTTTGCAAAACTGTTCCGCCGTTATACCGAGCAGTATGACTTTGTTGCTCATGGTTTATCTCTTTCAATCGGTAGCCCCTCGCCTCTGGATGTTGAGTTTGTAAAAGAACTTAAGGTCTTTATGGCTGAGCATAATATGAAAGGTTATTCCGAACATCTGAGTTATTGCAGTGATGATGGTCATTTATATGATCTGATGCCTATCCCCTTTACGGAAGAAGCTGTTCATTATGTGGCAGGGCGTATTCGCCAGGTGCAGGATATTCTTGAGCAGCGCATCGCAATGGAAAATATTTCTTATTATGCAGCGCCCGGTTCTGAAATGACCGAGATGGAATTCTTTACTGCTGTACTGCAGGAAGCGGACTGTGACATGTTGTTAGACGTTAATAATATCTATGTGAACAGCATTAATCACGGATATGACGCAATTGAATTTCTTAATCAGGTGCCTGGTGACCGAATCAGTTACATTCATGTAGCGGGTCACTATAACGAAGCTGAAGATCTGATTGTGGATACCCATGGGGCTGATGTCATTGATCCTGTGTGGGATATTTTGCAGCATACATATGCCCGGTTCGGTACACAGCCAACATTGCTTGAGCGGGATTTTAATATTCCTCCGATGCAGGAACTGCTGAAAGAAGTCGATCTGATCCGGAATTATCAGCAAGCAGCTGAAGCTGCACGAATGTCTTCCGGTAAGGGAGTTCAGCATGCAGTCGCCTAAGCCTGAGTTTATTGATCTGCAGTACCGTTTTGCCGGTACGATTCGTGATCCGGAACATGTTGCGACGCTGGAAGATGTCGAAGAGCGCCGTATGAAAATCTATCGGGAGCTTTTTTATAACAATGTTGCCGGTTTTGTGAATTCCGGGTTCCCGGTGCTAAAAAGCCTGTGTGACGATGTTTATTGGCAGCAACTGATTCGTGACTTTCTTGTTGAATTTCGTTGTCAGACACCTTACTTCCTTGAAATTGCTCATGAGTTTGTTTCTTACGTCTCAGAAGTGCGTGAGCCGCGTTCAGAAGATTTACCGTTTTTAGCGGCGCTGGCGCATTATGAATGGGCTGAACTTGCGCTGGATACAGCAGAAGATATTGGTGATCTGAGTGAGGTAGACCGGGAAGGGGATCTGTTGACTGGTCATCCTGTTCAGTCTCCGCTGGCCTGGTCCCTGATGTATGAGTATCCGGTTCATCATATCAGTGAGTCTTTTATCCCTGAGGCGAAATCTGATACTCCAACCTGTCTTGTGGTTTATCGAAATAATCAGGATCAGGTGAAGTTTATGGAAATTAATCCGTTAACAGCACGGTTACTGCATGTATTGGCGGAAGACACCGCGTTGAGTGGACGTGATGCGTTACTACAGATTGCTGCGGAAATGGCACATCCTGATCCGGAAGTGATCGTGCAGGGTGGTCTGAGCATTTTAGAACAACTGCGACAGTCAGAAATAATTTTAGGTACCAACAATAACTAAAAGCTGGGAATGTTCTATGGCTAACCAACTAGTGAAACACTATAACTCTGTACATAACTTGCTGGATAAAACCCGTTTTGCTGAAGGCGTAGCGCCTTTGTTACTGCGGTTGTATCTGGCACCTGTTCTGATGCAGGCCGGTTATAACAAACTTTCTCATTTTGAAGATACCGCTGCCTGGTTTGGTAATCCTGACTGGGGGCTGGGTTTGCCGTTTCCCGAAGTAATGGCTGCGCTTGCTGCAGGTACTGAACTTTTCGGCGGCATTTTGCTGATTATTGGTCTGGCAACCCGCTGGATTTCGATTCCTCTGATGGTCACCATGCTGGTGGCAGCATTTACTGTGCACATTGATAACGGTTGGCTGGCTATTTCTGATGCCAGCAGCTGGTTGGCAAATGACAGGGTAATGGAAGCTTCTGAGCGTCTTGCCCGTGCGAAAGAGATTTTACGTGATAACGGTAATTACAGTTGGTTAACCGGCCGGGGCTCAGTGGTGATTCTGAATAACGGTATCGAGTTTGCAATCACATATTTCATTATGCTGCTGAGCCTGTTCTTTACCGGTGGCGGCCGTTACCTGAGCATTGATTACTGGCTGGCGAAGTCGTTTCGTAATCAGGATTGAGTAGTTCGCTGTTCTCCACAGTGAGTAGACCTTTGCAGCACCTTTAGGTGCTGCTTTTTTATGTCTGATTATCAGACACCCTTTTCAGGCTCTGCGTCAGCGGGAGGTAGCTGGGGTAATTTTTGTAATATTTCATCCAGTAAGAACTGGCAGGTTTCACTGCTGTTGACGCCAGCACTCAGGTTATTAAGAAGCTGCGTGATCCATTCCCGGGTGATTATTTCCGGAAGTTGTGTTTCCGGCAGTTCTCCGGATTCTGCCCGCGTATTTTGTTCCAGACAACGAATATAATTTGCAGTATCAGCTTCGAGGATCTGACTTTGCTGTTCTAAAATGTCTAAGAGTTGTTGCAGGCTTTGTAAATCAATTACAGAGTCCCTTTGTTGACCGGCTACTGCATGGCTGTCGGCACGAATTAACGTTGATGATACTAGCAAGCAGCACAAAGCCGTTTTGAGGAATATCCTGAATATTGATGTCTGACGGATGAGTAACACAGATACCTCCGGCGCGGCTTCAGAAGGAATGTTAAGCAGTCAGTATAATTTCTGTCACCTGAATATGCTCAGAACTGATGGTCCAGCGAATATCCAGATCATGCAGTTTTATACCGTAAACACGTTCTGCCTGTTTTTTCTTATGATATGCCGGGCGAGGATCACAGCGCAGAATTTCTTCTATCTGATGCTGTAACGGAAGATTTAACCGTTCTGCGTGATGCTTTAATAGCGTGTGTATGCCAGCTGCATATGTCACTTCAAGGTCAAGAATTTCTGCTTCAGTTGCAAGGTCAAAGCTCGCATCTTCGATGATATCGCTGTATGGCAGGTAGGGCTTTATATCCAGAATAGGTGTCTGATCCAGTAAATCAGCACCGCTGACATCCAGATAGACAGCATTGTTTTCGATGCGTATGGCCTCAAGTTTAACCGGTGAAAGTCCGATAGGGTTGGGGCGGAAGGGTGACCGGGATGCCAGCACGCCAAGCTTCTGATTACCGCCCAGCCGTGGTGGCCTTACGCTGGGGGACCAGCCTTTATCAACACAGGCGCTGAATACAAAAACAAGCCAGATATGAGAACAGGCCTCAAGCCCCCGAACGGCTTCAGCTGACGAAAACTCAGGCAGCAATTCGATAGTTGCCGTCATTGATTTTGCCAGTCCGGGTTGGCGGGGAATGCCAAATTTTTCTTTAAATCCGCTGTGGATAACAGCAATAGCTTTCAGGCTGAGTTCGGCAGTCATTATATGGCGTCCTGATCGGTTGAACGGTGGGGGATTATAGCCTTAAACATGACAATTGCAGATGGCTTTATTTACTGGAAGGCTTGTCTGTTCTGGCCAGAGCGAAAATATCCACGCGCTTACAACCTGCCTGCCTGAGTATCTTGCTTATCATATTAGCGGTTGTACCTGTGGTGATTACATCATCAACCAGCATTACATGAAGTGGTGGTGTTTTAGTGCAACTGAAACTGTTACGGAGATTTTGTCTGCGTTTTACTGCGTTCAGGTCACGCTGATCTGCTGTGTGCATGCTTTTTATTAACAGATCATTTCTGAGGGGAATATCCAGCGTTTGGCTGAGTTTACGGGCCAGTATCCAGGCATGATTGTACTCTCTGCTGAGGATTTTTCTTGGATGCATGGGTACCGGTATCAGGCAATCTGGTTTTTCTGATATGCAGACTGAAGCTATTGTCAGTTCGCATATGGCTTCAAGGTAGTCCGTTCTGTTGTTGAATTTTCCGGGAGGGATCAGGGCATCAATCGGAAAACTGTATGTGAAGCCACAATAAACCCGGTCAAAGTAAGGTGTTTTACGTAAGCATGCCGGGCAAAGGTTATTCTCTGAACGAAGGGGAAGCGCACAGCGGAGGCATTGTGCTTTCAGCCAGGGGAGGGTTTGTTGGCAGGGCTTGCATATTCTTTGCTTTCCCTTGTGCTTCAGTTGGCAAAGCAGACATCTTTTGTGATTAAAAAATAAACAGCTGTTTTTGAATGAGCGTAACATGAGTTGACAGATTTCCTTATCCGTTTATCATTAGCCACTTGCCAAAAGCGGCCTTTTTCGGGCCGTTCATATAGTGACAGGACCGACATCAGTATGCAGCAATCAAGTGCAATCCGACACGACTGGACGAAAGACGAAGTACAGGCTTTATTTGACCTGCCTTTTAACGATTTGTTGTTTCAGGCGCAGCTTGTTCACCGTGAAAACTTTAATCCTAATGAAGTACAGGTGAGTACTTTATTATCGATTAAAACCGGTGCCTGTCCGGAAGACTGTAAATATTGCCCGCAGAGTGGACATTATAATACCGGTCTGGAAAAAGAACGCCTGATGCAGGTCGAAAAGGTTCTGGAAAAAGCCAAAAAGGCGAAAGAAACCGGTTCTACGCGCTTTTGCATGGGGGCGGCCTGGAAGCATCCGGCAGAGAAAGATATGCCGTATGTACTGGAGATGGTTAAAGAGGTTAAGAAACTCGGTCTTGAAACCTGCATGACTCTGGGCATGCTGGATCAGAGTAAAGCTGAGCGTCTGGCTGATGCGGGTCTGGATTACTATAACCACAACCTGGATACTTCGCCGGAGTATTACGACAAGATTATTACTACCCGTACCTTCCAGGACCGTCTGGATACTCTGCATAACGTTCGTGAATCCGGGATGAAAGTGTGCAGTGGCGGTATTCTGGGTATGGGTGAAACTGCAACAGACCGTATAGGTTTATTACGTCAGTTGGCAAACATGCCGACTCACCCTGAAAGTGTACCAATCAACATGCTGGTTAAGGTAAAAGGGACGCCGATGGAAAACGTCGATGATCTGGATCATCTGGATTTTGTCCGTACTATCGCTGTCGCCCGTATTATGATGCCGGCTTCCCATGTACGTCTTTCTGCTGGCCGGGAAAGCATGAGTGATGAAATGCAGGCGATGACTTTCATGGCGGGGGCGAACTCAATTTTCTACGGCGAATGCCTGCTGACTACGCCGAATCCGGAAACCCATCGTGACCTGCAGCTGTTTAAGCGTTTAGGCATCAACCCTGAGCAACGTATCAGCGATAACGATGATACGCAGGAACAGGTTATTATGCAGTCGCTGCAGAAACAACAGGATGATTCGTTTTTCTACGAAGCCTGATTAAACGCATTTCTCCCGGCCGTGGCAGAACGCCATGGCCGTATCTGATGGTTCGACTATGTCATTCTCACAGTTACAGGAAGAGCTGGACCTGCGCAGGCAGGCTTCGCTTTACCGTACCCGCAGAACGTTGCAAACCCCTCAGGCACCGAATGTCAGGGTAGACGGCAAGGAATATCTTGCGTTTTGTTCTAATGATTACCTTGGACTGGCAAACCATCCTGATGTCATCGCTGCATTTCAGAATGCCGCGAATCTGTATGGGGTTGGCGGTGGTGCATCTCATCTGGTGAACGGTCACAGTCAGGCGCATCACGAACTTGAACTGGCATTAGCAGAGTTTACCGGCCGTGACAGAGCCTTGTTATTTTCAACCGGCTATATGGCGAATCTGGGGGCCGTTACCGCATTGCTGGATAAGCAGGACGGTGTCTTTGAGGACCGGGTTAATCATGCCTCTTTACTGGATGCGGGTTTGCTAAGCGGTGCCCGTTTTCAGCGCTATCTGCATAATGATGCGAGTAATTTGCATACCCGCCTTCAGCGGAGTGAAGCACGTCGTAAGTTAGTAATCACTGATGGCGTTTTCAGCATGGATGGCGACATTGCACCCTTGCAAGAGCTGGCAAGCGTGAGTAGCGAAGCAGGTGCCTGGATGATGGTGGATGATGCCCATGGTCTGGGCTGCATCGGTAAAGAAGGAAGAGGCAGTGTTGATCATTTCGGGCTGGGACAGAATGATGTTCAGATTCTGATGGGGACGCTGGGTAAGGCATTTGGCACTGCCGGGGCATTTATCGCTGGCTCAGAAGTGCTGATTGAAACCTTAATTCAGCATGCTCGCAGTTACATTTACACAACCAGTATGCCGCCGGCGGTGGCTGCCGCGACTTTATGCAGCCTTAAGTTAGTGCGCGAAGATGACTGGCGGCGGGAGAAACTGCAGACTTTGATTGCACAGTTTCGTACTGGTTGTGAGTCTCTGGGACTGACTCTGATAGATTCGCAGACGCCGATTCAGCCAATTATGGTTGGCAGCAGTGAAACGGCTATGCAAATGAGCACAGCGCTGGAGGCTAAGGGCATTTTTATTACTGCAATCCGCCCGCCGACCGTGCCCAGAAATGAAGCCCGGTTGCGGGTAACCCTCAGTGCCAGCCATACAGAAGCGGATGTTGACCGTTTGCTGGTGGCGTTGGGTGAGGTAATAGCATGAGTCTGCATATGAGTTTTGCAGGTCAGCCGCTGAATCAGGCACCTGCACTGGTATTATTGCACGGCTGGGGAATGCACAGTGAAATCTGGCTGCCGCTCTGCGAACATCTTAAAGAAGAGTTTGCGCTGATATTAATCGATTTACCGGGACATGGGCGCAGTACTGCTTTGCCTGAAGAGTGTTCACTGAATGCTTTAGTCGGGCAGGTTCACGCCGGGCTGCAACAGGCAGGTGTTACTCAGGCTGTCTGGTTAGGATGGTCCCTCGGTGGCGTTGTAGCCATGGCCTATGCGCAGGCATACAGAGAAAATGTTACATCGCTAATAACTTTGTGCACCAGCCCCTGTTTTGTTGCCCGGACTGACTGGGCCGCGGGTATGGATGCAGATACCTTTACGCAATTCAGTGATGCATTTAAAGCAATGCCGCAGAAGACGCTGCAACGGTTTGCGATGTTGCAGGTGCAGGGCTCCGGAACGGCAAAGCAGGACCTGAAACAGCTTAAGAAGCTTATCAACAGCGTTACTGAACCTGATTATGCTGCTCTCAGCAAAGTACTGGAAATTCTGGAAGGCGATTATCGGGAACTCTATGCAACGTTGGATCAGCCTGGGTTTGTGACACACTTGCTCTGTCATCTGGATACTCTGGCACCCGCTGCTATTGCTGAGTACCTGCACAGTCAGACGCATACAAGGGTTGCTGTATTAGATGAACAGTCTCATGTGCCAATGTTGTCAGCATCTGAGCTGCTTGCTAAGCGAATAAGAGACTGTTTGAAATGAGTCAGTTTTCTAAACAGGAAGTGGCGACTTCATTCAGTCGTGCGGCCAGCAGCTATGATAATTATGCCAAGTTGCAGCAACAGGTCGGGGAGCAATTATTGTCGGCTGTGCCAACAACTGCTCAGAAGTCTGCTAATCAGGTTGTCGATCTGGGATGTGGGACCGGGTATTTTATTCCCCGGTTAATGGCGACTTTTCACCCTCAAAACCTGATTGGGCTGGATCTTGCGCCCGGAATGCTAGGGTATGCCAGAGAGCATCATGCTGCGGAAAATATTTCCTGGGTGTGTGGCGATGCAGAAGCATTGCCGCTGGCATCTGCCAGCGTTGACCTGATTTTCTCAAGTCTGGCTATTCAGTGGTGTGAAAATCTGCCTCAGCTGTTTGCGGAGATCAGCCGGGTATTACAGCCGGGCGGGTACTTTGTTTTCAGTACTCTGGGGCCGGAGAGCCTTTGTGAACTGAGAGCCTCATGGGCTGCTGTTGATGCGTATCAGCATGTCAGTGAATTTACCTCTTTTAGAGATGTGCGCGGCAGTCTGGGCGATCTTCAGGAAATCAGTTTTACTGTTGAGCCAGTGCAGCTTTTATATTCTGAGTTGCGGGGGCTGACTAATGAGCTTAAGCGCATTGGCGCGCATAACATGAGTGCCGGCCGGTCTGGCGGTCTGATGGGGAAGCAGCATTTACTGGCATTCCGGGATGCTTATGAAGGCTATCGCCGTGCTGACGGATTATTACCGGCAACCTATGACGTGGCTTATGTTGTACTACGTAAACCGCTGTAACATTCACATAAAAGACTAATTATATGGCCAAGAAGAGTATTTTTATTGCCGGCACCGATACTGATGTAGGTAAAACGGTGGTGGCTGCGGGCATTCTGGAAGCGGCCAACCGTAAAGGTCTGAGTACTGTCGCTGTTAAACCGATCTCCGCGGGATGTGAAAATACTCCGGAAGGTCTGCGTAATTCTGATGCACTGTTGCTGCAGTCCACGGCCAGTATATCGCTGAGCTATGATCAGGTGAATCCTGTTGCGTTTGAACCGCCAGTTGCGCCTCATATAGCGGCTGAGCAGGCAGGCCGCCGTCTGGATGCGGACCGGATTGCAGCATTATGCCGTGGTGTGCTGATGCAACCCGCTGATCTTGCTGTCATTGAAGGCGCGGGGGGCTGGCGTGTTCCGCTGAATACCCGTCAAACCCTTGCTGATATTCCAAAAATGCTGAATACGCCTGTTGTGCTGGTTGTTGGTATGAAACTGGGGTGTATCAGCCATACGCTGCTGACAGTTGAGAGCATTGTCCGGGACGGATTACCTCTGGCCGGGTGGGTTGCAAATCAGATTGATCCGGATATGAGCTGCTATACAGAAAATCTGGAAACGCTGAAGAATATGCTTTCTGCACCGTTGATTGCCGAAATACCATACACGGATAACTGTTCGCCACAGAATATTACCCAATTTGTGGACATTGATGCGCTAATCGGTTGATTAAATACTGAACAGTTTGGATACTTACAGGGCGACAGATGGTTCCGTCGCTTTGGAGATCAATCAAATTAGAGGTGTTACCATGAATGTAACCTCTGCACTTCAGACAGGTGTTATAGGCATTAACCGTGGCCTGGACGGTGTTCAGAAGGCCGCTTCTGATATTGCCGGTGCAGGTAAGCCGCAGGCACCGGAAGAAGCATCTGGCCGGGATGTAAACGAAGCGCTGACTGATCTGGTTGTTGAAAAAAATGCGACCGCAGCGTCAACTAAAGTTGTACAGTCAGCTGACGAGGTGCTCGGTACACTGATAGACATCCGCGTCTGATTCAGTTTTGTATGACCAGTGAGGTGCAGGTATGCAACTCAATATAAATAGCCTTCAGATACAGTCATCAGGTGCTGGCAGTCAGACCGGTACCGCTCAGGTTAATGATGTAAGTTCAGTCAGGGATCCCGCTGTCCGCGGATCCTCAGTGTCTCTGCATTCAGCAGAATCATCACCTAATACGTCTACCCCCAAGTCTGCGGATGTCAGTGGCTCTGGTGCCCGTGGTGCTGAAAAAAATACGTCAGATCAAAAAAATACCGATCAGACAGGGCCTGATCAGCGCAGTACGACAGCTGTAAAATCACAGTTAACTGCGCTTGAAAACGAGCAAATACAACAGCTAGCGACCCGCGACCGGGAAGTCAGGCAGCACGAGCAGTCACATGCGTCGGTTGGTGGTCCTCATGCCGGTTCACCGAGCTATGAATATAAAAAAGGACCTGATGGCCGCTTGTATGCGGTGTCCGGTGAAGTAAGTATTGATACCTCTGCAGTGCCTAATGATCCTCAGGCGACTCTGGAGAAGGCTGAAATTGTATTGCGGGCAGCCCTGGCCGTTGCAGAGCCTTCAGGGGCTGACCGTGCAGTTGCTGCCCGTGCAACAGCTTTGGCTGAACAGGCCCGTGCCGAACTTTCCACTCAGGATGCTTCTGATGCAGAGACTGTCGGAAATGAGTCTGTTACGGGCGATAGCCGTTCTGAAGATGCTGTATCAGATACCAGACGGGCTGATGCGCTGAAAGATGAATTATCTGATACCCAGGCCGCTCAGGATCGGGCTGAAGTGGAGCAAAAAGCCGCCCGCCAGGATGATCAGCGTGAAACACAGGCTGCAGATGCCGTTCGCCGTCAGGATGCGCTTGATGAGTTAAACACAAACCGTGAAGAGCACAATGCTGCGGTGTCACAGAGCCTGGAAGATTATAACCAGCGTCTTGACGAAGTGGGGGAGCGGTTTGCAGAGGTGAACCAGCGTCTGGTTGAGGCTGGCGTGTTTAAAAAATTCTTTCCTGAAGGCCTGATCATCGATCAGAGTGTATAGAGCTTCCGTACGTCATTTGCTTATCTTAGTTATTATTTTAAAATCTATTTTTAGCTGCTTTCTTGCAGGAAGTTAATGATCAGTTTACTGAATGCTGCCGGCTTTTCTGCATGGGGCCAGTGGCCTGCATTCTGAATGATTTTATAAGAGGCTGCTGGAAAATAGTTTAGCAACGCGTCTTTGTGATCCAGCGTGATGTAATCTGACTTACCTCCCTTAATGAAAAGTGTTTGGCCGTCATATGCGTTGCCTTCGGGAGGCGCGCTAATAGCTGGGTATTGACTTTCGATCACTGCCAGATTGACTCGCCATGCAAAACCGTTTTCAGTGCGGTACAGATTTTTTAGCAGGAACTGGCGCAACCCTGTATCAGGAATATATTCTGCTAATTGTTGATCGGCTTCCCGTCGGGAGGTAATCGTTCTCAGGTTGACGGATTTCAGACCCTGAATTACAGCATCATGATCGTGCCCGTATTGAACCGGAGCAATATCGACAATGATTAATTGCCGGATGCGGTCCGGCTCGGAGAGGGCCAGTTGCATTGCAGCCTTTCCGCCCATGGAGTGTCCCAGAATATGAGCACTTTGCAGACCGTGATCGTCCATCAGTTCAGCAATATCTGCAGCCATGGCCCGGTAGCTCATTTCATCACTGTGAGGAGAGCGCCCATGGTTGCGCAGATCCACTGCATAGACCGTGTATTGTTCTGCCAGGACCTTAATCTGGCTGCCCCAGTTCTCAAGGGTGCCAAATAAACCGTGCAGAATGATCAGTGGTTCGCCCTGGCCCTGAATGCTCACGTGAAGCTGCATGGTATTGTCCTTCTTTTTGTAACCGTAAAAAAGCCGATGCAGGCATCGGCTTAGTCATTGTGCTTAGCAAGTCTGTTCTGTTACAGAACAGCCAGCAGCTCAACGTCAAAGATCAGTGTGGCATAAGGTGGGATACCGCCTGGTGAACCCTGAGCACCGTAAGCCAGTTGGTACGGTACGTATAAACGCCATTTGTTACCCGGAGTCATTAACTGCAGGGCTTCAGTCCAGCCGGCGATGACACCACCAACCGGGAATTCAGCAGGCTGGCCGCGCTCGTAAGAGCTGTCGAATACTTTACCGTCGGTGAAAGTACCGTGGTAGTGAACACGTACAGTGGATTCACGGGAAGGCTTGTCACCTTCTTCGCTGCCTGCTTCGATAACTTCGTACTGCAGACCGGAATCGGTAACGAATATTTCTTCACGCTGAGAGTTCTTTTCCAGGAAAATTTCGCCTTCAGCGGCGGCCTGTTTCGCTGCTGCTTCCGCTTCTTCCTGCATGCGCTTCTGGATTTCGTTGAATGCAGCCTGGATTTGTTCGCCCGCTACTTTCAGTTCAGCACCTTCAAAAGCGTCCTGAATACCGGTTACAACAGCGTTCAGAGATACACCTTCAAAGCTGTTGTTAGCCAGTTGGTCGCCCATTTGACGGCCAATGCCGTAGCTTGCGATTTGTTCAGTAGTTTCTAGTTTTAGTTCAGACATGAGACTCGATCATTTGAGGATTCATTAAGGCGGCCAAGCCTAGCAAAATCCTCTGTTAAACGCTATGGCCTGCGGTATCAGAGCAGGTCGGGTATGACTTCGATCACCTGGCTGCGAATCCGGCCATCCTGAAGGCGGCTATGAATTTCTTCACCGGGATTTATCGCTTTTACCTGTTGAATGATCTTACCGTCAGGCCGTTCGGTAATGGCGTATCCCCGTTCCAGGGTGGCCAGTGGGCTGACCCCGTTAAGGCGACCGGCAATGGCCTGCAGGCGCAGTTGCTGCCGGGTCTGATACTGAAGGCTGAGTTGTTCAATCCGATGCCCCAGATCATTTATTTTCTGTTGTAAGTTGCTGACAAGCGGCTGTTGCAGACAACGCTGTTGTCGTTGCTGTAGCTGGCTCAGCGTATCCTGCCTGCTTTGTAGTTGTTGGCGAATTGCCTTGCTCAGGCGTAATTCTAAATCATCCAGCCTTTGTGCATGTTCGTTTAGTTTGTCGCCGGGATGTTTCAGGCGGGTGTTGATCCAGCGAAGTTGTTCCTGATAACGCTTAAGCTTGTGTTGCAGGGTAAGTTGTAGCCGGGTATGCAGTTGTTTCAGGCGTAACTGCAGATGAGACTGATCCGGACTGATAATTTCGGCGGCAGCTGATGGGGTAGGGGCGCGTACGTCAGCGACAAAATCAGCGATGGAAACATCCACTTCATGCCCTACAGCGCTGATAATCGGCAACCGGCTGTTATAAATGGCCCGGGCAACTCTTACGTCATTGAAGCACCAGAGGTCTTCCAGTGATCCCCCCCCACGACCAACAATCAGAACATCACACACATTGTGCTGATTAGCTGTTTCAATGGCAGCAACGATTTCATCGGCGGCTTCATCACCCTGGACCCTTGTCGGGTAAATGTTTACCGGCAATGAGGGAAAGCGACGTTTCAAGACGGTTATAATGTCGTGGACTGCCGCACCTGTGTGAGACGTGATAATTCCCAGATGTTTAGGTTGAGCAGGCAGGTGCTGTTTATGGGCCTGATCGAAAAGCCCTTCATGCTGAAGTTGCAGTTTCAGCGCTTCATAGGCCTGTTGCAGAGAACCTGTTCCGGCATCTTCCATGTAGTCACCGATCAGCTGGTAATCACCTCTGCCGGGGTACAGGCTGACTTTGGCACGGACACGGACCTGATCGCCGTTTTTTGGCTGGTATTTCAGGTAATGATTGCGATTTTTAAACATCGCACAGCGTACCTGAGCGCCACTGTCTTTTAGCGTGAAGTACCAGTGGCCGGAGGCGGGCCGGACAAAGTTGGATATTTCGCCTTCAACCTGAATGATTCGAAAGCTGCTTTCCAGCAGCGATTTCACTTCATTGTTGAGTTCGCTGACAGTAAATGCGGGTGGAGTTTGGTTGCTTTGCATGGCGCGATAGTAAACTATTCCCGGGGCTTAATTAAGCGCTTTGTAAGATGATAGTCTGGCTATGGAAAAATAGTCGTGAAATCTGTGTTTTTTCGCCCGGTATTAATTGTCGGCAATGATGTAAAAGGCTATAATCCCGTGCCTTCTTTATATACAGAATAAAGGCACGCCCTCACTATGTTGCGAATTGCTGAAGAAGCACTTACTTTCGACGATGTTCTTTTGGTTCCTGGTTACTCCGAAGTTCTGCCTAAGGACGTGTCACTTAAGACTCGCCTGACCAAAGGGATTGAATTGAATATTCCTTTGGCTTCCGCAGCTATGGATACTGTTACAGAATCCCGCCTTGCCATCGCTATGGCACAGGAAGGCGGTATCGGCATCATTCATAAAAACCTTACTATTGAACAGCAAGCTGACGAAGTTCGCCGCGTTAAGAAATACGAGGCGGGTGTTGTCAGTGATCCTGTTACCTGTGCGTCTGATATGACTGTTGGCGAACTCAATGCACTGAGTGCACGGGTTGGCTTCTCTGGTTTCCCGGTTGTGGATAACGGTGATCTGGTGGGTATTGTTACCAGCCGTGACGCCCGTTTTGAGCACAAACTGGATGCAACCGTCGCATCAATCATGACGCCTAAGGACCGTCTGGTTACTGTCAAAGAAGGTGTTGATCCTGATGACGTACGTAACCTGCTGCGCAAACACCGTATTGAAAAGATTCTGGTGGTTGATGACAGCTTTGGTCTGTGCGGCATGATGACCGTAAAAGATATGAACAAGGCGCTGACGCACCCAAATGCGGCAAAAGATGAGAAAGGTCGTCTGATTGTCGGTGCAGCTGTCGGTACCGGTGCAGATACCGCTGAGCGGGTTGAAGCGCTGGTAAATGCCGAAGTGGATGTGATTATTGTTGATACAGCTCACGGCCACTCTAAAGGTGTTATTGACCGGGTTGCCTGGGTGAAAGAAAACTTCCCGAACGTACAGGTAATTGGCGGTAATATCGCGACTGCTGCTGCGGCTGTTGCTCTGGCGAAGGCCGGTGCAGACGGCGTAAAAGTAGGTATCGGTCCAGGCTCTATCTGTACAACCCGTATCGTTGCGGGTGTCGGTGTACCTCAGGTAAGTGCGGTTGCCAATGTTGCTGCTGCGCTGGAAGAGTTCGGTGTGCCGTGTATCGCTGATGGCGGTATCCGCTTCTCCGGTGACCTGTCTAAAGCAATTGTTGCCGGTGCTTCTGCTGTTATGGTTGGCTCAATGCTGGCTGGTACTGATGAAGCGCCTGGTGATGTTGAGTTGTTCCAGGGGCGTGCATATAAGTCCTACCGTGGGATGGGCTCGCTGGGTGCGATGGCGCAGACTACCGGCTCTTCAGACCGTTATTTCCAGGATGCTGCTCAGGGTGCAGAAAAGCTTGTCCCTGAAGGCATTGAAGGCCGGGTGGCCTGTAAAGGTCCGATGGGCGGTGTTGTTCATCAACTGATGGGTGGCCTGCGGGCTTCCATGGGATATACCGGCAGTGCCGATATATCCACTATGCGTACAGTGCCGGAGTTTGTTCGTATTACCAACGCCGGTATGGCAGAAAGCCATGTCCATGATGTGAGCATCACTAAAGAGGCGCCGAATTACCGGGTTGGATAATTCGCGACCAGAAAAATACCAGTAGGTGGGATGGCTTCGGCTATCCCACTTTTGTTTTTAACAAGCTACAAAACTTGTAGAGATTCCTTCGGAGTCATCGAAATGTCCCAAGATATTCATGCACAACGGATTTTAATCCTCGATTTCGGTTCCCAGTACACGCAGCTGATTGCGCGACGTATCCGTGAAATCGGTGTTTACTGTGAAATTCATCCTTATGATATGGAAGATGCCGCAATCACCGAATTCAATCCGCGGGGTATTATCCTGGCGGGTGGTCCGGAATCAGTTACCGAAGGTGATTCACCACGGGCTCCGCAGGCGGTCTTTGATCTGAACGTACCGATCCTGGGTATTTGCTACGGTATGCAGACCATGGCTGAACAGCTGGGTGGTGCGGTTGTTACCTCAGAGAAACGTGAGTTCGGTTATGCCAAGGTACGTCTGGAAGACAGCCCAAGCCGTTTATTTGAAGGCATTGAAGATCACATCGCCAATAACGGTTCGTTGCTGCTGGATGTGTGGATGAGCCACGGTGATAAGGTTAGCGATTTGCCGGAAGGTTTCCATGTAATTGCCAGCACTGAGAGTGCGCCAATTGCTGCAATGTGTCACCCGGCTAAAAACTACTTCGGCGTACAGTTCCACCCTGAAGTAACACATACCAAGCAGGGCGGACGGATGCTGAAGCGTTTCGTTCAGGAAATCTGTGCCTGTGATGCTTTGTGGACGGCAGAAAATATCATTGCTGATCTGATCGCCCGTGTTCGTGAACAGGTCGGCGATCAGAAAGTATTACTGGGTCTTTCCGGTGGTGTTGACTCCTCTGTCGTCGCGGCATTACTGCATAAGGCTATTGGCAGCCAGCTGACTTGTGTGTTTGTCGACAATGGTCTGCTGCGTAAGCATGAAGGTGATCAGGTAATGGACATGTTCGCTAAGAACATGGGCGTTAAGGTTATCCGTTCAGATTCTGAGGACCTGTTCCTGGGCCGTCTGGAAGGTGAAGCTGATCCTGAAGCTAAGCGTAAGATCATTGGTAACACCTTCATTGAAGTGTTTGATGACGAAGCGGCCAAGCTGAAAGATGTGAACTTCCTTGCGCAGGGTACGATTTACCCGGATGTTATCGAATCTGCTGCGGCTAAGACCGGTAAAGCCCATGTGATTAAGTCACACCACAATGTGGGTGGTCTGCCTGAAGATATGGCGTTTGAACTGGTTGAACCACTGCGTGAACTGTTCAAAGACGAAGTCCGTAAGATCGGCCTTGAACTGGGTCTCCCATACGATATGGTTTACCGTCATCCGTTCCCGGGCCCGGGTCTGGGTGTACGTATTCTGGGCGAAGTGAAGAAAGAGTATGCGAATATTCTGCGTGAAGCAGATGCGATCTTCCTGGAAGAGTTGCATGCTGCGGACTGGTATCACAAGACCAGCCAGTCATTTGCCGTATTCCTGCCGGTTAAGTCAGTCGGTGTTGTTGGTGATGGCCGCCGTTATGAATACGTCATTGCACTGCGTGCTGTTGAAACTATCGATTTCATGACTGCCCGCTGGGCGCACTTGCCGTATGAACTGCTGGAAACTGTTTCTAGCCGTATTATCAATGAGATTTCAAAAGTCTCCCGTGTGACTTACGATGTAAGCTCTAAGCCGCCGGCGACAATTGAGTGGGAATAATTGTCTGTCTGGTAACGACTAGTACAATCAAGCATTAAATGACATATAAGCCCTTGTATTCAAGGGCTTTTTTGTTTTTTCTTCTGGTGCTTTCTAGCACTGTCTGGCAACACCAAGCACGACTTGAGAGTGGTATTAGAGTTGGTATTCTTGATCGCGGATACCATAAGAAAAGCCGAATACCATGCTCTCCCTTATTCCGTTTTAATGGTATCGAAATAATTTAAGCATTTGTTTTATAAGGCATAAAAGTGGTTATTTATTGCTTTTTTCAGCATGGTATTTATATTCATAAAGGATTAGTACATGCTGACCGATACAAAGTTAAGAAATCTAAAGCCCAAAGATAAGCTTTATAAGGTTAATGACCGTGATGGGTTGTATGTGGCTGTTACTCCAGCTGGTTCCATTTCCTTCCGATATAACTATTCAATTAATGGCAGGCAAGAAACTGTAACCTTTGCTCGGTATGGGGTAGGGGGGATTACTTTAGCTGAAGCTCGTGAAAAGCTCGCTGAAGCAAAAAAACTGGTGATGCAGGGAAAGTCACCAGCTAAAGAAAAAGCACGTTGTAAGGCACGAACTAAAGGCGTAGAAACCTTTCAAGCCTGGGCTGAAAAGTGGTTGAAAGGTTATCAGATGGCGGACTCAACCAGAGATATGCGTCGCTCGATCTATGAAAGAGAGCTGAAGCTCAAGTTCGGCAAGCAAAAGTTAGTTGAAATTACTCATGAAGATTTAAGGTTGCTGACAAATACCATTGTTGATCGGGGGGCGCCAGCTACCGCTGTACATGTTCGTGATATCGTACTTCAGGTGTTTCGCTGGGCGATTGATCGTGGCCAGAAAGTTGAAAATCCGGCTGAAAAAGTAAGGCCAAGCAGTATAGCTCGTTTCGAACCACGTGATCGAACGTTGTCTCCAGATGAAGTAGGGTTGATGTACCGGTATATGAGAAGAGTAGGAACATCACCGGCAATACGAGCAGCTATTCAATTACTTCTTCTAACAATGGTAAGAAAAAGTGAATTAAGTAATGCTACCTGGAGCGAAATAAACTTCAGCGAATCACTGTGGACTATTCCAAAGGAGCGAATGAAAAGACGGAAACCACACCTGGTATTTTTGTCTACCCAAGCTATGGATATTCTCGTTGCCTTGAAGACTTTTTCTGGAGGGTCAGATTACATTTTGCCTTCGAGATACGATATAGATGCTCCAATCAGTAGTGCAACTTTCAATCGTGTTTTGACCTCAATCTATAAGCTAGCCCAAAAAGAGGGGCAGCCTTTAGGGAAGTTTGGTCCACATGATCTGAGACGTACAGCTAGTACCTTACTCCATGAAGCTGGTTACAATACTGACTGGATAGAGAAGTGTTTGGCTCATGAGCAAAAAGGAGTAAGAGCTGTGTATAACAAAGCTGAGTACAGAGAGCAAAGAGCGGAGATGCTTCAAGATTGGGCAGATATGATTGATGTATGGGGTCTTGAGAGGGCTCGCTAACTTTTTAATAGATTTTTTACAAAAAGGTAATCAGGGATGAAAATAGAAAAGATAAAACTACAGAATTTTCGTTGTTTCTCGCATGAGGTTGTCGAACTAAATTTTGAGGAAGAACTGACTACTCTTGTCGGTGGGAACGGCTCGGGAAAAACGGCAGTTTTGCAGGCAGTATCTCGGTTATTCGGTACATCACCAGCACAGCGAGCGATGCAGCGTCGTGACTTTCACATACCTGTTGATCGGCAAGAACTTCAGTCTGGAGACAGTCTGTTTGTCGAAGCGGTATTAGCTTTTCCTGAATTGACAGGGCGTGACGATTCTCCACTTGATGCTATTCCGGAGTTCTTTAATCAAATGGCGGCTTCTGCTGCTGGGGAGCCCTTAAAAGCTCGTCTTAGATTACAGGCTACATGGATGGATGATGGTACTCCGGAAGGGGCAATTGAAGAGGATATACGTTGGATAAGGGTTCTCGATGATAATTTTGAGTGGGATGACTGTTCTAGGGTCCAGGCCGTAGAGCGTTCTTCGATTCAGTTTATCTACTTGCCAGCTAACCGTGATGCAACAACACAGGTGACCGCACTTCTTAAAGGTCGGTTATGGCAGGCTGCTAAATGGTCAACGGCATTCAAAGATGCGAGTTCTGATAATGCAGGGCTAATCCAAAGTAGTTTTGAGGAGGAGCAACCGTTGCAGGTTCTGCTGGAGCGTCTTTCAAGGCGGTGGCTGCAGGTTCATGAAGCCGATACAGATAGTCAACCGCATTTAAGGCTTATTGAAAACCGTTTTGAGGAGCTTGTTCGTAAAGCAGAGTTTTCCTTTTCCCCTGATGAAGCAGGTCAGGAGCGCCGATTGTCCGAGTTGAGTGATGGGCAGCGTTCTTTGTTTCATATCGCCCTTACAGCGGCAACGCTTGAAACTGAGCGGGAAGCTTTCACTTTACCTGCAGGTGACAGTGCATTCGAACTGGATAAGTTACGCCGTGTTCATCTTACAATACTTGCTATCGAGGAGCCTGAAAATAGCCTATCACCGTTTTTCTTATCTCGTATTATCAGACAAGTGAGGGATATAGGTGCACTGCCTTCCGCGCAGGTACTGTTATCGAGCCATTCACCTGCGATTATGAGCCGAATAGAGCCGAATGAAGTGAGATACCATCGTATGGATCGTGGTGCCCGATGCTCATCTATCCGCGAGCTGACCTTGCCGGAAGATGGCACTGAGGAAAGTGTATACGTTAGGCTGGCAATAAAAGCATATCCTGAACTCTATTTTGCGCGATTTGTGATCTTGGGTGAAGGTGATTCTGAACGAGTTGTTATTCCTAAAGTTTCGGAAGAGATGGATATATCCCTTGATCCGTCGTTCGTTCCCGTCGTTCCTCTTGGTGGACGGTTTGTGTCGCATTTTTGGCAGCTACTCAATGATCTTGAGATTCCACATGCTACATTACTCGATCTAGATTTAGGGCGTAGGCATGGTGGGGCGAACACCATGAGAAGCTGCTTGGAGAATCTAGCCGCTATCGGAAATGATTTTCAAAATAACACTCAATATTTGCTTGGCAATGTCGATCCTGATGAAGCTGATCAGCTCACAGACCAAAACCTTCTTGATGGAGATATACAAGCAAACTGGCTTCAAGCTTTCCGTGAGGAAGGTGTTTTCTTCTCCTATCCTATCGATCTCGATTTTTCCATGCTATGCGCATTTCCGCAGGCATATCAGGTGCCTAACCCCGGTGGGCGCGGCCCTATGGGGAGTGCAGAGGCAATTCAGTCTAGGAAGTCCACGACCCTGAAAACAGGTGGGAATCCCGCTTTATACACTTATCATTATGATGACGCTTTTAAATGGTACCCGTATCTGTTCTTGAGTAGTAGCAAGCCCGAGACTCACCTATCGGCCTTTTCCCGTATTCCTGACGGCGATATTGCTAGGTCAGCACCTCATGAGCTTAGGACGCTCATTGAGCATGTAAAACAGAAGCTTGAGCTGCCGGGAGAAGATGCATGACTTGTGTAAGCAAGGATGATTGGGTACCTCAGGGTGTTGGTGGACTTGAAAACAGAGCATGGGAAGCCTTAGATGAAACAGAAATTAGCGTCCTTGTGACTGCTGGTGCTGGTGCTGGAAAAACAGAATTTCTAGCGCAGAAGGCGACTTATCTATTGCAGACAGGCATTTGTCCGGCTTCTAAACGTATTCTGGCCATCAGCTTTAAAAAGGATGCTGCCCGAAACCTTGCTGAGAGGGTTGAAAAACGTTGCCCGAGAGGTCAAGCGCGTCGTTTTGACTCAATGACTTTTGATGCCTTTACTAAGGGGCTGTTGGATCGATTTCGTCCAACTATACCAGAGCCCTTTAATGCGTCTGGCACGTATCAGATTGTTAGTCCGCTACGTCGGGATTATGGTGGTTTTCTTGAGCGTCATGGGTACCACGGTGTGAGTGCTCAACAGCTTGAGGGTAGAGTGCCTCTGGCAAACTTACCAATTGATTTGTCAAATGGCTCTGAAGTAAATCGTGCGTTGGCACATTACTGGCGTGAACAATTTTTCGGGAGTGAGGAGATATCTTTATCATTTCCGATGATAAATAGGCTTGTAAAATTATTGCTACAGGAAAACCCATATATCCGTCGGGCTTTACAGGCAACATACCCCATTGTTTTTCTGGATGAATACCAAGATACCACCTACGCCCAGTATGACATGCTGCTGACAGCGTTTGATGGGAGTGATGCTGTTTTCACCGCAGTCGGTGATGATAAGCAACGTATTATGGGGTGGGCGGGGGCGATGGATGATGCTTTTACTCAGTTTGAGAACGACTTTAGTGCTAGACGTATATCTCTTCTATCAAACTGGCGATCACATGAGGATCTGGTTCGCATTCAGCACGAGATAGCTCGTCGGATAGATGGAGAAGTGGAAGAGGTTCAGGCTCAAGGAATCCGTGAAATAGAAGGTGATATTTCTGCTATTTGGCAATTTCGAAGCATAGATGAAGAGAATCATTATTTAGCTGAATGGGTGAGTCACGAAGTGCGTTCCGGGCGTGTTGAACCACATGATGTTGCCATTTTGATTAGGATGCGAGCAGATCAAGTTGAGGAAGAGATAGCCCCTGCTTTTGGTGAAAGAGGTCTTCGCATTAGAAATGCGGCTAGGTCAGTTGGTGAAATTCAGATACAAGATCTTCTTGGTGAAGAACTGACTAGTATGTTCGTTTCTTTGCTTCGTCTGGGAGCGACGGATCGAAGTCCTGAAAACTGGGAGTTGGCCCAGCAGAACTATCTGTTTCTGCAGGCAGCCGATCCAGATAATGAGCTTACGCAGGAGCGACTACTTGCTAAGCTTGAAGCTTTCGTCCGTCAATTAAGGGAAGAGTTAATACGTCGTCAGCCTGATCTGGATTCGGCTGAAGTAATTGCAGAGTTACTTTTGGAATTTATTAGTAAGCAGATGCTTCGGCAGTGCTTCCCCGCTTATCAGCGAGAAAGGGACTTTGAGAGGGTCTGGGTTGGGTTTGTTACATTACTGAAAGAGTGTGCTGAACATAGTAGTAGCTGGGCGGAGGCTTTGGATGAATTTGAGGGTATTGGTCAAGTAGCTTTGATGACTGTCCATAAAAGTAAGGGGCTTGAGTTTCATACCATGATTTTTTACGGACTAGATAATCAGACTTGGTGGAGTCTTACACCGCAACGTAGTGAAGAGTTAAATACTTTTTTTGTTGCTTTTACTAGAGCAAAACAGCGAGCGTTTTTTTCTCAATGTGTTGAACGAGGGCGTGCTATTGGTTGGATACAGCAATTGCTGGCTCCTGTGGGGGTTGTAACCATAGATGGCACGACCATATTGGATTCTATGTGAGCACGGTCAAGGTCGTGCTCTCTCCGGTTATCCAGGAGATCTTTCATGTCTCCTTGAGTCATTGTTTTCTTGCAATTAATGAGAGAGTGTTGGCTCAAGTCTCAGCTGGTAAATTTTAGCCGCTAAAATTTCCAGTTTTAACCAACTCATAACAGGAACTCCTTTCGAACTGATGCCAACGCCTTGGACACTGCTTGGCGAGTTATTGGCTGCTGCTTGACGTTCAATATCTGTTTTCCTATTTCTGCTTGGCTGAACCCTGTTCGTTTCAGGAGAAGCATCCTTTTCTTGGCGTCGGATAGCTTAGAGTCCACCATTCTTCGAGCGAGATTACGTAATTCAGCTTTATCAGCTGGTTGAAGAGTAAGGTTTAGCATAAGCCTGAAAAAGTACTGGTCAATTAATGCGTTTCCTGATTTGGCGTTAGGTTGAGCGCGCTTTGCACATTGATTTGTGAGACGTTGCAGTTCTGTATTGAATTGGTCTAGGGAGCGCCTGTCTCTTTTATATATTGAATTCCATTTACCGCAGGTAAGCTTAGGCCGATGCTTATTACAGTACTGATGACTGAGCTCAAGCTTTGTATGTTCGAGAAGCTCGAGATCATTTATCTGATTAGCGTCAACTGAGGCTGCAAACTTAGCGAACTCAGTTAATTCACCACATAGTTTACAAAATCTTTTAATTCGTTTGTCGTTTAGGTTTACACCAGGGGCCATGGACGACTTTTTAGGCCGCTTATCCTGGCAGCTACCAACTAATGTGATTAGAGATTCAACAGTATCAATAAAACATTGTACTTGGGCATCAGTAAGCTCAGTAGTCATGCAAAACTGACGCAACAGTTGGCGCTGTAGCCGTTGATATGGCTCAAACCCAATAAGCTTTAACATTCCACTAAAGCCGATTCCTGCTTCAGCACCTGGTATGAACATCTTGTATGAAGCTGGAATTGAGTTCATATACACGTTAACAGCGGGATCTATTATCTCTTCTACCAGGTTGATGATGGGGTAGCGCCTTGATGATGACGAGTAGGGTCCCCAGTGCTTTTGAAAGCAATTTATAGCTTCTGTGGTAGAAGGGTCACACTTTTCCCAGATGTTAACTTTTTCTGAAATATTCATGTCAACTATTTTATCCAATAAATGATCTGTTTCAAGTGGTACCACTTGGCACTATTTAGCTTCAACTGGAACTTGGAGATAGTTATGAATGTTGGACAAGGTAAGACTCTAATCAATAGAAAAGTGTTGCTCGAAATGATCCCCTTATCAGATCGAACAATTTATAACCTGGAGAAGAAAGGAGAATTTCCCCAACGAATTGTTCTGACAAGTAGGAATGTTGCTTGGGACTTGTCTGAGATTGAGGAATGGATAAAAGCAAGAAGAGCTATGGCGATCAAAGCAGCTCGACCTGGTTTCTTTGGTAGTTAATATGACTATCGATATATTGTCTGCGTTTTCAGAGATGCCTCCAGAAGTTGATTACGTATTACCTAATGTGGTTGCGGGTACCGTCTGCTCTTTGGTTTCGCCTGGAGGAGCAGGTAAGTCCATGTTGGCATTACAACTTGCAAGCCAGATTGCAGGAGGCCCAGATCTGTTAGGTATCAACTCATTTGCGATTGGAAAGGTTGTTTATCTACCAGCAGAAGACCCTCCTATCGCAATTATGCACAGGCTCTATGCGCTCGGTTCTTACTTCAATGAGGATGAACGGATTAATGTTTCAGAACACCTTCATATTGAGCCGTTGATTGGTAGATCACCAAATCTCATGTCAATTGCCTGGGTGGACGCACTGAAAAGAATCTCGGATGGAAAGTCTTTATTGGTCTTAGATACGCTTCGTAGATTTCATGTTGAAGATGAAAACTCAAGCGGGGCCATGTCTTCGGTGATAGGAGTCCTTGAATCCATCGCTTCTGAGACCGGATGCACGATTATGTTTCTGCATCATTTAAATAAATCTGCTGCATTCACTGGAATGGGAGATGCTCCTCAAGCTAGCCGAGGAGCGAGCGTGTTGGTCGATAACATCCGTTGTCAGGCATTCCTTTCCAATATGACTTCTGCAGAGGCCAAAGAGTGGGGGATATGTGATCACCAACGAAGGTCGTATGTCCGCTTTGGAATCAATAAAGCGAACTATGGTACACCATATCCGGATTGCTGGTTTAAAAGACATGGTGGCGGCGTACTTAAGTTAGAGCCCCTCAGGCGTAAATCAAAGCGTCAGGCTCCTGTATCAAAAGTTATGGTAAGGAGCGAAGATGATAACTGGTAATGAAGTCACTCCTACAAGTACGACCCTGCAAGCTCGCGTAATGATTTTTCAGCCAAGTATACGTCCACAGCTAAGAGTTGGAGAATGGATTGAAACCAGCCATGGAAAATGCAGAGTCAAAGGACGTTTAGGGCAACGTCATGCAGATGTCTTGGAGTCGATATTATATGTCGCTGAAAAGAGGAAGGAGTGTGACGGTGGTGTCGATCTATTGGTTGATCCTGCGAGGCTGAGAAGATCTTTATCGGAAAATCAATACAGTTACTCCCAAATTGAAAAACTCTTAGAAGAGCTTCGTTCAGCTACGATCACAATAGAAAGCCCTGGTTTCAACTTTCCGATCATAGGAGGGTTGGTGGATCATGTGGTTCCTTCTACAAAGACTCGGCACAATCCTTTGAATGGTGGAATACGTAATTTATGGCGCGTTCGTTTGGGGGTGGCACTCGTAATGTTGCTTGAGCACGATTTAACTCTTAAGTATGAGCCTTTGCCTTTAGCAAAGCTCGAACATGGTGTTAGCAAAGCCGTTGCTCGTCATATTCTCACGCATAAAAATAATCCTACAGGTGGGTGGCTGTTGGATACTCTCATACATGCTGTATATGGACATGATATCAGCAGCCAAACTAGACGAGATGCCAGAAGAAGAATCAAGAAAGACATGCATCGTTTAGCGGAAATGGAAATCGTAGTTACGGATACAAACAGAGTTTATCGGGGTAAGCGTGGCGCACTCGCCCGATAACGTGGCATAGACGCCCGTATGCGTGGCGTTATCGCCCGGGACCGTGGCACAGACGCCCGTAATTTGGCTACTTTGGCAGGATTATTAGGATATTCAGTTAGATAGGCGACCGCTGAGCGGTCGATTTCTCATACTACTGCCGCCCTACGGGCGGAGATCGGCCATAGGCCGATGTTTGAACGCCAGGAGTAGTTAGGCAGTAACTTCAAAGTTTTGGCAGCTCAACAGAGGACTTGTTGACATATGAGGGGCTGTGGGATGAAAGCTCTAGGGCGCTATTAAAAGATCGCTATTTCATCGCAATTTATACGCTGTGTGTGCGCTAAAAGTATATGAAAATCATATGATTAATGCGCTGTGGTGATAGTTTTCTGTTAAAGCATAAAAATAGCGATTAAATGTTCCTGGCGTATGTATACAAATGAACGCTGTAAGGCGGGCAAGATGGGTGAAGTAGGCCTACCAACAAGTTGGCAGTGCTACTTCACAGTCCTTATTCACGCTAAAGCGTTCAACGGTCTCAAGCATATGAGAGAAGTCTATATATCGATATTTATAAAATATTGAAAATATAAAGATAAATCTCTCCGAGTTTTAGCGGCTAAATTTTTTCCTTTAGAGAGGACTATGGAAAGGCTGGATATAAGAAACAGGATCTGTGAATTACTAAGAATAGAACTGCAAGGAGGATAGATTGAGCTGTTCTTGAATACTGAACAGGATGTCGTGATAGAAGCACAGAAGGCCGCCTACCGGCATTAGGAAGGTCAATACCGAGTTAACTCGATGATTGTATTTCTGCTCTATGAGCATAATGATTTTTAGGTATCGATCATGGATATAAGAAAAAAAATTTTAGCGGCTAAAATTTTGAAGTCGGTAGTAACTATCTCTCTGGTAACAAGTAGCTTTATTAGTTCATCTTCTCAGGCTGGTATTCCAGTTGTTGATGGGACTAATCTCTCTCAAAATATTTTGTCTGCGGTAGAAGCTGTTGCACAAACTGCGAAGCAAATTCAGCAATATCAACTTCAGTTACAACAATATGAAAATCAGCTGAAGAATACCCTTGTTCCAAAGAACCACGTCTGGGATCAGGCGCAGGCGACCATAAGTGACTTAACTCAAGCAACTAATACACTGGCATATTATCAACAGCAATTAGGGAGCTTGAATGCTTATCTAGGAAAGTACCAGGACGTTACTTTTTACCGTAACTCTCCTTGTTTTTCCGGTGCTGAATGCACCTCTATTCAACGTGACAAGATACTGGAGAATCAGCGGTTAGCTTCTGAGTCACAAAAGAAAGCTAACGATGCACTTATTCTAAGCTTGTCAAAACAACAGCAGTATCTTGAATCAGATGCGCAGCAATTGGTGCGGCTACAAGCAGCGGCTCAGGGCGCCGACGGACAGCTTGCTGCAATCGGTTATTCCAACCAATTAGCTAGTTCACAGATAAATCAACTCCTTCAAATACGCAGTTTACTCATTGCACAGCAGAACGCCTTTGCAGCTCAAATTCAGTCTCAGTCTGACAAAGAAGCATTGCATCAGGCATCTAGAGAGCATCTTTTCGAAGGGCTTACTTCCTCAGTTGATCGATCTATAAGCAAGGCGTACTAGTGATGAGAATGTTATTAACAGGTATTTTGGCCATGTTTCTGCTTGTTGGATGCAATGAAAATGACGAATCATGCATTGGTGAGAAGCAGTGTACTAGGGAAGAATCTACTGTTTATGGGGACTTAGACGTTCCTGTAGATCGTTCCAAAAGTAAGGAGTATTAAGCATGAGTGGACTGTATTTCAGGAGTTTAGTGTTATTGATCCTTTTGTTATCAGCTTCATTGGCGAAGGCTGATATATCTAGAGGAGGTGTGTTGAATCAGGTAGCTGACCGGTTTTTAAACGAAAGCTCTTTGTGGGCAGCTAAGATAACGGATCATGCGAGTTGGTTATTTTGGACATTGGTAGCTATATCCATGGTATGGACTTTCGCAATGTTGGCTTTGCGGAAGGCTGATATCCAAGAATTTTTTGCTGAACTGTTTCGATTTATTATCTTTACAGGGTTCTTTTGGTGGTTATTAGTAAACGGTCCTGTTTTTGCTATATCGATTATTGACTCTCTTCGAACGATAGCTGCTGAAGCTTCAGGCCTTGCTAGAGGACTGAACCCATCAACACCTATTGATATTGCCTTCGATATAGTATCTAAAGCTGCCAAAAGTTATAGCGTAACGAGTCCGATAGACAATATATCTATATTCTTTACCACACTTGCCATTCTGGCTTGCATGGCTGTAGTCGCTGCCAACGTATTGCTTGCTTTAGTCTCTGCATGGGTAATTGCTTATGCTGGGATCTTTGTTTTAGGATTTGGCGGTTCTCGCTGGACGTCAGATATTGCAATTAACTATTTCAGGAGTGTTCTAGGTATTGCCCTGAAGTTGATGACAATCACTCTGCTTGTTGGAATTACAGTTTCGATTATTGATGGCTACCATTCAGATTTATCTGGCGGTGCTCCTTTGGATGAACTCCTTGTTATCTTTGTCGTTTCTCTAGTGTTGGTAATCCTAATTAACTCTGTCCCTAATGTCGTAGCTGGTTTGGTTCCTGGAGGAAGTTCCGCTGCAAGCTCGGGTAGTTCGTTTGGTGCAGGTGCCTTATTAGGTAGTGCGGTAGGGGCTGGTTCTGCAGTTGCAGCAGGAGCTGCAGTCATTAGTTCTGGTGTTACTAGTGCTGCAGTAAATACTGCTGGCGGAGCTAGTGCTATTAAAGCTGCTATTGAAAAGGCACAGGCAACTGGGATGGGGGGAGATATGCCTGACAGCATGTATTCTAGTGATAGTGCAGACGGTAGTAGCTTTCCTTTTGCTAAGGCTGCAGGAATGGCTACCAGTACAGGCTTTACCGCTGCAGGAGAGTTGATCAAAGGCATAGGTGAGAATATGGCTGATCAGTTTAGTAACCAGGTGGATGCCAGTATGGGAGGCAGGGTTGCTTCTACAATACGAGAATCAACGGAAGCTGGTGAAAATACTGTGAGCGGTACTTCGGGATGGCAGCAGCAGTCAGGGGGATTCTCGCAGCTGTCAGATGAGGACAAAGCTGATGCCATGGGAGCTTATACGGAGTGGCAGGCTCAGAATCCAGGCCAGGATTCTAAAAGTATAGAAGATTTTGTTGCGGATCAGCAGATGTTGACAGAGGAGTCTTCAAATTTTGTGTATCGTACACATTGAGTCTAAATAGATGCAGGTAGAATGTAGGAGTCGTAAAGATGAAAGTCATTCTTCGATGGTACTGATCATGGTATCATTGTTTACAAGAGTGCTAAGTTGCTGATCTATAAGAATGTTTTTTGTTGTTTTTTATAGAAATTCTGGCTTTCGAGTAAGCTGGTATTTATTGAGAGCGTAAATAGTCACAGGGGATATCTCCTGTAATGGAATTTGATTTTGAGGTTAGGATGTCTCTAGAACACGTTAATCATAAAACGATAAGTGAATTTGCTAAGGAAAAAGTAAATTTACCGAAAGATAAAGCAAATAAATTTCGTAAGCAGGCACGTAATCTACGGGAAAAGTTGGAAGATTATATAAATGAGCACCCAGAGTTTGCTCTAAAAAGAATGCAGTTGTCAGGAAGTTTGGCAAAGGGAACTGCCTTGAAAACACTTAATGATATAGATGTTGCAGTTTATATTGGAGGTGTGGACTCAAACATTACTCTTAATAAGCTTCTGGAATATTTAGAAGCTAGAATTCGTCAAGCATATCCTAATTTTAGTCATGATCAGATTAAAAGGCAGAACTATAGCATCTGTGTAACCTTTAAAGGAAGTGGGTTAGATGTTGATCTTGTTCCTATTATTTATGAAGGCAAACCAGATTGGCGTGGTTTTTTAGTAAGTCAGTTTGATGGTTCTTACTTAGAAACTAGTATTCCGTTGCATTTGGAATTTGCTAAAAAGAGAAAAAATCAACAACCTGAGCATTTTGCTCAAGTGGTTAGATTGGTTAAGTATTGGGCAAGAAAACAAAAAATGGAAGTGGATGGTTTTAGATTTAAATCATTCATGATAGAAATGATTTTGGCGAAACTATGTGACCAAGGTGTTGATTTTTCAAATTATATTGAGGCTCTTCAAGCTTTCTTTACTTATATAGTTAAATCAAACTTAGAAGAAAAAATATTATTTGAAGACTATTATAGCGCTAATAAAGTTGAGGATTTCAGTAATCCTGTACAAATTATTGATCCCGTGAATGAAAAGAATAATGTAGCTGGACTGTATACACGATACCAAGCTGATTTGATTGTCAGCGCTGCAATGGGCGCTGGTGATGCAATTGACGCAGCTGAGTTTGCACCTAATAAAACGTTGACAGTCAAATATTGGCAGTCTGTTTTTGGTCCTTCTTTTTCGGGGTGAAAAATGAGCAGCAGCTTTACTTCTACAACAAGCGATACGTTTACTATTACTCATGCTCGACATATGTCTGCGAAAGTTTCTTCTGATTTAAGAAGGATGCAGCGTTTTTATAGTAAACCATCATCGGATATGATTGAAAAATTTGAAGAGGAAATTGCTCAACTCATAAAAAATGGGTACTTAGATACTGCGATATTTGGATTTAAACGTGATGGAGAATGGATAGAACCAACCTTTAGCTATACAGCTAGTCAAATTAGTAGCGGACTAGATGATATACCAGGTTCTCTTAACGCCCATGCAGATGTCAGCGATGCTGACTTTTATAGTTACGTGACTTATACCAGTAAATTTAAGGATTTAAGTCAAAGTGAAAAAGATGCTTTTAAGGAGACGTTGCCAGTTCAGAGGGTAGGTGCTGATCAGCCAAGTATATCGGGATATTATCAGAGTGATAAAACTTATTCATCAGGTGCACGTAGTTTATCAAGAAAATCATTGAAGAGTATTTGATTCATGTTAAACGTAGAAGAAAAAAATTTGTTTGAAGATAGTGTTCAGTTTCCAGATTTTGATGCGAAATTTAGACTTGATCAGTTAATAGGGTTGGATGATTACAAAAGTCGGTTAACAAAAATGCTATCTGTACTCATCTATCCTGGATCTATGGAAAGTTGGGTAAACAAATTTCATGGCGATCATTTTGATGCATTGAGCAATATTTTAAATAGACCTCCTCTGATCGTTCTTGCTGGAGATGTTGGTTCCGGAAAAACAGCTTTAGCTGAAAATATTAGTGATTCAGTAGCTAGGCTCAATAATATTGATGTTATTTTACTTCCTCTTAGCTTATCTTCGCGAGGACAGGGGCGTGTTGGTGAAATGACCCAACTAGTTTCTAATGCCTTTAGAGAAACAAAAGAACTTGCAAAAAAATATAAGAGTGAATCAGGAAAATCGAATGGAGCTGTGGTTCTTTTAATCGATGAAGCAGATGCCTTAGCACAGTCTAGAGAATCATCTCAAATGCATCATGAAGACCGAGCTGGAGTTAATGCTTTTATTCGTGGTATTGATTCATTAGCAAGTGAAGGTTTACCTGCTGCAGTAATTATGTGTACTAATAGGTTGGATGCACTAGATCCAGCGGTGAAAAGAAGGGCTGCAGAGATTTTATTATTTAAAAGACCTGACCTATCACAGCGAAAATCAGTTTTAGAGCAATCTTTGGCACCGTTTGATTTAGGCCACGAGACAGTAAATAAAATTGCAGAGATGACAGGTGCATCAGCAACGAGAAATTATGGTTTTTCCTTTTCAGATATTACACAGAGACTTGTTCCTGCGATAGTCTTGGATGCTTATCCAAATAAGGCGGTAACAAAAGAACGTGCGTTACATATAGCTAGTTTAATTCAGCCTACACCTCCATTTTTAGGAGCTGTAGATGAGTAGTAATCAATGGCTAAAAAAGGTTTTTGAAGATGTTCAGGAAGACTTGAAACATGATCTTCACAGAGCTAGTAGAGGTGTTGAACACGCTCCAACAAAAGGTGAAATTCATGAAGACAGCTGGATTGATATTCTGCGCAACTACCTCCCTAAAAGGTATGGTGTAGATAAGGGGATAATCATCGATAGTGAAGGTGGTAAAAGCGATCAAATAGATATAGTTATATTTGATCGCCAATACACACCTATGTTGTTAATTCAGCAAAATCATAAATATATTCCGGCGGAAGCCGTTTATGCTGTATTTGAGTGTAAGCCAACGATTAGCAAAGATTATTTAGAATACGCTGGATCTAAAGCAAATTCAGTTAGAATGTTAGTTAGAACTAGCGTTCCTATTGCAACGGCTTCTGGCACGATTCCAGAAAAAAAAACACATGAGATAATTTGCGGTATATTAGCTGCAAAATGTGACTGGGTCGAAGGTGTCAAAAGTACATCGTTTGAAAAAAACCTACCTGAAGAATCAAATAATATTTTAGATATTGGGTGTTCTCTAGAGGGCGGTGCCTTTTCTTTTGACAATAGCATGCTTGTAATTCATCAGTCACAAAATAATCTAATGTATTTCTTGTTTACTTTGTTGGCAAAGCTTCAAGCCCTAGGAACTGTTGCAGCAATAGATTGGAAAGCGTACGCGAATATATTAGCAGAGGATTAATTTTAAATCGTAATAGCTTTGAAATATGTGAAATTTTGTCTACGCTCATTTCTTCATTAGGCAAGACTGCAAGTGTTGGGGTGGGGGTACAGGGCTAGCTAGGAGTAGATTGGATACTTATCAAGCAAGTCTTGCTACTTATATATGGGTAGTGATTTTTTAAGATTTCCGAAGGGAAAGCTGAGAGGTTGTTTCTCACTTCCATCTTTGGAGGCAATCTACTCTTTCGATTCATCGGAGGTTGTATCGCTATGAAATTTGATAGGGACGAACATCAAGTTAGTACTGGTGACTATAAGCACTTCGGCCAGGTAGAAAAGCAGTCCAGGGTGCGAAACCTGTCACCCTTTGAGATTGAGCAGCTAAGACAAGAGATGGTGTTAGGGGCTAAGTGGATGCAAGCTGAGTTACGTAAGCGAAGAATTGAAAAAAGTGAAAAAAATTTCTAGATGGTACTGTTCATGGTATTATTAGGAAGTGAATTGCTAAGCTTATGATCTATAAGGTTATTTTTTCATTGTTTATTATAGAGTGGGAATAATCTTCCGCTTCTTAAAAAAAAGCCCGCAATCGCGGGTTTTTTTATGTCACCGTGCGAGATAATAACAGAGGTTCAGATGACGTCATCCGAAGACGATGAAAAATGGATGAGCTATGCGTTGCTGCTGGCAGAAAAGGCGGCGGAGCACGGCGAGGTCCCTGTGGGAGCGGTGGTTGTCCGTGATGGTAAGGTGCTGGGAGAGGGCTGGAATAAGCCGATTTCCGGGCATGATCCCAGTGCGCATGCTGAAATAATTGCGTTGAGGGAGGCTGCTGCGAATATTGCTAACTACCGGCTGGTGGATGCTACGCTATATGTGACAATAGAGCCTTGCACCATGTGTGCCGGTGCAATTGTTCACAGCAGGGTTAAGCGGTTGGTGTTCGGTGCGACAGAGCCGAAAGCCGGTGCGGTGATCAGTAATGGCCAGGTGCTTGATCAGCCGTGGATGAACTATCGGGTGCACTATCAGGGCGGCGTATTGGCAGAGGATTGCAGCGGTTGTATCAGTGCTTTTTTTCAGCGCCGCCGGGATGAAAAAAAAATAGCAAAACGCTTAAAACAGCAGGCCGGGCAATCCGGTAGTTAACCGTTATTGTGTGGCTGCGGCCCGACGCGCCAGTAAACTGTTTTCACCGCTGGTACGTAATTTGACCCAGCTGATCAGGTCCGTCCACATACGGGAGATCTCTGCCGGTTTTGGCATAATGCCCGCGTGTTTCAGTTCAATAGTCATGACCGGAATACTTTTCACGAACCAGCCGTAGTTACCCAGTGAGCCAGGATATGTGCCCAGTTGTTTCAGATACAGAGGGCCGAGCTTGCGGGGAGGGGTAATGCTGCCGTCAAAATCCAGAATGCCATGTGGGGCATGGACTGAAACAATTACATCAGGTTTTAATTCATCAATCAGGGTATGAATTGCCTGCGACTCAGGTTCACTAAGCGGTTTGTGGCCAGGAAAGTAACGGGGGCGTTTCTTTGCGTAAGTTTGCCAGTGCTGGATTGGATTTACAGCAGCTTTTGCCGGAATGAAGTTACGGTTCAGATCCACTTTGTTGGCATTTACACGGGTTGCACGTTTTTTTAACAGGCCGTCAGGGTTTGCCAGAGGCAGGAAGTGCCAGTCGTAGGCGCCGCTGTGATTGTCATTCAGTGTTTTTAACCATTTGAAGGTAACGCTGATGCTCGAGTATTCATCACCATGAATTCCGCCAATGAAGAGGATTTTTACCGGAGTTTCTGTATCAGGGGAGGCCGGGTAATGCTTTTCCAATATCAGTTCACCGTTGTTTGAGTAAAAGCGTGGTGAGATAAATTCCAGATCCAGACAGTCCTTTACAGATACGCTGCTGAGCTTTTTGCCAATTTTTGTACAGATTGCAGTTACATCGGCATGTGGTTGGTAGTCTTTTTGTTTCAGCTGATAGCGGCTCGGTAACGGTGTTTGTGACAGGGATTCTGCCGTATTCGCTTTGGTTGCTTGTTCTAATGAGTCGTCAGTCAGTGGTGAGGTTTTTGGCTGAGCTGCCTGTGTGCCCGCAGGCTGATGGATTTGACTGATACTGTCTTCTAAAGGGGCTGGCGCGGTGATCATTGATGGCAGAATGGGTGCGTCATGGGCGTTATTAATTTTTGCATCTATTGCTGCCTGGCTAAGTAATTTTTTTGCATTGCCTTTCAGTGTGTCGCTCTGTGTTGGCTGAGCCGTATTGGTGCGGACGGGTGTTTCTGTCAGGGCATGTTGCGCGAGAGTCTGCGATTCAGGTTTTGTTGCCGGGAGGGCAATAGTCGTATCTGCCTTTTCAGGCTGCGGTGTTTCTGGCTGGCTGATTGGCGGGGCTGTCGGCGCTGTTTGTGCGCTGTCGGTGTTACCGGTCTCTTCTTTAATTTGCTTTGTCGTGTTTATGCTAACCAAAGAAGTTAAAGATGGTTCTGTTCCTGAGTTGTTATTGATGGCCGTTTGTCCGTTACGGCCTGACAGGAGTTTTTTGACACTGTCAGTAAGCTTGTCTGATGCATCGTTTGACGGGCGATTTTCCAATGGCTGATTCAGACTGTTTGCAGGTAAGGTTAACTTTCCGGAGGCGTCTGTTGATTCTGCAAATACTGGCTGTCCATTCATCAGAAGACCGCTCAGAAATATTGCGCTCAGCGCAGATTTGCACCGTGAAATACGGCGTAATGGAGCAAAATAAGTGTTCAGTGATAAAGCCATGAGCGCAAAGGTAGCCGGTTAAGTTTAAAAAAGCTGAATAAAAACAGGGAGACAGCGATTAATGTGCAAAAATCGATCACATTTTAATCGGCTTTTAGTGTCTTGTGGAGTCTTTTATTCGCTTTTATGCAGTTCGATCGCAGGCTTTGCTATGGGTAAAAGTTGTGCTTCTATGCCGGTTTCAGGGGCTTTTACGGAATCAGAGGGCTCCGTTAAATCAAGGTTCGGGTCGCTGTCTTCCGGATTGCCGGGCATGACAATTTCACCTTCGTTTTCTGCCGGTGAAAGAGCCGGTTTACTGGCTTCGATTTCAGCAAGTTGTTGTTGCCAGAGTATCAGGTCGTAATACTGACGGATGTTTTTTACATAAATAACCGGCTCATAGCCGCGGGCAAAGCCCCGCTTTACGGTTTTATAATATTTGGGCTGGGTCAGTAAAGGCAGAAACTCTTTGACGTCCTCCCATCGGTCAGGATTTTTTCCTGCCCGGCTGGTGAGGATACGGGCATCTTCCAGATGACCGTAGCCGACGTTATAGGCGGCCAGAGCAAACCAGATACGGTCATCTCCCTGAATTCTGTCGGGGATTTTTTTCATTACACGGGTCAGGTATTCAGCGCCGCCCAGAATGCTCTGAATCGGATCGGTCCGGTCTTCTACCCCCACTTCTTTTGCGGCGGCGTTAGTGAGCATCATGATGCCTTTAACGCCTGTGGGGGAGACGGCTTTAGGATTCCAGTGGGATTCCTGATAGGCAATGGCTGCCAGGAGTAGCCAGTCGATATCAGTTTCCTGTTCAGCCATATAAAAGTACTGTTCGAGTTTGCAAAAACGGGTGCTCATATCCCGTTTAAAGGTTTCTATGTCGACGTATGTAAGGGTATTTTCCCGGTTAAAATACTTGTTTTGTAATTGTGCAACCAGTTGCTTGGTTTCTGGCTTGGAAAAAAATGTTTCCAGTGCGTTTAACAGGCTCTGATCGTTCTGTTTAGCGATCATCCAGGCGATGGGTTCAGACTTGCCCATTGAGAAGGCTTTCTTCAGGCCTGGAAAAAATGATTTTTGTGCATCAAAGACTAAGTCATCTGAAATGGTATAGAGGTATTTCTTGTTATATACGCCATCCAGCAGTTCTGTGATGCTGCCCGTGCTGTTTTCCTGCCAGCTGAGATCAGGAAACTCTGCTTTCAGGCTGTGCATGATTTCAGAGTGACTGCTGTCTGCCAGTACTTCGATTGATTTTCCTTCAAGGTCTTTAAGAGAAATCGGCTTTTTTTGCCCCTGAGTGACCCGGTAGATCAGTGTGGGTGTGCTGTAGGCATAGGGTTGGGCAAAGTTAAATTCTGCTTCTCTGGATCCGGTAATGGTGAGCCCTGCGGCAGCAATGTGGGCTTTGTGATTTTTTATGACCGGAAAAATGTCGCCAAAGCTGTCAGGAATAACCAATTCCAGTTCAACGCCGATTTCATCCGCAAAGGCTTTGGCCATGTCGTATTCGAAGCCGGCAGGTTTACCGTCTTTGTCGGAAATGTATGTAGTGGGGGTATTACGGGTGACAATTTTCAGGATGCCGGTTTTCTGGATCGCCTGCAATTGATTGTCTGTATTGAGGTTTGCCAGGAACAGCCAGCCAATAACAGCCACAATGATCGTAATGAAGAGCACTTCTCTGAGGAAAAAAATTCGCGTTCGCATAATAATAATGGCCCTTATTGATGGCGCCGGAGAGGCGATTTCAGTAAAATGCGGCCTTAGATTTCTCCTACTTCATACATACCTGTTAGGCATACTCAAGAGGCTCGATACTAACATGCTAGTACTGCGTGGAGCGCCTGCTCTTTCTGCTTTTCGTCATGATAAGCTGCTGTCCGTCCTGCAATCCCACATCAGCCAGGTAACGGCAATTTACGGTGAGTTCATGCATTTCGCTGATCTGCACCAAGACTTGTCTGCACAAGAGCACACAATTTTGGAGCGAATTCTACGCTATGGCCCTAAAGCTAAAGTGGAAGAGCCTTCAGGTCAATTGGTTTTGGTTGTACCTCGTCCCGGCACGATCTCTCCGTGGTCCAGTAAGGCAACTGATATTGCCAGGAACTGTGGTTTGTCAGCGATTAAACGCCTGGAACGGGGTGTGGCCTACTATGTTCAGTCTGAGGCGCCTTTAACTGCTGAACAGCTGGCTGCAGTAGAAACTGTACTGCATGACCGTATGGTTGAAGCGGTACTGGCTGATGTGTCTGCAGCGGATGCTTTGTTCCGCAATGAAGAACCTGCACCGCTGACGGTTGTTGATATTATTGGCGGTGGCCGTGAAGCGCTGGTGGCTGCAAATACTGAACTGGGTCTGGCACTGGCTGAAGATGAGATCGATTATCTGGTTGCCAGCTTTATCGAGCTTAAGCGTAACCCGAATGATGTTGAGCTGATGATGTTTGCCCAGGCAAACTCTGAGCACTGCCGTCACAAGATCTTTAATGCTTCCTGGGATATTGATGGTGAAGCTCAGGACAAATCATTGTTTGCGATGATCCGCAATACCAATGAGCTGGGTGGTGAGAATATCCTGTCAGCATATTCTGATAATGCAGCTGTTATGGTAGGTAGCAAAGCGGGCCGCTTTTTCCCAAACCCTGAGACTAAAGAGTATCAGGCGAATCAGGAAGATATTCATATCCTGATGAAAGTCGAAACTCATAACCACCCGACTGCGATTGCGCCGCATGCAGGAGCTGCAACCGGTTCCGGTGGTGAAATCCGTGATGAAGGTGCAACCGGTAAAGGTTCCAAACCAAAAGCGGGCCTGACAGGTTTCACCGTGTCTGATCTTAAAATTCCGGGCTTCGAACAGCCATGGGAATCGAATTACGGTAAGCCTGAGCGTATCGTTAGTGCACTGGATATTATGCTGGAAGGCCCGATTGGCGGTGCAGCGTTTAACAATGAGTTTGGTCGTCCGGCGCTGAACGGTTATTTCCGTACCTTTGAACAAAAGGTGAACGGTGCTGCCGGCGAAGAAATGCGCGGTTACCATAAGCCAATTATGATTGCCGGCGGTTACGGTAACATCCGCGGTGAGCACGTTGATAAGGGTGAAATTCCTGTGGGTGCACAACTGATCTGTCTGGGCGGGCCTGCCATGCAGATCGGTCTGGGTGGCGGTGCTGCTTCTTCAATGTCTTCCGGTAGCTCTTCAGAAGATCTGGATTTTGCATCTGTACAGCGTGATAACCCGGAGCTGGAGCGCCGTTGTCAGGAAGTGATCGACCAGTGCTGGCAGATGGGCGATGCTAACCCGATTGCCTTTATCCACGATGTGGGTGCCGGTGGTCTGTCAAATGCATTCCCGGAGCTGGTAAAAGATGGTGGCCGTGGCGGTGATTTTGAGCTGCGTAACGTGAACAATGATGAACCGGGTATGTCTCCACTGGCTATCTGGTGTAACGAGGCGCAGGAACGTTATGTCATGGCGGTTGAGCCACAGGATATGGCGCGTTTTGAAGCTATTTGTGCCCGTGAGCGCTGCCCGTATGCCGTGGTAGGTACTGCAATCGAAGAGAAGCACCTGACATTGGGTGATACTCATTTCGAAAATAAGCCGGTTGATCTGCCTATGTCAGTGCTGTTCGGTAAGCCGCCTAAGATGCACCGCAGTGTTGAGCGGATTGCGTACAGTGTGCCGGCATTCGACAGTGCTGAAATTAATCTTGAAGATGCCGCTGAGCGGGTAATGAAGTTACCGGCAGTTGCGTCTAAATCTTTCCTGATTACTATTGGTGACCGTTCGATTACCGGTCAGGTTGTGCGCGATCAGATGGTTGGCCCGTGGCAGGTACCGGTGGCTGACTGTGCGGTTACGACTTCTGCTTACGATACCTATGCCGGTGAAGCAATGGCAATGGGTGAACGTACCCCGTTGGCACTGGTTGATTCTCCTGCCTCCGGCCGTATGGCGGTGGGTGAAACGGTTACCAATCTGGCGGCTGCACAGATTGACGATATCATTGATATTAAACTCTCCGCGAACTGGATGTGCGCTGCCGGTCATCCGGGTGAAGACGAAAAACTGTATGACACCGTACGTGCAGTAGGTATGGAACTGTGCCCTGAGCTGGGTATTACCATTCCAGTGGGTAAGGACTCTATGTCCATGCGTACTGTATGGGACGATGAAGGTGAGGCGAAGTCGATGACCGCGCCTACCTCACTGATCATTACCGGTTTTGCGCCGGTAACGGATGTACGTAAAACACTGACGCCACAGCTTAAAACTGATAAGGGTGAGACCGATCTGATCCTGCTGGATCTGGGTAACGGTCAGAACCGTCTGGGTCTGTCGGCACTGGCACAGGTTTATAACGAAGTAGGCCAGGATGTACCGGATGTTGACGATGCTCAGCAACTGGTTGCTTTCTTCAGTGCTGTTCAGGAGTTGAATAAGCAGGGCTTGTTACTCGCATACCATGACCGTGCAGATGGCGGTTTATTCACAACCGTCGCGGAAATGGCGTTTGCCGGTCGTACGGGTGTAGACATTAATCTTGATCTGCTGGCGGCTGACAGCTCTGAGTTTGCAGCGGCCCTGTATTCTGAAGAACTGGGTGCAGTGATTCAGGTTAAGCGTGATGATCTGCAAACCGTTCTGACTGAGCTGAGCGCAGCGGGTCTGGGGGATTGTGCCAAGGTTATCGGTTCTCTGAACCCGGATGACATGCTGCAGTTCAGCTTTGATGATGAAGCGGTTTATTCTGCCTCCCGGATTCAGTTACAGCGTTGGTGGGCAGAGACCTCTTATCAGATGCAGTCGCTGCGGGATAACTCCGAATGCGCTCAGCAAGAGTATGATGCACTGCTGGATGCTGAGAACCCAGGCCTGAATGCTAAACTGAGTTTTGATCAGAATGATGACGTGGCAGAGGCTGTAAATGCGTCAGGTGAGCGGCCACGTGTTGCGATTGTTCGCGAACAGGGCGTAAACGGTCATATTGAAATGGCAGCTGCATTCGACTGTGCCGGTTTTGCATCTGTCGATGTTCACATGAGTGACATTCTGGAAGGTCGGGTGACTCTGGCTGACTTTAAAGGGTTGGTTGCCTGTGGCGGTTTCTCATACGGTGACGTATTAGGTGCCGGTGAAGGCTGGGCTAAGTCGATCCTGTTTAACACCCGTGCCCGTGAAGAGTTTAAATCTTTCTTTGAGCGTGAAGATACATTTGCGCTGGGTATCTGTAACGGTTGTCAGATGCTGTCTAACCTCCATGAGTTGATTCCGGGGACAGATCACTGGCCACACTTTGTTCGCAATATGTCCGAGCAGTTTGAAGCCCGTGTAGCGATGGTTGAAGTACAGGAAAGCCCGTCAGTATTCCTGAAAGGGATGGAAGGTTCTCAGATGCCAATCGCAATTGCCCACGGTGAAGGCCGTGCTGAATTTGCGGATCAGGCTCATTTTGAAAACCTGAATGGTTCTGATGCTGTAGCCCTGCGTTATGTGGATAACTACGGTCAGGTGACAGAGCAGTATCCTGCAAACCCGAATGGTTCTCCGGCCGGTATTGGCGGCGTAACCAGCCAGGATGGCCGGGTAACGATCATGATGCCGCACCCTGAACGGGTGTACCGCAGTGTGACCAATAGCTGGGCACCGGATGAGTGGCAAGAAGACGGGGCCTGGATGCGGATGTTCCGTAACGCCCGTGTCTGGGTTGGTTAAGTCAGTCAGTGATACATAGAAAAGCCCCGTACCTTTAGTGGTACGGGGCTTTTTTTTGCGCACAGTAAGTTAAAGCAAATCCGGTGTGGCGCTTACTAAATCAGGCGTGTAAATGTGAACTCAGGGGGAGGGAGTGCAGGGCGCCGGCTGTTGCAAAAAAGCGGATATTCCCTTGAATGTAAAAAGCCCCGTGTCTATGCAGAAACGGGGCTTTTTAACTGTATATAGCTCTGATGCCGTGCTGAATCAGAGGGTTTTTTCAGCACTGATTTTCCAGCTGCGGTTGTCCCGGGAGAATATCAGGGATTTATAAATGTTGTCCTGGAAGCTGTTTGATGTGTAGTTCTGCAGGAACACAACCCGGACCCGACCGTCAGGTAATGCACTCATTGTTACATCCGATACGCCCACGCGGATAAAGGTAGGTTTGCTCAGGCGTATGTTACGGGTGCTGCGCCATTTCCGGTTACTGGTTTTGCTGTTTGGCTGATAGCCTGAAATATAATGATTAAGATAATCCTGAACATTCTGATCAGACCAGGCGCTTGCCCATCCGTTGAGTGCCTGGGTCAGTTCCTGCTGGATTGCCGGGCTTAGCTCAGTATTGTTTTGTGCTGCGCTTTTCGCCAGCGCAACGGTTGTTTCTGCTGCTGGCTCCGGTAAAGGATTTGCCGGGGCTGTTAAGGCATCAGCTTGCTGCTTGCTTGCGGTGGCTGCTGTCTCTTCTATAACGGGGCGTGGCGCGGCATCCTCAGGTAATCGCTCTTCAATTTCGAGAGGAGTGTTTGCTTTAGGTTGAGTGGGTGTTGCTGCGACTGTCTGTGGTACGGACGCTGCTACCGGGTTGACGGATGCCAGCAGTGTCGGATCAACATTGTTGGTTGGTGAGAATATGTTGCCGCCGACCGGGCGGGCCAGATACACCTGATCCAGTGTTGCCAGCTGTGGCGGGGCTACTTTTCCTTTACCGTCCAGGTCCAGCGCACGGTTGTATGCCTGGTTGGCAAGATTGGCGTAAATAGCTTTCAGGTTTTGCTGTACCTGCGCATAGCTTGGGTGTGTGTTGAATGCCTGGAGTAATGTTGAGACGGCTTTGTCGTTATTGCCGCGAAGGGCGTAAATTGTAGCCAAATTGTTATAAGCTTCAGGCGCATCCGGGTAGATGCCGATCAGTTTGGTAAAAACATCTTCTGCTGCCTGTAACTTATTTCGCTTTATCAGTGCGGTGCCGTAGAGTAACCAGGCGTTGGCGTCGCGGGGATTGTCGTTCAGATAAGCATTAATCTGATTAAATGCCTGTTTGTTGTTACCGGCATCCTGCAGATCCCGGGCACGTTGAAGTTCGGTGGCCAGTAACTGAGAGTTATATTCGATTTTAGTTTGCAGTTCGGTGCTTTGGCTGGCAGCAGATACTGCTGCGTTTGCATTCCCGTCTTTTGCATCGGATTCATTGTCGAGCCAGCGCTGAAGCTGATCCAGTTTGGCGTTGATATCTGCGCTGTTAGTGTTTTTTTCAGCGGACTTTGAGCAGTCGAAGTCATTCTGAGCACCGGCATTCATGCAGAATGTGTCTGATTCCTGGGCGGCAAATACAGAGGTAGCGCATGCCATGCCAAGAGAAATCGCCAGTGTCAGAGGTTTCAGAATAGTGCCAGACTGTGTTGCCATAAGATATGATCCGAAGATTGCCCGAACAGCAAATGATCTGCTGTAATTAATGTCGATGTACCCGCTGAGCGGGTCAGCCGATTATAGCCTGATTCCTTGCGGGGGTAAGCCCTGTAAACGATCAGACGGTCAAAAAAAATTTTTAAACCGGTTTTTCATAAAAAATGGCGCAGATCCCGGAAGATGTGCGCCATTATCTGCAGATTTGTACCTGCTATGCGTTTTCTCTGGCAATGGCCCGGTAAGCAATGTCGTCCCGGTAGTAAACACCTTTCCAGTCGATCATTTTAGTCAGGGTGTATGCCAGCTGCTGGGCTTCAGTAACACTGTTGCCCAGTGCTGCCGCGCATAATACCCGGCCGCCACTGGTAACGATGTTTCCGTCTTTGTTGCTGGTGCCCGCGTGAAATACTTTACTGTCTGCCGGTGCCTGTTCAGGCAGGCTGATAACATCACCTTTAGGATAGCTGCCAGGATAGCCTTCAGCTGCCAGTACAACACCGACAGCGCAGCGCGGATCCCACTCTGCTTCTGTGGTATCAAGCTTGCCATCCAGTGCGGCATTTGCCAGTTCAACGATACTGGATTTCAGACGCAGCATAATTGGCTGGGTTTCCGGATCGCCGAAGCGGCAGTTATATTCAATCACTTTTGGTGTGCCGTCAGCAGCAATCATCAGACCTGCATACAGGAAGCCTACGTAGGTATTACCTTCTTCAGCCATGCCGTTTACGGTTGGAGTAATGACTTCATCCATGATTCGGTTATGAATGTCGGCGGTAACAACCGGAGCAGGGGAGTACGCCCCCATACCGCCAGTGTTCGGGCCGGTGTCGCCATTAGCGGCACGTTTGTGGTCCTGGCTGGTAGCCATAGGCAGCACGTTTTTGCCATCAACCATGACGATGAAGCTTGCTTCTTCACCTTCAAGGAATTCTTCAATTACTACCCGGTGTCCGGCTTCACCAAAGGCATTGCCGGCAAGCATGTCACGGATGGCCGCTTCTGCTTCTTCCAGAGTCATGGCAACGATAACACCTTTGCCGGCTGCCAGACCGTCAGCCTTAATGACGATCGGTGCGCCCTGCTCACGGACATAAGCAATGGCAGGATCAATCTCTGTAAAGTTCTGATATGCGCCGGTTGGAATCTGATGGCGTTCAAGGAAGTCTTTGGTAAATGCTTTAGAGCCTTCCAGTTGAGCGGCACCTTTACTTGGGCCGAAGCAGCGCAGGCTTTTGCTTTCAAAGCGGTCAACGATGCCTTCAACCAGAGGCGCTTCAGGACCCACGATGGTCAGAGCGATCTGATTCTCTTTAGCGAATGCTACCAGGGCGTCCTGATCCATGACGTCAATGGCGACATTTTCCAGTTTAGATTCCAGTGCACAGCCAGCGTTACCCGGTGCAACAAATACTTTGCTGACGTTGTCATCCTGAGCGGCTTGCCAGGCAAGAGCGTGTTCCCGTCCGCCGGAACCAATGACTAAGATTTGCATAATTTTTCTGCCTATAAAAAACGGTTCAGCCGGCAAAAGCCGGCTGAAGAAACAACGGATTAGTGACGGAAATGGCGCATGCCGGTAAAGACCATGGCAATGCCATGTTCATCAGCTGCAGCAATGATTTCCTGATCGCGCATCGAGCCACCTGGCTGGATAACGGCTGAAATGCCTGCGGCTGCTGCGGAATCGATGCCGTCGCGGAACGGGAAGAATGCATCTGAAGCCATGACTGAGCCCGGTACAACCAGCCCTTCATCAGCGGCTTTTATGCCCGCAATTTTAGCGCTGTAAACCCGGCTCATCTGACCGGCTCCAATGCCGATAGTCTGGCCGTCTTTGGCATATACGATGGCGTTAGATTTTACGAATTTAGCCACTTCCCAGCAGAACAGCAGATCGCGCATTTGCTGTTCATCTGGCTGTTTCTGTGTCACAACCTTCAGATCAGCGATACTGACCATTCCCAGATCCTGATCCTGAACCAGCAGACCGCCGTTAACGCGTTTGTAATCGAAGCGCTGAGCACGTTCAGTGCCCCATTCACCGCAGGCCAGCAGACGAACATTTGGCTTGCTGGCAACAATGTCAGAAGCTTCCTGTGTAACGGTTGGAGCAATGATTACTTCAACAAACTGACGGTCGATGATCGCTTTGGCTGTGGTCGCATCCAGTTCACGGTTGAACGCAATGATGCCGCCGAACGCAGAGGTCGGATCTGTCAGGTAGGCTTTGTTATACGCTTCCAGAATGTCTGCGCCGATTGCTACGCCGCAAGGGTTGGCATGCTTAACAATGACACAGGCAGGCTCAGCAAAGGGTTTTACACATTCCAGGGCGGCATCAGTATCAGCTACATTGTTAAAAGACAGTGCTTTGCCCTGCAGCTGGCGGGCTGTAGAGACACTGGCTTCGGCTGAGTTTGATTCAACGTAGAATGCAGCACGCTGGTGCGGGTTCTCGCCGTAACGCATTTCCTGTGCTTTAACAAACTGGGTGTTAAAGGTGCGCGGGAAAGCCGCCGGTTCTTCTTCGCTGCCATCGGTGATCGCGCCAAGGTAGTTGGCGATCATGCCGTCGTATGCAGCGGTGTGTTCAAAAGCCTGAACGGCCAGGTCGAAACGGGTTGCATGGCTCAGCCCCTGATTTTCGTCCAGTTCAGCTATGATCCGCTGATAGTTGTCAGCGCTGACAACAATGGCAACGTCTTTATGGTTTTTAGCCGCAGAGCGAACCATTGTCGGACCACCGATATCGATGTTTTCAATGGCCAGTGGAAGATCACAGTCCGGACGGGCGATGGTTTGCTCGAATGGGTACAGGTTAACCACAACCATGTCGATCGGGTTAATGCCGTGTTCTTCCATAATGCCGTCGTCGGTACCGCGGCGGCCAAGAATACCACCGTGTACTTTCGGGTGCAGTGTTTTCACGCGGCCATCCATCATCTCGGGAAAGCCGGTGTAGTCAGATACTTCAACCGCAGGAACCTGGTTGTCTTGCAGTAGCTTATAAGTGCCGCCGGTAGAAAGGATTTCAACGCCGCGCTGACTCAAAGCCTGGGCGAATTCAACGATACCGGTTTTATCAGACACACTGATCAGTGCGCGACGAACCGGGGTATTTTTTTGCTCTGCCATGGTTGTTTATCTTCGGTGGTTAAGGTTAGACGGGAGGAATTACAGAAGACCGTATTGTTTCAGCTTCTTGCGCAGGGTACCACGGTTAAGGCCGAGGACTTCTGATGCTTTGGTCTGGTTATCCTTAGTGTAAGTCATCACTGCTTCGAACAGTGGCGCTTCGATTTCCGACAGAACCATCTGATAGACATCGGTTACCGGCTGTCCATCTAGCTGATGGAAATAATCCGATAACGAAGTTTCAACACTGTCACGCAGGGTGCGGTGTGAACTTTCAGTAGGCAGTTCTGAGGTAAACGGCTGGGTATGTATATTGTTTTCCACGGTATATCGGTATCCAAATCTGCAACAGGTCAGGCCGCTGCGCTTGCATCAGCAAGTTCAGCAAAGTAGGCCTTAATCGCATCACACTGCTGCGAACATGTTTCTAGTGAGTTAAAAGTTTTACGGAAGTCAGTGCCACCGGGTTTATCTTTGAGATACCAGCCTACGTGTTTACGTGCTATGCGAATACCTAAGTATTCGTCATAGAAGGCATACAGTGCATTCAGGTGTCCCAGCAGGGTGTCTCTGACTTCAGTCCCGTCAGGCGGGGGTAATTCGTTTCCAGTAGCAAGGTAATGGCTGATTTCCCGAAAAATCCATGGATTCCCCTGTGCTGCACGGCCAACCATGACTGCATCGGCACCGGTAAAGTTTAGCACTTCAGCGGCACGGTGCGGGGTGGTGATGTCACCGTTGGCAAACAGAGGGATATCAATGGTTTTACGGATAGCTGCAAGGGTGTCGTATTCTACTTCCCCCTTGTAGCCACAACTCCGGGTTCGGCCATGTACGGCCAGTGCCTGAATACCTGCATCTTCAGCTATTCGGGCAATGCTGACGCCGTTACGGTTGTCCGGAGACCATCCGGTACGGATTTTTAGTGTCACAGGAACGTCAACGGCAGCAACTGTGGTTTCGAGAATTTCGCGTACCAGTGCTTCATCTTTCAGTAAAGCTGACCCGGCAGCTTTATTACAGACTTTTTTCGCAGGACAGCCCATATTGATGTCAATAATATGAGCGCCGTTGGCTACATTAAGACGGGCTGCATCTGCCATCATTTGCGGATCACCGCCGGCAATCTGTACAACACGCAGAGGATCATGAATGTCGTACTGAAGACGCAGGCTTGATTTGCGGGTATTCCACAACCGGGTATCGGAGGTAACCATTTCGGAAGCCGCCATCCCCGCCCCTAACTGCTTACACAGTTGTCGGAACGGTAGGTCAGTGACGCCTGCCATTGGTGCCAGGATTACCTGACTGTCAATGGTATGGTTCCCGATTTGAAACATCTGCCAACCCTGAGCCTGAAAGAAATAGCATTACCCTGACTGCTTACAGTCGAGAGTTTCATGCTGTCTGGAAGGCGGACAATAATACCTTTATGTGACAGGCGGGCCAAGCAGTTTTTGATGCTTTTTTAACCGTTTTTGCTGTTGCAAAGCAGCAAAAAATACGCTTACAGTCGCCGGTCAGTCAGGCTGGATGGACGCAAGCTGACTTCATAACCAACGGCTGCACGGCCCGGATCCAGCACGTCAAAATGTACCTGAATACTGTGTTCCAGCGGCATTTTTGCGGGATTAAGTGTGGCGCTGTTGAGGTATTCGGCCGGCTGGAATGTGCGACGGTTAATAATGCTGCCGTTGCGGTCAGAGAATGCCAGTTCAATGGCAGGAAAGGGCTGTTCAAAGGTTGCCTGATTTTGTAGCAGCATGCTTATTTTTAAAACGCCCTGATACTCTTTGTGCTCCTGCACAATCAGTTGTTCCGTTTTTACGTCAGGCACATCGTCAGGGACTGTGAGTCTGCAGTCAATCAGCTCACAGACCGGTTTATACAAGGTCGTCAGCGCGGGTTGCCGGATCAGATTATTACGTTCAAACCACAGGAACTGTAACAGGAGGCCGCTCAGTGCCAGTAATATGATGAGGCTCAGCGTGATGGTTTTGCCGGGAGCTCTGTGGGTTGCCCGTATCATGACTGGTTCAGTCTGTTGCGGCACAAAATCGGCGTCTTTGTTTTCGGTGTCAGGATGCAGCGCCAGGATACTGCTGTGTGGCGGCAACAGAGGTTCTTCGGTAACAGATGGCTCCGGCTCTCTGTCTGTTGCTGTCAGTGGGTTACTGGCGTTGCGTAACAGTTCCTGTAGTTTTTTCTCAGCCGGATTCAGATAGTCGTGATCTTTTTCCCGGGCCTGATAGCTGGTTTGGTGCTGATGAAGTGCCTGGCGGATTCTTTCGCTTTGAGTGTTTTCTGCAGGCTGGGCATCGCTGATATGTTTGGCGAGAGTGTGTTGTGTCTGATTGATTGATGGCGCCGCTGAGACGCCGTCTGAGGAATTTACCTGCAGAGGTTTATGCTGAATTGCCTGTGTCTGTATCTGCTCAGTGCGCTTCCGGCCGTTTTGCAAAGCGGCTTTGTTTGCGCCGTGCTGTTGAGTGGGTTTATTAGTAGCAGGCTTTTGCGGTGCTGACGTCTTTGGCGTTGCCTGTTTGATATGTAAACTGACAGGCAGGTCAGGATCTGGAAACGATTGTTTATGCGATGCAGTCTGTCTCGCTTTGGGAGCGCTGCGATGAGCAGATGTTGTCTCCTGTGAGCTGTTTTGGGTGCCGTTAAACAGTATATGGACCGGTTTGTCGAGGTCGATTGCAGCCGTCTGTTTTGTTGGTGCTTGTCTTGTTGGCGCCAGTTCTGTAGATGCCAGTTCTGTCGGAGCCTGTTCCGGCGCTGTTTTTTTCGCCGGGATAAACGCTTTCGGAATAGCAGGGCGTCGTGCAGGCTGGTCCGGTGCTGATGCAGGCTTTGCCTGCGGTGCGTCTTGCACCGGAAGTGTGGCTGCTTGCTTCGGTTCAGGTACCTTGCACAGTTCGGCATTAAAGACTTCAAGACAGGTACCACAACGTACTTTGCCATGAGCAATTTTTAACTGGCCGGCGGTTACCTGAAAGCGAGCTTTACAGGCCGGACATTCTGTTATCAGGCGCTGCTGCTTCACGGTTTATCGCTTGGTTCCGGTAATGCGTATCCAGCCTTCACGTTCACAGACTGGATCCAGAATGAAATCGTTGCCGTAGGCGGTACGGATCTCTTCTTCCTGATGGGCCAGTAAGCCTGACAAAACTAACTGTCCGCCGCTGCGTGTGTGTTTGCTGAGTGTAGGAGCAAGTTCAACCAGCGGGCCTGCCAGAATGTTGGCAACCAGTACGTCGGCCTGATGATCGGGTGTTTGTTCTGGCAGGTATACCTGCATACGGCCTTCGGCCAGCCCGTTTCGGTTCAGGTTATCTTTGCTGGCGGTCAGTGCCTGTACATCGATATCCACGGCAGTCACATTTTCAGCACCAAGCAGGAGGGTTGCGATTCCCAGAATACCTGAGCCACAGCCGTAGTCCGTGACGTGTTTGTTTGTCAGTTCCAGACCGTCCAGAAATTCCAGACAGAGTGCAGTGGTCGGATGTGTACCGGTGCCAAAGGCCAGGCCCGGATCCAGCATCAGATTGACGGCTTGCGGGTCAGGTACGTCTTTCCAGCTGGGGCATACCCACAGGCGTTTGCCAAATTGCATTGGCTGGTAGTTGTCCATCCATTCCCGTTCCCAGTCCTTGTCTTCAAGGATTTCTGTTTTACAGGTTGGGAAGGCTGCATCAGGAAACTGTTCATCATGTGCCTGCTGTAAAAAATTCAGGGTCGCTTCCAGGTCGTGATCTGCCGAAAAAAGGCCTGTCAGTATGGTATTGCTCCACAGCGGAGTAGTACCGAGATCCGGTTCAAAGATCGGTTGGTCTGCCTGGTCAGTGAAGGTAACTGCAGCGCAACCGGCTGCCAGTAACAGGTCTTCGTAAGGTTCGGCATTTTCAGGGGATACATCCAGTTTGATCTGCAACCATGGCATGACGGGTCTTCCTGTATTCGGGTAAGCAGTATCGGTTTAGCAGAGTATGTGTCTGAACCTTTACAGCTTTGTTACCGGGGTGTGAGGCTATGCACGGGCCTTTTTATAGGCAGATGCCTGTTCGGTAACCGGGTGTGTAAAACTGCAGGCAGCGTTATCCGCTGCCTGCATAGTCCGGGATCAGTCGAGTCCCAGTTTCTTTTCCAGATAATGGATGTTGACACCGCCTTCAGCGAAGTTGGCGTCACGAACAATATCCTGATGCAGCGGAATGTTGCTCTTGATACCGTCGATCAGCATTTCATCCAGTGCGATTTCCATCCGGCGCAGTGCCACTTCACGGGAATCGCCGTAAGTGATCAGTTTTGCGATCAGGGAATCGTAGTGTGGTGGTACGCTGTAGCCGCTGTACAGGTGAGAATCTACCCGCACACCAATACCGCCCGGGGCATGGAAGTGGGTGATCTTGCCTGGGCTGGGCATGAAGGTAACCGGATCTTCTGCGTTGATACGGCACTCTACTGAGTGACCTTTCAGCTCGATATCTTCCTGCTTGATGGTCAGTGGCAGGCCAGACGCGATGCGCAGCTGTTCTTTAACGATATCAACACCGGTTACCATTTCAGATACCGGGTGTTCAACCTGAACACGGGTATTCATTTCAATGAAGTAGAAACCGCCGTTCTCGTACAGGAATTCGAACGTACCGGCACCGCGGTAGTTGATTTCCAGACAGGCATCAACACAGCTCTGCAGTACCTGGGCGCGGGCTTCCGGATCCAGGTGCGGAGCAGGTGCTTCTTCAACCACTTTCTGGTGACGACGCTGCAGTGAGCAGTCGCGGTCGTACAGGTGAATTGCGTTACCCTGACCATCAGACAGCACCTGAACTTCAACGTGACGCGGGTTTTCCAGGAATTTTTCCATGTAAACCGTATCATCACCGAAGGCCGCTTTAGCTTCAGCTTTAGTGACGTAGATAGCGTTCAGCAGGTGTGCTTCGTTGTGAACAACGCGCATCCCGCGACCACCCCCACCGGCAGCCGCTTTGATAATGACCGGATAGCCGATACGACGGCCAATCGCCAGTACTTCTTCGCTGTCTTCCGGCAGTTCGCCGTCAGAACCGGGTACCGTCGGTACGCCAGCTTTCTGCATTGCTTCGATGGCTGATACCTTATCACCCATCAGGCGAATGGTGTCAGCTTTAGGACCGATGAATGCAAAACCGCTTTGCTCAGCGCGTTCTGCAAAATCAGCATTTTCTGCCAGGAAACCGTAACCCGGGTGAATACCGGTAGAGTCGGTTACTTCAGCAGCGGCAATAATAGCCGGAATATTCAGATAGCTTTGCGGTGACGGAGCAGGGCCGATACAAACGGCTTCGTCCGCCAGGCGAACATGCATCAGGTCACGGTCTGCGGTGGAATGGATGGCAACAGTTTTGATGCCCAGTTCCTTACAGGCCCGCAGGATACGCAAAGCGATCTCGCCACGGTTGGCAATGACTACTTTTTCTAACATATTGTTAAGATCCTGTGGCTGATTTATACGATGGTCACCAGAGGCTGATCGAATTCAACAGGCTGGCCGTCTTCAACCAGAATGGCTTCAACAACACCGGACTTGTCTGCTTCGATCTGGTTCATCATTTTCATTGCTTCTACGATGCAGACCGGGTCGCCAGCCTTAACGGTAGAGCCAACTTCAACGAATGCAGGAGACGTTGGAGACGGTGAGCGGTAAAAAGTACCGACCATTGGCGACTTAAGTGCATTGTCGTTGGTTGGTGCGGCAGCAACTGGCGCAGGAGCGGCGGCAGGTGCAGCAGCAACAGGTGCGGCAGCAGCAACAGCAACAGGTGCAGCAGCAACAGGAGCTGCTACCAGATTAGAACCGCGGCTGATGCGTACGGATTCTTCACCTTCTTTGATTTCAATTTCGTTGATGTTTGACTCTTCCAGCAACTCGATCAGTTTTTTTACTTTGCGAATGTCCATGCTAATGCAGTGCTCTATTTAGTAGATTCAGAGGATTGGGGTTTTTCCAGACGGCTGATCGCCGACTGTAGTGCTAACTCGTATCCCAGGGTGCCAAGACCACAGATAACGCCAACAGCTACATCAGATAGATATGAGTGGCTGCGAAAAGTTTCTCTGGCGTGTACATTCGAAATATGAATTTCGATGAAGGGAATTGAGACACCCAGTAACGCATCACGCAGTGCCACACTGGTGTGAGTGAAGGCGGCCGGGTTTATAATGATGAAGTCTGTCTGTTCGTTACGGGCCTGGTGAATCCGGTCAATAAGCACGTGTTCAGCATTGCTTTGCAGGCAGTCCAGCTGGTGGCCGCTCTGCAGGGCGAGTGACTGTAAGCGTACATTGATGTCCTGGAGTGTAGTGGTACCGTAAACCTCTGGTTCCCGGGTGCCGAGAAGGTTAAGGTTAGGGCCGTTCAGAACAAGGATCTTAGCCATTAAATTGCCTTAGTGACGCGTGATTCAGACTTCAAAAGCGTTAAGGGATGGGGTACCGGACCCCTCAAGACTGGCTAGTGTGCCGGAAAAGAATGAGGCTGTAAACAGTTCCAGGGTTTATTGTGTTTTCTCTGCCAGTTTGCAGAAGTTGTCAGTGCTTTCTGTACATTATTTGACTAGTTGAACTGTCAGTATTTGTTGTTCAGGTCCGGTTTATGCAGACTGAGTCAGGACATTAACGGTCAGTTTTTTACCGTCTGGAAAGCTAACGTACAGTTTTAATTTTAAACGCCTGTTCCGTAACGTTAATAATTGTTAAGGAACATTGACCCGGTGTTGATTATCATAGATATTGCGCGCGATAACGCGACATATTAAGAGAGGTTCAGGATGGAATGGTTGCAGCGGACATGGTTAGGTGTGTGGGATAAGATAACCGCAGTAACACTGGGGATTAAGGGCGTGGGCGTCATTATCGCTGCTCTGGTGCTGTATTTGGTCGTCGCGGCTGGTGTGGGAATGTACTGGAGTTTGGAGCCGGAGCCATTTGAAGTACGTGCAGAGCTGGCTGAAGATGGCCAGACCCCGGTTGTAGGCACCGCGACGCTGAATGCGCTGGCTGGCGTGACGGAAGTGTTGCTCGATAAACCGGGTGGGTATTTGTATAACGACCGTATGCCACCAGGGGTGTGGTTGGATAATATTCCTAACTGGGAGTTTGGTGTGCTGGTTCAGGCGCGGGATATGGCGCGTGCCTTGCGTAAGGATTTTAGCCGTTCTCAGTCTCAGTCAACAGAAGATCCTGACCTGATAAAAGCAGAGCCCCTGTTACATTTTGATAATAACAGCTGGCTGTTACCTGCCACTGAATCTGAGTACCGTAAAGGGGTAAAAGCGCTGTTAGCTTATGAGGCACGGCTGGCGCGTAACGATGATGCAGCACAGTTTTACGCCAGAGCGGATAACCTGCGTGGCTGGCTGGCAGATGTATCAACCCGGCTGGGAAGCTTGTCTCAGCGTTTGAGTGCCAGTGTAGGACAAAAACGGGTTAACACTGATCTGGCCGGTGAGCATGAAGCCCGTCAGTCAACGGCTGCTGCAAGCGAACTTGAAATTAAGACACCGTGGCTGGAAATTGATGATGTTTTTTATGAAGCCCGTGGGACTGCCTGGGCATTAATTCATTTGCTGAAAGCCGTGGAGCAGGATTTTGCTCCGGCGCTTGAAAAGAAGAATGCGCTGGTGAGCCTGCGTCAGATTATCCGAGAGTTGGAAGCAACACAGTCTACTATATGGAGTCCGGTCATTCTGAATGGCACTGAGTTTGGTTTCCTGTCTAATCATTCTCTGGTCATGGCGTCATATATCTCCCGGGCAAATGCTGCCATTATTGATTTGCGGGACCTTTTATCTCAGGGGTGATATTTCATATGTGTTTTGTGTCACGGTGATGTGCCACAGAATCGACTATTCTTAAAGCCGGCTTTTAACAGCCGGCTTTTTTGTTTCTGAAATTGCGATAAAATTCTGACTAATTGGTAAGACTTTTATTGCATTTGTCAGTATCATGCCCGGCTAATTAATGTTGCCTGTTTACGTGTGTTTGAAGCGTGCAATTTATTGCTCTGCTTATTATCACTTTGTCCGAGGTGTTTTATGTGCTTCACGGTGTATCAGGTAACAGCGGCGTCGTTTAATTTTCAGATTTCTGGTGAGAACATCATGCGTGTTAACGAGATAAACCATCCACTGGTAAAACACAAAATTGGCCTGATGCGGGCAGCAAGCGTAAGTACCCGCAGCTTTCGTCAGCTGGCTGCTGAAGTAGGCTGTTTGCTTACCTATGAAGCGACAAAAGATCTGGCTACTGAAACGTATCAGCTGGAAGGCTGGTGCGGTGAGATCACGGCGGAGCGAATTAAAGGTAAGAAGATTACCGTTGTACCGATTCTGCGTGCCGGTATTGGCATGCTTGACGGTGTGCTGGAGCTTGTACCGAGTGCAAAAATTAGTGTAGTTGGCTTATACCGGGATGAAGAGACTCTGCAGCCGGTGGCGTATTTTGAAAAGCTGGCTCATGACATCGATGAGCGGATGGCGCTGATCGTTGATCCTATGCTGGCAACCGGTGGTTCAATGAACGCTACCATTGATATGCTTAAAAAAGCAGGCTGTACCAGTATCCGTGCACTGGTGCTGGTTGCTGCACCTGAAGGCATTAAGGCGGTGCAGGATGCGCATCCTGATGTTGAAATCTTTACTGCCGCGCTGGACAGTCACCTGAATGAACAGGGGTATATTATCCCGGGGCTGGGTGATGCCGGGGATAAGATCTTCGGAACGAAATAAATTGCAGTAAGCCGGCCTGGTGCCGGCTGGTTGTTTTTGGTGCGGCAGGACGCCGCCGTATCTGAGCCCGGGACAGTTCTGCTGATCCCGGGTTTTTATAAGTTCTGCGCTGTGAAGGGCAGAGAATAATAACCGTGGCAGGCTGTGCTTTGGCAGTATTGCCCCATAAGATGAGTAAGGTCTGAGAATGAGTGATTCTAATTCCGTGAATCTGACGCCTGAACCGCTTTGGCGGACAGTGCTGGCAGGGTCGCAGATGTTGTTTGTTGCGTTCGGTGCGCTGGTGCTGATGCCATTGCTGACGGGTATGGACCCAAGCGTTGCGCTGTTTACAGCCGGTCTTGGTACCCTGATGTTTCAGTTTGTTACTAAGCGTCAGGTGCCGGTGTTTCTGGCATCATCTTTCGTATTTATTGCGCCGATAATTTACAGCACCAAAACCTGGGGAATGGCTGCAACACTGGGGGCACTGTTCTGTGCAGGTCTGGTGTATATGTTGCTGGCGCTGGTAGTTAAAGTGCGTGGCGCGGGCTTCCTGCACCGTATATTGCCGCCTGTGGTTGTCGGGCCTGTGATTATGGTAATCGGCCTGGGGTTGGCGCCGATTGCGGTAAACATGGCAATGGGTAAAGCAGGTGACGGCAGCATTGAGCTGTTTCCGTATGCAGATGCGATGATTGTATCTATGTCTGCGTTGGTAACGACCTTGCTGGTGGCGACTTTGGGTCAGGGGATTTTCCGTCTGTTACCGATTCTGTCCGGCGTTGTTGTTGGCTACACTGTGGCGCACTTTATGGGTATGGTTAATTACGATATTGTTGCTGCAGCTCCACTCATCGCTGTACCGGCATTCGTAATGCCTGAATTCCAGTGGCAGGCTATTCTGTTTATGATTCCTGTGGCCATTGCTCCGGCGATTGAGCACGTAGGCGATGTACTGGCGATCGGTAACGTGACCGGTAAGGATTACATCAAGAAGCCGGGACTGCACCGTACGCTGTTTGGTGACGGTATTGCCACTTCAGCAGCGGCACTGTTTGGCGGACCCCCAAACACTACTTATTCGGAAGTTACCGGTGCGGTGATGCTGACACGTTCTTTCAATCCGATAATTATGGTCTGGGCGGCGATTTTTGCTATCGCTCTGGCGTTCGTTGCCAAGTTCGGCATTCTGTTGCAAACCATTCCGGCCCCGGTGATGGGCGGTATTCTGATTCTGCTATTCGGTTCTATTGCTGCGGTGGGTATGAATACCCTGATTAAGGCTAAGGTTGATCTGGCGCAACAGCGTAACCTGGTGATTGTAGCAACGACTCTGGTATTCGGTATTGGTGGTATGGTTGTAGGTAAAGGTGAGTTCAGCATGCAGGGTGTCAGCCTGTGTGGCTTGGTTGCCATTGTTCTGAATCTGATTTTGCCAATGGGTCAGGTTGCTGATGATCTGAGTGAAGAGAAAGCGGTGGTTGATGATCTGGTTGATCACGCAAAATAATTGCTGATTGCATTAAAAAAGCGCGCCGGATAACCTGCGCGCTTTTTTGTGTCTGTCGTCTTGCATGGCTGATCAGATGCTGCAGCCACTCATACCTTTTTTCGCCAGATATTGCTGGTGATATTCTTCTGCAAGCCAGAATCGGGTGGCCGGTTCGATCAGGGTGACAATCGGGTTGCCAAAGATGCCGCTTTTATCCAGTACGGCCAGGCTTTGTTCCGCCATGATGCGCTGGGTGTCATCGTGATAAAAAATGGCAGAGCGATATTGGTCGCCAACGTCCGGCCCCTGACGGTTCAGGGTGGTTGGGTCGTGCATCTGCCAGAACAGGTCGAGCAGGGCATCATAGTCGGTTGTCTGGTCATCAAATTCAACCTGAATAACTTCGGCGTGGCCGGTGCCTTTGCGGCAGATTTCTTCATAGGTTGGATTTTCAGTGCGCCCGCCCATATAGCCAACGGCTGTACCTGTGACCCCGGGGTGTTGGCTGAAGCGGGCTTCGACGCCCCAGAAACAGCCTGCGGCAAATGTGGCAATAGGCATAAAATGATACTCCTGTCATGTCAGCGCTGAGTGGCAGTAAATAGCCGCCCGTATCCTCATGTCGCCTGTTTTATTCGCGCCAGTTAGCGATCTGTACGATAGTGATTGTTTAAGCTTAATACAAAGCTTTGAGTGGATGCTATTGTTAAAGTTCGTCGTCGGAATGTTCTGCGCGTATGTATTTATGTGCAGTTAGTATTTTAGCTTGGCTGGCGGCGCTTTGGTTGAAGATTATTTGAGAGACGAAAAAAAACCGCTGTCAGCCGGGGCTGGCAGCGGTTTTTTTAAGAGGCTGGCAAGTTACACTAACTGTTCCAGTTTCTGTTTCAGTAAGCCCTGTACCTGGCCAGGGTTTGCTTTGCCCTGGGAGGCCTGCATGACCTTGCCCATAAAGAAGCCGATCATCTTGCCACGCTTTTCAGGTTCAGCATTGACGTACTGGTCTACCTGAGGCTGATTGGCAGCGATAACTTCGTCAACCATGGCTTCAATCGCGCCGGTATCGGTTACCTGTTTAAGGCCTTTGGCTTCAATAACCTGATCGGCATCGCCTTCACCGGCCCACATCGCTTCAAATACCTGTTTGGCAATTTTACCGGAAATGGTGTTGTCGCTGATTCGCTGTAACAGGCCGCCCAGCATTTCTGCACTTACCGGTGCACCGGTAATAGCAGTGTCAGTCTGGTTCAGGTGTTTGGATACTTCACCCATTACCCAGTTGGCCGCCAGTTTAGCGTCTTTGGCGGCAGTGGCTGCCGTTTCAAAGTATTCGCTCAGGTAGCGGTCAGCGGACAGTACCATCGCATCGTAATCGCTCAGGCTGTATTCGCTGACGAAACGCTCACGGCGGGCATCCGGCAATTCAGGCAGGGTAGCGCGGAGCTGTTCGATGTATTCTTCATCAATCACGATAGGTAACAGGTCCGGGCAGGGGAAGTAGCGGTAGTCGTTGGCTTCTTCCTTGCTGCGCATGGAACGGGTTTCGTCTTTATTGGCGTCATACAGACGGGTTTCCTGGGTAATACGGCCGCCGTCTTCCAGGATATCAATCTGTCTTTCAATTTCGCCTAAAATGGCTTTTTCGATGAAACGGAACGAGTTGATGTTCTTGGTTTCAGTACGGTTACCGAATTTTTCCTCTCCTTTAATCCGCACCGATACGTTGCAGTCACAGCGGAAAGAGCCTTCGGCCATGTTGCCGTCGCAGATTCCCAGGTTGGTGACGAGGGCGTGGATCTTACGTACATATGCAACCGCTTCAGCAGCGCTGCGCATGTCCGGTTCTGAAACGATTTCCAGTAAAGGTGTGCCGGCGCGGTTCAGGTCGATACCGGTCATATCCGGGAATTCTTCGTGCAGCGATTTTCCTGCATCTTCTTCCAGATGAGCACGGGTGACACCAACACGTTTGGTCGTGCCGTCATCCAGCTGAATATCCACGTGGCCGATGCCCACGATCGGGTGGAATAACTGGCTGGTCTGATAACCTTTTGGCAGATCCGGGTAAAAGTAGTTCTTACGGTCGAAGACTGAAGTGCGGCCGATTTCGGCGTCTATTGCCAGGCCAAACATGGTCGCCATGCGCAGTGCTTCGGCATTGAATACCGGCAGGGTGCCCGGCAGTGCCAGGTCAATGGCGCAGGCCTGAGTATTTGGCTCAGCGCCGAAGGCGGTGCTGGCGCCGGAAAATATTTTTGACTTGGTGGCCAGTTGGGCGTGAATCTCAAGCCCGATGACTGCTTCCCATTCCATTTTTATAAACCTCTTTGCTTGAATGCCCGGATGAGTATTCTCGAATCCGGGATTCAGGGTGCGCCTCAGCGCGGAAATTAATCGGTGTTGGGTGTGTTACGCCAGCCCTTCCGGTGCTTTAGTGTGCCAGTCAGTTGCTTGCTGGAACATGTGAGCGACATTGAGCAGGCGGCTTTCTGCCAGATAGTTGCCGATGATCTGCAGGCCTACCGGTAAGCCGTTGCTGAAGCCGCATGGCACGGACATGCCTGGCAGGCCGGCAAGGTTCAGGGAGATAGTGAAGATATCTTCCATATACATAGCGACCGGGTCTGCACTCTTTTCGCCCAGTTTCCATGAAGGATGTGGCGTGGTCGGCCCCATGATGACATCTACTTCTGCCAGTGCGTTGGCAAAGTCCTGCTTGATCAGGCGACGGATCTGCAATGCCTTTTTATAGTAGGCGTCGTAGAAGCCTTCCGATAAGGCGTAAGTGCCTACCATGATGCGGCGCTGTACCTCAGGCCCGAAACCTTCTCCGCGGCTGCGCTTGTACAGATCCTCCAGGTCCACCGGGTTTTCGCACCGGTAGCCGTAACGAACACCGTCGAAGCGTGACAGGTTGGATGAAGCTTCTGCCGGTGCCACGATGTAGTAGGCCGGAATTGCCAGGTGGGTATTGGGCAGGCTGATGTCTTTAATTTCAGCGCCCATGGCCTCGTATTCTTTGATCGCGGCCTGAATTTGCTCTGCAATACCTGCATCAATGCCTTCGCCGAAGTATTCTTTTGGCAGGCCAATTTTTAGGCCTTTCAGAGGCTGGTTAAGATCCGCTGTAAAATCCGGAACGGCCTGATCCAGGCTGGTGGAGTCTTTCGGGTCAAAGCCTGTCATGACATTCAGCATCATTGCGGCATCTTCGGCGGTGCGGGTCATCGGGCCGCCCTGGTCCAGCGAGGAGGCAAACGCGACCATGCCGAACCGTGATACCCGGCCATAGGTAGGTTTAATACCTGTAATGCCGGTCAGAGCCGCGGGCTGACGGATTGAACCGCCGGTGTCTGTACCTGTGGCTGCCGGTGCCAGGCGTGCCGCAACGGCTGCTGCTGAGCCGCCGGATGAGCCGCCGGGAACCCGGTCGGTATCCCATGGGTTACGGGACGGTCCGTAGAAGCTGGATTCATTGGATGAGCCCATCGCGAACTCATCCATGTTGGTCTTACCCAGCGTGACGGCGCCGGCCTGGTTGAATTTTTCGACAACCGTGGCGTTATACGGTGAAATGAAGTTGTCCAGCATTTTGGAGCCACAGCTGGTGCGAACGCCTTCCGTGCAGAAGAGGTCTTTATGGGCGATAGGTAATCCGGTAAACGGACCGGCTTCACCTTTTGCGCGGCGGGCATCGGCGGCTTCAGCCTGCGCAACGGCCTGCTCTTCAGTCACACTGATGTAGCTGTTGTAATGGCTGTCCTGTTCTTTAATGCGCTGCAGGTAGGCCTGGGTCAGTTCGACGCTGCTGAATTCGCCGCTGTTTAGCCCCTGTGCCAGTTCGGCAAGTGTTTTTTCAAACATGGTAATGGGTGATCCTTAAATCGAAATTCGGGTAACGGGCTCAGTGATGTTCCTCGTTCAAGAGAGGCTGAGCAGAGGTTATTCGATAACCTTCGGAACCTGGAATAAGCCGTTTTCAACAGCGGGTGCAACGGTTTGCAGATGGTCGCGCTTGTTAGGTTCACTCACTTCATCGGTACGCAGGCGCTGAACTGCATCCAGCGGGTGCGACATAGGTGCCACATCAGCGGTATCCACAGCCTGCATCTGATTGACTAAATCCAGAATGCTGGAAAGGGTCGTGGTGTATTCCGGAATGTCCTGCTCACTAATTTGCAGGCGCGCCAGGTGGGCGATTTTTTCCACATCTGAGCGATCTAATGCCATGGTTGGATACTCATAAAACTTATTAAAAGATTAGCCCGGGAATTTTGCCTGACCATGGCTGCGAAAGCCATGGGCAAAATATCCGTTTGCGTTGATTTCAGTCTTGCTTAAATAACCTGAACTGAATGCCTTATCTGCTGTCTCCAGCAAGGCTGATAGCAGCGAGGCCGGAGGCTTGAGCGCCCCTCAGTGTGAATTCGTAAGATTATCTATAGCTTGTTGAAAATAAAGCGCTACGTTAACACATTTGTTGCTTGCCCAAAATCCCCGCCATTGCTACAGTGGGACATTTTTAAGAGGAAGCTGCGAACAGCTCCGGAACACCTCTGATTTTTAGAGTAAATCTTCAAACTAATTCGCAGTTTTCATAGTCATAGCGCAGTCTTTTTTTGCGCCGCTAGAGTAAGATATTCAGGTAAGGCGGACAGTCAATGTTTAAAAAAATTCGCGGGATTTTTTCCAGTGATCTATCTATCGATTTAGGGACAGCAAACACCCTTATCTATGTTCGCGATAAAGATATCGTACTCAATGAACCTTCCGTAGTGGCGATCCGCCAGAGCGGTAACGGCGCGCAGAAAGCTGTTGCGGCTGTCGGAACTGATGCCAAGCGTATGCTGGGCCGTACCCCGGGTAACATCACAGCCATTCGGCCGATGAAAGATGGCGTAATTGCTGACTTCCACGTCACTGAAAAAATGCTGCAGCACTTTATCAGCAAGGTTCACGATAATAACTTTCTGACACCAAGCCCGCGGGTTCTGGTGTGTGTGCCATGCCAGTCTACCCAGGTAGAGCGCCGGGCAATCAAAGAATCAGCCATGGGTGCAGGCGCCCGTGAGGTTTACCTGATTGAAGAGCCAATGGCGGCGGCAATCGGTGCAGGTTTGCCGGTTGAAGAAGCGAACGGTTCAATGGTTGTGGATATCGGTGGTGGTACCACTGAGATCGCGATTATTTCACTGAACGGTATTGTGTATGCTGAGTCTGTGCGTGTCGGTGGTGACCGTTTTGATGAAGGCATCGTGACTTATATTCGCCGTAACTACGGTAGTCTGATCGGTGATGCTACAGCTGAACGGATTAAGCAGGAAATCGGTACCGCCTACCCGGCGGCTGAAACCCGTGAGATTGATGTTCGGGGCCGTAACCTGGCTGAGGGTATTCCCCGTAGCTTTACCCTGAACAGCAATGAAATCATGGAGGCCCTTCAGGAGCCTCTGTCTGCCATTGTACAGTCGGTGAAAAGTGCGCTGGAACAATGTCCGCCGGAACTGGCATCTGATATTGCTGAACGTGGCATTGTGCTGACCGGTGGCGGTGCGTTGTTGCGTAACCTGGATAAACTGATCAGCGAAGAAACAGGTTTGCCAGTGATTGTGGCTGAAGACCCGCTGACCTGTGTTGCCCGTGGTGGCGGCCGTGCACTTGAGCTGCTTGATAAGCATGCCTTTGAGTTACTGACATACGAATAATTGCTATGCTGAAAATATGCTTCAGGAACAATGCCTGCCTGACTGATGGTTTTCAGGAGGTGTGGCATTAGCAGTATCTTCAGAAGCGGGTCCTTAAAGGCCCGCTTTGTTATTTTATTAGTCCTTGCAATTGCGCTGGTGGTGCTTGACCTGAAATGGGCCAAGATGAATCAGACACGTGCCTACCTTTCTCTTGCTATTACGCCCTTACAGTGGTTGGTGGATACGCCTGCCCAGGTTGCGGATGAACTGAGCGATGTACTTATTACCCGAACCCAGCTGATTGAGGAAAACCGTCAGTTGCGTCAGGAGGCTTTGCTCCTTAAGCGAAAAGTACTGCAGGTGTCAGCACTGACAGCAGAAAATGTTCGGTTACGTGAATTGCTCAACGGCAGCCAGCGGCTGGCCAATGATGTCGCGCTGACCGAGCTGATCGGCATTAATCCGGATCCTTTCCAGCATCAGGTGGTTCTGAATAAAGGATCCGAGGATGAAGTGTATGTCGGGCAGGCTGTGTTGGATGCCGGCGGTATCATGGGGCAGATTATTGAACTCTCTCATTATACCAGCCGGGCAATGCTGATCACGGACTCGCGGCATGCCATTCCGGTTGAAGTGAACCGTAACGGTTTTCGTTCTATCGCTCTGGGGAATGGCTCTGTGGATGAGCTGGAGCTGGGGCATGTGCCGGACACTGCTGATATCCGTGAAGGGGATTTATTGGTGTCTTCCGGTTTGGGCGGCAGGTTCCCCCGTGGTTATCCTGTTGCACGGATTACCAGTGTTCAGCGTGACCCGGGACAAACCTTTGCCACCGTGAAAGCCAAGCCGACAGCGCGGTTGAATAAGAGTCGGCATATTTTGCTGGTGGACCTGTCCGGGCAGCAGCCTGAATCTTTACTTCCTGAAGACGTTGTCAGTGATGAAGCCGGTACTGACGCCGCTCAGCCGGAGTCCTGAAGGTGAGTCAGAACGAGCCGGGTGGCGGCGCGATCATCTTTGGCACTTTTTTGCTTGGACTGATGCTCAGTCAGGTGCCTTTGCCTACTTCTGTTGAGTGGCTCCGGCCGGAGTGGGTGGTTATCATTCTGATTTATTGGGTGATGGCCTTGCCTGAGCGGGTTGGGCTCGGCAGTGCTGTCTTGCTGGGACTGGCGCTGGATATTATTAAAGGCATACCACTGGGGCTGAATGTTATTGCTCTGTTGGTGGTGGCCTATCTGACGCTGATGCTACACCGGCGTTTACGGATGTTTCCTCTATGGCAGCAGGCATTCGTCGTGATGATTCTGGTGGGCATCAATCAGTTGTTGTTTAACTGGTTCCACGGCCTGATAGGCACCCGCAGTGACAGTCTGATATTTTTACTGCCGGCGCTGGTCAGTGCCATTCTCTGGCCCTGGATGTTTGTGATTTTACGTGGCCTGCGGCGTACCTTCCGGGTCAGTTAACCAAACGGGATCTTTAATGTCCGATCTTATTCTTGCTTCAGCTTCACCCCGTCGCCGCGAATTATTGCAGCAGATTGGTGTGCGTTTTGATGTGCATCCGGTGGATATTCCGGAAGTGAAACAGCCGGATGAAACCCCGGTTGCGTTTGTTAAGCGTCTGGCTGTTGAAAAGGCCGCAGCAGGCTGGCAGCGCAGTGAGCGTGGTGTGCCTGTGCTGGGGTCAGATACAGTGGTTGTACTGGATGATCGCGTGATGGGGAAGCCCCGGGATCGTGAAGATGGCGTTGCCATGTTACAGGCGCTGTCCGGGCGGGAGCATCAGGTTATGACAGCCTTGGCTATAGTTAATAGTGAACAAACACAGGTGCGTGCAGTCTCAACCCGTGTACAGTTTAAAGAATTGTCGGAAGAGTTATGTCTACGCTACTGGGAAACCGGTGAGCCGGTGGATAAAGCGGGTGGTTATGGTATTCAGGGACTGGGCGCAATATTTGTTGACAGTATAAGCGGAAGTTATTCGTCTGTTGTAGGGTTGCCGCTGACTGAGACCGCAGACTTGTTGAATATATTTAAGGTGCCGTTCTGGCAGCACGTAGCAGAATGATGTCATAACAGTGTAATAACTCCGGCTGATAGTTTCTGTATAGCGGCAAGACGTAAGGATAGATGATGAGCGAAGAGATACTGATTAACTTTACCCCCATGGAAACCCGGGTAGCAGTCATTGAAAATGGAATGCCGCAGGAAATTTATATTGAACGGGCTGAGCGCCGCGGCATTGTCGGTAATATTTATAAAGGTAAGGTTGTTCGTGTGCTGCCGGGCATGCAGGCTGCATTTGTTGATATTGGCCTTGAGCGGGCAGCCTTTATTCATGTTGATGAGTTACAGAGACCTGAATCTGCAGATGATTCCGGTAAGGCGAATATAGCCATTAACCATCTGCTGCGTGAAGGCCAGCCACTGGTCGTACAGGTGACTAAAGATCCTCTGGGTACCAAGGGTGCCCGTCTGACAACCAACCTTTCAATTCCTTCCCGTTATCTGGTGTATATGCCGGGTAATGAGCACATCGGTATTTCTCAGCGTATCGAAGACAGTGATGAACGTGACCGGTTACGAAATCTGGTTGAAAAGGCAGTTGCTGATCTCGGACAGGATGGCGATACCAATATCGGTGGTTTTATTCTGCGTACGGTGTCTGAAGGCGCCTGTGAACAGGAATTAACGCTGGATATTCAGTTCCTCTGCCGCCTGTGGCGGGCAGTAGAACGTAAAATCAAAGAGTCTCCGGTGGCGACAATTATTTATGAAGACCTGCCCCTTAATATGCGGGCGCTGCGGGATATGGCGCATGCCGGTGTCGAGCGCATCCGGATAGATTCAAAAGAAACCTTCCAGAAATCCGTGGATTTTGCAGCGGCACTGGTTCCGCAGATTGGCGATATTCTTGAATATTATCCCGGTGAGCGGCCAATTTTTGATCTTTATAATATCGAAGAAGAAATTCAGAAAGCCCTTGGCCGTAAGGTTGAGCTGAAGTCCGGTGGTTATCTGATTTTTGATCAGACCGAAGCGATGACAACTGTGGACATCAATACCGGTGCATATGTTGGTCACCGTAACCTTGAAGAAACGATTTTTAAGACCAATCTGGAAGCTGCCACGGCGATTGGCCGTCAGCTGCGGCTGAGAAATCTGGGTGGCATCATCATTATCGACTTTATCGATATGGTGGATGAAGATCATCAGCGTCAGGTTTTACGTACGCTGGAACGGGTGCTGGAAAAAGACCACGTTAAATGCAAACTGACGGGTGTATCAGAGCTTGGGTTGGTCGAGATGACCCGTAAGCGTACCCGGGAAAGTCTTGAACATGTGCTGTGTCAGCCCTGTAATCACTGTCAGGGCCGGGGATCGATCAAGACTCCGGAAACTGTGTGCTATGAGATTTTCCGCGAGATCCTCCGGCAACACCGTGCTTATGACACTGACAGTTATCTGGTGCTGGCTTCTGAGTCTGTTGTGGATATGTTGCAGGATGATGCCTCGGATCATGTTGCTGAGCTGGAAGCCTTTATTGGTAAATCCATACGTTTTCAGGCCGAAGCTATGTATAGCCCGGAACATTATGATGTGGTGTTACGGTAAGTATCATGTGGTTACTTAAAACAGGAGTACGCTGGCTAAACTGGCTGGTGCTGGCTGTTTTACTGTTGCTGGTCATCGCGATGCTGATGATTCGGCAAATGATGCCGCTGGTCAGTGATTACCGTGAAGATATCAGCACTTTCCTGAGTCAGCAGCTGTCCGCAGAAATCAGTATGCAGCAGATTACTGCTGACTGGGATGGGCGGTATCCACGTTTATCCGTTGGCGAGTTACAGGCGAGTCTGCCGGATGACGGTCTGGAAGTTCGGGTACAAAATCTGGATCTGACTTTCAATTTTGTGGCAAGTCTGCTCCGTGGCGAGCCCATTTTTCAGCGTATTGATGTCTCAGGATTCAGCAGCCAGGTGAATGTGCCAGGCGGTTCTTTAGCTTTACCCTCACGTCCTGAAAACGATATATCTGCAGATCCGCAGACTGTTATCCCGGATTGGCTGACCATCTTATTCAGCCAGCCACGTATTTATGTTTCAGACAGTCAGATCCGTTTACAGCCTGAAAGCGGCAAACCAGTCATCCTAAATTTACAATCTGCTGAGCTTGAAAACACGTCTGAGCAGCACCAGCTGACAGTAGGGTTGCAATTAGCGGTTGCGGATAAACCGCCCAATAGCCTGCGGCTGGTACTGGAAAGTAATGAACTGATAGTGTCTCCAACGGTTGATTTCTATGTACAGGCTGATCAGTTATCCACAGATTTACTGGATACCTTGCGGCAGCTTATGCCTGATCAGGCGCTGTTGAGCGATTTACAAGTCGAGCAGATTGATGCTGGAATACGCCTGTGGGGGCGCTGGCAGGAGAATAAGATTAACCGGTTACGTACCCGGTTGGATATTGAAGCGCTGAAGGTTCAGCAGCCTCAGCCGCTGCATCTGGAGAATTTTACTGCCGATTTGGTATTTGCCGAAGCATCAGGGCTGAAGCGTTTACGCATCAGTCATGTGGAAGGCGTGCTGGATTCCGCGCGCTTAAGGCTTAACGACGCGGTTTTGCAAGAGCGTCAGGACGGTTTGCGATTGACCATGCCAGAGCAAAATCTGGGGCGGTTGGAAGCCTGGCTGTTACAACAGTCTGTGATTCCTCAGGCTGTGCGTGATGAGATTGCCTTGCTGGCGTTACAGGGCAGTGTGCGTAATCTTCAGGTTGACTGGCCCACAACTGACAGTTCAGAAGACGGGGCTATTGATCTGACAGCTGTTGCGTTGCCAGCGATAGACCCTCTGAATTTTACAGCAATTGCTGATCTGGACCGGGTTGGGTTTAACGGGTACGAGGGTGCCCCGGCCATGCAGGGGGTTGATGGTCGCCTCGAACTGGCATATCAGAATGATGAGCTGGATGGCCGGATTGATCTTGCCAGTAATGATCTAGGCCTGTTTTTCCCTGAAGAGTTCAACGACGGCTGGCGTTTTGACTATGCCCGTGGAACCACCTTTTTTAGTCTTAAAGAACAGGTGCTGACACTCAGCAGCGACCTGGTTCGCCTGCGTAAAGAAGGCATTAATGCCAGTGGCCGCTGGAGCCTTTATCTGCCGCTTGATCCGCAAATACGCAGTGAGCTGACATTGCTGATCGGAATAAAAGATGCTGATGGCCGGTTAGCACCGACGCTGATTCCTCATAAAGAATTGTCCGACGCTCTGAATAACTGGGTCGAAGCGGCTGTGAAGCAGGGTCAGGTTACGCAGGGCAGCTTACTGCTCCATACCAATACCCGTTCAGCGTTCAGTGATGAGCCACAGGTCGTACAGCTATTTCTGGATGTGAAAGATGGCACGATCGCATACGACCCTAACTGGCCAGAAGTCCGTGATACGGATGCAACCATGCTGATGCGTGAAGAGGGGCTGGAAATTTATGCTACCGGCGGAGAGTTAAAGGGTAGCCGGCTGGAGCAGGCCTGGGTGTATTTGCCGCCGGGTACCGAGACATTACGTGTACTTGGCTGGGCAGAAGGTAATGCAAGTGATATTCAGGAAGTATTACTGGGAAGTGATATTTTTTCTGAGCCGGTAGAAGAGTTGCAGCAGTGGCAGGTAACCGGACAGGCAAAGACGGTGGTGAATCTTAATCTGCCGCTGGATGATCCTAAAGCTGTGCCCGATGTGGATGTGGCAGTGAATCTCTCAGCCGGAGAGTTGAAATCGGCTACGCGTCAGTTAAGCCTGACAGGTATAACGGGACTGTTAAATTATAACCAGCATAAAGGCCTGTCTTCCCCTGCGTTGAAGGGGGTGATATTCGGCGAGCCGTTCAGCGCGACTATCAGTAGCAGAAATTCCAGGCAGGGTACGGTTACCTCGACAGTTTTAAATTCCCGGGTGGATTTGCATAAAATTCAACAGTGGACCGGCGAAGATGTACTTAAAGGTTTACAGGGCCGGCAGGCATATAAAGCCACGCTGGATATCTGTGCGACAGCCAGTTGTTCAAACCTGTTAATAGAGAGTGATCTTCAGGCAACTGAACTGAGTTTTTTTGCGCCCCTCAATAAACCGAAAGGCGAAGTACTGGCCTCAAGATTCTCAATGAACTTCGCCGACAGACCGACCCTGACATTCAATCTGGGGCAGCGTCTTGCGGCGGCGCTGAGACTTAAAGGGAAGGGTATTGAGAGGGCCAGATTTGTATTTGGTTCGCCGCGTGCGTCGCTTCCTTCTGTCGCGGGTTACAGTATTGAAGGCTATTTGCCCCGGCTGGATGTTGAAGAGTTGCAGCAGTTTTTGGTGGAAAATGGCTTGTCAGATTCATCCGCCGGCAGTGATGCGGGGGCATCTCCGGCAGCACTTGAAGCAATATCTGCAGTTGATATGACGTTGTCGGAAGTTTCATTTGGCACCACGCAGATGAAAGATGTCCGGGTTGGCTTACAGGACTTCGGATCGCAACGTCGAATCAGCATTAACAGTTCAGCCCTTCAGGGGACGCTGACTTATGGTGAAAACAGTCCGTATTCTCTGGATCTGGCGTATATTGATCTTGATACGCTTTTACCTGCTGAGGAAGAAGGAAATGCGGTTGCCGAGCCCTTTGTTGATTCAACCGTCAGGCCGGGTCAGTTGCCGGCAGTGGACGTGAGCATTGGTCAGTTAGTTTATAGTGGTAAACGTTGGGGGCAATGGGGTTTCAGTTTACGAACAGAGAATGGTAACAGCGTATTTAATAATTTATACGGACGGATGGATGAGCTGGATATCAAAGGTGATATTCGCTGGTCCTCCGGAACGCCTTCTCAGTCGGAGATCAGCTTGAGCCTGCGGGGCGATAACGTTGGTCAAAGCCTGATGACGGCGGGTTACCAGCAGGTTTTGGAAACTGAAAACTTTCGTTCTGACACGAAAATGTTCTGGCCGGGCGCCCCGTGGCAATTCAGCCTTGGACGGCTTAGGGGAGGGCTGGATTTTGTTGCTGAACAGGGGCGCTTGATAGAGAGTGGTGCTTCCAGTAATTTTCTGCGCATTTTTGGCATTTTGAATCTGAATACTTTAGGCCGCAGGCTACGGCTGGATTTTAAGGATCTGTTTGCCAAGGGAGTAAGTTTTGATGTGCTCAAAGGGCGCTACCGGATTGAAAACGGTATCGCTTCAAGTGTGGAGCCTCTTATTTTGGACGGGCCTTCTGCCGATGTTGAAGTTAAAGGTGATATTGATCTGGTGACAGAAACCCTGAATACGGAAATGCAGGTAACTTTACCGGTGACGGATAACCTGCCCATTGCTGCAGCTTTGCTGGGGGCGCCGCAGATTGCCGGTGCGGCGTTTATCATCGATAAGTTATTCGGTGATGAGATTAAAGAAAAAGTGGCGGCAGTTCGTTACCGGATGGAGGGAGACTGGGGGGATCCGCAGTTTGAGCTGATTACCTCAAAGGATCAGGCACGGGGTGTCGTTGAAAACTGACCCGCGCCCTGATTTAGCCGTGTATTTACAGCTGGAAGCTGGACTCTGCCCGTTCCCGTAAATATTTAAACAGCTTGCGGGCGGCAACTGGCTGTTTGCCCTGAGACTGTTCTTTTTTGGCGTTGCGCAATAACTGCCGTAAATGCTGAATATCTGCACCGGTGTCTTCTTCCAGATAAGCCTGCAAGTCGTTGTTATCTCCCAGAATCAGACGGTCACGCCAGCGTTCCAGTTTGTGGAACATTTGTGCGTGTGCCTGCTTGCCCGCTTCAAAGCGATCCAGCGCGGCTTCAATGGCCTCTGTGTCTTCGCTGCGCATCAGCCGGCCAATGTATTGTGTGTGACGACGGATTGCCTCAGAACGGGGCTGAAGGCGGCCAGCTTCAATGATTGCAGCACGAAGCTCTTCACTCATCGGTACCTGTTCGGCCTGCTCTTTATTCAGCTCAGTAATTTTCGCCCCCAAATCCTGCAGGGCTTCCATTTCACGCTTACGCTGGGTTTTCGATACCCATTCTTCGTCATCGTTAAACTGTTCGTCGGCGTCCGGGAAGTATTCGTTACTCATAATATCCACTTAACTCAAAGGTGTTAGCAGGTTTACCACTAACTATAGAAGAAGGTTGCCAGACCGAGAAAGGCAAAGAAGCCTACTACATCGGTAATGGTTGTCAGTAATACGCTGCCGGCCAGTGCCGGGTCTATCCCCCAGGCTTTGAGAATGATCGGCAGCAGAGTGCCGGCCAGTGCGGCGGCAATCAGGTTGATAACAATTGCGCAGCCGATAATCAGGCCGATTGTGGTGTCCTGGAACCAGAGAACCGCAATGACCGCGACCACAATGGCCCAGAGGATGCCGTTGGCTGTACCAACCACCAGTTCCCGGTTCAGTAGCCAGCCGGCATTAGAGCGTTCTACATGCCCCAGGGCCTGGCCACGGATGACCAGTGTCAGTGCCTGGCTGCCGGCGATTCCGCCCATACTGGCGACTATTGGCATCAGAACGGCAAGAGCGACCACTTTATCGATGGTGTCTTCGAAGATGCCAATAACCGCTGAAGCAATGAAGGCTGTGATCAGATTCACACCCAGCCAGACAGCCCGGCGCCGGGTAGTTTTCATAATGGGCGCAAAGGTGTCTTCATCATCATCCAGGCCCGCCATACTCATCAGAGAATGATCGGCATCTTCCCGGATAACATCTACCACGTCATCGATGGTGATACGGCCGAGCAGCTTGTTGTTTTCGTCAACAACCGGCGCTGATACCAGATCTTCCTGTTCGAACAGTTGAGCAACCTTGTCGTCGGGCATTTCTGCTTCAATCGGTTCCGCGTCCGTTGACATGATTTCCCGTACGGTAATGCCCGGGTCGCTCACCAGCATTCGCGTCAGCGGCAGGTTGCCAATGTATTCATCTTTACGGTTTACGACGAACAGGCTGTCGGTCATATCCGGCAGTTCGTCGTGACGGCGCAGAAAGCGAAGTGCTGTTTCAACACTGATATCCGGGCGAACCGTGATGGTATCAGTGTTCATCAGACCGCCGGCGGTATCTTCAGGGTACGAAAGCACCGCTTCAAGACGTTCCCTGTTCTGGCTACCCATGGAGCGCAGGATTTCCCGGGTGAGGGTTTCCGGCAGCTGCTGGATGACGTCTGCCATGTCATCGGTTTCAAGGGCTTCGGTGATAGCCAGTACTTCGTGGGCATCCATCTGGCTGAGGATTTCAGTCCGTACATCGTCACCCAGGTCCTGCAGTACATCTGCTTCGAGTTCCTGGTGAATCAGGCTCCAGAGCAAACGTCGCTCTTTGGGTGGCGATTTTTCAAGCAGGTGGGCTACTTCAGAAGGCCGCAGGGTATTATTCAGGGTATAGCGTATCTGTTTGAACTCACCACTTTCCACAGCTTCTGAGAGTTTATCTAGATCTGTTCTTTCAGTGGTTTCGATCATTAAGGGCCTCAGCTATACCGGAAAAAATGACAGGCAGGCATTACCGGCATAATACCGGTGAGGGGCTATTATAGCGGATTGTTTTTCAAGGGATAAGGGATGATTGCGGCAGGAGCGGGTGTTGCCGGGTTATTCTTCTTCGTCAAAACGGTTATTTATCAGCTCAACGATTGCGTTCAGTGCTTCCTGTTCATCTTCACCGTCAGTGCTGATTGTCAGTTCTGTGCCTTTGCTGGCTGCCAGCATCATGACCGACATAATGCTTTTACCGTCAACCTGGCGGCCATCTTTTGCCAGCTGAATATCACAGCTGAACTTGCTGGTCAGGTTAATCAGTTTAGCGGCAGCCCGGGCGTGCAGGCCGAGTTTATTGATAATGGTAAGCTGTTGTTCCTGCATAAGTTCTGATACGCCTCCGTTGTTTACAGTGTCTGTCTCCGGTGCTGAAGCTTTTTGTGGCTTCAGGGCAGCTCCCGGTGCCTGACATGAACATTATCCATAGTTCGTCTGAAATGGCTAGCAAGCTGCTCAGCGATAAATACTGAACGGTGATGACCGCCGGTACAGCCGATGCCGATTGTGACGTAACTGCGGTTGTTTTTTTCAAATACCGGCAGCCATTTTTCCAGATAGTCAGTGATATCTGTCAGCATTTCGTTTACTTCTGCTTCCTGGCTAAGGAAGTCGATCACCGGTTGTTGCAGACCGGTATATTCACGCAGAGGAGGTAGCCAGTATGGGTTGGGCAGGCAGCGGACGTCATAAGTGAAGTCCAGATCCAGTGGTAATCCATATTTGAATCCGAAAGATTCGAACTGAATAGACAACCCCTGTTCCTGCTTTTGCATGATCCGTAATTTGATGCTGTCACGAAGCTGATAAAGAGACAGTCGGGTGGTATCCAGGCGTAAATCAGCCAGTTCAGCAAGTGGGCCGAGCAACTCCCGCTCATATTCAATGGCGTCTTTGAGGCTCCGCTGTTCGTTAGACAAAGGGTGCTTACGCCGGGTGGCACTGTACCGTTTTAGCAGAACTTCTTCGTTGCTGTCTAAGTACAGAAGTTCGCAGCTGATATTTTGTTTTTCCCGGAGCTTTTTCAGGATTGCCGGAAATTCTTCCAGATTGCTGAGGGGGTTACGGGCATCAATACTGACGGCCAGCAGAGTTTTGGGGGCGTCGTTACTGGTTTTTTCCGGTGGCCGGGTGATCAGTTGGGGGAGCAGGTGAGCGGGCAGGTTGTCGATGCAATAGAAGCCGATGTCTTCAAGTGCCTGTAAGGCAGTACTTTTACCTGAGCCGGACCGGCCGCTGATCACTACCAGTTTCATACTAGTGGCTTACCTTGTAATGAGTGACTGTTTCCAACAGGCTTTCGGCTGATGTGGCATCACGCAGTTGCTGGCGGAATTCTGTCTGGCTGAACAGTTCTGCAAGGTTACCCAGCGTTTGCAGGTGTTTGTCGCAGGCATCGGAAGGAACCAGTAAGACAAACAGTAAATCAACCGGTGCGCCGTCAATGGAATCAAAATCAATCGGTTCAGCCAGCTGGACCAGACAGCCTACAACCTGATTATAGTTATCCAGTCTGCAGTGGGGGATGGCAACGCCTTCACCTATACCTGTGCTTCCCAGGCGTTCCCGGCCTATCAGGCCTGAGAATATATCTTCTTCCTCAAGGTCTTCAACCTGTTGGGCGATGGTTTTACTGATCAGTTCTAAGGTGCGTTTTTTACTGCCACCCTCAAGAGCATGAAGCACTCTTGAGGGGGTAAGTAGATCTTTGATTAACATAGGGTTTCAGAAACGTTGCTATTTGTGATTCTTAAGTTTTTCTTTATGTTTGATAACCTGACGGTCGAGCTTGTCAATCAGGCCATCAATTGCAGCATACATGTCATCATGTTCGTGTGTGGCGAACAGTTGGCCACCGGCTACGTGAACATCACCTTCGGCTTTTTGCCGGGTTTTCTCAATGCTCAGCGTCACCTGTGCATTGGTGATGTTGTCGAAGTGACGTTCCAGCTTGCTGAATTTGCTGTGCACGTAGTTGCTCAGTGATTCTGTCAGTTCGACGTGGTGACCAGAAATATTGATTTGCATGGCAATCTCCTTGTTAGTGCATTACGGATGTTATCCGTAATTTCATTAAACCAGACGCTTTCGCTCATTTGAAGGTGGAATATTCAAAGACTCGCGATATTTTGCGATGGTTCGGCGGGCTACCTTGATTCCCTGTTCGTCCAGCAGCTGGGTGATCTTATTATCACTCAGAGGTTTGGCAGGGTTCTCAGCAGCAACCAGTTTCTTTATCAGCGCACGGATGGCAGTGGAGGAACAGGTTCCCCCGCTGTCAGTGCTGACATGGCTGGAGAAGAAATATTTGAGCTCGAAGATACCTCTCGGGGTATGCATGTATTTTTGAGTAGTGACCCGGGAGATAGTGGATTCATGCATGTCGACCGCTTCCGCAATATCGTGCAGTACCATCGGGCGCATCGCCTCTTCGCCTTCTTCCAGAAAGTCCTGCTGGCGGGCAACAATTTCGCGGGTAACTTTAAGCAGGGTTTCGTTACGGCTGAGAATGCTTTTAATAAACCAGCGTGCTTCCTGCAAATGACTTTTTAAGTAGGTGTTGTCCGGGCTGTTATCGGCCCTTTTAATCAGATCTGCGTAGCTGTCATTAATGCGTAAACGGGGGGACGCTTCCGGGCTGAGCCGAACCTGCCAAATGCCTTTATCCTGGCTGACAAACACATCAGGAATGACATATTCAGAATGGCTGGTCGTGATGGTGGCGCCGGGCTTAGGGTTCAGAGACTGAATTAATGCCACAACGGCCTGCAGCTGAGGTTCTTTCAGCCGGGTTTTACGCATCAGAAGCTTATAGTCATGGCTGCCAAGAATCGGCAGGTACTGGCTGGCTATTTTGCGGGCTTCTTTGAGGAACGGTGTATCTGTCGGTAGCTGATCGAGTTGCAGCAGCAGGCATTCACTCAGGTCCCGCGCAGCGACGCCGGGTGGGTCAAACTGTTGTACCCGGCGCAGTACGGCTTCTATTTCGTCCAGTTCAGTTTCCTGCAGGTGAGGGTCGTCCTGGCTGATGAAGTGTTCGTGAATGGCTTCCAGTTCAATGCTCAGGTAGCCGTCCGGGGTGATACCGTCGATGATGTTGGCCGCAATCAGCTGATCCAGCTCGCTCATCGGTGTCAGGTTCAGCTGCCAGTTGAGGTGGTCCTGAAGGGTTTCAACGGCGGTGTCGTTGGCTTCAAAATGGCTGTCGCTGAAATCGTTATTTGTGGTCGAGGTAGGGGTAGCTGTCTGGAAAGTGTCTTCCCACTGGCTGTCGGTGGCCAGTTCATCCGGAATATCTTCACTCCAGTCACTGTCAGCAACATGGGTGTCTTCGTGTTCGGCACTGACGGTTTCGCTGGTTTCCTGCTTGGCGGGGGAGTCCGCATCGTGTTCTGCTTTTGTTTCAGTATTTTCTGCGGCGTCTTCTTCACCCACTTCAAGCATGGGGTTTGAATCGAGCGCTTCCTGAATTTCCTGTTGCAGATCAAGCGTTGACAGTTGTAACAGCCGAATCGCCTGCTGCAATTGCGGGGTCATCGTAAGGTGCTGGCCAATCTTCAGTTGTAACGCTTGTTTCATATAACTGCTTGTACCTGTCAGAAAAAAGAAGGGGAGAAAACTACAGGCGGAACTGCTCGCCAAGATATGCCTGCTTCACTTGCTGATTACTCAGTATATCTTCTGGTGCGCCAGCGGCAAGAATATATCCTTCACTGACTATATATGCCTGTTCACAAATATCTAATGTTTCGCGCACATTATGGTCAGTAATCAGGATGCCGATATTTTTACTTTGCAGATGCTTAATGGTGTTTTTGATATCCGTCACAGATATCGGATCGACCCCTGCAAAGGGTTCATCCAGCAGAATGAAGCTGGGTTCAGTTGCCAGGGCACGGGCGATTTCAACCCGGCGGCGTTCTCCGCCGGACAGGCTCATTCCCAGACTGTCTGCGAGATGAGTGACGTGGAATTCTTCAAGCAGTTCGGCAAGCTTTTCTTCCCGTTGCTGCTTATTCAGTTCCGGGCGGGTTTCCAGAATGGCCATAATATTGTTCCGCACGCTTAACTTACGGAATATAGATGCTTCCTGAGGCAGGTACCCAATACCTTTGCGGGCCCGGTTATGCATGGCTTGTCTGGTGAGATCCTGGTCATCCAGAAGAATGGTGCCCTGATCGGCATCTACCAGCCCCACAATCATGTAAAAGCAGGTGGTTTTGCCTGCGCCGTTAGGTCCGAGGAGCCCCACGATCTGACCACGTTCGATGTGCATGGAAACATCTTTTACAACGGACCGGCCTTTGTAGCTTTTTGCCAGGTTGAGTGCTTTCAGACTGCTCATTAATTACTGCCATTCTGGGCGGCTTTTGGCTGAATAACCATAATTACCCGTTCGTTTGAAGATTTGTCGTCACTGAATGCTTCAATGGTACTTTTTTTCATGTTGTAGACGATACGGTCGCCGGTAAATACATCGCCGCCCTGGGTGACTTTGGCCTTGCCGGTAATCACCAGTATTTCTGCAGCAGTGTCGTAGTCCAGCTTGCTGCCGTAGGCGTGAGTAAGCGGTTCCTGCTTATTGGGTTTCTGTTCGTAGTGAGCAGGGCTGCCGAGGGCTTTAATATTGGTGACCCCCCCGTTTTTTTGTTTAAGCTCTACGGTGCTGCCTTCAATTTTCAGCGTGCCTTGCTGAACATTTACGGCACCTTTGTAGACGGTGATGCCGGTCAGGTCGTTCATGCTGGCGCTGTCAGCAGCGATATGAATTGGCTGGGATTTGTCTTCAGGCAGAGCGCTTGCCAGACCAGAAAAAAGGGCTGACAGTAAGATTAAGGGTGTTGCAATGCGGCTAATTGACATGATGAAGCCCTTTTACTTGGGATTGCAATTCGACAGTGTTGGCGTTGAAATCAGCCTTCATGCCTACACCTGTAGTGCGGCCTGACTGATCAGATATTGTGACTTTTGCAGCGGTTTGCGCAAGCTTTTTCTCGGTGTAAACCGTCAGCGTTTCAGTTTGCAGCGTCTGTTTTCGTTGCGGTTGTTGCAGGTCGCTGACAATAACGTTTCCGATAAACTCAATGAGCTTGTTTTTGTCGGGCATCTCAGCCTGATGGCTGGTGACTGAACGCACGATCTCACCGTCCTTAAAAAACTGCAGCACCGGTTTCTGTAGTTCCAGCCGTTGTTTCGCCGGCAGATGCTCCGTGAACTCTGCAGTCAGTGACCGGGTTTTAAATCCGTCAGTATCAAAATCTTTGACGTGGCTTTGTTTAATAAAATAATCCGCCTGCGGATGTGCGGGTTTATCAGCCTTACTGGCAGATTTTTTTGTGCTGTCCTGCCAGCCAAGATAAAAGACACTGACGCCGACAATGATGATGGCGCTGAATATACGCAGGCGGGAGCGGGTTATCACAGGTATTCAGCCCAGATTGCATCGAGTTTATTCTGCGCAGCGAGAATTGTTTCACAGAATTCTCTGCCAGCGCCCTGGCCAGCCTGACGGCTGCTGCACCAGTCAGCATGCTGACGGACAAACTGATGACCGCCCTTCACGGTTGCCCCAAAGGTGACAGCCCGGATTGCAGCAAGGTCAGGCAGATCGTCGCCAATATAGGCTGTATTCTCTGCATTAAAGCCGGTATCCGCCCAGAGTTCTTTCAGTGCGGTCAGTTTGTCTTCCCGCCCCTGATATAAATAAGCAATACCCAGTGACTTGGCGCGTTTTTCAACCTGGGGTGAGCTTCGGCCGGTAATAATGGCTGTTTGTATTCCGGCCTTTTGCAGCATTTTTATGCCCAGACCATCCAGAGTGTTAAAGCTTTTAATTTCACTGCCGTCCGGCAGAAAATTCAGTTTTCCATCGGTCAGGACACCGTCAACATCAAATACGGCTAACCGTATTTTTTGCATCTGCTGAATCAGGTGTTCAGATATGTGTGTCAGCATCAGATTACTCCGGCCTGCAGAAGGTCATGCATATTCAGTGCACCCACGGGGGTACCTGCTTTGTTCAGCACAATCAGCGCATTAATTTTGTGGCTTTGCATAATTTGCAAGGCTTCAGCGGCGAGCATTTCTGCTTCAGCAGTGGTGCATTCACGGGTCATGACCTGGCTGATAGGCGTGTTTTTAAGATCAACATTCTGATCCAGGGTACGCCGTAGATCTCCATCGGTGAAAATGCCGATAAGTTTGCCGGTTGCGTCCTGAATGCCAGTCATACCCAGACGCTTACGGGTAACTTCAAGCAAGGCGTTATCTAATGATGTTTCAGGGCTGACGAGCGGTATTTCATCACCACTGTGCATAATATCGGCTACTTTGAGCAGCAGTCTGCGTCCCAGACTGCCGCCAGGGTGAGAGAACGCAAAGTCTTCGGCGCTGAATCCCCGTGCCTCAAGTAATGCAATGGCCAGCGCATCACCGATTACAAGAGCGGCGGTGGTGCTTGACGTTGGCGCCAGGCCGAGAGGGCAGGCTTCTTCAGTCACTGCAACGTTGAGGTTTGCATTGGCAAACCGGGACAGGGTGGATTCCGGGTTACCGGTAATGCTGATCAGAGGGGCATTCATGCGCTTAATCAATGGCAAAAGTGCTGTGACTTCGCTGGTTTCGCCTGAGTTTGATAAAGCAATAATCAGGTCTTCGGGGGTGATCATCCCCAGGTCACCGTGACTGGCTTCACCGGGATGGACAAAGAATGCTGGTGTGCCGGTGGATGCCAGGGTAGCTGCAATCTTTTTACCGATGTGGCCTGATTTCCCCATGCCGGTGACAATCAGCCGGCCGTTGCAGTTGAGTGCCAGCTGGCAGGCTGTGTCGAAGTCGCTGTTTAAATGTTTTTCCAGATTGGCAATGGCGGTCTGTTCTATATCGATAGTACGCCGGGCCGAAGCCAGAAAATTAAATGTGTTTTGCATCACTTACACGCTCATCTTATATAGCACACCTAAATACGCAGCATAGCCGATCAGCAGTAAGGCGCCTTCCGGGCGGCTGATGCGGGGCGGTTTTTGCCACAGTGCCAGTACCAGCAGTAATGCGGTAAGGCCAAGAGTGACTCCGTAGTCACGCCATACTACGACCGCGTCGAACGCAATTGGTGCCAGAAAACCGGGTACAGCCATCACTGCCGCTATGTTAAAGATGTTTGAGCCAACAATGTTGCCGATTGCAATATCTGTATGACCTTTCAGCGCGCTGGCAACAGAGGCAGCCAGTTCTGGCAGGCTGGTGCCGATGGCAACAATTGTCAGACCAATCACAAGGTCACTGACACCAAGTGTGATTGCGATTTCAGTTGCCCCCCACACCAGTGCCCGGGAGCTTGCAGCCAGCAGGGCCAGACCCAGTATCAGCCAAAAGATTGCCATGGGCGTTGTCATCTCTGGCAGTTCTTCATCTTCACTGGCCAGTTCGTCATTTTCAGCAGACTTTTGGAAGCGGGCAAACATAAACAGACTGAATATCAGTGCAGCGGCAAGCATCAGGGCATCTGTCAGCCCCAGATACTGGTCAAAGAGAACCAGTCCGGCCAGCAGTGTGATGCCGAGTAACAGTGGTATTTCCCGTTTCAGTACACCGGACTTTACCGGTAGCTGTGTGATTATGGCTGTAACACCGAGTACCAGACCGATGTTCGCGATGTTCGATCCCAGTGCATTACCGATTGCCAGCCCGCCAGCGCCACTGGTTGAGGCCATTGCTGATACAAGGATTTCCGGTGCAGAAGTACCGAATGACACAATGGTTAAACCAATCAGCATCGGGGACATGCCGAAGTTTTTGGCCGTGGCAGCAGCACCGTCAACAAAACGGTCAGCGCTCCAGACCAGTACGACAAAGCCGGCAAGTAAAGCAAGAATAGGGTAAAGCATCAGTTTATGAGACTCGAACATGAAAATGGATGAGCCGCATATTTAATGAAGAATCGGACGGATGTGCAAGGCCTGTGTGTCGGCAGACTGATTTTATTAGCTTTTTCTGCGGGATTTTTTTGGTGGCACGGATAGTGCTCTGGTATAGTGCGCGCTATTCGTTGCTATGCTGATGTGATAACTGGTTTTGTGAGCCGGATGTCAGGGAATGTCGGACGGTTTGCGTGTACCCCTTCCGACAGGAGTAAGGCCCTGTATCTGTTCTTTCTATATACCGAAATAGCTGAGCCGTTAGTCAAACTTTGACGGGAAGTTGCAGTCAATACATCAACTGCACAGTATACCGGTGCCTTTACCTCTGTTTTACCCGGTTTAAGTTAGCATGTGACTGCTTACTCTGAATGTACATATTGCCGAATAAACCCTTTGAAAGGGTCGGGATTTAAAGATGAGTTATCTTGACGACAGTATTATTGATATCAGACAGCTAAGTTTTGCCCGGGGTGACCGGGCAATTTTTGATGCTGTTGATATCCGTATCCCCCGGGGGAAGATCACAGCAGTGATGGGGCCAAGCGGTACTGGTAAAACAACATTACTGCGTCTGATCGGCGGGCAGCTGAAGCCGGATCAGGGTCAGATTGTGCTCGATAATGACAATATTCCTGCGCTGTCCCGTAAAGAGTTGTTCAAAGTGCGGGAAAAAATGGGGATGCTGTTTCAGAGCGGCGCACTCTTTACCGATATGAGTGTGTTCGAAAACGTCGCTTTTCCTATTCGTGTGCACACTGATCTCAGTGAACAGATGATCCGTGATGTGGTACTAATGAAGCTTCATGCCGTAGGATTACGCGGTGCCGCGGATATGATGCCCAGTGAATTATCAGGTGGAATGGCCCGGCGGGTTGCGCTGGCCCGTGCGATCGCGCTTGATCCGGATCTGGTGATGTATGATGAACCCTTTACCGGACAGGACCCGATTGCAATGGGGGTGCTGGTTAATCTTATTGCGCGGCTGAATAAAGCGCTTGGGCACACCAGTATTATTGTGTCTCACGATATTAATGAGACACTGGCCATTGCGGATTATATATACCTGATTGCTGATGCGAAGGTCCTGGCTCACGGCACGGCTGAAGAGCTGCGTGGGAATGGCTCTGAGCAGGTACGTCAGTTTCTGGATGGCTTACCGGACGGGCCGGTTCCGTTTCACTTTCCGGCTGACGATTATCTTGATCAGCTGATGCAGGGTTAACGCAGGATGTTTACTAAAATACAGGCGCTGGGTGCGGCCGGGCTGGACAAGCTGGAAGCATTTGGCCGTTCCGGCATTATTCTTTCGCAGGCAGTGTTTGCGATTCCTGGCCGTCAGGCGTGGCCACTCTTCATACAGCAATTGTATTCGGTGGGTGTACTGTCACTGATTATAATTATTGTGTCTGGTTTGTTTATCGGTATGGTGCTGAGCCTTCAGGGCTATACCATTCTGGTTGATTACGGTTCTGAACAGGCAGTGGGGCAGATGGTGGCCCTCAGTCTGGTGCGCGAGTTATCCCCCGTGGTGACCGCTCTGTTATTTGCCGGACGGGCAGGGTCTGCCCTGACTGCTGAAATTGGTTTGATGAAAGCAACGGAGCAGTTATCCAGTCTTGAAATGATTGGCGTTGACCCTCTGCGCAGAATCATTGCACCGAGGTTCTGGGCCGGCATGCTGAGTTTGCCGCTGCTGTCGATGATTTTCAGTGTCGTGGGGATCTGGGGCGGTATGTTGGTAGGCGTGGACTGGCTGGGCATTTATGAAGGCTCATTCTGGTCTAACATGCAGAACTCTGTGGATTTTTCTGAAGATGTTGTAAACGGGCTGATCAAAGCGCTGGTGTTCGGTGTGGCGGTAACCTGGATAGCGGTATATCAGGGGTATGACTCTGTGCCGACGTCAGAAGGCATAAGTCAGGCAACGACCCGAACCGTGGTTTATGCGTCGCTGGCTGTACTTGGGCTGGACTTTATTTTGACTGCTTTGATGTTTGGAGATTTATAAGATGCGAATCCGGGGACTGGAACTGGCAGTAGGCTTTTTTATGCTGGCGGGGGCGTTAGCATTGTTGGTGCTGGCGTTAAAAGTGAGCGGACTTACTTTGTCAGAAGGCAGCCGTAGTTATAAAGTATATGCACTGTTTGAGAATATCGGCGGTTTGACATCCCGCTCTAAAGTTACGATGTCCGGGGTTAAAATTGGCCACGTTACGGCCATTGTACTGGATGAGGATCAACTGATGGCGCGGGTCGAAATGGCCATCGATTCAAATGTTAATTATCTGAGCCTGGACAGTTCTGCATCGATTCTGACATCGGGACTGCTGGGTGAAAAGTATATCGGCATTACGACCGGTGCTGATGAAGAAATGTTGCAGGACGGAGATTTTATTGAAGATACTCAGTCCGCGCTGGTGTTAGAAGAGCTCATTGGCAAATTTCTGTTCAATGAAGCAACCGAATAAAGAGAAAAGTTATGCGTAAATGTATCTCTGCTTTTTGGCTGGCAGCCCTGCTGGTTATTAGCCCGGTCAGCCTTGCTTCATGGCAGGCTGCCAGTGAACCCGTTGATAAAACCAGCGCTGAGATGATCAGTGTTCTCGGAGAAGGGGAGCTTTCAGCCGGGGATGATGTCACTCCTCTGATGGCCGAAATTGAACGGCTGCTGGTACCCGTTGTTGATTTTGAATATATCGCCAAGCGGGTGATGGGCAAGTATTACCGTAAAGCAACGGCTGAACAGCGGACTGACTTTACCGGAGTGTTTAAAAATACACTGATCAGAACCTACGCTAAAGCATTAGTGGGTTTTGAGATTACCGGCTATGAGCTGTTACCTGAGGGGCGTCCGAGTCCAAGGCCTAACAAGCAAATTGTCAGTGTAAAAGTGCGTTCTGGCGGCAGTGCCACGTATAAGCTGGATTATTACATGCTTGAGCAGCCTGAGGGCTGGAAGCTGGTAAACGTTCATCTGGATGGGATTAATCTGCGCCTGAACTTTAAAAATCAGTTTGCTTCACTGGTTAAGAAAAACCGTGGAGACGTTGGCGGTGTAATTGCTAACTGGAAAGCTCAGGTAGAAACGGACGTGAGTAAATAAATGGCGCCGTTCAGCTGTAAGCCTGACTCCCCGGATGCCCTGATGTTAAGCGGTGATCTGATTTTTGCGACAGCAGAAAAAGCCCGGCAGATGACTGAATCCTGCCTGGCTGAACTGGCCGGGCGGGTTGTTATGGATTTTACCGGAGTAGCCCGTGTAGATAGCTCGGCACTGGCGTTCTGGTTAAGCTGTCAGCGATTGGCTGAGCAGAAGGGGCTTACTCTTGAAGCCCGACACTTTCCGGATGAAATGGTGCAAATGGCAGAGCTGGTTGGTCTTTCCGCTACCCGGATTTGGAAATAATCTTTCCGGGTATAGATCTGTCTCAGGAATTCCGCGCTTCTGTGCCATCCTCCCGTCGCCTTTTATATCGTAATCGGCTATCATTTCGTCTGTTATTTTTCCTCCCAAATTTAAGCGGTATTTTGCATGCAAATCGAACAAGTTAAGCAGTTACTGGAGAGCAAACTGGAAGGTTGTGTTGTCTATCCTGAAGGTGAAGGCTGTAATTTCCAGGTAACCGTTGTCGGTGAGGTTTTTGAAGGCTTACGTCCGGTTAAAAAGCAGCAACTGGTATCCCAGTGCCTGGCTGAAGAAATTGCCAATGGCAGTATTCATGCGCTGACTATCAAAACTTATACGCCTGCTCAGTGGGCTGAGTTACAGAACTAATTTGATAAGGCAAAGCGTCGATGGATAAACTAATTATTACCGGTGGAAGCCGGTTGCAGGGTGATGTAAAGATTTCCGGAGCAAAGAACTCCGCGTTGCCTATTCTGGCTGCAAGTCTGCTGGCCGATGAGCCTGTAACGATCAGCAACCTTCCTCATCTGCATGATATTACGACCATGCTTGAGCTGTTGCGTCAGATGGGCGTAGAGCTCACAGTTGATGAGAAGCTCAGTGTTGAGATCGACACCCGTACGATCAACTCTACAGTTGCGCCTTATGAACTGGTGAAAACCATGCGGGCGTCCATTCTGGTACTGGGGCCGCTACTGGCACACTACGGCCATGCGGAAGTATCACTGCCAGGGGGGTGTGCGATTGGTAGCCGTCCGGTTGACCTGCACATTAAAGGCCTCGAAGCCCTGGGCGCAAACATTGTTCTGGAAGAAGGCTTTATCCGTGCAACCTGTGACGGACGTCTGAAAGGTGGACGGGTATTCTTTGACACAGTAACGGTAACCGGCACAGAAAATATCCTGATGGCTGCCGCGCTGGCGGAAGGTCAGAGTGTTATCGAAAACGCTGCCCGTGAACCTGAAGTGGTGGATCTGGCTGAGTTCCTGATTGCGATGGGCGCGGATATTTCCGGTCACGGTACAGATACGATTACAGTAAACGGCGTACCTTCGCTGAAGTCCTGTCACTTCCCGGTGGTTGCTGACCGTATTGAAACTGGTACGTATCTGGTAGCAGCTGCAGCGACCCGTGGTTCTATCCGGGTGAAGAATACCCGTCCTGATATTCTGGATGCGGTTATTCAGAAGCTGGAAGAAGCCGGTGCTGAGATTAAAACTGGCAAAGACTGGATTGAGCTGGATATGCACGGTAAACGGCCGAAGGCTGTTAACCTGGTTACTGCGCCGTATCCGGCTTTCCCAACGGATATGCAGGCACAGTTTGCAGCGATGAATGTCGTTGCGGAAGGTGTTAGCCGTATCAAGGAAACCGTCTTTGAAAACCGTTTCATGCATATGCAGGAAATGAGCCGTATGGGTGCCAAGATCACTATCGAAGGCAACACGGCTATTATGGAAGGTGTGGATAAGTTGACCGGTGCACCGGTAATGGCCACTGACTTGCGGGCATCTGCGAGTTTGGTAATCGCTGCGATTCTTGCTGAAGGTGAGACTATTATCGAGCGGATTTACCACATTGACCGTGGTTATGAATGTATTGAAGAAAAACTGCAATTATTAGGCGCTAAGATTAAACGGGTGCCGGGTTAAGCAGCTTTTTGCCAGCCTATTTTTATTTATTTATAGCAGCGCTGCGGCGCTGCCCTCTTTACGGATTGTCAAACAGCGAACATGAAACAGCAATTGACTATAGCCCTGTCTAAAGGGCGTATTCTGAAAGACACGCTGCCGTTGCTCGAAGCGGCGAATATCCTGCCTGCGGAAGATATCTTCAGCAGCCGTAAGCTTATCTTTGATACCAATCATGACAACATCAAGCTGGTAGTGATCAGAGCGACTGACGTGCCAACCTACGTTGAACATGGCGGCGCAGATATGGGCGTAGCAGGTAAAGATGTACTGATGGAATACGGCGCGAAAGGCGTCTATGAACCGCTGGATCTGGACATTGCCCGCTGTAAGCTGATGACCGCTTCTCTGAAGGACGCACCGCCAGTATCCGGCCGGATCAAAGTCGCTACTAAGTTTGTGAACGTCACGAAAGAATACTATGCCCGTCAGGGACATCAGGTAGACATTATCAAGCTGTATGGCGCTATGGAGTTAGCACCGATTATGGGACTGGCTGACCGTATTGTGGATATCGTAGACACCGGCAATACCATGCGTGCCAATGGTTTGGTACCGCTGGAAGAAATTGCTTATGTCAGTTCACGGCTGGTGGTGGGCAAAGCTGCCATGAAAATGAAGCACCGCCAGATTCAGCCGATTATTGAACAGTTAGCTGCCGCAGTAGAAGCAAGAAAGAGTGAAGATAAGTAATGGCTGAGTTAAACGTATTACGGCTGGACAGTCAGCAAGAAGATTTTGCCGATCAGATGGACCGTCTGTTGGCTTGGGAAGCAGTTTCCAATAAAGAAGTAAATGCCATTGTTGATGATATTCTTCTGCAGGTAAAAGCGCGTGGAGATGACGCGGTAGTGGAGTTCAGCAACCGTTTTGACCGCCTTGATGTGTCTTCTATGGCTGAACTTGAGTTTACTCAGGTACAGTTACAGGAAGCGCTGGATACATTACCTGCCGATCAGAAAGAAGCACTGCAAATTGCAGCTGATCGGGTTCGTAATTATCACGAGAAACAGCTGGGTGAGTCCTGGCAGTACCGTGAAGCCGATGGCACATTGCTGGGACAGAAAGTCACTGCGATGGATAAAGTAGGTCTGTATGTACCGGGCGGAAAAGCCTCTTATCCTTCATCAGTACTGATGAACGCCATTCCGGCAAAAGTTGCCGGTGTTGAAGAACTGATCATGGTTGTGCCCACGCCAGACGGTGAAGTTAATCAACTGGTACTGGCAGCGGCTGCATTATCCGGTGTAGACCGTGCATTCTCTGTAGGCGGTGCACAAGCGGTTGCTGCCCTGGCGTACGGCACTGAAACCGTGCCTAAGGTCGACAAGATTGTCGGCCCGGGTAATATCTTTGTTGCGACGGCTAAACGGGCAGTATTCGGCGCAGTAGGCATCGATATGATTGCCGGCCCTTCAGAGATACTGGTGATCTGTGACGGCCAGACCGATCCTGACTGGATTGCGATGGATTTGTTCTCTCAGGCAGAGCACGATGAAGACGCACAGCCTATTCTGGTTTCTCATGATGCAGAATTCCTCGATAAAGTAGAAGCGAGCATTAACAAGCTATTACCGACGATGGAACGCGAAGCGATTATCCGTGTATCGATGGCTGACCGTGCAGCCCTGATTAAAGTACCGGACCTGTCTGCCGCTGCAGTTGTCAGCAACCGGGTAGCGCCGGAGCACCTGGAGTTGTCAATCGCTGATCCTGAAGCCCTGTTACCGGAAATTAAGCACGCCGGTGCAATCTTCATGGGCCGTTATACCGCTGAAGCTCTGGGTGACTACTGTGCGGGTCCTAACCACGTATTGCCGACCTCCGGTACTGCGCGCTTTTCATCGCCGCTAGGCGTGTATGACTTCCAGAAACGTTCATCTCTGATTATGTTCTCTGAAGATGGGGCGTCAGAAATGGGCAAGGTAGCATCAGTACTGGCTCGCGGTGAAAGCCTGACGGCACACGCCCGGTCTGCGGAATATCGAATTAAGGATTGATTAGTTATAGTAAATTTCGAAAAAAAACCTGGCTTTTGTCGGGTTTTTTTATGGGTGTTTATAGTTATTAAAGGAGAGAGTAAGGATGCTGGTAAAAGGAAGTATATTAACTTTGGCTACTATGGTTTTAGTTGGTTGTAATGGGAACCCAATACAGCCTGAGTTGGTTGACCGAAGTGGAAAGTACGATGGTAATATGATTATGGTCTTTCATTCCAGAGGGACCTTGCAGGCCTATGGTAGGCAGCATTTTACCTGCAATACAGCAGCTTATGATAATGCTTACTGGATCGATGAAGGAGAAGTGTACTTGCCAGGGAAGTATAGCGAGTCGGTAGGAAGTGTTTCTAAAGATGGTCACTTTTATATTAATTATGAATCTGGTAACTATACAAATCTTGATACGGGAAGAAAGACTCCGTCCTTTACTATTATTGAAGGACAGTTTTCGACAGGGCTTGAAGCAAAGGGTGAAATGGTCATCGGAAAGTTTCACTCTACCACTGGCTGTAAGTATGATGCCAGAGGTTTTGTATATAAAAATCAAGAAGATAAGCAAAAGTTAAATCCGTTTTATTCAATTCAGAGTATGACCCAAAATGTTAATATAACCTGGGGTGATAAGATATTACCTGGTAAGTTAGTGACCAGTGAGAAAGCGAAAGGTGGGGCACTTGTTGATATCGCTTTTATTAGCGCTGAAAATAAAGTTGCATGCTACGGTTCGTTAAATATGATTACTGACTCGAAAGGGCGTTGGAAAATAAACTGTGGTGATTCCAGTCAAGCTTCAGGTACTTTTACACAGACTAAAAGTTCCTGGAAGATTATAGGCAAGGATAACGAAGATCGTTTCATAACAGCCTCAAATCCTATTAATTAGTTTTTAAAAGTAAAATTTGTTGCTTTCAATAAATTCTTTCTGGAACATCCAGTTATATAGTCGGTGACTATTTAGAAATCTCGGTACTTTTGTTGGGATGTTTTTGCTTTACAGTTAATTTTAGCTGTTTTTATTAGAAACTCTGAAGGAAGGAAAGTATGAAGATAGTGTTTTACGCACGTGGTGAAGACTTTTCTGACTGGTTGCCGGTTATATCAGAATTTCTTCCCAATGCTGATTGTCGTCTCTGGTCTGAAGTGGAATCTTCGAACTGGCAGGCCGATTACGCCCTTGTATGGCAGCCTCCACAGGCGCTGTTTGAACGTCATACTCAGCTTAAAGGCATCATCAATCTTGGTGCCGGTGTGGATAAGTTGCTGGCTTTACCGGGGCTGCCGGACGATGTGCCGGTGCTGAAATTACGGGATGCGGGTATGGCAACATGGATGACTGATTATGTCCGCTATGGTTTGCTGCATTTCAGTCGGGACTTTGATGCCTATCAACGGCAGCAGCGCAGAAGCATCTGGCAGCCGGAGAATATCGATGCCAGGACTGACTGGCCTGTGGGTATTCTCGGCATGGGAGCGATCGGTTCTGAGGTTGCCCGGCGACTGTCTGATGATGGCTATGCTGTCCGGGGCTGGAGCCGTACAGACAAACGGGTTGCGGGTGTTGAAAGCTATGCCGGAGAGGAGGCTCTGCCAGCCTTTTTGCAGGGCACCCGGGTGTTAGTGAACCTGTTACCTTCAAGCCAGCATACTCAGGGGCTGGTGAACGGGGCAGTATTGGAGCAACTGTTGCCAAATTCGGTGGTGATTAATGCCGGCAGGGGAGAAGTGGTTGATTCCCCGGCTTTGATAGATGCTTTGCGCAAGCAGCGCCTGCGGGGCGCAATGCTGGACGTTTTTGAGTACGAGCCCCTGTCACAGGATTCGCCCCTGTGGTCCATGGATAATGTCATTATTACACCACATATTGCGGCACCGACGTCTATCAGGGATGCGATAGAGCAGGCAAAAGAGTATATCCATGCTATCGGTCTGGGGTTGCCGGTAAAGGCTGTTGACCGCGGTCTGGGGTATTAATCAGGATTGCTAACCGAAAAAGCCAGCATATTGCTGGCTTTTTTGTTTGGCTTATCAGTAGAGCTCATCAGAAAAGTCGGTCAGATACGTAACGCACCGTCGACTTCGATACAACGGCCGTTGACGTAATCATTCTCCAGAATAAAGGCGACGGTGCTGGCAATCTCCTCAGGTTTTCCAAGACGTTTAGCCGGAATACCTGCAGCAATTTTTTCCAGCGCCTCAGGTTTCATGCTCATGACCATTTCGGTACCGATGTAACCTGGCGCTATAGACGCTGCGCGGATATTGTAGCGCGCCAGTTCTTTCGCCCAGGTAACTGCCATTGCCTGTACACCGGCTTTTGTGGCTGTGTAATTGGTCTGGCCCATGTTGCCGTTGCGGGAAATGGAAGAGATATTGATGATGCAGCCTTCGCAACCCAGCTCAATCATCTTGATAGCTGCTTCACGGCCGCACAGGAAGGTACCGGTCAGGTTAACGTCCATGACCAGGTTCCAGTTATCCAGGCTCATTTTGCTAACAACCTTACCGTCTTTAACTTTAATGAACAGGCCGTCGCGGGTGATACCTGCATTGTTGACCAGCCCGTGAATCGCACCAAAGTCCTGTGCGATATCATCAAACAGCTCGGTCACGGCATCTTCTTCGGCTATATTGGCGATATAACCCCGGGCTTCGGTGCCCAGTTCCATACACAGGCCGATGGTTTCATCCAGACCTTGCTGGTCAAGATCTACCAGTGCCAGTTTGGCGCCCTTGGCTGCAACCTGAAGTGCCATTGCGCGGCCAAGGCCTCTGCCGCCGCCGGTGATAACAATTACTTTATCTTTTAATTCCATCTGCGGACTACCTTAAATGTGTTGTGTTTTTGTTTTTATATGTGCAGTGCAACAAAGTTTTCTAAAAGTTATACCGCAAATGCGTAAAAGTCCATGCCTTCCTGGATTAAATTTATAAATCTGTTTTTTATCAATATGTTACGATCATAAATAAAGTTATTATCAGGGTTTTGTTTTTGATAATGCTGCGAAGCACAAAGAAAGTTAGCGTGATCAGGCGACTTTTATGCTGCAGCTTGGTCGGTTATGTGCAGGTTTACCCGGCTGATCTGTTTAAGATGAAATGATCGCGAAATATTGGCAAGCATAGTAGCCTGAATCACGGGACTAAACCTTGTATACCGGTGTAAACTATAAACAGTCCCAACGTTGTTTTTTCTGACAGGTTATTGCTATGCGTTTTTTGTTTTTGCTCTTCATCATAGTCCCGATCATTGAAATTACCCTGCTGATTAATGTGGGGCAGGCGATCGGTGCCTGGAATACTATAGGTCTGGTGCTCTTGTCTGCGTTTATTGGCGTAAACATGTTGCGCTATCAGGGATTCTCAACCCTGCGCCGTGCTCAGGGCAGAATGGCCACTGGCGAAATGCCTGGCCGTGAGATGGTTGAAGGGATTGTATTGGCAGTGGGCGGAGCTCTTTTACTGACACCGGGGTTTGTCACTGATGTTATCGGGTTCCTGTGCCTGATTCCCTTTACCCGCCAGCGTTTTGCCGATCTGGTCTTAAGCAAAGTGACACTGATTAATCCGGCTCAGGGCTTCCATCATCACACAGGTCCGGGCGGTTTTCAGCAGCCGGATCCCCAGGATTCTTCAACCCTGCATAAAGGGGATGTGATTGACGGAGAGTACCGTCGGGAAGACTGATGTAAACATCATTGAAAAAATCACACTTTTTTTAATGATAAGCGTTGAAAACCATTTTGACGGCCCCATCTAGCTAAACATCATCATTTATTAGGTGATACAGATAATCACTTTGTAAACATGTCAAACATGCTCTGCTTCGGTCTGAAGTTCTTAATTATCAGAGACTTCAGAGCTAAAAGAGCGGTTTAATAACTATAAACGACTTTTTTTGATCACAAGGATCAGGAGAGATATTCAATGAAAATTCGTCCACTACACGACCGTGTTGTTGTTCGCCGTAAAGAAGAAGAAGCAACTACTGCTTCAGGTATCGTTCTGCCAGGTTCTGCAACTGAGAAGCCTAATCAGGGTGAAGTAGTTGCTGTTGGTAACGGCCGTGTAACTAACTCCGGTGAAGTTCAGGCTTTAACCGTGCAGGTTGGTGATCAGGTTATTTTCGGTCAGTACGCCGGTTCTAACGTTGTTAAAGTTGACGGTGAAGAACTGCTGGTAATGAGCGAAAGCGAAATTTTTGGTGTTCTGGAAGCGTAATTGCTACCAGCCCCGGTAAGAATTTTTCAATCAATTTGAATTGAATACAGGATTTTCAAAATGGCTAAAGACGTATTATTTGGTAATGACGCGCGTCAGCGCATGCTGGCTGGTGTAAACATTCTGGCGGACGCTGTAAAAACAACTCTGGGCCCTAAAGGCCGTAACGTTGTTCTGGATAAAGCATTCGGTGCGCCAACTGTCACTAAAGACGGTGTATCTGTTGCTAAAGAAATTGAGCTGAGCGACAAGTTCGAAAACATGGGCGCTCAGATGGTTAAGGAAGTTGCTTCCCAGGCCAACGATGTCGCCGGTGACGGTACAACAACTGCAACTGTTCTGGCTCAGGCGATTGTTAATGAAGGCCTGAAGTCTGTTGCTGCTGGCATGAACCCAATGGATCTGAAGCGCGGTATCGATAAAGCCGCTGCTGCTGTAGTTGAACAGCTGCAGGCGATGGCTGTGCCATGTGCAGACACTAAGTCTATCGCTCAGGTAGGTACTATCTCTGCGAACGCTGATTCTCAGGTTGGCGATATCATTGCTGAAGCAATGGAGCGTGTCGGTAAAGAAGGTGTTATCACCGTTGAAGAAGGTACCGGTCTGGAAAACGAACTGGACGTAGTAGAAGGTATGCAGTTCGACCGCGGTTACCTGTCTCCTTACTTCATCAACAACCAGGACAGCATGAGTGTTGATCTGGAAAACCCGTTCATGCTGATCGTTGACAAGAAGATCTCTAACATCCGTGATCTGCTGCCAATCCTGGAACAGGTTGCCAAGTCTTCCCGTCCGCTGCTGATCATCGCTGAAGACGTTGAAGGCGAAGCGCTGGCAACTCTGGTTGTTAACAACATGCGCGGTATCGTTAAGGTTGCTGCTGTTAAGGCGCCTGGTTTCGGTGACCGTCGTAAGGCGATGCTGGAAGATATCGCTATCCTGACTGGCGGTACTGTGATTTCTGAAGAAGTCGGTCTGAACCTGGAAGGTGCTTCTCTGGAGCAGCTGGGCCAGGCGAAGCGTGTTTCTATCACGAAAGAAAACACCACGATCGTTGACGGTGTGGGTGAAGCGGCTGCAATCGAAAGCCGTGTTCAGCAGATCCGCGCGCAGATGGAAGAGACTTCTTCTGACTACGACCGTGAGAAGCTGCAGGAGCGTGTTGCTAAGCTGGCTGGCGGTGTTGCTGTCATCAAGGTTGGTGCTGCCACTGAAGTAGAAATGAAAGAAAAGAAAGCACGTGTTGAAGATGCACTGCACGCGACCCGCGCTGCAGTAGAAGAAGGTGTAATCCCTGGTGGTGGTGTTGCCCTGATTCGCGCAATGGACAAGGTTGGCGAACTGAAAGGTGACAACCACGACCAGAGCGTAGGTGTTGAGCTGGCTTTCCGTGCACTTGAAGCCCCTCTGCGTCAGATCGTTGGTAACGCCGGTGCAGAAGGTTCTGTTATCGTTTCTAACATCCGTGAGAAGGGCGAAGGTAACTTCGGTTACAACGCTGCTTCCGGTGAATACGGCGACATGCTGGAAATGGGTATCCTGGATCCTGCTAAAGTTACCCGTTCTGCACTGCAGGCGGCTGCTTCTGTTGCGGGTCTGATGATCACCACTGAAGCAATGATTGCTGATGCACCTGCTGAAGGTGGCGCACCTGCTATGCCTGATATGGGCGGCATGGGTGGAATGGGTGGCATGGGCGGCATGATGTAAACATCATCCCCCTGTTTCACCGAAGCACACAGTGTTTCAGGAAGCCCGTAAAGCTTAGCTTTACGGGCTTTTTCTTTGCTATAGAAGTGTTTGTATTAATTTATTAAGTTATAAGAAATAGGATTTTTTCCTATATCTTTAGTCTAGTATCTGTTAGCGTTCTTTCCGGGTTTGTTGCATTAACATGGAAAAGCAGTAGCACGAATGGATACAAAACATGACTCCCCGCTGGGCTCTGGCCTACGCTCGTTAATCACTATTGCCCGTTTCCATCAACTTCCCGCAGAAGAATCCCAAATCCAACATCAGTTTGGTATACCAGGGGAATGTTTCGGTTCTACTGAGCTCCTTAGAGCAGCTAAATCTCTTGGTTTTAAAACCCGCCATACAGAACTTACATTTGATAAACTTAATAACGGTGTTTTACCGGCTATTCTCGTAACCAAAGCGGGTGATTATGCCGTTATTGCTAAGGTAGCCCATGCCAGTGAGATGAATTCCGCAGAAGTAAGTGATGCTGCGGTTGAACCACTTTTAGGCAAAGCCCTTGTTCTTTTTGCTGATAAACAGCAACCGGATGCTCTGACTGAAAAGGAGCTTGATGACCTTTGGTCCGGTGAGATCATTCTGATCAGTAAGCGTGAAGGCTTATTAACCAGCTTTAAAGAATTCGACATTAAATGGTTCATTCTAGCATTACTTAAGTATAAAAAGTTTTTTGGCGAAGTTCTTATTATCTCGTTTTTTCTTCAGCTGTTTGCTCTAGCAACGCCGTTGTTTTTCCAGGTAGTGATGGACAAAGTCTTAGTTCACCGCGGTTTTACCACCCTGGACGTACTTGCCTTTGGTTTGTCTGTATCGCCATCTTCGATGCAGTTTTGGGGGGGCTGCGTAACTATGTATTCTCTCATACCACTAATAGGGTAGACGTTGAGCTTGGAGCTCGCCTGTTTAATCATTTGGTCTCCCTGCCGCTTTCCTATTTTGAGTCTCGCCAGGTCGGACAAAGCGTCGCCCGTGTGCGTGAACTGGATACTATCCGTAACTTCATTACGGGTACTGCACTGACGTTAGTGATTGATCTTCTGTTTACCGTCGTTTTCTTTGCTGTGATGTGGTTTTACAGCCCTACGCTGACCATCATTGTGTTGCTGACTATTCCGCTTTATATAATGCTCTCTGTTTTTATTACTCCTATCCTTCGGCACCGTTTAGATGAGAAGTTTAAGCACGGCGCGGAAAACCAGGCTTTTCTGGTAGAGGCAGTGACCGGCGTAGAGACCCTGAAAGCTATGTCAGTTGAACCTCAGATGCAGCGTAAATGGGAAGATCAGCTATCCAAGTATGTGACGGCTTCATTCCGTACACAGAATCTTAATAACGTTGCTAATCAGATCGCGGGTTTTATCAGTAAAATTACAACGGTACTCATCATCTGGTTTGGTGCACATCTCGTGATTGATGGCACGATGACTGTCGGCCAACTGGTAGCGTTTAATATGATCGCGGGACGTGTATCCGGGCCTATCTTAAAGCTGGTACAGCTTTGGCAAGACTTCCAACAAGCAGGAATCTCCGTTAAGCGTTTAGGGGATATCCTCAATACTCCGACTGAACCCGGCTACAACCCAAATCGCAGCACCTTGCCCGAGTTGAAGGGGCAGGTCAGTTTTGAACATCTTAACTTCCGCTATCGCCCTGATGGTCCCCGAATTTTGAATGATGTGTCGTTGCAGGTACGCCCGGGTGAGGTGATCGGCATTGTTGGCCGCTCAGGATCTGGCAAGAGCACACTGACTAAACTCGTTCAACGCATGTATGTCCCTGAAGCAGGCCGGGTACTGATTGATGGTGTCGATTTGGCGATGGTAGATACTGCTTGGTTACGGCGTAATATTGGTGTTGTGCTTCAGGAGAATTTCCTTTTTAACCGTAGCGTGCGTGAGAATATTGCGTTGGCAAATCCCGGGTTGCCAATGGAGGCTGTCGTTCAGGCGGCCAAGCTGGCCGGTGCTCATGAGTTTATTCTTGAGTTACCAGAAGGTTATGACAACGCGGTAGGAGAACACGGCTGTAATCTTTCCGGCGGGCAGCGCCAGCGTATCGCAATTGCCAGAGCTCTAATCACTAATCCTCGCATATTGATCTTTGATGAAGCTACCAGTGCTTTGGACTATGAATCAGAACGTATCATTCAGCAAAATATGGCATCTATCTGCCATAACCGTACGGTGTTTATCATTGCTCACCGTTTGAGTACGGTGCGGCAGTGTGACCGTATCATCGTAATGGATAAAGGCCGCACAGTAGAAACCGGAGCCCATGATGATCTGATCCAACAGCAGGGTTACTATCACCAGCTGCACAGTATGCAAAGCGGTATAGGGAAGCCATTACGGCCAGTGAAAGCCTCTCCTGACTCAATGCCAGGCTGAGTATAAAAGGGTTGAATACAACAGACCGAGGAAACAGTCTGATGTTCTTAGCAAGAAGGAATTGTAAGAAGCATGCAGTGGATTAAGCGGCTCAAAATACGCTGGAATGAACGTGCTAAGCTGGGGGATCAGGATCTGGCCCGGCAGGAGCTAGCCTTTTTACCCGCCGCGTTGGAGATAAAAGAAAAGCCGCCTCACCCTGCCAGTCGTGTGACCGCGTGGGTATTGATATGTATGTTCACCATTGGTTTAGTTTGGGCCTGCCTGGGTGAAGTGGATATTGTGGCCACTGCTGAAGGTAAAATTATCCCTTCCGGTCAGGTTAAACAGATTCAGCCATATGAGCGCGCTGTTGTTTCAACAATATTAGTTAAGGAAGGGCAGTGGGTTAAACAGGGCCAGGCACTGATTGAACTGGATCGAGGGCAGACCAGAGCCAATCAAAAGCAACTGGAACAGGAATTACAGCAAAACCGTCTTAACCATCAGCGGCTCGAATATTTTAAGCGTTATCTGGATTATGTCGTTCAAAGCAATGGATTGACTTCAGCGCTAACCGTAGCCCCGGATTCAAATAAGCAGGGTACCTCACTGCCTGTCTCCGATAAGCGCAGAGATAAACCCGAGACTGCGGCAAAAACGAGCCCTGCCGTACAAACGTCAATACAGTCTGGCGCTGAACTGGACTGGCCAGAGAGCACTGCCTATCAACAACAGCAACAAACTTTATTGCTGCAGCAACAGCGCGAAGGTGTGTATTCAGAGCTGATGCGCTTACAACAACAGTTGGCAGACCGTGCTGCTGAGCAAGAGGTTAATCAGGCGCTGATCAATAAACTCAAAGGTACATTGCCATTAATTACCCAAAGAGTTGAAGCGCTGAAAAAACTGATGCAACAGAAAATGGCAGCAAGGGTGCAGTATCTGGAACTTGAGCAGAATCGGGTTGAGCAACAGCAGGATCTGATTGCAGCCAGAGCTTCCGATCGACGTTTAATTGCACAGATTGAAGAGTTGCGGCATCAGCGCTACACCTTTGTAACACAATCCCGCAGCGATAACTTACAACAACTTTTGCAAAGTGACCGCGAATTTTTAAGCCTCACAGAAGAGTTTAATAAAGCTAAGGATCTGAACCGGAAGCAGGTTTTAACTTCACCGGTAGATGGATTTGTGCAAGAGCTGGCGGTTCATACGGTTGGTGGTGTCGTGACGGAAGCTCAGCCATTGATGAAAATTGTTCCTGAGCATCAGCAGCTTGAAGTAGAAGCCTGGTTGGAAAATAAAGACATCGGGTTTGTTTACCCGGAGCAGCAGGCGGAAATCAAAATCCACACTTTCCCCTTCACCAAATATGGCATTATCGATGGCAAAGTTGAAACGGTTTCAGCCGATGCAACTGTCGATGAACAGAGGGGGTTAATCTACAAAGCTAAAGTGTTATTAGCAAAAGATAGCTTGTTAGTAGAGGGGCGTAATGTGCCATTGGTGCCGGGCATGAGTGTGAGTACAGAGATTAAAATAGGTAAAAGGTTATTGATTGAATATATAACCGCTCCGTTGCTTCGATATAAAAGTGAGAGTTTAGATGAAAGATAAAATAAATGTAATTTTGTCAGTAAGTTGTCTCTTTTTACTTAGCCCTTTTATACATGCTGAGAATATCGCAAGTACAGAAGGGGTATCTGTGCAAAATAAAGGGTTATCAGCGCCAATTATTTATACCATTGAAGGTAAAAAAGATCCGCGTTTATCAGCAACTTTCTTAGCGTCTTATATAAGTACCAGTAAATCTGAAGCATGTTCTTATAAGCAGGCTACGATCGCCAGACGTAAAGTTAGAATCGTCGACAAAGCGTATCCGGTCACAGAAGAAAATTATCGAGTAGAGATACCGATATTTCTTGACGAGACTGAAACAGAATGCGGTTATCAGTTCTCAAGAATCGAGCTGGTGTTGCGCCGTCTGCACGATAATAACCTCTATGCAAAGCACATTGTTCTGAATAGCAGACCGGAGGCCAGGGCTATTTATAGAGGAACACAAGGTGGCATGATGAGTATTCCAGGGCCTAATAGGCCTGCAAAGCTGAAGACGGATAAGAAATACTTCAGAGTGGCAAAAGAGACAAACTATCTGTGTATTACACGATTTTACACTCGAATAAAAGACCCCGTTCATAGTACTGGATTAGTTTGCCATATGGAAATAGGGGATGGATTGGGAGTCAATCAATTTATTCCAACTAATTCTAAAGGAACTCATGTCACTCATCCGGAGTTTGGTATTGATGAGATAACAAATGATGCCTTGATTATTAATATGATCGCAGATGATGAGAATAGTAAGCTAGCTAACGGAAAGGAAGTGCTTCCGGATTACTTCCGAGTACTTCCCAAACCTAAGCAGCCAGAGCTAAAACCATCTTTGTGGCAACAGGTAACGAATAAAATTAGCGAATACTTGAATTGAAGAATTATAAGTCAATGATAGCATTGTAAAATGGATTTTTTTTTTTGAGTATATTTCTGCGCTATTATTTAGTTATTAAGAGGATGACGATGAGAAATAAGAAAGGATATGTGTTGTTTTTTATTGCGTTGTTTTTGATTTTTTATTGGTCTGATTTTAGGTTGGAAAGTAATAGGGAGTGGTGATAATTCAATTAGTATATGTATTCCTGATGACTACTTAATGGATCAGCGGAAATATGTTGATAGAAATTTTGGGTTCGAGTTTTTGTTGCCTGGATATGACTTTGTAGTGGCGGTTTCAGATAAAAGCATGGACTCTTTATATGATGTAAATGAACAAAATAAACAAAAGGTTTTTGTTGTGATTTCCGAGCAAACCGTTTTGTTTGATAAAAGTTCAAAACTATTTGATTTATATTTGTCGGGAGAGATATTAGAAGAAAGAGAACTCTACCATATTTATGGTAAGGATAGTTTAGGATAGTTTAGGACATTTGTATGACTATTATCACTATTACTTCAAAGAAAGGTATCCCCAAGTTATAGGTTGTGTAAGACGTGCTAGATGCCAAGCTGTTTCTTCAATAAATAGTAACGTTAGATATGAGGTTAGCTTTTCAGAAGAGATGATTGATGATTGGCCGATTATTAATAATAAAGTAAATAAGTTTATAGAAAAATATAAAAGGAATTTTGAATGCTTCATGTCATAAAATTAAATAGGAAGTTTATAAATGATTAAGATATTGATCGGTATTATATTGTTGATTGTTTCTTTAAGTTATCTTTTGGTTAAAGATGCCTGTGATCATGACTTTGATATAGATGAAGCACTAGGCTTTAGTATGTCTTATGGAGGAGAACAGTGCGTCTCTAAGAAAGATTATATTTATATAGTCAGTCCTTTTGCTGAATTTAAAATTATTCTTGATGGTTATTATGAGGATTTTGAAAAGAATATTCTTGATGGTAAATCAAAACGTTGGAAGAAGCAGCACAATTCAAATTGCTGGGAAAGGATGGTGTATTTTGAGTCGGATTCGTTAGTAACTATAGCTAGTTTTTGCTCTGGTAATGATAGTGTGGAAGTGCAATATTTTTCAGAATGATTTAGGTCTAAAGGTGAGATTTTTATGTTTTCAATCTACGATATTACAAATTTGTACTTGTATGGGATGTTAAATACACCAGAAAATTTATCTAGTTCAAACCTTATTCGGTCGAAAGAAGACTCAATACCAGTTAGGGAACCTGCGATTAAGTCCCTCAGAATGAGATAATTTATGCTTTGATGTGCTGAGGGCTATCCATGGATCACCAACTATCCTTCGCTGACAGCGAATTCAACAACAAGCGCTACTAAACCCGAAAATAGAAGTTTCCAGGTCGTATGGAGAAGCTGATCCCCTGGCAACAGACTCGCATCTGTAATTACGCCTTACTATCCAAAGGCCGGTAACGGCCGCAGACCTTATCCACTATTGACCATGCTACGCATTCACTGCATGCAGCAGTGGTATAGCATGAGTGATCCAGCCATGGAGGATGTGCTTTATGAGATAGTATCCATGCGTTTTTTTGCGGGTCTCTCGTTGGATGGTGCAATACCCGATCACACCACCATCATGAACTTCCGTCACCTGCTGGAACGGCATGGT
>CAKZPE010000009.1 GCA_937138495.1 uncultured Oceanospirillaceae bacterium
GACTTTTTATAAAAATTATCTTCGTAATATATGCCTTTGATTGCCAGGCGGCGCTCAAGAAAGCGATTGTAGTATTTCCAGAGTAAAAATGCGGGCGTCATGCTGATCATGATGCCAACCATGAGGGCTGAGCCGGTATATTCTTCGTCAACCAGGCTGGTTGCCCATTCCAGAAAACCGGATGCATCAATGATCAGGTAGTATACGCCGAGGCCGCCCAGGCCCAGAGCTACGCCGATATGGTGCAGCAGTTTCTGTCGCTTTTCAGGTTTTGAAGCTTGTGTCATGGTGTGCCGAATCAGTTAATGTACTTATGGACACGCAGGCTGGGTAAGAACGGCACAGGATCAATTCTCAGATCGCTGCGCAGGTTACGGCTGCGTTGTTCAGGAGGGGATGATAGCGGCTGGTTATGCTCGGGTAAAGTTTCACCGGGTTGCAGACGAATCAGCATCGGTAAAGACACATTCTGAGCCTTGCGGAGCAACCTGTCATCCTGTTTCCAGAGCAGGTTGGCGCGCATGACCGGTACCTGTGACTGAAGTTGTGCCAGCATATCGCCAGGCATCAGCCGGCCCAGTGCATCAATTTGCATCTGAATGTGTGTCTGGGTGGTATCCATTTTTTGCAGGCGTTGCAGAGCTTGTTCCGGAGTGAGCTGTTTAATGCTCCTGCCGCTGGTATACCAGCTGAAGCCTATTTTCACCGGTCGACTTTCGATGACCGGAATCTGTCTGTAGCACTGGCGCAAATGAATTCTTGAATAGCCGTGGTGTTGCAGGGTTTCTGCCAGCAGGGATTCGCGGCGGGTGATCTGGTTTTGTAAGTCACTGTCCTGGCTGAGTCGGTAGTGAGTGGCCAGAGTCTGAAAGCACTGTTTTGCGGTGTTTACCCTGTGTGCGGCTGTTATCAGAGTCTCGTCAGCGCCGATCAGGCCATGCTGAGTGCGGGTGACTCTGCCGTCCTGGCCGTCTCTGTACCAGATATCGTTAAACAGGGCTGCGCATTGCGGTAAATCACAAATATCTTCGTCAGGTAGCCAGTATGGAAGATTGCTTTGGCAGAGTTGAGCGGAAAAGTCATTCAGACGCCGGAGTAGGGTGTCCAGCGCGTCTATTAATTCGTGGGCGGGAGTCTGAAGCATCAGTCCAGATCAATGTTGCCCTGCAGCTGCAGTTCTTTAGATTGCAGTGCAATGATATGGCGTGCAATGATCATGCGGCTACTTTCCGGCATGCGGCAAAACTGAATGCCGACATTGCTGTTGCCTGAGTCATCTTCAGCGGCGGTTGAGTACAGTACTTTTCCGTACAGAAGTAAACCGATGCAGGCTTCCTGAAAGACCAGTTTAAGGGCCAGATATTCGCCGCTGCTGACCTGGCGCTGGGTATCAAAGCTCAGGCCGCCTTCACTCAGATTTATTTCCTGAGTTTGTATGTCGTCAAATTCGATACCGTGACTGGCAATGGTTTTTGCGATTGCATCGATCTTATTGGTGGTGACTTCAAGAAAAGTCCCCATGGTCGGATCTCTTTGAGCAATTTTACGCAACAAATGGGTCGTATCGGTGTCAAGTTCCTGTAGCTGACTTAACAGAGTAAAGAAAGGCGAGACCTTGAACTGGGTAGGTGAAGAACTGGCCTGCATATCCTGTTCGCTGATAACTTGAAAATCCAGGGATACGTTCTCGCTGATGCGATAGTACTCACGGCGTTCGGAATTCAAAGCATGCTCCTGAGCAAGTTAAGACAAGTTTGAGTATAGCGAATATTATTCTGATTTTGTTAGAGAATTTTACGAGTCTATGATTTAATCCGAGCCATGTTTAGACCATTTTCTATTTATGTAGGTTTGCGTTACACCGCAGCCAAACGCAGCAATCATTTTATTTCCTTCATTTCACTGGTTTCAATGCTCGGACTGACACTGGGTGTCGCGGCGCTGATCCTTGTTTTGTCGGTGATGAATGGTTTTGACCGTGAACTTAAAGGCCGTATTTTAGGGATGGTGCCTCATGCCACTATCACTGATTATGGCCAGCCACTGCTCGACTGGGAAACACTGGCCAGTCAGGTTGAGCAGGAGCCGGATGTGAAGGGAACAGCACCCTTTATTCAGGCGCAGGGAATGCTGACGAACCGCGGCGTTGTCCGCGGCGTTCTGATCAACGGTATTGATCCGGAGCTGGAACAGAAAGTTTCTATCATTGATGATCATATGAAAGCCGGCAGTCTCGATGCTTTGCAGTCTCGCAAATATGGCATTGTGCTGGGTGCATTGCTGGCCCGTTCGATGGGCGCATCCATTGGCGATAAAGTTACCCTCGTTTTGCCTGAAGCATCGATCAGTGTGGCGGGTGTTGTTCCACGGTTAAAGCGCTTTGAGGTGGTTGGGCTGTTTGAAGTGGGTGCGGAGCTGGATGCCAGTCTGGCGTATATCCATATTGATGATGCCGCACGCATCAAACGCATTGCTGAAGGTGTTGATGGGCTGCGCTTGGAGTTTACAGATCTTTTTGATGCGCCGCGCAGGATGACGCAAATTGTATCTGCAACCGGTAACTATTACCGTGCCAGTGACTGGACCCGGACACATGGGAACCTGTTTCAGGCGATCCAGCTGGAAAAGCGTATGATCGGGTTGCTGCTATTCCTGATTGTATTTGTTGCAGCTTTTAACATCGTATCCACGCTGGTGATGGTAGTGACAGATAAAAAAGCGGACATTGCTATCTTGCGTACCCTTGGTGCAACCCCCGGAAGAATTATGCGAATCTTTATGGTGCAGGGTACCGTCATCGGCGTCATTGGTACGCTGTTGGGGACAGGGCTTGGGGTTCTGTTAGCGCTGACAGTGACGGATCTGGTTGCCTGGGTTGAACAAACCTTTGGAATCCAGTTCCTCAGTGCCGATGTGTATTTTATCAGTTATCTGCCATCACAATTACAAATGGGTGATGTGGGTGTCATTGTGGCAACCGCTTTATCTATCAGCTTCCTGGCAACTCTGTATCCGGCATACCGGGCTTCTAAAACTCAACCTGCGGAGGCGTTGCGTTATGAATAATCCGGCGGATCTGGTACTGCAGTGTGTATCGGTTAAGAAAGTCTACGGTGACGGTGATGCACAGGTAGAGGTTCTTAAAGATGTGAATCTGGATGTTGCCAAAGGTGAACAGCTGGCCATTATCGGAACCTCCGGGTCCGGTAAAAGTACCTTGCTGAATTTATTGGGGGGGCTGGATGTACCGACCTCCGGTGAAGTGAAGGTCGCGAATAAGCCTCTGTACCTGATCAACGAAAAGCAGCGGGCGGAATTACGTAATAATGCACTGGGATTTGTTTATCAGTTTCATCATTTGCTGCCTGAGTTTAATGCGTTGGAGAATGTGGCTATGCCACTGCTGATTCGCGGTGAACCGATCAGCAGTATTAAATCTAAAGCCAGAGAGTTGCTGGTCGCTGTCGGGCTTGAGCACCGGATCGGGCATAAGCCGTCAATGCTCAGTGGCGGTGAACGACAGCGGGTGGCAATTGCCCGGGCATTGGTCGCGAATCCGGCCTGTGTGCTGATGGATGAGCCCACCGGTAACCTTGACCGGAATACTGCTGAAGATATTCAGGCGTTGATGCAGCGACTCAATGAGGAGCTGGAAACTTCATTTGTGGTTGTGACTCATGATCCGCAACTGGCCCATAAACAGGGTAGAGTACTGGAATTGAGGGATGGCTGCTTACAGCCTGTATCATAAAAAAAGCCGCGATGTTCGCGGCTTTTTTTTTATAAGGGCTTTTTGTATCAGAGCTTTTTATTTTTACTGCTGTTTTTGCGCCGGTGTTTCCAGCTATGATTTACCTGCCATACCCAGAAGGCCTGCATCAGGAAATAGCCGAGAATGCCGGCTACAATGCCGCAAATAACGGAGCCAAGAAGCAGAGGCTGCCAGATATGGTTTAATCCGCTGGAGAGCCAGTCTATGCTGAGTTCAAATTCCATCGCCTGTGCCGGTAAATCCATCAGCCAGACGCCCACCAGATAAGCGAAGTAAAAGATTGGTGGCATGGTGATGGGATTAGTGATCCATACCAGTCCCACCGAAATTGGCAGGTTGCTGCGTACGAAAAGCGCAATGACTGCGGCAACCAGCATTTGCGCCGGGATGGGTAAAAATGCACAGAAAAGCCCAACCATAAACGCCCGGCATACAGATTTACGGGTCAGGTGCCACAGGTTAGGGTCATGTATATACCCGCCCAGCCAGCTAAGGTGCCGGTTTTCTTTGAGCTTTGCCTCATCAGGCATGTATTTGCGAATCAGTTTGCGCGGCATTCGTGACGCACTTATATTATCGAATGGGAGCGTCATTATGCCTACTCCCGTAGCTTAAGCCAACTGTGTGAGATCAAGGATGATCGCTTTTTGTATTGCTGTAGTTTTGAGTAGCTATTCTTTTCTGCCGGCAGCTGGCTGGTTCTGGCCTGTGGCTGCACTTATCAGCCCTTTTTTTCCTGTGGGCCGTCGCTTTGGTATTTTCAGCTTTTGTCTGGGAATGGCATATGTATTTCTGTGGGGGCAGTGGCAGCTCAGTCATCGTCTGCCTTTAGCTGACAGTCCATATGATGTAGTCATCACGGGTGTGGTTGTTGGATTACCGGATGAGTTTCCCGACCGGGTACGATTCGAATTGCTACCTGATCAGCAGGTCTTTTTAACAACAAACAGGCTCAGAAACGTGCGGCTGACCTGGTACAGACACTCTCAGCCGGTTATTCCCGGGCAGCGCTGGCAATTCTCCGTGCGCCTGAAAACACCCCGAAGTCTTATCAATCCGGCAGGATTTGATTTTGCTGCATGGCATTTGTCCTCAGGGATTGATGCCCGCGGGTATGTAAGATCCGATGCAAAACCTGAATTGTTGGGAAATGATGTCGCCGGCTTTGTATGGCTGGACCGGCAGAGATACTATCTTAGCCACTGGCTGAGCGAAATTGATTTTGAGCAGCAGTCGCTTGCCACCTTGCAGGCATTATTACTGGGGGATAAACGGTTTCTCTCAGACACGCAGTGGCAGTTGATGCAGGATACGGGCACAGTACATCTTGTCGTGATCAGCGGGCTACATATAGGGATTGTTACTCTGTTGGGGTATTGGTTAGCCGCATTTTTTCAGTTGCCTCTGGTCATGTGTCGGGTGCAGGTCGCGGATCTGAGACGCTGGCGAATCATCATTGCGCTATTGTAGCGCGGCTACTTATGCCTTGTTTGCCGGCTTTACTGTGCCGACTCAGCGGGCCCTGATTATGGCGGCTGCGGTTCTGGTACCGCCTTTACTGGGGATGTCGTTATCGGTTTGGCAGCGTTGGTGGCTTGCGGTTGTACTGGTACTGCTTGTTCAGCCACTGAGTCCTTTGCAGGCCGGGTTCTGGCTGTCGTTTTTTGCCGTAGCTGTTCTGCTTATGGCTGTGTCGACTTCATCCTCCCAGGGGGTAGGAGGTAGGTTAAAGCGTATTTTCATTGCTCAGTTAGCCATCTTTATTGGTCTGTTTCCTGTCTTGCTGGTTTTTACCGGGAATATCTCCCTTGTTTCACCTTTAGTTAATATGCTGGCCATTCCGTATATCAGCTTTATTGTTTTGCCTGCAATGGTGCTGTTAATGCCGTTGATCGCGTTGGGGATTACAGATATTCCGATACTCTTGACGGACAGTATGCTGGCGTTGTTCTGGAATGGTCTCGTCTGGACGTCACAAGTGCTGAGTCAGTCCGGAACCTTTGGGACGATTGAAGATAAAATTGCGGCGAGTGTCACGTTTGAGGCTGAGTATCTGTTGTTGGCGGGTGTGGGTATTGTTTTGATGCTCCTGCCCAAAGTTTCACCGTTCAGACCGGTTGGCGGACTGCTCTGTCTGCCGTTATTGTTTGGTGGTGATGTGTTGTCGCGTGAGGCGTATAAAGTATGGGTGCTGGATGTCGGGCAGGGATTGTCTGTGCTGGTCAGAACTGCCAATCATGCTTTGATGTTTGACACTGCTGCCAGCTATCCCGGCGGCAGTGTGGCAAGCAGCTTTATCATTCCGTCAGCCAATCGTTTAGGTGTGCATTCTCTGGACTGGCTGGTCGTGAGCCATGGTGATAATGACCATTCCGGGGGATTTACCGATATTGTCAGGGCGTTTAAGCCGAATGATATTTTCTTTGGGAGTCGCCAGTGGCGAAATAAGCAGAAAGATGTTCCAGGAAGGGTGCGTGCCTGTGGTGATATTCCGGACTGGCAGGTGGACGGCGTAACATTCAGGTTCATTCAGCCGGATAAAGTAGGGGCCGGCAATGAGAATAATAAGTCCTGTGTGCTGGTGATCGAAAATAAGGAGTGTCGGTTGGTTTTGCCGGGTGATGCTGAGGCGGTGGTAGAGAAAAAGATAGTCAGAGAGCATGAGCTGACGACGGATAGATATACCTGGCTGGTGGCGGGCCATCATGGCAGCAAAACGTCATCCAGTAACGAATGGCTGGACGGGGTACAGCCCGGCCTGGTGATTTTTAGCAGTGGTTATAAAAACCGCTACGGGCACCCTGCGAAGCAGGTGTTACAGCGGTTGGAGATGCGCTCACTTCCCTGGCTGGATACGGGGCTTCACGGTGCCGTTGTCTTGTCCGCAGAAGGCGGTGGTTGTGAGGCGACAGCGTTGCGTCAGGTTAAGTGGCGATATTGGTTAGCGGATTCTATTCGCCAATGAGTGGCTATGTTACAGTAGCGCAGCTTTATCTTAGCGGTTTGGTTTTAGCGGCGTATCTGCATGTATCTGGGAGGCAGTGAGTGTTTGAATTACTTCAGTCCGGTGGTTGGTTAATGATCCCGATTATCGGTTGTTCTGTGATAGCCCTGGCAATTTGTCTTGAGCGTTTATGGGTACTGCAAAAAGACCGGGTAGCACCGGCCAATCTGTTGGCACGGGTGTGGGAACTGGCACGTAAAAAAGAACTGGGTGCTGAGCAACTGAATCAGATTCGCAATGAAAGTGCGCTGGGTAAAATTATTGTAGCCGGCCTGAACAGTTCTTCTCATGGCCGGGAGATTATGAAAGAAAGTATTCAGGAAGCTGCCAGCCATGTTGTCCATGAGCTGGAACGTTTTTTAAGTGCCCTGGGCACCATTGCATCTATTGCGCCTTTGCTGGGGTTACTGGGTACTGTTATTGGCATGATTAAGGTGTTCTCTGAAATCATGCTGCAGGGAACCGGTAATGCCAACGTGCTTGCTGGCGGGATTTCTGAAGCGCTGATTACCACCGCAGCAGGTCTGGCCGTGGCTATTCCGGCGCTGATGTTTCATCGCTACTTCCAGCGTAAAGTTGATACCTTGCTGGTGGAAATGGAGCAGGAAGCCATTAAGCTGGTTGAAATTGTGCACGGCGACCGTGCCGTTGATTACGAATAAGGTTGCTCCGTGAAGTTTAGACGTAACCGCCCGGCTGATGTGGATGTCAATCTGACACCCTTGATTGATGTGGTTTTTTTACTGCTGATCTTCTTTATGGTCACGACTACTTTTACCAAAGAAACGCATCTGGCGGTTGAGTTACCGGAAGCGGATGGGCTGGTGGCTGAAGCGCCAGCGGATATTCTGGAAGTGGTCGTTAATGAGGCTGGCAGTTTCAGTGTAAACGGGCTGGCCCTGATTAATAATCAGGCTGATACGCTGCGCCGGGCATTGCTGAAAGCCGCCGGGGATAATCGAGGTTTGCCCTTTGTGGTTACTGCTGATGCGAATACGCCTCATCAGTCAGTGGTGACGGTGATGGATGTTGCCGGAAAAATGGGATTTTCGAGCCTGAGCATTACCACTCAAAAACCGCAGGCGGAGCAATAGGTTGGCGCTGGAACAGGCCTGGTATAAAAACTCTGTGTGGCTGAAAGCGCTGCGACCGCTGTCGGCATTGTTTACTGCGCTGGCCAGACGGCGACGGAATCAGTATCTGAGTGGTAACAAGCCTGTCTGGCAGGCGCCGGTACCGGTCATTGTTGTCGGCAATATTTCGGTAGGCGGGACGGGGAAATCTCCGTTGGTAATCTGGCTGGTTAACCGATTGCGTCAGCAGGGATTTAAGCCCGGTGTTGTTAGTCGGGGTTATGGTGCAAAACCCACTTCATTTCCTTTCAGTGTGACCCCGGATACCTTACCTTCTGAAGGTGGTGATGAACCGGTCATGATTGCCCGGCGCACATCGGTACCGCTGGTGATTGACCCGGACCGTCCGGCGGCGGCCAGATACCTTCTTGAAAACTTCGACTGCAATATTATTATCAGCGATGACGGTATGCAGCATTATGCACTGGGCCGTGATATTGAAATTGCTGTTGTTGACGGGCAGCGGGGCTTTGGTAACGGACGCTGTTTACCTGAAGGGCCGTTGAGAGAGCCGTCAGAGCGCCTGTTCAGTGTGGATTTTGTAGTTGTGAACGGTAAAGCTGAACAAACCCCGGGATACGGTTATACAGAAATGCATTTAATACCGGGTGAGCTCTTACCGGTGAGTGCTGACAGTAATCTGAATACTGTTTCGGAGAATCAGTTTTCCTCAAACCATGCCAAGGTGCACGGTGTGGCAGCCATCGGCAACCCGGAGCGCTTTTTCCGTGTGCTTGAAAGTCAGGGGATGGGGGTCGAGCGACATGCATTTTCTGATCATCACGCCTATACAATGGATGATTTTTCATTTGCGGACGGGGAAAGCATTATCATGACCGAGAAAGACGCTGTAAAATGTGCCCATCTACCACTTAAAAATGCCTGGTATCTGCCTGTAGATGCTCAGCTTGAAGAAGTATTTGCTGAGCGGTTGGCAGAATGTCTGCAGGCATTAACATCTGATAAATAAGGTTATTACATGGATAAGAAGCTGCTTGATATTCTGGTGTGTCCGGTGTCTAAAGCACCTGTTGAATATAATGCTGAGAGCAATGAGCTGATTTGCCGCGCCAGTGGTCTGGCGTATCCGGTGCGTGATGATATTCCGGTTATGCTGGAAACAGAAGCACGGACACTGAGCGCAGAAGAGCGACTGGATAAGTAAGGCGGATCAATCATGGGGTTTTCTATCATCATTCCGGCGCGCTATGCCTCTTCCCGTTTGCCCGGTAAGCCACTGGCGGATATTGCCGGTATGCCAATGATTCAGCGGGTCTATCAGCAGGCGCTGAAAAGTGAAGCCCAGAGAGTCGTTATCGCTACAGATGATCAACGCATTTATGATGCGGCAGCCGGCTTCGGTGCCGAAGTGTGCATGACCAGGGCAGACCATCCGTCCGGGACAGACCGGTTGCAGGAAGTGGTTCAGCAGCTGGGTTTCTATGCAGATGATATTGTTGTCAATGTGCAGGGCGATGAGCCGCTGATTCCACCGCGGGTTATTAATCAGGTGGCGCATAATCTGATGGCCAATCTTGATGCCAGTATTGCTACACTGAGTGAGCCTGTGGCTGATATTGAATCGGTGTTGAACCCTAATGTTGTAAAGGTTGTCAGCGACAGCCAGGGCAAGGCGCTGTACTTCAGCCGTGCTCCGATTCCATGGCCACGGGATGCATTTTCAGATCCGCAAGCGCGTAATGCGATACCAGAGGGCGTGAGCTTCCAGCGGCATATCGGTATTTATGCCTATCGGGTTAAGTTGCTGAATGATTTTGTCCGTTGGGAGCCGGCGCCACTTGAAGTGGTAGAGTCTCTTGAGCAGTTAAGAGCTATGTATAACGGTGCGGTAATCCATGTGGATGTGGCAGACGAGCTGCCGCCTGCAGGTGTTGATACCGAAGCGGACTTAGAGCGTATCCGGGCGTTGTTCAGTACCCGGTAGCCGGTTTTAAATCTACGATGTTTACAGGCGCTTTATCTTTGAAAGGTAAAGCGCTTTTTTGTATCTGGTTTAACGCTCTTGTGGATTCAGGTGTTTAATTGCTACTGCAAATGCCTGGATTTCTGCTTCGCTATAAGGGGTGTGTTTACGGGTGCTGCTGGCAGGGTGGTGATTCAGGCTGACACCTTCCCGGCGGGCTGTCACCGGCCGGATAGGGCGAGGGCAGAAGTTTCCGCCGCAGTTAGGGCATACGTTTTCCAGCACAGACTCCACACACTGTTTGCAGAATGTGCACTCGTAAGTACAGATGCGGGCATCCGGTGAGTCCGGTGGCAGATCTTTATTGCAATTCTCACAGTTCGGGCGCAGTTCGAGCATATTTTCGGTTCCTGTGGCTAATAAATCTGTCAGAAGATAGTCGCGCAGCGTATATAATAGTCTGTTTACAGCCGCGGCATAGCGGTTATTCTGGCAAGATTATTTATCGGGTATTGGTAAATTCTTGCGCTTTTTCAGAGGTACAGATGCAGCAGAATACAACCAAGGTTCTTTTCGTTTGCCTGGGCAATATTTGTCGCTCTCCTACTGCGCACGGTGTGTTCCGTCAGTTAGTTGACGATAGGGGGTTAATGCACCTGATCGAGACTGATTCAGCGGGAACCGGGGCCTATCATGTGGGAGAGGCGCCGGATAGCAGGGCGACGGCAGAGGCGGCGAAGCGCGGGTATGATCTGAGTGATTTACGGGCCCGTCAGGCGGTTGCAGCGGACTTTGGTCATTATGATTATGTGATTGCTATGGATATTCAGAATCTGGGTGGTTTGCGCAGTATTTGTCCGGCGGATTATTCCGGTTATCTGGGGATGATGACAGATTTCACTGATAACTATGAAGGGGATGTTCCGGATCCGTATTTTGGCGGGGCTGAGGGCTTTACCCATGTACTGGATATGCTTGAAGATGCCTGTGGTGCTTTGCTGGATCAGATTGTTAGCCGGGGAGTGCCCGGTTAATGAAGTTTTCAGAAAACTATTCCCTGAAAGGCGCTAACAGTTTTGGCTTTGAAGTTTCAGCAGAGTATTGCTGTGAGATTACCAGTCTGTCTGAGCTTCGTGAGGCGCTGGCATTTGCGGACGGTAAAGGTCTGGATGTGCTTGTACTTGGCGGTGGCAGTAACCTGATACTGGTGGATGATATACCGGGGCTGGTAATTTTAAACTGCTTGCGGGGTATCACGGTTAAGGCTGATGTGGATGATCCGGGCAAGGTATGTGTAACGGCTGCAGCCGGTGAAAACTGGCATGAATTTGTTCGATATACTCTTGAGAACGGCGCATTTGGATTGGAAAATCTGTCGCTGATTCCCGGGACTGTTGGTGCTGCGCCTATGCAGAATATCGGCGCTTACGGTGTGGAGATCAAAGACCGTATGCTGAGTCTCACAGCGCTGGACAGAGAAACTGGCGAGTTGTACGAATTTACAACTGAAGCCTGTGAATTTGGATACCGGGACAGTATTTTCAAGCAGCGTGCCGCAGGGCGTTACATCATCACTGAGGTAAGCTTTATGCTTTGCAAGGAGTGCTGTCCGGTGTTGGAGTATGCGGGTCTGGCGAATTATTTCGAAGGCTTGGGGGTTGAGTCTCCCGGTGGTTTGCAAATCAGTGATTATATCTGTGAGGTTCGCCGTGCTAAGTTACCGGATCCTTCAGAACTCGGTAATGCAGGCAGTTTCTTTAAAAATCCGCTTGTATCGGTTGCCCGTCGGGAAGCTATTTTGCAGGATTATCCTGACCTGGTCAGTTTTGCTGACGGTGAAGGGTATAAGCTGGCTGCGGGATGGCTGATAGATCGCCTGGGATGGAAAGGGCGTCGTCTGGGTGATGCCGCTGTTTATGACAAGCAGGCGTTGGTGCTGGTGAATCATGGTGCGGCAACCGGCAGTGATATTCTCCGTTTAGCGCAGGCTATTCAGGATGATGTGTTCAGTCATTTCGACGTTCATCTTGAGATTGAGCCGCGAACTTTTCCCGGTTGATATTAAGGTTCCTGCCATAAAAAAAAGCCAGCTAATCAGCTGGCTTTTTGTATGCTGACACCGGACTGGCCGGTGTCGTTTGGGGAAATCAGGCTTCAGTGGTTTCACTGTCAGTCTGATTGTTTGCCTGTGCTGCCTGTTGGTGGCTGCGCGGATCATTCGGCGCACGACGCTGGCGGCGCTGACGTGGCGCGGACTCCTGATCAGCAACAAGCGGTGCCGGGCGGCGCGGAGCAGCCGGTTGCGGCTCGATAATCGCTTCAGTCGCTGGCTTGGTTTTACGTGCCGGACGCTGACGTCCGCGGCGCTTGTTGGCAGAAGGTGCTTCTTCTGCTGGCTTCGCGTTGTCTTCAGCTGCTTCTGGTTCAGCAGTTTCTGCAGCAGGTTCTTCTACAACTTCTGTTGCCGGAGTTTCCTCGGCGGCCGGAGTTGTTTCAGTAGTTTCTTCAGCGACGGCTTCTTCAGTAGCTGCTTCTGGTTCAGCAACCTCTTCAGCGGCAACTTCAGTTGTTGCTTCTGCAGTCTGCACTTCAGCAACGGCTTCTTCTTCGGAGGCTACTTCTTCTGAAACAGTTTCTTCGGAAGCGGTTTCTTCAGGTGCGGTTTCTTCTGTAGCAGGTGCTTCGGCATTTTCTTCAGTTACTACTGTTTCTTCAGATGCTACTTCTGGCTGAGTTTCTTCTGCAGCAGGCTGATCGGTTGCTTCGGCTGCCGGTGCTTCAGCAGTTTCTGCAGCAGGTGCTTCAGTGATTGCTTCTGCATCCTGAGAGGTTGTCTCAGTGGTTGCTTCAGTTTCAGTTACCTGAGCGCTGTTTTCGGTTGCTTCAGTGCTTTCGTCACGCTTACGGTCTTTACGCGGACGACGCTGGCGACGTTTACGCTTTGGTTGCTCATCATCAGAGGCGGCGGGCGCAGTATCAGGCTTAGGTGCGTCGATTACTGCTTTGGCTGCGCTTTCAGTCTGAGCATCTTCCACATTGGTAACTGCTTCAGCAGTGTTCAGTGCAATTTCCTGCTCTGATCCGCTGCGGCGTGCATTACGCTCACCGCGACGACGGCGTCCACGGCGACGTTCGCCACGGTTACGGCCATCTTCCTGTACTTCATTTTCCTGTTGCTGCAGGTTTTCTTCCTGAACCTCAGGTTTGTTGCGCTTCTGGTCACGGTCACGGTCGTTACGACGACGGTTGCGGGAGCGGCCTTCACCGCGTGGCTTTTCGCTACGGGATTCCTGCTGCTCGTCCTTCGCTGCGTTCTGCGATTTGTTTTCACCGCGGTCACGTTCGTCCTTACGGCGACGGTTGCGACGGTTATTGGAGCGCTTGCGATCGCCGTTGTCTTTATTGCGAGGCTGCTTTTCCTGTTCCTTTTTCTCTTCTTCAGGGCTGCTGAACAGGCTTGAAATGGCAGAGATCAGACCGGACAGGAAGGACTTTTCTTCACTTTTAGCCGGTTTGCTTACCGGTGCTGCAGTTGTTTCAGTGCTGACGGGCGCAGGGGTTGGCGGAGCAACAGTACGTACCGCGGCTTTTTCGCGAGCCGGTGTATTGGTAGCCGTATCCGGCTCAGCAATGTCTTCAGGTTCAGGCTGCATTGTGTAGCTGGCATCGTTGGTGTTGATCACGGTGTGATCGTCACGCAGACGTACAACTTCGTAGTGTGGCGTTTCCATATTCGGATTCGGCACAATGACAACGCGTACATTCTGGCGCTGTTCAATGTCATGTACTTCACTGCGTTTTTCATTCAGCAGGAAGGTGGCAACAGATACCGGCAGAATTGCACGAATCTGAGCGGTACGTTCCTTGGCAGATTCTTCCTCGATCAGACGCAGGATAGACAGTGCCAGAGATTCGGTATCACGAATGGTGCCCTGGCCGTTACAGCGTGGGCATACAGAGCCGCGGCTCTCTATCAGTGATGGGCGCAGACGCTGACGGGACATTTCCATCAGGCCGAAGCGGGAAATGCGTCCCAGCTGAACACGGGCGCGGTCGATTTTCATCGCATCGCGCATGCGGTTTTCAACTTCACGCTGGTTCTTGATCGGAGTCATATCGATAAAGTCGATAACGATCAGGCCGCCGATATCACGCAGACGCAGCTGGCGGCCGATTTCTTCAGCAGCTTCCAGGTTGGTATGCAAAGCGGTTTCTTCGATATCACTGCCGCGGGTTGCCCGTGCGGAGTTGATGTCAATTGAGACCAGTGCTTCGGTCGGGTCGATTACAATCGAGCCGCCGGATGGCAGTTGTACTTCACGCTGGAAGGCGGTTTCGATCTGAGTTTCGATCTGGAAGCGGTTAAACAGAGGTACCTGTTCAGTGTACAGCTTGATCTTCTGTTCATAGCTAGGCATGACCTGCTTGACGAAATTCAGTGCGTCCTGATGAACTTCTTCGCTGTCAATCAGGACTTCACCGATGTCCTGGCGCAGGTAATCACGGATAGCACGGATTACGACGTTGCTTTCCTGGTAAATCAGGAACGGTGCAGAGCGCTCGCTGGATGCTTTGGTAATGGATTCCCAAAGGATTAACAGGTAATCCAGGTCCCATTGCAGTTCTTCAGAGCTGCGACCCACACCTGCAGTCCGGACGATGACGCCGGTTTTCTGCGGAATAGTTACGCCGTCCATTGCTTCTTTAAGCTGTTTGCGGTCGTCACCTTCGATGCGGCGGGAGATACCACCGGCACGCGGATTATTAGGCATCAGTACCAGATAGCGGCCAGCCAGGCTGATGAAAGTGGTCAGGGCTGCACCCTTGTTGCCACGTTCTTCTTTGTCTACCTGTACGATGACTTCAGTGCCTTCAGCAACAACATCTTTGATGCTTGGGCGGCCGCCTTTGTCGCTGCCTTTAACGAAGTATTCGCGGGAGATTTCTTTCAGGGGCAAAAAGCCGTGACGTTCGGCACCGTAGTCAACAAATGCAGCTTCAAGGCTTGGCTCTACGCGGGTGATTTTACCTTTGTAGATGTTAGCTTTTTTCTGTTCGCGGGAACCTGACTCTATGTCCAGGTCATACAGGCGCTGGCCATCAACCAGGGCAACGCGCAACTCTTCAGGCTGAGTTGCATTAATAAGCATTCTTTTCATGTTGTGTTAGCGTTCTCTTATAACACTAACGTATTCCATCGCTATGGCTGTTTACGTATGGGGACAGGGTTTACCCTGTCACGTGAGTCCAATCTTCGTAACGACATCTATAGTTCAGTTTTTGCCTGTCTGGTGTGGGTTACAGCGCAGACGGGTCTTATCGACGGTGGAGGAAACGGCAACCTCTATCAGTATCTGATCGTGGCTGTTACTGCGGATCTTTCAGGCCGGGTAAGGCAGTCGGGTTACTTATCTCTGACTGTCATTCGGTCTGATGGCACGCAGGTTCCGGGCTGGCGACATCTCCACCTCCAACTGGCCAAAAACAGTACCAGAAGGATGAAATACGTAGTTAATTCTGTTGTTTTGATGTTGGTCTTTACGTGTCTGCCTGTGGCAGTGTCTCCGTTGCTGGCTTCTGGCACCCGGTTCGCTTTATGACGTCAGCCTGTTTTTTGTCACAGTGCTGTGTAGCGGTGGGTTGCGGAAGCTTTTCAGGCCTTTACTCCGGCTGCTTCGGGATAAAAATACGTAAATATTTCATCATCTTCTGCGCAGGCTGTCAGATAAATTCCTGAATTGGTTATTGACATCAGGTTATTTATCCATAAAAGCAAATTAGCTAAAGCCAAAGGCCTGCAGCAGCGCTAGAATATAGCAGCTATTAACAGGTGCATCAATTCATAGATGTGTCTGAATCTGTCTCTTTCAGGCAGATTTGATAATTTTCTCTTCAGTATCTGTACGAGTGCCAAGTTTAAAAGATGTCCGAAAATAATGATGCCCCGAAAAGCCAGGTTCAGTGGTTTGATGTTGATGCTGATCTCGCAGGGCAGCGCATTGATAACTTTTTGCGTACTAAATTAAAAGGCGCCCCTAAAACGCTTATTTACCGGATCCTGCGTAAAGGTGAGGTAAGGGTAAATAAAAAGCGTATTAAACCGGATTATCGTCTTCAGGAAGGAGATCTTGTTCGGGTGCCACCATTACGTCTGGCTGAAGCCCGTCAGGCACCGGTGGCCAGTGCGGGGCTCGCCGCCAGTCTGGAAGCGGCGGTGTTGTACGAAGATGCCGATCTCATGGTTATTAATAAGCCCAGTGGTTTAGCGGTACATGGCGGCAGCGGTATCAGCCTGGGGCTGATTGAAACGTTGCGTCAGATTCGCCCTCAGGCTAAGTTTCTGGAGCTTGTACACCGTTTAGACCGGGACACGTCCGGTTGTATTATGGTGGCCAAAAAACGCAGCGCCTTGCGTTTTCTTCACGAGGCTCTGCGGCAAAAGAAAGTTACTAAAATATATAATGCGCTGGTTGATGGTAAATGGTCGACCCGAAAAACCAAAGTAGATGCGCCTCTGCAGAAAAATGAACTTAAATCCGGCGAGCGCGTCGTAAAGGCACATCCGATGGGGAAAGAGTCGCTGACGGAGTTTAAAGTGCTGCAGCGTTTTGCCGGATATGCAACGCTGGTTGAGGCCCGCCCGATAACAGGCAGGACTCACCAGATCAGGGTGCACAGCCAGTTTGCCGGGCATCCGATTATCGGTGATGATAAATACGGTGTGGATGATACTAATAAGTTTATGCGTCAGTTTGGCCTTAAACGTTTATTTTTGCATGCAGTTGAACTGCGTATGCCGCTACCGTCCGGAGGTCGCAAAGTGATAAAAGCGCCGCTGGGTGATGTGTTACAAAAGGGGATGAGTAATTTACAGCAGCATATTGCTGAGCGTAATCAGGCTGATGTTGCTGAGTAATTTGGTAGCTGTTATTTAATGTTAACCTGCAGGTTCGCAGGTGTGGTTTTTATCAGGATGTATCAATGAGTGACAGGGTTGACCCGACTATTTTCAATCTGACTGCAGATAATATGTTGCAGCGAGGGATAATTCCGACGGCGGAGCTGATTGCCGCAGAGTTAAATACTGATCCGGACTGCCTGAGTGAAATGCTGGCCGAATGGTGGGACAGCCTCTCGGGCCGTTTGCAGGCAGTTAATGGCGCCATGATATCAGTGCCGGATGTACCGAGCAGTCTGAATAAATCCTTCCAGACACTTTGGAATCAGGCCTTGCAGGAAGCGCAGGCGCTGGTCATGAGTGATAAGGAAGATCAGCTACTGGCTGGCGAAGAGTCTCGCAAGCACAGTGAGCAGGAATTAAAGCGCCTCTATGAGGATCAGACTGAACAGGAAAACAAGTATCGTCACTTGCGTACCAAGCTGGAAGCGGAAACCAGTCAGATTCAGGCACTGGAAGCTGAAATTTCTGTTCTGAAGATCAATCTTGGTGCCGTTACGTCTGACCTGAAAACAGCTGAGCAGCGTTATCACAACGTTGAGCAGGAAATGGCTTTGCTTCAGAAGAAGCTGGATGACTCTAAGCGCACCTTTGATCAGCGGGTTAAAGATGAGCAGCGTCACAGCCTTGAGCAGGTCAGTAAGGCTGAAGCAGATGTTCGTTATTACCGTGGCTCTCTGGATAAAATCCGTGATGAAAGTGGCCGTAAAGAGTCAGCGCTGACAAAAGAAATTCATGACCTGCAGGCGGTTGTTGCCAAGCGGGATGTGAAGCTGGAGTCTCAAAAGAATCAGATCAAGATTCTGGAAGATGAGCTTAAGCGTTACAAAACAGATGTTGATCATGGCTCCCGTCAGCTTAATAAAGTATCAGGTTCTATTCTGTCTGAGCAGAATAAGAACAAGCGCCTGTCTGACAAAGTGAAGGAACTGACTGAAGAAACCAAGCGTTTGAATCAGAAGCAACTTGCTGCTGCAAACGAAGCGACACGCCGGGAAGGTGCTCTGCGTGGCCAGGTTAAGTTGAAAGATGATGAGCTGATTCGTGCAATTGGCCGGGTGACCGGTCTGGAAAAGCGTATTACCTCTCAGGAAGAAGAAATCCGCCGTTTAAAATCCCGTCTTTAGTCCTATCTTTAAAATAGCCCCTGCAGTTGATCTCAGGGGCTGGCAACCACACTAAATCTGTGTGAATATACGTCCCATATAATTATTAGTTATTAATAATGCTTTTGTTACTTCTGTTTTGCTGATTTTCGAGCGGGGTGCGTTCAGTGGAGCAGTTTATGATCCGAGTCTGGAGGTTTGCATGAAGTTGCAACAGTTGCGCTATATCTGGGAAGTTGCCCGCCACGATCTGAATGTTTCGGCAACAGCTCAGAGTTTATATACATCGCAGCCGGGTATCAGTAAGCAGATTCGCTTACTGGAAGATGAGTTAGGTGTGGAAGTGTTTGCCCGCAGCGGTAAGCATCTTACAAGGGTTACCCCTGCGGGTGAGAAAATTCTTGAAGTGGCCGGTGATATTCTGCGTAAAGTTGAGAGTATCAAGCAGGTTGCTCAGGAGTTCAGTGACGAGAAAATGGGCAGCCTGGATGTGGCTACCACTCACACTCAGGCGCGTTATGCATTACCGGAAACGATTAACGGCTTCATGCAGTCTTATCCGGATGTATCTTTGCATATGCATCAGGGTACGCCGATGCAGATCGCAGAGATGGCCGCGGACGGCACGGTAGATTTCTGTATTGCGACTGAAGCAATGAGTCATTTTAACGATCTGATCATGATGCCGTGTTATCGCTGGAACCGTTCGGTTGTGGTGCCTAAGGATCACCCACTGGCGCAGGTCTCCCGTCTGACGCTGAAAGACATCGCAGATTATCCGATTGTGACCTATGTGTTTGGGTTTACGGGCCGTTCCAAGCTGGATGATGCTTTTATCCGTGAAGGTCTGGATCCACGTGTAGTATTTACCGCGGTTGATTCTGATGTGATTAAAACCTACGTCCGCTTAGGGCTGGGTATCGGCATTATCGCGACAATGGCATTTGATGAAGCTGCAGATCACGGCCTTGTGTGTCTGGATGCCAGCCATCTGTTTGAAGCGAGTTATACTAAGATTGGTTTCCGTAAGGGGACTTTCCTGCGGGGGTATATGTACGACTTTATTCAGAAGTTTGCGCCGCATCTGACACCAGAAGTGGTACGGCAGGTCCAGGCCTGTAATAACCGGGCTGAAGTGGAAGAGCTGTTTGTGAATCAGGAGTTGCCTGAGCTTTAAAATAAGAAGGTGTTTGATGCGGGATGTGCTGAAAGGATTGTTTGATCTGACAGGTAAGGTAGCGCTGGTAACCGGCGCTACTACAGGGCTTGGTATGCAGCAGGTGATTGCCCTGCGCAGTGCCGGTGCTTCTGTTGTTGCACTGGGTCGCCGTCAGGAGCGGCTGGATCAGTTGGCTGCAGGTGATTCTGAAATTGTACCTGTGGTGGCAGATCTGGCTGACATCAGTCAGTTGGATGATACAGCCGCCCGGTGCGTGCAGGTGTTTGGCCGCATCGACATTCTTTGTAATACTGCCGGGGTGAATCTGCGTCAGCATGCCGATGATGTCACGCCGGATGACTGGGATATGACCCAGGATCTTAATCTTAAAATTCCTTTTTTTCTGGCTCAGAAGCTGGTGCCGCAAATGGCTGAGCGTGGCTGGGGTAAAGTTATTAATGTTGCTTCACTTCAGTCTCGCCGTGCGTTTTCCAATGGTATCGCTTACGGGGCGTCGAAGGGAGGCGTTGAGCAGCTTACCCGGGCCATGGCTGAAGCCTGGTCTTCCCGGGGGATCAGCTGTAACGCGATTGCGCCGGGTTTTTTTCCAACTGAGCTGACTCAGGCTGTATTCGAAAATGATTCGCTGAGTGATCAGCTAGCCCGGCAAACGGCCGTTGGCCGTAACGGTGAGCTTGAGGATCTGAACGGTGTATGTATTTTTCTGGCCAGTCATGGGTCGGATTACATTACCGGCCAGACGATTTTTATTGATGGCGGTTTTACGGCGAAGTAAAGCAGGCTCACGCCGAATCATTTTCCAGCATATCTTTTAACCGGGCATCGATTTCTTCGCTGGAGAGATCGTCCACGTGTTCGGTCCATTTCTCATGAATTTCAGCCAGGCGCTGATCGTGTTCGTTGCGTAGCTGTTTGCGCAAAGCCGCAGCTATATAGCGAGCTTTACGTTGCGGGGTGTTCAGCTCCAGGCGGGGAACTGATGTGGATTTTCCATCGTCATCTACGGCAACCATGGTGAAGTAGCAGCTATTTGTGTGGCGTTCTTCGCCACTGTGGATGTCTTCAGCAACGACTTTTACACCCACCTCCATGGTTGAGCGTCCTACATGATTGATTGAGGAGTAGAAGGTTACCAGCTCGCCAACTCTGACCGGCTGTTTAAAGTGAACCTGATCAACAGACAGAGTAACAACGTAATGTTTGCTGAAGTGACTGGCACAGGCGTAGGCCACCTGGTCGAGAATTTTAAGCAGGGCGCCGCCGTGAACATTTCCTGAAAAGTTGGCCATGTCCGGCGTCATCAGCATGGTCATGGAGATCGAATCTTTACTCTTACTACCGGTAAAATTGCTGCTCATAGCCTACCTCTGGGATCAGTTTCGAGATCGATGAACTCCAGTATAGGCAGTGAATTTTAAAAAAGTTATCCGGATCAGTGGCTTGCGGGATGAATTGCAATCAAAACGGGTAGTAAGTTTCAGCCTGAGGTACAGGCTGAAAAAGAGCAGGCGCTGATCAGTCCAGGCCGTCTTCCAGGGCCTGTAACAGATTGTTTACCTTATTATAGGTTTCCTGGTATTCGTCGGCGGTTTCTGAGTCGGCGACAATGCCGCCACCGGCCCAGCAATGGATCTGATTTTTATGGCACAGCAGTGTGCGGATGGTAATGCTGCTGTCGAACCGGCCGGAAAAACTCATATAGCCGATAGAGCCGCAATAGATAGAGCGGCGGTTGTGCTCCAGCTCTTCAATGATTTCCATTGCACGGATTTTGGGTGCGCCGGTAATTGAGCCGCCCGGGAAGCTGTGTTCCAGCAGGTCCAGCGGCGTTTTATCACTGTCCAGCATGCCCGTGATGGTGCTTACCAGGTGGTGAACATTGGCATATGACTCGATATCAAACAGCTTCGGTACTTTTACGCTGCCGTGTTGGCAAACCTTGCTGATGTCATTGCGCAGAAGGTCGACAATCATCAGGTTTTCGGCCCGGTCTTTCTCGCTGTCGAACAGTTCCTGTGCCAGATCCTGATCTTCTTCGGGTGTCTTGCCCCGTGGGCGGGTGCCTTTAATTGGCTTGGTGGTTACCTTGCCTTCATCGACTTCCAGAAACTGTTCCGGTGATAATGACAGAATGCTGCCCTGCGGGGTTTCTATGTAAGCAGAATAGGGAGTGGGTGCCTTGGCACGCAATTTCAGGTATGCCTGCCAGGTATCGCCTTCATAACCGGCTTTAAAGCGCTGGGCGAAATTGACCTGATAGCAATCGCCAGCCTGAATGTAGTCGCTGACTTTATCCAGGGCGTCATAATAATCCTGCTCTGACAAATTGCTGCTAAAGCGCTGTGTCAGCGCAAAGTCACGGTCTGCCGGCGGGTGTTCCAGCCCGGCTTCGATATCCGTTTTAATGGCCTCTGCAGCGGACTGATCCATCAGGGGGGTTGTGACTAGCTGAGTACATTTTTCCTGATGATCGACGATGATCGCCCAGGGGTAGATCGCCGCCTGCATATCCGGCAGCTCCTGGTCCTGCGGGTTCAGTTCCGGCAGGGCTTCAAGGCTGCGCCCCAGGTCATAGGAAAAATAACCGATCATGCCGCCGCAAAATGGCAGGCCACTGATTGTTTTGTCTGCAGGAGGCTGACAGTGTTCAGCATGGGCCTGATACATCGCCTGCAGATGGCTGAACGGGTTGCCGCTGAGGGATTCGGTATCGCCAGCTTTAGTCAGGGTCGTTACACCGTGCTGATAACTAAGTTGTGCCACAGGCGCAGCAGCAATGATATCGTAGCGACCGAAACCTGACCGGGGCTTTCCGCTATCAAGAAACACCGGCGCATTCAGCTGGCGAATTGCCGCAAAGTATGGGCAGGCATCATCTAGATAGGGAAGAGGGAACAGTCTGTACACCGGGTAAGCCTTTTGTTGTAGCTGCAAGAGTCATTGCGTAACGGACAGGTTAGCCCTTGTGAGACTCTGTGTCCGGTTTAAAGAGGGCGATTGTAACCATCTGGCCCTATGAATGCGAGTACATTGGCGGGAATAGGGCACAATATTACGCATCCGGAGCAGTTTGCCTGTTTTGGCAGAAACGAAGGCGATTGGTGTACACTCAACCGACTGTTTACCTGTGGTTTTTCAGAATATTAACGAGTGATTATGAAGTTTCCCTATACCCTGCAGACCGATATTTTCCAGCGACCTGATCAACAGGTTTTTTACCGTCTATACCGGCATAAAGACAATCATTCGGGGCGGCGGCTGGTACTGTTACACGGTGCTGGCGTGGCGGGTGAGGATACCTGGCAGGCGCTGCTGACGCATCTTGAGCTATGGTCAGAAATTCTGGTGCCGGACCTTCGGGGAATGGGGCAGACAGTTTCACCGGACGGTGGTGAGTATCCGTATACCGCACAAGAAGTAGTGACTGATGTTGCGCAGTTGCTAAGCCATCTTAACTGGCAGCGTTTTGATCTGGCGGGCTACTCAATGGGCGGGCTTATTTCAATGCTATATAAGCAGCAGTACAGTCAGCATGTTGAGAAGCAGTATTTGCTGGAGTCGGCGGCGGTAGACCGGGGTGACTGGCAAGCCAGTCTTGAGCTTCGGAGGCAGTATATGCAGGCGGCTGAATATCTGGACTCGGATCCGGAAGAAGGTGTTCGGCAATTTTTGGATACTATTTCACCCAACCGTAAAGTCTCGCCGCTGGTCGAAAAGGTTACAATTGAGCGTCTTGCCAGCCGCCCGGATGGCTTTGCTTATGCACTTAAGTGCGTCACGGATGCCTTACACGGTGTTGACCGGGAAGCGCTGGTGGCTGCTCAGGGAGATGTCAGCAGTTTTATTGGTGGCAACAGTGTGGCAGCGATGCATGAGTATCAGCGTACGTTAGCAGAGCGGCTGCCTAACTGGCATTACTATATGGTTGCGGGTACCGATCATTCTCTGCCATTTCAGAAACCACGGCAGATAGCCCGGATAATGCAGGCGGAATTAGAGCGTTATCTGGCTGGCTGAAGAAATTTCATAAAGTGTCGACAATTTTTCTTTACCGGGAAACTGTCGACAATCCTGATTAAGCGCTGTATTTCCTCTCATTTCTTATTCTGATGTTTTCTTGGCAATCAATTTAAGCCTTTAGCCATCAGGGGTTAAGGCTTTTTTCTATTTTTTCATATTCTGTCTACCCGGATTCTGATTCATTATTCGCAGGCTAAAAATAGCTTAGGGATTACCCTTATACTTTTGTATTATGTTGACAGATTGCCCATAAAACCGCCTTGACGGGCTATAATATGGGCTGTATCGTTAGTTCACAATTTAGATTGTCGACAATCTGGAAAATAATATGACTGAAGTCTCTGAAGTTGCAGTAGCAGACCAGCCAATCAGTAACAGCGAATTGCGCACGCTGGCTGATAAGGTTTGCGAGCAGTTAGTAACTGCCATTGTTAAGGGTGATATTCCACCAGGCCATAAGATCAGCGAGCCTGAACTGGCACGCACTTACGGTATCAGTCGCGGGCCATTGCGGGAGGCGATTCGCCGTCTTGAAGGTTTGCGGTTAGTGGTTCGGGTACCTCACGTTGGTGCCCGGGTCGTGTCACTGAACACCGATGAATTGCTGGAAATTTATCACGTACGTGAAGCGCTTGAAGGCATGGCCAGCCGACTGGCGGCGGTCAAAATGTCTCAGGCAGAAATCGACAGCGTACGCGAGTTGTTACATGAGCATGAAGCCAGCATCGAGAAGATTGATGGGCATGCGTACTTTCAGAAAGAAGGGGATCTTGATTTCCATTTTCGGATCGTACAGGGCAGCCATAACGATAAGCTGATGGAGTTACTGGGCGGTGAGCTTTATCACCTGGTGCGGATGTACCGTTATCAGTTCAGTGTCTCCAAGTCCCGCCCACAGCGGGCCCTGAAAGAACATCACAGAATTCTGGACGCCATTGAAGAGGGCGATGGTGAGTTAGCCGAAATTCTGATGCGTCGCCATATCAGTACGGCGCGCCGCAATATAGAAGTTAAGTTGACCGATCAGCAGAAAGACTGACCGGTCTGAACCGAGTACCTACATAGGGAGTCACTTATGTCGCAGCAACTGACCGCCGGCGGACGTTTCCGTCAGGCTCTGGCCGAGACCAAACCACTACAGATTCTGGGCACCGTGAATGCCTACCATGCAATGATGGCGGAGCGGGTTGGTCACAAAGCTATCTACCTTTCCGGTGGTGGTGTTGCGAATGCGTCCTACGGGTTACCTGATCTGGGAATGACATCTCTGAACGATGTTTTGGAAGATGTACGCCGTATTACTGATGCGGTTGAAACCCCCTTGCTGGTAGACATTGATACTGGCTGGGGCGGGGCATTTAACATTGCCAAAACCGTGCGCAATATGACCAAGGCAGGTGCCGCTGCGGTTCATATTGAAGATCAGGTAGCGCAGAAGCGCTGTGGCCACCGGCCGAATAAAGAAATCGTTAGCCTGGAAGAAATGGTTGATCGGGTGAAAGCCGCAGTTGATGCCAAAACTGACGATGACTTTTTTATTATTGCCCGTACTGATGCGTTCCAGCAGGACGGTCTGAATGCGGCGGTTGAGCGGGCGCAGGCCTGTCTGGAAGCCGGTGCTGACGGTATTTTTGCTGAAGCAGTACACACCCTGAGTGATTACCGGGCATTTGCCGAAGGCATTAACGGTGCACACCTGTTAGCGAATATTACGGAGTTCGGTGCTACGCCTCTGTTCAATAAGCAGGAGCTGGCCGAAAACGGTGCCACCATGGTGCTGTACCCGTTATCTGCGTTCCGGGCGGCTAATCAGGCTGCGCTGAATGTGTATGAAGCAATTCTGCGCGACGGTGACCAGAAAGCGGTTGTCGACAGTATGCAAACCCGTATGGATCTTTATGACTTCCTGAATTACCACGATTTTGAGCAAAAGCTCGATGCGTTGTTTCAGGAAGGCAAGAATAAGTAACGATTAGTATGTTTGGCCGGTGTTTTTCCCGGCCCGGTGTGAGGAGACATATCATGGCTGAAGCGAAGAAGTTGGGCGGTGCAGGTCTGCGGGGGCAGTCTGCCGGTGAAACGGCACTGTGTACTGTGGGGCAGTCCGGTGCGGGTCTTACCTACCGTGGTTATGACATTAAAGAGCTGGCGGATAAAGCTCAGTTTGAAGAAGTTGCGTATTTGCTGTTGTACGGAAAATTGCCGAATATGGGTGAGCTGGAAATGTACAAAGCCCGCCTGAAAGAGATGCGCAGCCTGCCAGCGGCATTACTGACCGTACTGGAAAACATTCCTGCTGATGCGCATCCGATGGATGTGATGCGAACCGGTTGTTCCATGTTGGGTAACCTGGAAACGGAACAGGATTTTGCAGAACAGCATCATCATATTGACCGCATGCTGGCGGCCTTCCCGGGCATTATTAATTACTGGTACAACTACAGTCATCACGGTAAACGCATCAGCGTTGAAACTGATGCCGATTCCATTGCTGAACAGTTCCTCTGGACCCTGCATGACAAAAAACCTGAGTCGCTGCATGTCGAAGTGATGCATGCGTCTCTGATTCTGTACGCTGAGCATGAGTTCAATGCGTCTACCTTTACTGCCCGTGTATGTGCATCCACCTTGTCGGATATTCACAGCTGCGTTACAGCGGCGATCGGTTCACTGCGTGGCCCGCTGCATGGCGGAGCGAACGAAGCCGCGATGGCTATGATCGAAAACTGGCGCAGTGCCGATGAGGCAGAAGCTGAAGTGATGGGTATGCTGGCCCGCAAAGATAAGATCATGGGGTTCGGTCATGCAATTTACCGTGAATCTGATCCCCGTAATGCGATCATTAAAGAATGGTCGAAAAAGCTCTCTGAGCAGGTGGGTGATGAATACCTGTATGCGGTTTCCGAGCGGGTTGAATCTGTGATGTGGCGCGAGAAGAAACTGTTCTGTAATGCGGATTTCTTCCATGCATCTGCCTATAACTTTATGGGCATTCCAACCAAATTATTCACGCCAATCTTTGTGTGCTCACGAGTCGCAGGCTGGACAGCCCACGTTATGGAGCAAAGAGCCAACAACCGGATTATCCGCCCGTCGGCGGATTATACCGGTCCTGATTCTGCAGACTGGGTTGCGATCGAAGATCGTCCTTAACCTGGGCGCTGTGTGAGTCAGCGCCGCTTCGCTTTCAACAGCCGGAGCGGCGATTAAATCTTATAAAAAAGGGGAGCCGGCACCGCAATTGCTGTGTGCAAGGCTTCGCTTGTGTAAAAAATACTGACGGGTCCTGATGCTATGAATACTGCAAACCGTAAACCGTTGCCGGGTACGCCGCTGGATTACTTTGATACGCGCGCTGCTATCGAAGCGATTCAGCCGGGTGCTTATGCTGGCCTTCCTTATACTTCCCGTGTGTTAGCCGAACAGTTGGTGCGCCGCTGCGACCCTGCGGCTCTGACCGATTCCCTGAAGCAGATTATTGAACGTAAGCGTGATCTTGATTTCCCGTGGTATCCGGCGCGTGTGGTGTGTCATGACATTCTGGGGCAAACCGCACTGGTGGATCTGGCGGGTTTACGGGATGCAATTGCTGATCAGGGCGGTGACCCGGCGAAGGTTAATCCGGTAGTGCCCACTCAGCTGATCGTGGACCATTCACTGGCAGTTGAGCACGGCGGTTTTGACCCTGAAGCATTCGAGAAAAACCGGGCCATTGAAGACCGTCGTAATGAAGACCGTTTCCATTTTATTGAGTGGACTAAAACGGCCTTTGAGAATGTGGATGTAATTCCGGCCGGTAACGGCATCATGCACCAGATTAACCTGGAAAAAATGTCACCGGTGATTCAGTCCCGTGACGGTATTGCCTATCCGGATACCTGTGTCGGGACTGACAGTCATACGCCACACGTGGATGCGCTGGGCGTTATCGCTATTGGCGTGGGTGGCCTGGAAGCTGAAAATGTCATGCTGGGCCGTGCATCCATGATGCGCCTGCCGGATATCATCGGTGTGGAGCTGACCGGTAAGCGTCAGCCGGGCATTACTGCTACAGATATTGTTCTGGCGCTGACTGAGTTTCTGCGTAAAGAGCGGGTGGTGTCTGCCTATCTCGAGTTCTTCGGTGAAGGTGCCCGGGATCTGACCATCGGTGACCGTGCGACCATTGCCAATATGACACCTGAGTTCGGTGCATCTGCCGGTATGTTCTATATCGATGAACAGACCATTGATTATCTGAAGCTGACCGGCCGTGAACCTGAACAGGTTGAGCTGGTTGAAAATTATGCGAAAACCACCGGTCTGTGGGCGGATGATCTGGCTAACGCTGAATATGAGCGGGTGCTGACGTTTGATTTGTCTTCGGTGTGTCGCAACATGGCTGGCCCTTCTAACCCACACCGCCGTTTGCCGACTTCCGAGCTGGCCGAGCGGGGCGTTGCCGGTAGCTGGGAAGAAAAGCCCGGTGAAATGCCGGACGGAGCCGTCATCATTGCAGCGATCACCAGCTGTACCAATACCAGTAATCCCCGCAACGTGGTGGCGGCCGGTCTGGTTGCCCGTAAGGCTAACGAGTTAGGTTTGTTACGTAAGCCCTGGGTGAAGTCATCTTTTGCACCGGGTTCTAAAGTTGCCCGCCTGTATCTTGAAGAAGCCGGGTTGCTGTCTGAGCTTGAAGCCCTGGGCTTTGGCATTGTGGCGTATGCCTGCACGACCTGTAACGGTATGAGCGGTGCGCTTGATCCGGCGATCCAGCAGGAAGTCATCGACCGGGATCTTTACAGCACCGCAGTGCTTTCCGGTAACCGTAACTTTGACGGCCGGATTCATCCGTATGCCAAGCAGGCTTTCCTGGCTTCGCCGCCACTGGTGGTGGCCTACGCCATCGCCGGTACCGTACGCTTCGATATTGAAAAAGATGTACTGGGTACGGATAAAAACGGTAATCCGATTACCCTTAAAGATATCTGGCCAAGTGATGAAGAAATCGATGCGATCGTGGCATCCAGCGTGAAGCCGGAACAGTTCAAGCAGGTATATATTCCAATGTTTGATCTGGGTAAGGCTGAGCAAGCTGAAAGTCCGCTGTACGACTGGCGTCCACAGAGTACGTATATTCGCCGTCCGCCATACTGGGAAGGTGCACTGGCCGGTGCCCGTGGTCTTAAGGGGATGCGTCCGCTGGCAGTGCTGGGGGATAACATCACCACAGATCACCTGTCGCCTTCCAATGCGATTCTGGCAAGCAGTGCCGCCGGTGAGTATCTGGCGCACATGGGGCTGCCGGAAGAAGATTTCAACTCCTATGCGACGCACAGGGGTGATCACCTGACAGCACAGCGGGCAACGTTTGCTAACCCGAAACTGCTCAATGAAATGTGCCGTGATGACAGCGGTGAGGTTATTCAGGGGTCTCTGGCCCGCGTTGAACCGGAAGGGCAGCAGACCCGCATGTGGGAGGCCATTGAAACCTATATGGAACGCAGCCAGCCGCTGATCATTGTTGCCGGTGCGGATTACGGTCAGGGGTCATCCCGTGACTGGGCCGCCAAAGGTGTACGTCTGGCGGGTGTTGAAGCCATTGTTGCTGAAGGCTTTGAACGTATTCACCGGACGAACCTGGTGGGTATGGGAGTTCTGCCGCTGGAATTTAAAGCAGGTGAAACCCGGGAAACCTATGGCATTGACGGTACTGAATGCTTTGATGTCATTGGAGAGCGCACGCCACGGGCACAGCTGACACTGCTGATTCACCGTACCAATGGTGAGACTGTTGAAGTGCCGGTGACCTGCCGTCTGGATACCGCAGAAGAGGTATCTGTATATGAAGCCGGCGGTGTGTTACAGCGCTTTGCCAAAGACTTTCTTGAAGGTAACGCATAACTGTTAATGTAAACGGCCTGCTGCGGTTTAATCGTGGCGGGCATTTAATCAGGAATTGAATTATGGCCCATGTTCCTCAGATCAGAATACCGGCAACCTATATCCGTGGTGGTACCAGTAAAGGGGTGTTTTTCAGCCTTGAAGAATTGCCGGAAGTGGCTCAGGTACCGGGGCCTGCACGGGATGCGTTGTTGCAGCGGGTGATTGGCAGTCCGGACCCTTACGGTAAACAAACCGACGGTATGGGCGGTGCAACCTCCAGTACCAGCAAAACGGTCATTCTGGCGAAGAGCAGTCAGCCTGATCATGATGTGGATTATCTGTTTGGTCAGGTCGCGATTGATAAACCGTTCGTCGACTGGAGCGGTAATTGCGGAAACCTGTCAGCAGCGGTGGGCGCATTTGCCATCAGCAAAGGGCTGGTGGACGCTTCACGGGTGCCGGAGAACGGTGTTGCCGTGGTCAGAATCTGGCAGGCTAATATTCAGAAAACCATTATTGCTCATGTGCCGATGACAGATGGTGATGTACAGGAAACCGGTGATTTTGAGTTAGACGGCGTTACCTTTCCGGCTGCAGAAGTGCAGGTAGAGTTCATGTCTCCGGCGGATGGTGAAGGTGCGATGTTTCCGACCGGCAACCTGGTGGATGAGCTGGCCGTGCCCGGCGTTGGGAATCTGTCAGCCACCATGATCAATGCCGGTATTCCGACGATCTTCGTGAAGGCTGAAGAGATTGGTTATACCGGTATGGAGCTGCAGGATGATATTAACAATGATGAAGCTGCACTGGCGAAGTTTGAATTAATCCGTGCCCACGGCGCCGTGCGCATGGGGCTGATCAGTGATATCAGTGAAGCCGCTGGCCGTCAGCATACCCCTAAGGTCGCGTTTGTAGCGCCACCGTCAGATTACGTGTCTTCCAGTGGCAAGGCGATTGCGGCAGGAGAGATTGATCTGCAGGTGCGGGCGTTGTCCATGGGCAAGCTTCACCACGCCATGATGGGGACGGCGGCAGTAGCAATCGGAACTGCCGCTGCGATTCCCGGTACGCTGGTGAACCTGGCGGCCGGCGGCGGTGAACGTAGCGCAGTCCGCTTTGGACATCCTTCCGGAACCTTGCGGGTTGGTGCAGAAGCTGCCTGTGATAATGGAGAATGGACGGCAACAAAGGCCGTTATGAGTCGCAGCGCGCGGGTCTTAATGGAGGGCTGGGTGCGGATTCCCGGTGACTGTTTCTGATCCTGACGTTGAGCAATCTGAAGGCAATAAAAAAGGACTCATATGAGTCCTTTTTTATGTCTTTCAGGGCCTCAGAGCTATTTACCTGAGTACAGGCCCAGCGGATCGTTCGGATCAAGCTGGTCTTCAAATTGCTTGGTGCGGTCCACGTTAGTGGTCTGATAAACCTGCCCCAGCCACCGGTTGGTAAAGGCATTGGCGGTATCCTGCCAGCTGTTGTGTACCAGTGGAGTGACATGTTTCTCCGGAAATTCTGGCAGCTCAGTCCTGTTTTCCATCGCACGGGTCAGGCGCAGCTGGTATTCCTCCAGAATGGCCTGGGACTGCAGCGACAGATAGTTCGACGGGAATGGCGGATAATCGCCACGGTCACCGCTGACATAACGCATCACCTCCCGCTTGTATTCTTTTAACAGGCTGATGGTGTCGTATTCGGGGTGACCCTGCAGGAAAATAATCCGGAAACCGTCTTCACTGACCGCCAGGTGAGGACCCGCTTCTTCGGATTCCACCAGCACTTTAAGGCCGGCATTGCGCATTGCATCGCTGGCTACTTCATTATGGCGTGAATGGCAGGCATCAAAGCGGCTGTTCATGCCGTGCACCAGCGGGTGAGTCGGGTCGCTGACGGTATGGTTGAACAGGCCCCAGCATTTTTCCGGCAGGGGCTGGCGGTCAATGTCGTATTTGATTTTCAGCAGGGCATGGGATGCCAGGCACGAACACAGAATGGATGTGACATTGCCGTACGCCCAGTCGACGACTTCCTTCAGGGGTTCCCAGAAATCTTCGTCCTGAATGTTTTTGTTGGCGACATTTGCGCCGGTAATGACGAGCGCATCCAGGCCTTCCAGTTTAAGCTGCTCAAAATCATCGTAATAATCAGCCACGTACTGCTGAATGTCCGGGCTGCGTTTTTCAACATTGATTGTGAACGGGTGAAAAATAAACTGAGCTATCTGGTTACTGCTCGCGATCAGTCGCAGAAATTGCCGCTCGGTAGCAGTGAATGCTGCATCCGGCATCATGTTGAGGAAGCCGATGTGCAGTTCACGAATATCCTGAGTGGTGGCGCGCTCATGGGTGAGGATCGCGAAACCTTCAGCTGCTAATTTTGTATAGCTGGGTAAGACCCGGCTGGAAGGGGTAATAATCGGCATAATAAATTCCTAGCGGCGGGCGCTGGCAGTAATAATATCAATGAAGTCGGCTTCAGTTTTGCAGGTGGCCAGCTCGCTTGCCTGAACAGTATAACCATAGTTGTCCGCAATGTGCTGATAGCGGGGCAGGCGCGAGTGGAAAAGGTTTGGGAATACCCAGCGGATAAAATCATCCGGTTCCATCATTGCCAGATATTCCAGGGCGCGCTCCTGCTGATATTTCCCCAGTTGTTCGAGGATAAAGTCCTGACGGTAATAAAGCGGTTTCGGACTTTTCTGTGCCCGTTCGATCAGCTTGATTTCATCTTCAGGGGAGGTTTTGATGTACAGAATCAGTGTGTTTTTAGCCAGTACTTCAAACACGCCCGGTTCATCAATTTCACACAGGCTGCCGGTGGAATCGTTGATAAAATGGTTGTGGCCTTCAGCATGGGCTTTTTCAATGAATTTGGGCACGTCATACGCGGAGGCAATTTCGGCTTCCAGATAGAGTTTCTGGCGGCGCAGGAATTCCGGCAGGGCCAGGCCTTCTTTTTCCGGATTGCCCAGTTTACCCAGAAAAGCAGACACCGAACTCAGGTTATTGATGGTGACGTTATTGCTGATACTGATGGAGTTATTTTCCAGCAGTTCACGCAAGAAAGGCACGGTCATCGCTTTGTCGCGCAGGTTAGCTTCAATGTCGCTGTTCAGATATTTATGACCAATCCGGTAGTCAGCAGAAAAGTGGTACCAGTTTTTGGCTTCCAGAATGTTGGATATATAGGTTTTACCTACTCCAGACATCCCCATCAGGGTGACCGCTTTATTCGGGCTGGCGAGGAATTCGTCAATGTTCATACGCATAAAGATCGTGCTCAGTTGATAGGGTTGACGGTGAACCGGAAGTGACAGATAACGCTGTAAACGAAGGTGCTAAGTATCTGACGGACCGGCAAATACTATACCAAAGCGGTGGCCTGAAAAAGGGGGAAATGCGACCTGCCAGCCCGGTTGAAAGTGGGGCGGCAGGCAAGGCTCTGCGTTGTTGATAAAGGAAGGATCAGCTGGCCTGAAGTTTAAGTGCCAGCTTGTTAAATGCCAGTTTTCCTTTTTGAATGCTGTCCACGGCGCGGCCATGGTATCGCTCGTCGTTATCATTCATGGCTTTCTTCAGATCAAGTCCGATTTTGAGCACGTTATCAAACAGGGTAAAAAGAGGGAGCAGTCGCTTGCGGGCGAGGTAGGGTTTGTTTTCGTAGAGAACTGCTGCGTAATGATTTTTCAGATCAATATAGGCAGGTGTCCAGGTCAGATTACGGTAAGCGACATAGCCATCCGGATCGTTCTTTGATTTGTGGTCATCATAAGCGTGTTCTATGTCATTGAGGCTGCGTTCATAGTCTTGCTTAAACACTGTTACGAATTCTTTGATATTCAGATCTGACAGCTGAGGAACCGGACGCACTGCTTTTTCTTCCGTTGCGTCATTTCCGCAGCCGTGCAGCATTAACATCAGGCATGTCATGAAAATGCCCGCAAGTAAACGGTGCGGCTGATGCATAATTGGTTTTCCCTGTACCCTGTGATATACCCATTTTTATCGAGCGGTAAAGAAATGAAAAGCGATTGATTGCCCAAACTGAGTTTTGTGGGCATTCATTGAACTGATCTGTTGATTCAGGGCAGTAATCCTGTCCCGGATTTAATATGGAAGATGCGGAGATGACGGACTGGATAACGGCGGAACCTTACCTGCGGGCAGGGGCTCCGGCGGTGCTGTTTCTGCTGATGGCGGTGTGGGAATGGCGTCGCCCGGCCAGGGCGCGCGTGCTCAGCCGCGGTTATCGCTGGCGCCATAATTTACTGCTGGTCACCCTGAACAGTTCACTGGTTCGGTTTGTGATGCCGGTCGCGCCGGTTGCGGTGGCATTGTATTCACAACAGCAACAGAGTGGCATGTTTCATGTGCTGGATTTGCCCTTTGCTGTCAGTTGTGCGCTGACCCTGATCATGCTTGATTTTGTCCTGTACTGGCAGCACCGGATGTTGCACCGGATTCCGCTGTTATGGCGTTTGCACCGGATGCATCATGCGGATCATGATGTGGATGTGAGTACCGGACTGCGTTTTCATCCTTTAGAAATAATGCTTTCTCTGCTGATTAAAGTGCTGGTGGTGTGGTTGCTCGGAGCGCCGGTTGAAGCTGTGATCATTTTTGAAGTGGTGCTCAGTGCTATGGCGATTTTTAATCATGCCAATGTGGCTGTGCCTCAGCCGTTTGAACGCTGGCTTCGCTGGCTGGTGGTGACCCCGGATATGCACCGGATTCATCACGCCTTAAATCTGCAGGAAACCCATTCCAATTTTGGTTTCAACCTGTCGTGCTGGGACCGGTGGCTGGGCAGTTACCGGCCGGTTGCCCGTACTCCGTTTCGAATAGGTGTATACGGGCTGATGCGACGGCGGGAGCAGCGTATCGACCGGTTACTGACTCAGCCATTCCGATATTTGCCGGATGAACGGGGTCACTGATCGCGGGCTGTCAGCCACTGGCTGATGGCAGGCGCGACGGTTTGCTGTGACTTTTGTGAAACAAATACACCGATATGGCCGGACTTAATTTCCAGTGCCTGATAGTCATCGCTGGCAGTCAGGCCATTCAGTGCTTTTGAGGCAGCAGGGGGGACAAGATGATCATAACGGCCAAATACATTGAGGATAGGTTGCCGGATCTGCTTCAGGCTGACGGGCTGATTACTGACCTGCACGCTGTTGTTAATAAAGCCGTTGTTGTGGAAGAACTGTGTGACAAACTCCCGGAACATTTCGCCAGCCTGATCCGGGCTGTCGTTAATCCATTTTTCCATTCTCAGAAAGTTTGCCGCCTGTTGCTCAGTTGAGCATTGGGCAGGCATGTTCAGATACTTTTGCAGGCTAAGCCGCATGGGCATCAGCGCAGCGTAAGCGTCGTTAAGCATTTGTCCGGGAATGTTGCCGAGCGTGTCGACCATCAGGTCTACGTTGATCTGTTGGATCAGGTGGCTGAGCATATTATCCGGAGTATGAAAATCTATCGGGGTGACCATGGTGATCAGATTTTTAATGTTGTCCGGGAACAGGCTGGTATAGGTCAGGCTCAGGCATCCTCCCTGGCAGATGCCCAGCAGGTTGATCTTTGGCTGGCCGCTGTGGTGTTTAACCTGTTCCACACAGTTATGCAGGTAGCCGTTGATATAGTCATCCATATCCAGATACCGGTCGGCGGCATCCGGGTATCCCCAGTCGATCAGATAGACCGGAATCCCGCTGTCGGTCAGGCGGGTAATAAATGAACCTTGTTTATCCAGATCCAGCATATAGGGCCGGTTGACCAGCGCATAGCAGATCAGTAAGGGAGTCTGGCAGCTTTGCTTTACTTCGGACCGGTACTTATAAAGTTGAAGTTTATCTTCGGTATGGATGCAGTCTTTCGGGCTTGGCCCGACTGTGCACTCAGGCAGGGATTGCAGAGTGCGATAGCTGTCCGTCAGTTGTTGGTTAAACTGGCTGATCTCAGTAAACAGTTGCTGAGCCGTAAAGACGGGGCGGGTCATGACCGGGACTCCGTCCCTGACGGATGTTTGTCCGGTTCAGTCATGCCAGTCAGTTGTGTCTCCAGCTGAGTCAGCCGCTGTTCGAGCCGTGCGATGGTCTGTTGTTGGGTTCTGACTTGTTTGCGTAATTTATGTTGCTGTTTCAGGCTTTGCTGATACGCCTGCTGGCTGACAAGTCCCGTCGCGAATGGCTGGCTGATGCTTTGCTGCAGTTTGATGATTTCCAGCAAGCTGTTATTAAAGGCCGCATGTCTGCTTTGATATTCCGGCGTGAATACCCGCTGGGAGTACGCCTTTTCATAGCAGTCGGTCCACTGGTCCAGTAAATGTTTAAGACTTTCCGGTGGGTGCTGTTCCAGCTGTTGAGTCAGGTTGGCGGATGTTTGCTCAAGGATTTGCCGATAGTCCTCATTTAAAGCGCTGAATGCATCCCGACAGTTCTGGCCGTGTTCCCGGAATGTATGCAGTTGTTCTTTATGACCCGGGCTTACGATGCTGTCAGGCAAGCTGTCTGCCTGCCGGATCAGCTGCTGAAGAAACGCATCCAGCGCCTGTTGCCATTGTTGCAAATTAGGCTGACCCTTAGGGTTCAGCAGGCTGCTCAGTTGCCAGTTACGTGCAAACAGGCTGGCAGCTTTTTCGTCGAGTAATGTATGCAGCCCACTGACCAGTGTTTGCAAGTTTTCACTGTCATTGTTTGCGTGTGCAGTGTTTGCCTGTGCCGCTGCAAAATGTCGGTACAGATCGGCAAACTCAGCGGCTAATTGCTGATTATCCCTGAGAAGCTGGCTGAGTTCGTCATTCTGTGTGGCAGACCGGTAAGGATTTTGCTGTATAAATGTTTGCCAGTCGCTGACCGGCGGGGTTGGTTGTCCCGACTGAAGTGCCTGCCAGAACGCCTGCTGTTGTTCCAGCCAGAGATCTGAAGGTGTTTGATTGTGTTGGCTCATGTCACAGCATCCTTTACCGGGCGGGTGTTATCTAGCTTAACGAATTCGTAAGGGCTTAGGTACCGCTGTCCGCGTCCAGCATTTCAATAAACCGCTGAGCCGCTTTGCTCAGAGTACGCTCTTTATGACTGATATAGCCTAACTGGCGGCTCACTGGCGGGGCATTGACGTTCAGGACGCTCAAGTCCTGATTAATCATGGTGTCCGGCAGCAGGCTCCAGCCCAGCCCGATTTTCACCATCATGCGGATGGTGTCCAGATAGTTGGTGGACATGGCGGTTTTCAGCCTCAGTTCCGGGTGGCTGAACTGTTGTGCTGCGATTTGCCGGGTGAAGGTGGCGGAACCGGAAAGAATCGCATTGTAGGCAGTCAGTTCTTCAAGGCTGACACTGGGCTTGCTGGCCAGTGGATGATCAGGGCTGACTACATAGCGTAACGGATCGTCCCAGACCTTTTGCGCATGGATCTGCTTGTGAGGCTGGGGAGATAATGTAATCAGCGCCAGTTCGAGGTCGCCTTTTAGTACGCCTTCGTAGGCAATTTCTGAAGCATCAAAGCGCAGATCCAGATCGACTTCCGGGCATTCTTTGGTGAAGCGGCGTAATACCGGCGGTAAACGGTGCAGGCTGATATGGTGGCTGGCGGCCATCGACAAGTTGCCGCTGACCTGGCCCTGCAGGTTATGGAGGGAGCGTTTGGCGTCCTGTAACTGGCGCAATATTTGCCGGGCCTGAGGCAGCAACGTATTGCCTGCTTCGGTGAGGCTGACCTTGCGGCCGATACGGTCAAAGAGTTTGCTGTCCAGCTGTTCTTCCAGCAGGGCGATGCGCTTGCTGATGGCCGACTGAGTCAGGTAAAGCTGCTCCGCCGCCAGGGAAAATGATGCTTTATCGGCGACGGTGACAAAGGCGTGCAGGCTGTTACTGTCCATAGGGAATCCGGCAGAAAAAAGGTGATCATATAAGCAGTATTTTCTATTCCTGGCTGGAATGCAATCTATAAAAAATATGAATTTGTTTTATCGGAAACCTTGCACTAGGATATGCGCTATCCAAGGAGTCTTTTCCACAGTACTGGTCCTGAATCAGGGCGTTTCCTGTGCGGTAGAAAAGGCTTTTTAAAGCCCGCATCAGACGGGCAGTAATGACATTATTAGGTTCGGAAGTGAGCCTGATGCCGACAGGAGCTAAACATGGCTGGCAAGACGTTATATGACAAGTTGTTCGAGCAACATCTGGTCCGTATGAATGAAGATGGCAGTGCGTTAATTTACATTGACCGCCAGGTACTGCACGAAGTGACTTCACCACAGGCTTTCGAAGGGCTGCGCATTGCAGGCCGTAAGCCGTGGCGAATTGATGCCAATATCGCGACGCCGGATCACAACGTTCCAACGACTGAACGTTCCGGTGGTGTTGAGGAGATTGTTGATCCGGTGTCAAAAATTCAGGTGAAAACCCTGGATGAGAACTGTGATGATTTCGGCATTCTGGAATTCAAAATGAACGACAACCGTCAGGGGATCGTTCACGTAATGGCGCCTGAACAGGGGGCTATCTTACCGGGTGTGACCGCCGTTTGCGGTGACTCCCACACTGCTACTCTGGGTGCGCTGGGTGCGCTGGCCCACGGTATCGGTACCTCTGAAGTTGAGCATGTGCTGGCAACTCAGTGCCTGATCACCAAGAAGATGAAAAACATGCTGGTTCGTGTTGACGGCGAACTGGGTGTGGGCGTGACGCCTAAGGATGTCATCCTGCACATCATCGGTGTCATCGGTACTGCCGGCGGTACCGGTTACGCGATCGAGTTTGGCGGTGATGTTTTCCGCAATATGACCATGGAAGGCCGGATGACGGTCAGTAACATGGCGATTGAAGCCGGAGCCCGTGTTGGCCTGGTGGCAGTGGATCAGACCACCATTGATTATGTTGAAGGCCGGCCATTTGCGCCGAAAGCTGAACAGTGGGATGCCGCTGTTGCTGCCTGGCAGAATCTGGTCTCTGATGCGGATGCTGAATTTGATGCAGTGGTTGAAATCAACGCGGCTGACATCGAGCCTCAGGTAACCTGGGGAACGTCTCCGGAGATGGTCGTGGGTGTTTCTGAGCTGGTGCCTAATCCTCAGAACGAAACAGATCCGGTGAAAGTGGACGGTATTGAGCGTGCCCTGAAATATATGGGGCTGGATGCCGATCAGAAAATTACGGATATACAGCTGGACCGCGTATTTATCGGTTCATGCACGAACTCCCGGATCGAAGATCTGCGTGATGCGGCCAAAGTTGTTGAAGGCCGTCAGGTTGCCGGTAACATTATTCAGGCGCTGGTAGTGCCGGGCTCCGGTCTGGTGAAAGATCAGGCTGAAGCTGAAGGTCTGGATAAGATCTTTACCGCAGCGGGCCTTGAATGGCGTGAGCCTGGTTGCTCCATGTGTCTGGCAATGAACCCGGACAAGTTAGGGGCTGGTGAACACTGTGCGTCGACTTCTAACCGTAACTTCGAAGGCCGTCAGGGCTTTGGTGGCCGGACGCATCTGGTGAGCCCTGCGATGGCCGCAGCGGCCGCGATTGCAGGTCATTTTGTAGATGTTCGTGAAATGGTTAAGGGATAAGGGGAAGTAATCATGAAAAAGTTTAATCAGCATAGCGGGATTGCCGTACCTTTAGACCGTGCCAACGTTGACACGGATATGATCATCCCGAAGCAGTTTCTGAAATCCATCAAGCGTTCCGGCTTCGGTCCGAACCTGTTTGATGAGTTGCGTTATCTGGATGAAGGTTTGCCGGATCAGGACTGCAGTGGCCGTCCGGTAAATGAAGAATTTGTACTGAACCTGCCGCGTTACAAAGGTGCCAGTGTATTACTGGCCCGGGAAAACTTTGGTTGCGGGTCCAGCCGTGAGCATGCGCCATGGGCGCTGGATGATTACGGCTTCCGTTCGGTGATCGCACCGAGCTTTGCGGAAATCTTCTACAACAACTGCTTTAAAAACGGTTTACTGCCAATCGTCCTGAGTGAAGCTGAGGTTGATCAGCTGTTCTCTGAAGTTGCCGCTAACGAAGGTTATGAACTCACTGTTGATCTTGAGCGTCAGGTTGTTGTAACGCCGTCCGGTGCTGAAATGGCGTTTGAAATTGATGATTTCCGTAAGCACTGTTTGTTGAATGGCCTGGATGATATCGGTCTGACACTGCAGCACGCTGATGATATCCGTGCTTACGAAGAAAAAGCCCGCGCAGCAAGCCCATGGTTGTTTGACGCGATTCGCTAACAGAATTTTTAAGCAGCTGAGCTGTCGGCTGCTTCCCATATTACAAGGGTAGATACATGTCTAAGAATGTTTTGATTTTGCCAGGTGACGGCATTGGTCCGGAAATTGTTGCTGAAGCACGCCGTGTACTGGAGCTGGTGAACGAGCAGGATAATCTGACGCTGGAATTGTCTGAAGCGCTTGTGGGCGGTTGTGCAATTGATGCGGACGGTGTGCCATTACCGGAAGCGACCCTGAATGCTGCAAAAGACGCTGACGCGATCCTGTTGGGTGCGGTTGGTGGCCCTAAGTGGGATACCAATCCTGATTTCCAGATCCGTCCTGAGAAAGGCCTGCTGGGTATCCGTTCCAATCTGGAACTGTTTGGCAACCTGCGCCCGGCGATTCTGTATCCGCAACTGGCAGATGCTTCTTCACTGAAGCCTGAAATTGTTGCCGGCCTGGATATTCTGATCGTCCGTGAACTGACCGGCGGTATTTATTTCGGCCAGCCACGGGGCGTGCGTGAAAAGGAAGGCGGTATTCGCGAAGGCTACAACACTTATGTCTATGACGAGAATGAAATCCGCCGTATTGGTCGGGTAGCATTTGAAGCCGCCCGCGCCCGTGACAAGCGTCTGTGCTCTGTCGATAAGGCCAACGTACTGGAAGTAACCGTACTGTGGCGTGAAATTATGGATGAGCTGGCGAAGGAGTATCCGGATGTTGAGCTGAGCCACATGTACGTAGACAACGCTGCCATGCAGCTGGTGCGTGCCCCTAAACAGTTTGATGTCATGGTTACCGGTAACATGTTTGGTGACATTCTGTCCGATGCGGCGGCGATGCTGACCGGTTCAATCGGTATGTTGCCATCCGCGTCTCTGGATGAAAGCGGTAAGGGTATGTATGAACCGTGCCACGGGTCTGCACCGGATATCGCTGGCCAGGGCATTGCGAACCCGCTGGCAACCATTTTGTCGGCAGCCATGATGCTGCGCTACTCCCTGAATGCCGGTGAAACTGCTGATCGTATTGAGGCTGCTGTGAGCACTGTGCTGGATCAGAATCTGCGTACCGCTGATATCTGGTCTGAGGGTATGACTCGCGTAAGCACCCGTGAAATGGGTGATGCTGTTGTGGCTGCACTGCAGGCATAAAGTAGCATCAGTGCCTGTTTTCAGGCACAGAAACGGCACTCATTGCCAGGTTGCGACCTTAGTATGAGTGCCGGCTTGACCCGGACAAGGCTTTTGAAGGATCTTGATTCGGGTCAGCGTTATGTAAAAGTCGTATGAAGCTATATAGTTTATGTATTAGAAATATTGCATAATACTGAGTTCGCTTACTGCGATCAGGTAAGTAGTTTCTTCTGTACTGAATAAAACAGAAGGGCAGACAGGCTGGTGTTGGCAATTCAGACACCGGCTTTTGTCGTTTTTTAAATCCTTAATTTGGTGATTAATACAATGAAGCGTGTAGGTTTTGTTGGTTGGCGCGGAATGGTTGGTTCTGTGCTGATGCAACGCATGATGGAAGAGCGGGATTTCGATCACATCGAAGAGCCGGTCTTTTTCACGACATCCCAAGTAGGTCAGGCCGGTCCGGATATTGGTAAAACGATTCCGGCGCTGAAAGATGCGACATCCATTGAAGATTTAAAACAGATGGATGCCATTATTTCCTGCCAGGGTGGCGACTACACGAAACAGGTTTATGCTGATCTGCGTAAAGCAGGCTGGCAGGGTTACTGGATTGATGCAGCGTCCTCCCTGCGTATGGAAGATGATGCCATCATCGTCCTTGATCCGGTCAACATGAACGTCATCAAAGATGGTCTGAGCAAAGGTGTAAAGACCTTTGTCGGCGGTAACTGCACCGTATCCCTGATGCTGATGGGCCTGGGCGGTTTGTTCAATGCCGGTCTGATTGAGTGGATGACCTCCATGACCTATCAGGCAGCGTCCGGTGGCGGTGCCCGTCACATGCGTGAGCTGATCACTCAGATGGGGATGATCAAAGAGTCTGTTGCGGCTGATATGGCGAACCCGGCCAGTGCAATTCTGGACATTGACCGTCAGGTCGCTGATATCATCCGCGAAGGTCTGCCAACGGATAACTTCGGTGCGCCGCTGGCCGGTTCCCTGATTCCATGGATCGACAGCCCGGTTGATAACGGTCAGAGCCGTGAAGAGTGGAAGGCATATGCAGAAACCAACAAGATTCTGGGTCTGAACGACAGCCCGATTCCAATCGATGGTACCTGTGTTCGTATCGGTGCGATGCGTTGTCACAGCCAGGCGTTCACGATCAAGCTGAAGCAGAACGTGCCAATGGATGAAATTAACGCCATGCTGGCAGAGGCCAACGATTGGGTTAAAGTCATTCCTAACGAGCGTGATATCACGGCTGCTGAGCTGACGCCTGCGAAAGTGACCGGTACTCTGAGTGTACCTGTCGGTCGTCTGCGTAAGATGAACCTGGGTGACGAATACCTGAACGCATTCAGCGTGGGTGACCAGCTGCTGTGGGGGGCTGCTGAACCGCTGCGCCGTATGCTGCGGATTCTGATGCAGGGCTAAGCGTTGCGCTAACTAAAAAAACCGCCTGTATGGCGGTTTTTTTGTATCTGAGTATTGCTAAACCGATGGCTGGCGCTGGCGTATTTGCTGAAGCAGTACGCCGCTGATAATCAGCGCAAAGCCGATCAGGGTTGAGTAGAGCACTTCTTCACCCACAATGACCGCCAGCAGAATCAGCGAAATTGGCGGCGCAAGATAAACCAGATTGCTCAGCTGTGCGGTATTGGTTGCCAGCCGTAAGGCGCTCATCCAGCACAGGAAAGCAAAGCTCATTTCAAAGGCCCCGATGTAGATGCCGCCGGCTATAGCTGCCAGTGGGATATCGCTGAAGCCGTTTTGCCAGAGCATGAGGCCGGATAGCATTGGCAGACTCAGGCCGAAGCATAACAGCAGAGTAATGACCGGATCGTGAGGATACTTGGTGTTGAGAATCCAGTAGCTGGAGAAAAATATTGAGCTGCCCAGCCCCAGCGCAACGCCTAATGGTTGCTTAAAGTCCAGGGCCATCAGTTCACCCTGAGTGGCAATCACAAGTACGCCTGAATACGCGATGATGATGCTGAACAGATTGACCCGGGTAAAGCTCTGACCAAGAAAAGGCACAGCCAGCATGCTGAGCATCACCGCCCAGGTATAATTCAGTGCCTGAGCCTGTTGAGCCGGCAGGATGTCATACGCTGCAAACAGGATCAGGTAATAGGCTGTAGGGTTAAGAAATGCCAGCAGCAGGAAGAACCCCGGGGATTGCTTCAGCAATTGCCAGGCAGGCATCAGCTTTTGTTGTTTGCAGGCGGCAATGCCTAAAATTACGACGCTGGTCGCGACCGCCAGCCAGAGCATTTGTAACGGTGTGACCAGCGACAGGGTTAATTTAAATGCACAGGCAACGGTGGACCACATCAGTACCACACACATTGCCAGCATAAAGGCTTTGCGGTTCATCTTGTTCTCTTCCTTAAGTGTGCCGGATCAGACAAGTTTGGCTTCAATGTCTTTAACGTCTTCCATTACGACAAAGGTGCTGGTCTGGGTGACGAAAGGCAGTGACGAAATTTTCTCTCCCAGTACTGCCCGGTAGGATTCCATGTCGGCAGTGCGGACTTTCAGCAGGTAGTCAAAGTTAGCAGCAATCATGTGGCATTGCTCAATTTCGGGAATGTTGCGTACAGCGTCGTTGAATGCCTGCAGTGCTTTGGTACGGGTATCACTCAGGGACACCTGCACAAAGGCAACGTGCTTGGTGCCCAGCTTTTTCTGATCAACCAGTGCGATGTAGCCCAGAATATACCCCTGATCTTCCAGGCGGCGCATACGGATCTGGCAGGGGGTTTTGGAAAGGCCGACCCGTGAGGCAAGTTCGGTGATGGTGATTCGGGCATTTTTTTGTAGTTCCCGAAGAATCGCAATGTCTAATTTATCCAAATTGTCCATGTGTAGGCTTCTTTTTATGTTTTTGTAATTCGATGCTGCAATAGCGAAAAGGATACGCCTATATTTTCTCAGATTACAGGGAAAAAGACTTGTTCCTTTTGCATATAATTTACCGCTTTAGTGTCACATGGCAAAAACGGTAGTGGGAAAAAAGTCGTTTTTGGTACCAAAGCAGTCGATCAATGGGTACCAAATTCAATTTTTTTCTTATAAAAGCCGAGAAATACCAAATACTCAGCTTAAGCGTCTTTAATCGTCCAGACGACTTAGGTAGAGTGACGCTAGGAATAATAATAAAAAAGCTCCGGTTCGGAGATCGCTTTCCTGACCAGGGCTTTAAAAGCAAGTTCGCGCGACGTAATTGCTATCTGGAGTCAAAAAAATATGCATCAACTCGCTGGTCTGACCAAGGCACAGATCATGGATCTGTTGACCGAAAAATTATGTGCACAGGTCGATTCATCACTCGCACAGTCTGTTACTCACTACGCTCACCAGTTTTTCAGTGTTTCACCCCCGTCTGATTTGCAGCGCAAATCCCTTGAAGATCTCTACTCAACTGCTTTTTCTTACTGGCAGGTTATTCAGAGCTATGACGGCGCCAAGCCGGAAGTACGGGTGTTTAACCCTGACTTCGAACACTATGGCTGGCATTCAAATCACACTGTTATCCAGATCCACAACGTAGATATGCCTTTCCTGGTGGATTCGGTCCGTATGGAGCTGAATCGCCGTGAAGTCGCTATTCACAATATCAACAACTGTGTCATGGCGGTTGAGCGGGATAAAAAGCATCAGCTGACAAATGTAACGACCCCTAATGCGCGCAGTGATGCGGCCCGTATGGAATCAGTCATTTGCCTGGAAATTGACCGGGATTCTGATCCGGCCCTGTTGGATGATCTTCGTGATACTCTGGCCAGTGTGCTGGAAGATGTACAGTATGTGGTGCAGGATTTCCGTGAATTACAGGATCAGGTTCAGGTTGTTAAAGAACAGCTGCGGGAAACGGATGCCAATAATCCGGAAATAAAAGAGGCCCGTAAGTTACTGGACTGGATGGTGGATGAGCATTTCATCTTCCTGGGGTATGAGCACGTGAGCTATAAGCACTCCGGTGCGAAAGTGACTGAAAATGCTGACGTTAAAAGCCGCCTGGGTATTCGCCGTTTAGCGGCGGACAAAAAGGGCAGCCATGTGCTGACGGACTGTGAGCGTGATTTTGCCAGTAATGCCGATCTGGTCAGTTTCAGTAAAGATACTATCCGCTCGACGGTACACCGTCCTGCGTATCGGGATCTGGTAATTGTTAAGCAGTTTGATGCCAAAGGTAACGTTACCGGTGCACACCGCTTCTACGGCCTGTATACCTCTTCGGTATTCTTTGCTAAACCGCTGAGTATTCCGATGGTTCGCCGTAAGGTCATTCAGACCTTGTCTGAGTGCGGCTTTGAGCCTGGCGGTCATAGCCACAAAGCGTTGGTGCAGCATCTGATCGATATGCCCCGTGAAGAGCTGATGCTGGCCAGTGCCAGGGAGCTGCAGGACACTGCAATGGGCATCTTTAACTTGCAGGAACGCCGTAAGGCCTGCCTGTTTGTGCGTCAGGATTCCAGTAAGCGTTTCTATTCATGTCTTTATTATATTCCGCGGGATCTTTACACCACACAATTGCGCCGCCGTATTCACAAGCTGCTGGTGGATGGTTTCCATGCACTGGATTCAGAAGTAAATGCGCAGGTATCTGAGTCGATTCTGTCCCGTACACACTTCGTGCTGTATGTGGATCCTGAACAGCAGAAAGACGTTGATATTAAAACCATAGAAGCGCGCATTCTGGATATGTCCCGCTCCTGGCCGGATGATTTGCAGTCCAATCTGATCGAAGCTTTCGGTGAAGAGCAGGGCAGCCGTTACAACAGTAATTTCCGAAGTGCATTCCCGTCTTCCTATACCGAGAATTTCTCTACGGGTAACGCGGTATCTGATATCCAGCACCTGGACAGCCTGAGTGATGAACGTCAGATCTCCATGAGCTTCTACCGTTCCTTTGAGGAATCCAGCGGTATCCTGAAGTTCAAGTTGTACAGTGCCAATGAGCCGCTGGTATTGTCTGATGTGATTCCTGTACTGGAAGATCTGGGCCTGCGGGTAATGAGTGAGCATCCGTATCAGATTAAAGCCGCTGACGGTAACACCTACTGGGTGAGTGACTTCCTGGTAAGTTACGGTCAGGAAGATGCCATTGAGCTGGAGCAGGTTAAGACCATTCTGCAGGACACCTTCATCAGTGTCTGGGAAGGCCGTGCTGCCAGTGATAAGTTTAACCGCCTGGTTATCGGCGGTAACCTGGCATGGCGTGAAGTGGCAATGTTGCGTGCGATGGCCCGCTACATCAAGCAGCTGCGTTTTGGGTATTCTCAGCCGTTTATGGCAGAAGTGCTGCACCGGAATATCGACATTACACGTCAGCTGACAGAGCTGTTCCATGCCCGTCTGAATCCGGAAAAATCCGGTGATGAGAGCCGTGTAGAAGCGATTGAAACGAGCGTTCTGGAAGCCCTGGAAGGGGTTGCCAGCCTGGACGATGATAAGATTCTGCGTCGCTTCCTGGTGGTTATCCAGGCGATTCTGCGGACCAACTTCTTCCAGATGGCGGAAGACGGTAAGCCGAAGTCTTACTATTCATACAAGATTGATTCCCAGTCTATTCCGGATATCCCGCTGCCTAAGCCTGCGTTTGAAGTTTATGTGTACTCGCCACGCATGGAAGGTGTGCATTTGCGGTTTGGTAAGGTTGCCCGTGGTGGTCTGCGCTGGTCAGACCGTACCGAGGATTACCGTACAGAAGTGCTGGGTCTGGTAAAAGCACAGCAGGTGAAGAACTCTGTCATCGTACCTGTGGGTGCGAAGGGCTGCTTTATCTGTAAGAAGATGCCGGTTAACGGTAGCCGTGAAGAGATTCAGGCAGAAGGTATCGAGTGTTACAAACTGTATATCCGCGGTCTGCTGGATATTACCGATAACCTGGTCGGTTCTGATGTGGTTTACCCGCCACACGTGGTACGTCGTGATGAAGATGATCCGTATCTGGTTGTTGCAGCCGACAAAGGTACTGCGACTTTCTCTGATATTGCTAACTCGATTTCTGAAGAATATAACTTCTGGCTGGGTGATGCGTTCGCATCCGGTGGTAGTCAGGGCTACGATCACAAAGGCATGGGTATTACTGCCCGTGGTGCGTGGGAGTCTGTAAAACGTCACTTCCGTGAGAAAGACATCAACACCCAGAAGGAAGAGTTCTCGGTGATTGGTATCGGTGATATGGCCGGTGATGTATTCGGTAACGGCATGCTGCTGTCTGAGACGATTAGCCTGGTTGCTGCATTTAACCACCTGCATATCTTTATCGATCCGAATCCTGAAGTAGCGCCGGCGTTTGCTGAGCGTCAGCGGATGTTTGAGTTGCCACGTTCGTCCTGGACTGACTATAACGCCAAACTGATCAGCGAAGGCGGCGGTATCTTCGAGCGAAGTGCGAAGTGGATTAAGATCAGTCCACAGATGAAGGCGCGCTTTGATATTCAGGAAGACCGTCTGGCACCGACTGATCTGTTGAACCGTCTGCTTAAGGCGCCGGTTGATATGATCTGGAACGGCGGTATCGGTACCTACGTGAAAGCGACGCAGGAAAGCCACGCTGATGTAGGCGATAAGGCTAACGACAGCCTGCGGGTTAACGGTAATGAGCTGCGCTGTAAGGTTCTGGGTGAAGGGGGTAACTTAGGTTTCACTCAGCTGGGCCGTATCGAGTTTGGTCTGAATGGCGGTTCCTCCAACACTGACTTTATCGATAATGCCGGTGGTGTTGACTGCTCCGACCACGAAGTAAACATTAAGATCTTGCTGAACGAACTGGTCAGCCAGGGGGATATGACGGTTAAACAGCGTAACCAGCTGTTACGTGATATGACCGATGATGTGTCTGATCTGGTACTGAAGAACAACTACCGTCAGGCACAGGCGCTGAACATTGCCGAGCTGCATGCCGCCGGCACGATGGATGATTACATCCGTCTGATCCGTCGTCTGGAAGCGGAAGGTAAGCTGGATCCACAGCTGGAATTCCTGCCAAGTGAAGACGAGTTGCAGGAGCGTAAGGAAAAAGGTCTGGGCTTTACCCGTCCTGAGCTGTCCGTACTGATCTCTTATGCGAAGATTGAGCTGAAGCAGGCGCTGATCAACTCCTGGATCACCGATGATCCAAGCTTCTCCCGTGAAATGGAAACAGCTTTCCCGCAGCGTCTGCTGGAAACCTTCCCTGAAGCGGTACGTAACCACCGTCTGCGCCGTGAAATTACGGCGACTCAGATCGCTAACGATCTGGTGAACCGTATGGGTATCACTTATGTGAACAACCTGCGGACGGCAACAGGCCTGGATTACAGTGATATTGCTGCGGCATATATGATTGTACGTGAGCTGTACGACATCGATACGATGTGGGGCGAAGTTGAGTCGCTGGATTATCAGGTACCCTGTGATACTCAGGTCACCATGATGCGTGACATGATTCAGTTGCTGACCCGTGGTAGCCACTGGCTGTTACGTAACCGTCGTGACGGTCTGCGCCTTGAGCCTTGTCTGGAAAGCTACAAAGCGTCTATCGATGAGGTGGTTTCCAGTGCGGACAAGATCAGTAATACCGTGCCGGATAATCGCATGTCCGAGCGCTATGAAGATTACAAGACAGCAGGAGTGCCTGAACGTCTGGCTGCATTTGCGGCCGCCACTGAAAGCCTTTACTGGTTACTGGATGTCATTGATGTGGCATCTGAGCTGGATGAAAGTGTCGAAGTGGTTGCGCGGACATACTTCGGTCTTGGCACGCATCTGAACCTGGTGGGTCTGGACCGTAAGATCCGTGAGTTCAGAGCAGCTAACCACTGGCAGGCGCTGGCGAAGAACAGCTACCGCATCGAACTGGATACCCAGCAACGTGGCCTGACGCTGAGTGTACTGCGCAGCAGTGAATCTGATCAGACTGTTGAAGAACGTCTGACCCAGTGGAGCGAATCCCATCAGGATCTGCTGACTCGCTGGAACAATACGCTGACGGATATCGAAAACACTAAGTTGGTGGACTGTGCCATCTTCTCAGTAGCACTCAGTGTGTTGCTTGAGTTGGCATAAGCGATTCTGATCTGTAAATAAAAAGCCCCTGCTTCGGTAGGGGCTTTTTGTTTTCTGGCAAATATTTTTATTTAAACCGTTGTTAATACGCTAAATGCTTGAATCTGTAGTAGGAAGTTTGTCATATTAATAACCGGTATTAAGAATAACAACGAGGTCAAATATGCTGGCAGTGGCATATGCAGTGTACCTGGCACTTTTGGTGCTGATTGGCTATCTGGCGTTCCGGCGCAATGAAGATCTGTCCGATTTTCTGCTCGGCGGACGGAGTCTGGGAGCCTGGTCCTGTGGTTTAAGTGCCGGTGCCAGCGATATGGGAGCCTGGCTGGTACTCAGCTTGCCTGGTCTTGCTATGACGACTGGGTTTCATGTGCTGTGGCTGGTGATCGGCTTGCTGATAGGCATGTGGCTGAACTGGCTTTTTGTCGCGAGGCGCTTGCGGGTATATTCCGAACTGGCGGGCGATGCGCTAACGATCCCGGCGTATCTGGATGACCGCTTCGAAGATAACAGTCGGCTGATCCGTTTGATTTCAAGCCTGGCTATTCTTGGCTTTATGCTGCTCTATACCAGCGCCGGCTTGCTGGCAGTCGGACAGTTACTCAGTGGTGTCTTTGACTGGGATCTGCACATGGCCATTATAGCGGCAACCTTGGCTGTTACAGCATATTCAGTGCTGGGAGGGTTTCTGGCGGTCTCCTGTAGTGATGTCTTTCAGGCTCTGCTGGTACTTGCGGCTCTGTTAGCAGTGCCGCTGGCGCTGATAGGCTCAGCAGATCAGCTGGAAATGCATTTCAGTGCATTACAGGCTGCTAATCCGGCTTTGGTAGATCTGTTCAGTAATCCTGAGGGGAAATCCATTTCAGCGGTGGGGATTGTGTCACTGGCTGTCTGGGGGCTGGGCTATTTTGGTCAGCCACATGTATTGGCGCGCTTTCAGGCTATATCATCAAAAAATAAGATTATCTGGGCCCGTTTTATTGCGGTGAGCTGGGGAGCGCTGGTTATGGTGGGAGCTTGCCTGACCGGCCTGCTGGCGCTCATTATTCTCCCTGAAACATTTACCGATACCGACGGGGTGCTGGTTGCCATGCTGAATGTTGTTTTCAGTCCCTGGGTAGCCGGCATACTTTCACTGGCGGTGCTGGCGGCGATTATGAGCAGTGTGGATTCTCAGCTGATGGTGGCAGCCTCGACACTGGCTGAAGACTGCAACCGTCTGTTCCTTGATCAGCAGGCCGACGATGGATTAAGTGCTAATGTGGGCCGTATCGCGGTATTTTTGCTGGTTATTCTGGCGGCATGGCTGGCGATCGACAGGCAGGCGGATATTTTGGAATATGTAGCATATGCCTGGGCGGGACTGGGGGCGACATTCGGACCGGTGATTCTGCTTTCCCTGTACTGGCCGCTGATGAACCGTACCGGCGCGGTTGCCGGTATGCTAACCGGTGCAGTGACAGTCATTGTCTGGCGGCAGTTAGAGGGAGGCTGGTTTGATGTTTATGAGCTCTTGCCAGGCATCGTTCTTGCGACCGTTTCTGCCATTGTTATGAGTAAATTATTAGGTCCGCCAAGTAAGTCGGTTCGCTGGATGTTTGCTAAAGTGCAGGTAAAGCTGCGGGACTGATAAAAAAACTTATCTGTTTTTAAAATTATCTACAATCGATAACAAAAATTAATTTTTGTTTTTACGATTGCCTTAAAGTTAGATGTAAAGTGGCGTGTTTCTATTTTATTTAGAGAATGTGTCTTTCGTGTTACAGCTAGAATGATTGCATAATAATTTTAGAGGTGACCCTATGCATCCGCGTATTCAATCTTGCCGCGAAGCAATCCGTGAACATTACCTGGCTGATGAAGCTGAGGTGATTTCTGGCCTGATCGACAAAGCCCTTCTTACCCGTGATGACCGGGACATTATTTCCCGTAATGCTGCTGATCTGGTGCGTAAAGTCCGTACGGAAAGCAGTCCGTCTATGATGGAGAAGTTTTTGGCGGAATATGGCCTGACGACTAAGGAAGGGGTTGCCCTGATGTGTCTGGCTGAAGCGCTGCTCAGGGTGCCGGATACAGTCACCATTGATGCTCTGATCGAAGATAAGGTTGCGACTGGCAACTGGCGGGAGCATCTGGGGCATTCCAATTCATCGTTGGTAAATACATCTACCTGGGCGTTGCTGGTAACCGGTAAATTGCTGGCGCCCAGTGAAAGCCGTTCTCTGGGTAAAACCCTCAAGGGCATGGTAAAACGCCTGGGTGAGCCACTGGTACGTACTGCAGTGGCTCAGGCAATGAAAGAACTGGGCCGTCAGTTTGTACTGGGGCGTGATATTCAGGAAGCGACCCGCCGCGCCGTAAAACTGGAATCACAGGGGTATTCGTATTCCTATGACATGCTGGGTGAGGCAGCCCGCACCGATGCGGATGCGCTGCGTTATCACCGTGCTTACAGTGATGCTATCAGTGCATTGGCGCAGGTCTGCGTACATGATGATATCCGGATGAATCCCGGTATTTCCGTCAAACTTTCAGCATTACATCCCCGTTATGAGTTCGCCAAGCGTGAGCGGGTGATGGAAGAGCTGGTTGAGCGGACACTGAGTCTGGCTGTTCAGGCTAAAGACGCCAATATGGGGTTCAATATTGATGCCGAAGAAGCGGACCGTCTGGATCTGTCTCTGGATGTTATCTATGCCGTGCTGGCCCGCCCTGAGCTTAAGGGATGGAACGGTTTTGGTGTGGTGGTACAGGCATTTGGTCAGCGGGCATCGTTTGTGCTGGACTGGCTGTATAACTGCGCAGAAGAACTGGACCGTAAGATTATGGTGCGTCTGGTGAAAGGTGCGTACTGGGATGCAGAAATTAAGCGTGCCCAGGTACTGGGTCTGGATGGTTTTCCGGTCTTTACCCGTAAGTTAAATTCGGATGTGTCTTACATGTGCTGCGCTGAAAAATTGCTGGCCATGACTGACCGTATTTATCCGCAGTTTGCCACGCATAACGCGCATTCCGTGGCGGCTATCCTGCATCTTGCCCGGAATATTTCCAATGACAGCTTTGAATTTCAGCGGCTGCATGGCATGGGTGAATCCTTACACGATACCGTTTTGAAAAACCAGAATACCCGTTGCCGGATCTATGCGCCGGTGGGGGCACATCAGGACCTGCTGGCGTATCTGGTGCGTCGCCTGCTGGAAAATGGTGCGAACAGTTCCTTTGTTAATCAGATTGTTGATACCCGGATTCAGCCGGAAGACATCGCGACCGATCCGTTTACGGCGGTTGCTGCGCTGAAAGGTAAGATTGCCAGCCAGACGATTCCTAAGCCGGCGGATATCTATGGAGCTGAGCGTAAAAACTCCATGGGCTGGGATATTACTGATCCGCGGGTAATTGCCGCACTGGATGAACAGCGTGCTGCTTATAAAACGTATCAGTGGAGCGCAGGTCCGATGATTGCCGGTACAGCAGTAGCTGGCAATGCTGCTGCCGTTATGAATCCGGCGCTGGAGTCTGATCAGGTTGGTACTGTAACCAGTGCAACCTCTGAAGATGTCCAGCAGGCAATTACAGCAGCCCGTGAAGGTTACAGCCATTGGGCGGCATTACCGGTCCGTGAGCGCGCCCGGATTCTGAATAATATTGCTGATCTGTATGAAGAGCATGCATCAGAGTTTTTTGCCCTTGTTTGCCGGGAAGCGGGTAAGACCATGCTGGATGCGGTGGGCGAGGTGCGTGAAGCTGTTGATTTCGCGCGTTTCTATGCCAATGAGGCAATCCGCATCGGCGATCAGCAGCCGGGCCGTGGTGTGCTGACCTGTATTTCACCCTGGAACTTCCCGTTAGCCATTTTCTCCGGTCAGGTGCTGGCCTGTCTGGCGGCCGGAAATGCCGTACTGGCCAAGCCGGCTGATCAGACACCGCTGATCGCTGCGCGGGCGGTTGAGCTGATGCATCAGGCGGGTGTGCCTGCAGCAGCACTGCAGTTGCTGCCCGGCAGTGGTCTGGAAGTCGGTGTACCGCTGACATCTGACAGCCGCATCGACGGGGTGTGTTTTACCGGCTCCACTGCAACTGCTCAGTCAATCAACCGGGTTATGGCCAGAACGATGTCACCGGAGGCGCCTCTGGTTGCTGAAACCGGCGGTCTGAATGCCATGATCGTTGATTCAACCGCGTTGCCGGAACAGGTTGTAAGGGATGTGCTGATGTCTTCTTTCCAGAGTGCCGGTCAGCGTTGTTCAGCATTGCGGGTGTTATATCTGCAGGAAGACATTGCTGAAGAGCTGCTGCATATGCTGTACGGGGCAATGGATGAGCTGACGCTGGCTGATCCGTGGGACCTGTCTTCCGATATCGGGCCGGTAATCGATCTGGCGGCTAAACAGAAGATTGATGCCCATTGCAAAGCATTTGCGGATCAGGGACGGGTGCTTAAGCGTTTGTCTGTACCCTCGGAAGGTCTTTTTGTCGCGCCAGCGGTGATTCGTCTGGATTCAATTGCTGAACTGCAGGAAGAAATATTCGGGCCGGTCCTGCATGTTGTTACCTTTAACGCTGAGCAGCTGGATGAAGTCGTCGATGAGATTAACGCACAGGGTTACGGCCTGACTTTTGGTCTGCATACCCGGGTAAATAACCGTGTTGAGCAGGTTGTCAGCCGCATTCAGGCGGGCAACATGTACGTTAACCGTAACCAGATAGGTGCGGTGGTAGGGTCTCAGCCGTTCGGGGGTGAGGGGTTGTCCGGTACCGGGCCTAAGGCCGGTGGTCCGCAATATGTGCAGCGCTTCAAACAGGCGGAGCCTTACACCGGAGTAGCTGATCAGTCAGTTGAAGCATTATCGGCGCAGGGGCTTCAGGCGCTGATTGCTGAGGTGCAGCAATTGTCGGTTACCCAGCCTTCAGCTGAACAACTGGCAGGGCTGGCTGATGTGTGTCAGTTGCCGTTGCCAGACCTGGACGCCGAACATTATATGCCGGGGCCAACCGGTGAGCTGAATTTACTGACGAATCACGCCCGTGGGGTCGTGCTGTGCCTGGGGCCGGATCTGGCAAGCTTGCGGGATCAGTTGCTGCTTGCATTGTCGCAGGGGAATGCGGCAATTGCTGTCTGTGCCGGTGCTGCTCAGCTGGTGGACAGCCTGCCGGCAGGTTTTGCAGTTAAAGGTATAAATGGCAGCCTTGATGATGTTGCTTTAATTGGCTGTGAAGGATTTGCCGCAGTTGCCAGCCAGGCTGAACCTGCAAAACTGCAGGCTTACCGGCAGGCGCTGGCAGAACGGAGCGGAGCTCTGTTGCCACTGCTGACTGAACGCGGTGTGGCGGAGCGTTATATTATTGAACGTCATTTGTGTGTTGATACAACAGCGGCAGGGGGGAATGCCAGCCTTATTGCTCAGGTAGAATAAGACAGGTATTGCTGTTGCTAAGCCCTCCCTGAGAGGGCTTTTTTTATGCACATTTCAGAAAGTTACTTGATCTGTCAGGGAAAACGGCTTTTAATGTCTGCTGCTGAAATCATTTCAGCTGTTTCTTTTACTTTATTTATATTGATTGGAATCTGGGCGCAATGAAAATGTCACGTTGTCTGAACGTCATTTCATACCGACAAACCAACCGCCACATTATGTGGAATCCGGTTGTGTCTGCGCGTGCCTGTACTCTGATCAGCGAATAAATCATTTTACAGTTGCCGCGGACAGAAAGCGGCGCTGTGAACCTCTGTAACAGATTTTCCTTCTTCGCTTTTTGTCTCCGGCTTACAGGAGATAAATATGTTATTCATTACTGTTCTGGCCGGTGTTACCGAAAAAGTTAACCAGTATTTTTCTGCGCGCATCAATGCTCAGCGTCTGGAATACCTGGATGACCATCTGTTGCGTGATATCGGACTGGCACGCGAATTTGGCCGTATTGTCAGTTACGATTTTCGTGACGATGAGTTAAGTGCTGTTCGTAGCGAAAAAATTCCGGAAGATGATCTGAAGGATAGTAGCGGCTGAGGCCGGCTGCCGGCAAAGGAGATTGCCGGCAGGGTAAATATGTCAGGTGCCATGCAGTGCCCTGATGCAGGCGGTCAGTCCTGATCGTCAGAGTGTAGCTACCGCTGGTGGCTACACTGTTTTTTCCGGTATCGTCTGGCTTTCCAGCAGGGCTTTGCTGGGGCTTAACAGATGGTGTTCAATGAGCTTACAGGCGGTTTCACGGTCACGCCTGAGTAATGCGTCGATAAGCTGATCATGTTCTTTGCGGTTTGCATCAAAGAAATCGGTTTGTTGCATGTTATCTGTCAGCCACAGGTTTCTGTATCGGGAGGCTTTCTCGTATAGCGACCGCCGTACACCTAACAGAGTGGGGGAGTGGCACCCGGCAACAATTGCACTGTGGAAATCATGGTGTCTGCGTTCCCATTCCTGCGGATCTGATTCCATACTGGTGCTGAATTTTTGCATTTTATGGGCAGCAGCAAGAATTCTGGCTTCCCATTCATCATCTCCCTGATCAACAGCCAGCCCTACGCACAGGGCTTCTATGCGGGCCCGGGTCTGGTAAATATCGAGCATTTCTTCCTTGCTGATAGGGTGAACCCGGAAACCGCGCTGGTTTTCGACCACGACCAGTTGCTCGATGAGCAGCTGTGAAAGGGCTTCTCTGAGCGGGCTGACACCCACGTTATAACGCGTTTTCAGACGTGCCATCGCCAGTTTTTCACCGGGGGCGAAATAGCCCTGCAATATATCCTGCTTCAGATCACCGACGACCCGTGCGGCGCTGTTGTCTTTGTGGTCATTCTGCATAGTGTTCAGTCGCTGTAAGTTTCCGGGGAATTTTACGGCATGTTCCGGCATTAGTTAAATATATTTAAGGGCTTTGTTGACGTTTCGTTGAAATGTCGACATTATTTGCTTGTGTCGATATAAAATTATAAGTTTGCTGTCGGAGGAAAAAGTATGAATGCCGTATTACCAGAAATGAATGGCTCACAGGTGATCAGCGGGTTTACCGTTAAGCCGTTTGTTAACAGTCCGCGTTTGCAGGTTGTGACCCTGAACGCTGATGTATTGCAGCAGTTTGCAGAGCAGTCAGAGCCGTGGCCTTTACAGGCGCTTGAGTACAAGCCGTTTTTGCGATTTGCTATTGCGGATTTACTGGATCAGTTAACAGACAACACTTTAGGTTTACTGTTGAATTCTGTTATGCGGGACCGCCAAACAGGCGCATTCTTACTTAACTATGCAGGGCAGGCTGAGGCGCAGACTACAGAACTGGATATCAAGCTGTCGACAGCAGTGTCGCATTTGATCGGTGTGCCTAATCATGACGCGATGTATGGTAAGTTTTATGCTCGGTTTACCGTAAAAAATACTGATGATTCTGACAGTTACCTGCGTCAGGCTCATCGTCGGATGGAGCTGCATAACGACGGTACCTACGTGGATGAGCGGACTGATTTTGTCCTGATGCAAAAGCTTGCTGAAGCGAATATGCAGGGCGGAGAGTCACTTCTGCTGCATGTTGATGACTGGCAGGAGCTGAACAGGTTTTATCATCATCCGCTGGCGAAGCAGGATATTCTCTGGGGGGCTCCGAGATCGAAAAATGTCAGTACTAAGGTCGAGCATCCGGTATTTTTTGAAGAAGATGCTCAGGGTAAGCCTCATATGCTGTTTATCGATCAGTTTGCTGAACCGCAAAATATGGCTCAGGGCCGTTATCTGTATGAAATGGGTGAGTCTCTGGAAGCCGATCCAAACTATGTGAGTGTGCCTTTACCGGTGGGGTCGATGCTGGTGGTACAGAATCATTGCTGGTTGCATGGCCGGGACCGCTTTGTTGCTCATCCGGAACTGAGCCGTGAGTTACTGCGACAGCGTGGCCATTTTTATCAGTAAGCAGTTGTTTAAAGACAGAGTGAAGAATGAAATACGATTATATTGTTATTGGCGGTGGCATTGTCGGTGTATCGACAGCCTGGCAGCTGCAGCAGCGCTTTCCGGAAAAGAAAATTGTTTTACTGGAGAAAGAATCAGCCTGCTCACAGCATCAGACGGGTCATAACAGCGGTGTGGTGCATGCCGGGGTGTATTACGCGCCGGGTAGCCTGAAGGCAAAGTTCTGTAAGGCGGGAGTGGCAGCGACGCTGGCATTTTGCCGGGAGAATGATATTCCCTTGCAGCAGTGTGGGAAGTTGCTGGTCGCCACAACGCCTCTTGAAGTCGAGCGGATGCAGGCGCTGTACAAACGCTGTCATGAAAATGGCATTGATGTGCAGCTTCTGGATGCAGCGCAGCTGCAGGCAGAGGAACCTAACATTGTTGGCCTTGGGGCGATTCTGGTAAATGATACCGCCATTGTTGATTATCGCCGGGTAACGACCCGGATGGCTGAACGTTTTCAGGCGCTTGGTGGCGATGTGCGCTTGTCCCATGAAGTCACTGATCTGGAGGAAAGCCCGGGATATGTTCGGGCGAAAGCTGTACATAAGGGGCGGGAAGTCAGTTTCGACGGTGAATTCCTGATTGCCTGCTCAGGGTTGATGGCTGACCGGACAACCCGGATGCTGGGTATAAAAACCGATTTTCAGATTATTCCGTTCCGGGGAGAATATTATCGGTTGCCGGCTAAATATAATGATGTGGTGAAGCACTTGATTTATCCGATTCCCGATCCGGATTTGCCTTTTCTGGGGGTGCATCTGACCCGCATGATTGACGGGTCGGTGACCGTGGGGCCGAATGCTGTGCAGGGCTGGAAGCGAGAAGGTTACGGAAAGATTAACGTCAGTATCAGGGATGTGGCAGATATGGTTACTTTCAGCGGGTTCTGGCGAGTGCTTAAAAAGCATTTCAGAACGGGGCTGACCGAAACTAAAAACTCACTCTGGAAGCCCGGATATCTGAAGCTGGTACAGAAGTACTGTCCGCAAATCAGTGTTAAAGATCTTGAGCCTTATCCGGCAGGTATCCGTGCTCAGGCGGTGATGGCAAATGGTGATCTGGTACATGATTTTCTGTTTGCGGAAAGTCCCCGCAGCCTTCATGTTTGTAACGCGCCATCTCCCGCAGCTACCTCGGCAATTCCGATCGGAGACTATATCTGTGAACAGGTTTTGGCCCGTCAGTCTGCCACCCAGGCATAAATAACCTGCCAGGCGTACCTGTTTGTGTTTGAATAAGGCTACAATGAGAGTATCGGAATAACTGACCAGGGTGGTGTTATGCTTAGATCGGGTTGGACGCGAATTGCAATGTTGGCGGCATGTCTGGGGCTGATGTTCTCAGCTGTGACAGTTCAGGCAGGGGATATAGATGGTAAGACATTTAAAGACTGGCGGGGCCAGTGTGAGAATGCGCCGGATGGTCGGGAATTTTGCTATATCTTGCAACGCTTACAGCGGGAAGATAACAACCGCACGCTGATGATTACTCAGGTTGGCTATCATCTGGAAACCCGGGAACCCCTGGTTATTTTCCACTTGCCACCGGTATTGGACGATAAGGAAATGTTATTGTTTAAAACCGATGATAACAACGCGATCAGTATCGGCTTCCGTTGTGACAATGAGCGTTGCCGGGGGGATATGATTTTGGATGACCGCTTACTGGCTGAGCTGAAGAAAGGACGTCAGGGAGTGGTTGCTTTTGTACACGTCCAAAATGGTAAGCAAGTGATATTTGAGCTATCTCTGATGGGCTTTACGGCCGGATTTAAATCCCTGCAGTAAGCTTATTCTTCGGTCCAGATAACCCGTAGCGGTTCACCGAAATCATCATAAATAACTTTCTTACGGTTACGTGGCCGGCGTACTGTCGCCGGCGTTTGCTTTTGAGTGCGCCGTGCATCCATTGTCGCCATCACATTGGTCAGCGGCGTACGTTCCTGCCGGGGTTCTGTAAAGTTAAAGTTGCGGGTGTTATAAGCCCCGTCAACCAGTCCTGATGCACCGCTGTTTACTTCGCTCACGATACCGCCCTGGCTAAGGAATGCCTGGGTGTGCTGCGCAAGTTGCGCGCGAATTTCAGCTTTTGTGGGTCGCTTCATGACTGTCTCACAGTGTGTGCTTTTTTCTAAGGTATTACCAAACTGGCTAATTATGCACCAGTGGCCGGGGGTACTGCAAAGATCTGTTACCCGGTTTGGGTCTTCAAAGCGGTTCTTTAGTCGGAGCAGGTTTGTGCGGCGCTACTTTACTCGTTGTTTTTATTCACGATCTGCTGCATGCCTGACGCTCTGTTGGGCCGGTAATTTTTTTCGTGCGTGCATAGGGTGTCCGGCGTAAAGCAGGTACAATTTTGCCCGGTGTTAACAGAGGTTACCGGGGATGCTTGCTTTGGATTATCAGTTACGGCGCAGTAAACGGCGTAAAACGGTGGAAATACAGGTACGGCCTGAAGGGGTTCGGGTCCTTGCGCCGGAGCATATCAGCCAGCGCTGGATCGATAATTTTGTCGCTTCACGCCGGATCTGGATTGAAACCCGGCATGCCGAGTTACAGCGTCAGCTTAAACTGATAGAAGCACACCAGGCTGATGTTCGCGCTGCCAGTACGGTGTTATACCGGGGAACAGTGTACCCTCTTCAGGTTGAGCCTGATGCAGATCAAAGTAAGGTGTGCTTTTCCGGTGGTGTTGTAACTGTTGCGGTTTCCAGACGGGTACGTAAATCTACTCAGGAGGCGTGCCGTCAGTTACTTGAAGCCTGGCTGAGGCAGCAGGCGGCCGGGGTGTTTAATGAAAAAGTGGCTGAATGGTCGGCCTGCATGGCACTTTTTCCGGCTTCAATCAAGGTTAAAAGCTTTCGACGAAAGTGGGGTTGTTGCGATTCAAGGGCTGAAGTACGGTTTAACTGGCTGCTGATTATGGCCCCGGATGAAGTGATTGATTATGTGGTAATTCACGAATTAGCTCACTTAAAGCATATGAATCATTCTGCTGAATTCTGGTCGCTGGTGTCCCGCTACTGTCCGGACTATAAGCGCTGGCAGAACTGGCTGAAGCAACAGGGGGCTATGCTGACGCTGCCCTGAAAGTCTCAGTTCCGCGGCGATGGCTGTCATGATCAGTGAACATTCAAAATACTGTCTGTGAACTGATGTTTATGAATCTATATGATGCTGTCGAGCGAACCTTTTTCTTCACCCTTACCCGGAAGATTGTTGGTAACGTCCTGTTCCTGAGTTTTCCGGCTATTTTGCTTGGCTTTGGCTGTGTGTATTTCATGTCTGAGTTACAACAGCAGGTACTCCCTCGCGAAACACAGTTATTGCTTGACCAGATGTTTCTGGTTGTCTGGGGGATAATCGGCTTTGTCGTCTTTGCAGCGGTGTTTTCAATATTCTTCATGCGTCATCTTTTTCTGCGCCCGATAAAAGAAATGATCGTGGTGCTTAGCGCGATTCGTAATCAGGATGGTGATATTTCCGCCCGGTTACCGGCATTTACCCATGACGAAATTTCCCGGATGGCCAGTGACTACAATGGCTTTTCTGACAGCCTGAAGCGAATTATTTCCAATACCCGGCATAAAAGTGTCAATGTGGCACTGAGTGCAACCCGGTTGCAGCAGGTTCTGTTGTCCGCTTATGACGCCACCAGTGTGCAGCAGGCGCAGGCACAAGAAGTGTTAGAGGCGAGTACTGAATCCACTGCGGCGATTGATGAGGTGGCCAGGACTACTCTGAATATTTCTGAGTTTACCGCCAGTAATCTGGATGAAATTAGGCGGTCTTCGGCAGAGTTGTCCGGTGTATTGGATCAGGTACACAGTATTACGGAATTATCGCAGGGGTTTCAGTCGACACTGCAGCAGCTGAGTGCCAGTTCGAACAATATCACTGAAATTCTGGTGATGGTGAAACAGTTTTCTGAGCAAACAAATTTGCTGGCGCTGAATGCCTCAATTGAAGCGGCCCGGGCCGGTGAGGCGGGCCGGGGGTTTGCAGTGGTTGCTGATGAAGTACGGGGGCTTTCACAGCAGGTTAATCAGGCAACGGATGCGATTGATGAAAATATCTCGCAGATGAGCCGGCTGATGGGGCAGACTCAAAAAGGTGCTGAGGATATTCTTGAAAATATTGAACATGCTGAAAGTTTTATTGGTAATACCAGTCAGCATTTTCGGCGGCTGGTGAATGATTTTGAGGATGTGAACGGGCAGCTTGGCAATATCAGCAGCAGTCTGGATCAGCTTTCCCATGTGAACCGGGATGCGCATGAGCACGTGGAAAAAATTGCAGCGCTCAGCAGTGATATCCGGCAGGGTATGGAGTCCTCGAAGATTTATTCCGGTGATCTGGAATCTGCCACGGAGGATACCCAGGAGTTACTGTCCCGGTTCAAAATCGGTTATGGCAGTTTTGAAACCATTATTGATGCCGGAAAGCGTTGGACAAATGACTTGCAGGCCGCGCTGGAGGCAATGGCAGATGAAGGGCTGAATGTTTTCGATCAGCGGTATTTGCGCCTGAATGAAGGTCAGGAGCCCGCGAAGTTTGATGTGAGTTACACGGATATCTACGAAAAACGTTTACAGCCGGTTATGGATGGTTTTCTTGACGAGCTTCCTGAGGTTATTTATGCCATTGGGGTGAATAGTCAGGGTTATGCGCCGGCGCATCATGCCAGGGTGTCCCGACCTCTGACCGGTGATTTTAGTGTGGATAATCTGCAAAGCCGTCATCGCCGTATTTTCTTTGCTTCCCGTGCCGAGCAACGCCGGGCCACTCATGATTCTAACTTCCTGCTTCAGACGTTTATCCGTGATACGGGAGAGGTCCTTAATGACCTGTCATTCCCTGTATATGTAAAGGGTAAGCGCTGGGGCAGCCTCATTATGGGGTTTAATGCTGAGTTACTGCTGGATCAGCCAGACGACTGATTCCATATTTTTTAAAGGACTAAATCACCCTCTCAGGGCAGCAGCCTGAAAATTATGAGCTATGGTTGTTACATGTAAACTCTGTGTTACAGAAATGGATTTCTGCATGGCAAGGCAAAGCATGCAGACCGGGCTCAAGGTTGTATGTTCACTGTGGGATGTCTGATATCTATCTTTCAGCGTACTGACGGCCGGACTGGCTTCAGTGTTTCTGAAACAGGCCAATAGATGTGGGCGGTAGGTATGGCAGTAGTGTGGCAGCTTATACGGATAATGCTTTGTTACGGGGTGCTGAGTCTGCAGCCTGTGCAGGGTCATGTTTCTGATACAGGAGGGAGTGACGTTGCTTCTTTTCAGACAGATGCTTTGGATTCAGCTGTCGCTGGTCAGCAGGGTAATGCTCAGTTTCTGGCATCCCCGGGCTCCTGGAAAAGTCACTGGGGAGCGTTAAGTGGTTATCTGTTCATTATTGCCGGGATTACCGGTGTCGTTTTTCTGGTTGTTCTGCTGTGGAATACGCGGCTCCGGCGTGAGGTAAGCAGGCGTCGCCAGATTGAAGCTGCTTTGCGTGAAAGTGAAGAAAACCTGCTCCACTCTCAGCGAATAGCAGCCATTGGGTCCTGGCAGTTATCAGTGACTGACCGTGTGATGACCTGCAGTGATGAGATGCGCCGGATTCTGGGTGTTGGTCCCGGGACTGAAGGTGAATGCTATAAAACCTTTCTTAATACTATTCATGAAGATGACCGCTTACGGGTTGAGAATTATTTTTATACCACGTTGCGGTATCAGAATGTTCTTGATTGCCAGTTCCGTGTGGCCTGTGCCGACGGAGCCGTCCGTTATGTGAAGTGTCAGGGTAAGGTGGCTGCAGAAACTGTGCACGGAACCTTACAGGATATTACTGACCGTCATTTGTCTGACTTGTTTTTTCAGGGCTTTGCACGTCAGGTAACCGGTCTTCACGGCAGTGAGTATTTTAATGCACTGTCCCGGTTGTTGGCTGAAACCTTTCATGTTGCCTATGTGCTGATTGGGTTAATCAGTAAAACAGAGCCGGGAAGAGTCGAAAGCCTTTCTCTTATTGCTAAAGGTAAGGTTGTTAAGGATTTTTATTATTACCTTGCCGATACGCCGTGTCAGAAGGTCGTTGAGGACCATGTCTGTTTTTATGGCCGTGATCTGTTGCTTCGCTTTCCTGATGTTGAGGTGCTGCAACAGATGGAGGCAGACAGTTATGCGGGCATTCCGATGTTTAACTCTGAAGGTGTATGTAACGGTCTGATTGTGATGCTGGATCAGAAACCGATGCAGCATGAACAGGCTATTTTGTCTGTGCTGCAGGTTGCGGCCAGCCGCGCCAGTTCAGAGTTACAGGAGTTGGAAGCAGAGCGTCAGTTGCAACTGACCTCTCTTGTTTTCGAGAACACCCAGGAAGGGATTATTATTGCCGACGCCAGTGGCTGTATTATCCGGGTAAACCGGGCGTTTACTCAGATGACAGGCTATGCCGAGGCTGAAATACTGGAGAAGCGGCCGGAGTTTTTGTACAGCAGAGCCCATCATGATCATCATTTTGTATTTCACTTACGGCAGATTCTGAATAAGCAGGGGCGCTGGCATGGCGAGTTGTGGAATCAGCGTAAGGATGGTTCCGTTTTTCCTGCGCTGCAGAGCATCGAAAAAATAAGTGACAGCAGCGGCAATGTTCAGCATTACATCAGTGTGTTCACGGATATAACCGAAAAGAAGGCGGACGAAGAGCGGATTCAGTATCTGGCACATTTTGATGCAATTACCGGATTGCCGAACCGGGTATTGTTTAATGATCGCTTACAGCAGGCTATTCAGCGTGCCAGGCGCTTTAAGCGTCAGGTTGGACTGATGTTTCTTGATCTTGATCGCTTTAAATACATCAATGATACCCTTGGGCATCCCGTGGGTGATCTGTTGCTGGAGCTGGTGGCTAAGCGTTTGCAGGACAGTATCCGGCAGTTGGATACCGTTGCTCGGCTTGGTGGGGATGAGTTTGTTGTCATCGTAGAAGATCTGGATGAAACGGATACCCTGAATATACTGGCTGAGAAAATTATGCAGTCCCTGTCATTGCCGGTGCAGCTTGAATCTCACCGGGTGAATGTACATTGCAGCATCGGCATGAGTGTGTTTCCGACCCATGGTAGTGATGCAGAGCAATTGGTAAAGCATGCGGATATTGCTATGTATCATGCCAAGGAATCCGGGCGTAACCAGGCGGTGTTATACCTGCCGGAGCTGAGTGTCCGGGCCTATGAAAATTATTCTCTTGAGCGCAGTTTAAGACACGCAATTGATACTGCTCAGCTGCGTTTGCACTATCAGCCACAGGTGCGTTTATCCAGTGGCCGGCTCGACAGTATAGAGGCACTGGTGCGCTGGCAGAAAGAAGATGGTCAGTTAGTAGAGCCGGATCAGTTCATTCCGCTGGCTGAAGAGAGCGGGCTGATTATTCCGTTGGGTAAGTGGGTGTTACAGCAGGCTTGCAGGCAGATGAAGTGCTGGCTGGATCAGGGGCTGAAAATGCGGGTAGCAGTGAATATATCCGGCCTGCAGATTATTAACGGTAACTGGCCGGGCACTGTTGAAGACGTGCTGGAGGAAACCGGTTTGCCAGCCTGTTATCTGGAGCTGGAAATCACAGAAAGTTATGTGATTCAGCATCTTGATCAGGTGGCGGAAGTGCTGACGAAGTTACGCGCACTGGGTATTCGCATCAGCATTGATGATTTTGGAACCGGTTATTCCTCGCTCAGCTATCTGAAGCAGTTACCGGTGGATGCGCTGAAGGTTGACCGCTCTTTTATTCGCGATGTTCCCCGAAGCCAGAGTGACGGCAAAATCATATCGGCAATTATTGCGATGGCGGCGCAACTGGGGTTAGAAGTAGTGGCTGAAGGGGTTGAGAATGCCGCTCAGCTGAGTTTTCTGTCGCAGCGGGACTGTGATCTGGTGCAGGGATATCTGATTGCGCCCCCGCAGTCTGTCAGTGAGCTGGATGAGTGGATTGAGCGTCATTACAAGCATGAGCCGGAACATGCAGGTAAGCGTGTGGCGGAATAGCGGTTCAGGCTGATGGCAAAAAAAAGCCCTGTGTGAACAGGGCTTTTTTATATGTGCTTTACTCGCCGCGGTCGTCGCGACGGCGTGGGCGGCTCTTGTCATGCTGTCTTGGCTTACCATTGCCTGAACGCGGCTTGCGGGGTGCGCGTGCCGGTAATTCACCGTCGAACAGGGTGATGTTGGTTTTCTTGCGGCAGATGTAAACGTTCTGCAGGTGCTTCAGGGTATCTGCAGGCATGCCTTTTGGCAGCTGAACAGTACTGAAGTCATCATTCAGACGGATGTCGCCGATGTGGCGGCTGTTAATGTCTGCTTCGTTGGCAATCGCACCAACAATGTTTTTCACCTGTACGCCATCGTTGCGGCCAACATCCAGACGGTATACGTCCATGTCAGCACTTGGCATACGCTCGCGGCGCTTACCGTCACGTTCCGGGCGCTCACCGCGCTCACCACGTTCGCGGCGTGGGCGTGGTTCCGGTTCCGGTGGCAGGATCAGAGGTTTTTCTTTCTGAGCCATGTACAGAAGGGCAGATGCCAGATCCAGCGTTTCCAGTTCAGTGTCAGAGGCCAGCTGATCAACCAGCTCACGGTAAATAGACATATCTTCATTGCTGAAGATGTTTGCAATCTGTTCACGGAATGATTCCAGACGCTTGTTCTGAACCATGTCGCGGGATGGCAGATCCATGGTCTGGATTGGCTGGCGGGTAGCCCGTTCAATTTGCTTCAGCAGGCGACGTTCGCGCGGAGCGACAAACAGAATCGCTTTACCTTCGCGGCCTGCCCGGCCGGTACGGCCAATACGGTGTACGTATGCTTCAGTGTCGTATGGAATATCGTAGTTAACGACCAGGCCGACACGCTCAACGTCCAGGCCACGGGCGGCAACATCAGTTGCAACCAGAATGTCCAGCTTGGCGTCTTTCAGGCGCTGAACAGTACGTTCACGTAACTGCTGGTTCATATCACCGTTCAGGGCAGCGGCTGCATAACCGCGGGCTTCCAGTTTTTCAGCCAGCTCAGTCGTCGCCGTTTTGGTACGGGCGAAAATGATGACGCCGCCGTACTCATCGGTTTCCAGAATACGGGCCAGTGCGTCCAGCTTATTCACCCCGGAAACGATCCAGCATTTCTGCTCGATGTTCTCCATGGTGGTGGTTTTGGACGCAATTTTAACTTCCTGAGGGTCGTTCATGTAGCGCTTGGTGATGCGACGAATCTGCTCTGGCATTGTCGCGGAGAACAGCGCTGTCTGACGGCTTTCCGGTGTTTTCGCCATAATGGTTTCAACATCGTCAATGAAGCCCATGCGCAGCATTTCGTCGGCTTCATCCAGCACCATAGCTTTCAGGCTGTCCAGTTTCAGGGTGCCACGGTCAAGGTGATCCATAATCCGGCCTGGCGTACCCACAACAACGTGTGGACCGCGGCGCAGCTGCTTAAGCTGGATGTTGTAGTTTTGACCGCCGTAAATTGGCAGTACGTGAAAACCTGGAATGTGACGGGCGTATGCCTGAAATGCTTCTGCCACTTGTACCGCCAGTTCGCGGGTCGGTGCCAGAACCAGTACCTGTGGTTTACTCACTGACAGGTCAATACGGCTCAGCAGCGGTAAAGCAAAGGCAGCGGTTTTACCTGTCCCCGTTTGCGCCATACCCAGTACGTCCTTGCCGGACTGTAACAGCGGGATACAGCTGGCTTGAATCGGAGACGGCGTTTCGTAACCGAGTTCGGTAATAGATTTAAGGACGGCAGCAGGTAGATCAAGATCGCTAAAGGCGACTGGGGTATCGGACATATCAGGTAACACCGGGGGAGTTTTCGAAAGAGGCAGCATTATACGCATGAAAGTAAATAAAAGCCCGTACTATTTATGATAAATATAGGTTTTTTAGCGCCCTTAAGGAATTCTGTTGGGCAGATGTTGTCGCTGTCCTGTCCGGCTCAGTATGATACGGGCTGTAAATGTGGCAGATCGGGTATCAGGAATGGCAGTAAATGAAATGCATCAGCGGGTCTGGCAGGTGTTAGGCGAGATACCGGCCGGTAAAGTAGTAACCTATGGTCAGGTGGCTGAACTGGCGGGTTTGGCGGGTAAATCCCGCATGGTCGGGCGTTGTCTGGGGCAATTACCGGAAGGTTCGCTGTTGCCCTGGCACCGGGTTATAAATGCTCAGGGAAAGATTTCCCTGCCGGTGGGCAGTGAAGGATACGAGCGTCAGGTGGGACGTTTGCAGGAAGAGGGTGTTGTCGTGCTGAATGGACGGGTGAAGCTGTCTGAATTCCGGTGGCAGCCCTGATCTGTTCGCAGGACTGCCTGAGCAGCGTTTAGCTGGCGGCGGTGAGTTGTTTCCAGACGTTGGTGATATCTGCTTTGTCTGTATCTTCCAGGTGGTCAACTTTGAAAGCCTCTTCAAGGCTGTGCTCAACGCCGTCTATGAATGCTTCGGCATTGTCTCCCTGCGCGCTGCTGATCAGGCTGACGTGGCCCAGCAGATAGCTGTAGGTAAATAACTGGTCGCTGCTGGCGTCTGCTTCCATTTCCAGAAGTTTCTGGTAAACGGTTTCGGCATAAGTGTTGTAGTCGGTCATAGTGTCTGTCGGGTCAGTCTATATAGGGCGGCGGCAGAGGTCAGTTCAGTTCTTTGATAACCAGTGCGTAGCGCTTGCCGTCGGTTTCGGTTTGTAGAAGTCGGACCAGTTGGTAGTTCAGTTGTGGCGCAAACCAGAGCCATGTCTGGCGTTTGCTGTCTGGCCCCCGGTCACGGCGGACTTTAACCGCGTTAAAGGTGCCCAGTTCAGTGGTCACTTCTTCTTCGCCTTCGCGAACAAAGCGGTAGGTTTTCAGTTTGCCGTTATCGGCAACCTGATATTCCAGGGTCTCACGGTCATTTATCAGGTCCAGTCGAAGCTGTAGCTGATAGCTGAGTTTATCCAGTGTGCCTGCGGGTATGTCTAACTGCCAGGGATCGTCACTGACCTGGCTGCTGGCCTGATGGTTCTGCCAGTTAAATTCCAGTTCCGACGTTCGCTTCTTGCCCAGTACTTTACGTTTGTACCGGTAGCTCTGTGGCTCGACCCCGGCGGAGGTGAAACGCAGTTTACTGCTTTCACTCAGGCTGGCGACCATTGCGCTGGCATCCAGGCTAAGTTTCCAGCCATTTCCGGTCTGTTGCAGTTGACGGACCGCTTCACCACTGAGGGAAAATCCCAGATCCCATTCCGAGCTGTAGACTGCTTTGAAAGGCTCGACCTGAAGGCCGGCACTGTTGGCAGCCGACAAAGGTGTCAGCAGCAGGCAGGCGGTTGCGAGTCTGGCTGCGTACCGGAATGTGTGACGAAAGTTGAGTGACATGTTTACTCCGAGAACTGGTAACCCTGACTCTCCAGCGTGGTGCCGTCGAGCTGAACCTGTCCTGAAACAAGCTGTAAGCGGTCATTGCAGAACCATTCTACCGCCAGAGGGTAAATCTTATGTTCCTGAAGGTGCACCCGCTGTTGCAGGCTGTCTGCATTGTCTGCTGGCAAAACATCAACGGCTGCCTGAAGTGCAAGAGGCCCGCCGTCCAGCTCTTCGGTCACAAAGTGTACGGTGCAGCCGTGTTTGGCTTCGTCGTCGTCGATTGCGCGCTGATGGGTGTTCAGGCCCTTATATTTAGGCAGCAGGGAAGGGTGGATGTTGAGCATGCGATCGGAATAGCGGTTAACAAATTCCGGAGTGAAGATTCGCATGAAACCGGCCAGAATCACCAGATCCGGTGAGTAGCTGTCGATCTCGGCGATCAGTGCCTGATCAAAACTGTCACGGTCGGCGTAATCCGTATGGCGGATAACGCATCCGGGAATATCTGCCTGGCGGGCCCGTTCCAGGCCGTAGGCGTCTTCTTTGTTACTGATGACTGCCTGAATTTTGCCGTTAATGCGGCCTGCATTAACGGCATCGATGATGGCTTGCAGGTTTGAACCGCTGCCTGAAATCAGGACAACGATTCGTTTTTCTGCCGCCTGTACCGGGCTAGTCATCAATTATGCTTCCACGCCCAGCAGTTCAACCTGTTCTTCGTTGGCATCAGCGGCAGCAATGTTACCGATGATCCACGGGCTTTCACCCGCGTCCTGCAGAATTTGCAGGGCAGCATCAGCCTGATCAGCCGGCACGACAACAACCATACCAACGCCACAGTTCAGGGTGCGGTACATTTCACGGTTTTCAACATTGCCCAGTTGCTGAATCCAGCGGAATACTTCCGGCATATTCCAGGACTGAGTGTCGATAACGGCTTTGGCACTTTCTGGCAGAACCCGTGGAATGTTTTCCAGCAGGCCACCACCGGTGATGTGAGACAGTGCATTAACCTGGCTCTTTTTAATCAGTTCCAGCAATGGCTTAACATAGATGCGGGTTGGCTCAAGCAGGGCTTCAGTCAGAGGCTTGCCGTCAACTTCGCCGCTCAGGTCAGCGTTGCGTACTTCAATGATCTTACGGATCAGCGAGTAGCCGTTTGAGTGCGGGCCGGAAGATGGCAGACCGATGATAGCATCACCGATGCTGACTTTAGAGCCGTCAATGATTTCAGACTTTTCAACCACACCGGTGCAGAAACCGGCCAGGTCGTAATCTTCGCCTTCGTACATGCCTGGCATTTCAGCGGTTTCACCGCCAACCAGTGCAGCACCGGCCAGTTCGCAGCCTTTGCCGATACCGGCAACAACGTCTGCTGCTATGTCTATATTCAGTTTGCCGGTGGCATAGTAGTCCAGGAAAAACAGAGGTTCTGCACCGGCAACAACCAGATCGTTTACGCACATGGCGACCAGATCGATACCGATGGTGTCATGTTTGTTCAGATCCATCGCCAGACGCAGTTTGGTGCCAACACCGTCGGTGCCTGAAACCAGTACTGGCTGCTTGTAGCCGGCCGGGATTTCACACAGGGCTCCGAAGCCGCCCAGGCCGCCCATAACTTCAGGTCGGGCTGTGCGTTTTGCAACGCCCTTAATGCGGTCAACCAGGGCGTTACCTGCGTCGATATCAACGCCGGCATCTTTGTAGCTGATAGAGGTATTGTCAGTGGTAGACATAGTGTGTGAAAACCCATTCTAGGAGGTTACTGAAAAAATGTGGCGGTATTCTATCAGGTTGCTTTAAGGGGAGCTATCTGTGGTAGAGTTTGAGGCCTATTTTTTTGGTACTTATTTTTATTTGTTATCAGCCCGCCGGGGCGGCGGTTTAAGGATGAATTTTGTTCATGAAAGGTTTTTTTAGCAGTGTATTAGTTGCTGTATTGCTGAGTGCTGCGAGTCTGGCACAGGCGGCGGTGGTTGATAATCTGTATCGCTCAGAGATGCTGGTGCCTGAACAGCTGGCACAGCCAACTGATGTCCAGCTTAGTGAGGCGTTACAGGAAGTACTGATTAAAGTATCAGGGCGCAGTCAGGTGGCAGGTAATGCCCGGATCAGTGAAGCACTGCAGGCCCCGGCTACTTATCTGCAGGGGTTTTCTTATGAGTCAACCCAGACGCCGGTCGCAGCAGGTGATGGCCGTGAAGTATTAGGGTTACGGTTACAACTGGCCTTTGATGAGCAGGCGGTCAGCCGTTTGCTGAACGAAGCAGGTCTGTCTCTGGCAGGTGCCGGCCGGCCGGGCGTACTGGTGTGGCTGGTGGCTGAAGGTCCGCAACGGCCACGGGACTTTGTTGCTGCAGAAAGTGAAATCGTTGCAGAGTTACAGATGTTGGCTCAGTCACGTGCGTTACCCGTGCTGCTGCCTTTGCTGGACCTGGATGATCAGCAAGCGGTTTCCCCGGGAGATATCTGGGGAGGATTTGAAGAGCCTGTAACACTTGCCTCAGACCGTTACCGTGCGGATGCGGTTCTGGTCGGACGGTTGCAGCACATGGACAGCGGTGCCTGGAATACCCGCTGGCAGTTATTTTACCGTGGTAGTGATCAGCATTTCTCGCCGGCTGGCAGTCTTGGAGCACAGCTGAATACTGTTGTAGACGCAGTGGCTGACCGTTTGTTAGGCGGTAAGGCGGTGGTTGAGAATACCTATGTTGAAGACGGCATTGTGCTGGAGATCAGCAAACTTAACAGCATTGATGATTATTTACAGTTACTTGATTACATGCGGGAACTGCAGCCGGTAGAAAAAGTCCTACCGGCACAAATGGAAGGGGACCGGGTGACGTTGCGGGTGAAGGTGCAGGGAGGTGTGCCGGCGTTGCTTGAGGCTATCCGGCTTAATCCGCGGATACAGTCTGATTCTGTTTTACCTTCCACACAGGCAGCAGGGCCCCTGTATTACCGCTGGCAGTAACTGAATAGCCGGATATAAAGGAATAATCGTATGAAACTGACTGATTCTCAGCGCTGGATGTTCATCTGTGTGCTGGCAGTGGCCGGTGGGCTGGTGTATCTGTTACAGCCAATCCTGTCGCCTTTTATAGTCGCCGCGTTACTGGCCTATATTTTTGATCCGCTGGCTGACCGCCTGGAAGATAAAGGCATGTCCCGTACCGGGGCGGTTATTATTGTGTTCGGCATTATCAGTGCGCTGGTAATGGTACTGTTGTTGTTGCTGTTGCCTAAGCTTGGTCATCAGGTGCAGGTGATGGTGAAAACCATTCCTGCGGTGATTACTCTATTTGAAACCAAAGCAGTGCCCTGGCTGGAAGTCAATCTGGGCGTTTCGCTGGCGAGTTTTGACTGGCAGAGTGTGCGTCAGATCCTCAGTGGTAACTGGCAGCAAACGGGTAATGTACTCAAAGATGTCATGAACAGCATTGGGCAGTCCGGTATAGCACTTGCTGCCTGGCTGGCAAACCTGGTGCTGATTCCGGTGGTTATGTTCTATCTGCTCCGTGACTGGGATGTGATGATGGAAAGGATCAGCCACCTGTTGCCCCGTAATGTTGAGCCTAAGGTTAATCTGTGGGCGACAGAGTGTGACGAAGTTCTGGGTGCCTTCGTGAAAGGTCAGTTGCTGGTGATGACCGCGCTGGGCGCTATTTATGCGGTCGGCTTGTGGCTGGTAGGGCTGGACCTGGCGCTACTGGTCGGCATGTTGGCAGGCCTGGCCAGTATTGTGCCGTATATGGGATTCATTATTGGCATTGTGGCTGCCATCATTGCTGCCATGCTGCAGTTTAATGATCCGACAGTACTCGCCTGGGTGGGGCTGGTGTTTATTATCGGTCAGATGCTTGAAGGCATGGTTCTGACGCCGTTACTGGTCGGGGACCGGATTGGTCTGCACCCGGTGGCGGTTATATTTGCCATTATGGCCGGTGGTCAGTTATTTGGTTTTGTAGGCATTCTGATTGCGCTGCCGGTGGCGGCGGTGATCATGGTTTTACTGCGGCACTTGCATGATGGCTATCAGCGAAGCAGCCTTTACGGGGAGTCAAAGCCGAAGCCGGACTCCCCCGCCAGTAGTGACATGAATGCTGATGACAGTGTTGCGGCAGGAAAGGAAGTTGCCGGGGATTGAACGGGCACCTTTTTTTGCGTTTCGAGGCGTAGTAAGATACGCGAAATTTTTTCACGGGCTACTGTGGAATAAGCTAACCGCTTATGGGAATTATCTCCGCAGGCCTGTGAAAACCGATCTGATATTACTGGACTGACCAGCTCCGATTGTTGAATACATGAATAACCCTGTACCTATCCAATTACCGTTAGGCATCGCACTGCGTGATGATGCCCGGTTCGAGAATTATCTGAGCCGGGGTAATGAGCTTGTCTGTAACTGCCTGGCACAGGTGGCGATCGGAGAAGGTGATATCTTCCTGTACCTCTGGGGAACTCCCGGTGTTGGCTGTTCGCATTTGTTGCAGGGGGCCTGTCACGCCAGTGATCCTGCGGGGCGTACCGCGGTGTATCTGCCGCTGGATGAGCTGACTGATCTTGGGCCGGGTGTGCTGGATGGTATGGAGCATCTGGATCTTGTCTGCCTGGATAACCTGCAGGCGATTGCCGGAAACCGGGAGTGGGAAGAAGCTCTGTTTCATTTCTTTAACCGTATCCGCAGTGAAAATAATTTCCTGGTGGTGGCCGCCGACCGGGCGCCGCGCCAGTTAGGTATTCAGCTACCGGATCTGGCTTCGCGGTTTACCTGGGGCATGGTTTTTCAGGTGCAGGGGCTGGATGATAACGGCAAGGTTATTGCGCTTCAGGTACGTGCACAGAGCCGTGGATTTGAGCTTTCAGAAGAAGTTGCCCGTTTCCTGATTCACCGTGCCAGCCGCAGTATGCAGGATCTGTTTGATCTGCTGGATCAGTTGGATAACGCCTCCCTCAGCGCACAGCGCAAAGTAACTATCCCGTTTGTAAAACAGGTGCTTGGCTGGTAATCGCTATACTGTGTGTTAGCAAACATACCAGGAGGGCCTGTGAAAATTATTCTTGAAGGTTTACCCCGTGAAGTTTCTGATGATGATATCAGGGACTTTCTTGACGGTTATGTTGAAGTACTGGAGCTTGAAATTTACACCAGTGAGCAGCGGGATCATGCCAGTGCCTGGGTGACCATTATCGCCACACATGCGGAAGCTCACTGGGCAATTAGCCGGCTGAATGGCCGTTACTGGCGCGAGCGTACAGTCAAAGCATACATTTCACTGTTTTCGGATAACCACTGACCTGATGCCACACACTTTACCTGTTGAAACGCCTTTCGGTGATATCCGTATCGTCGCGGACACTGATGATTTTCTGTTGGTGAATAAACCGGCGGGAATTTCAGTACATAAAGACGATCAGGATGCCGGTCTGGTTATGTTATTGCAGTCTCAGTTGCAGTTGCCTGAATTATATCTGGTACACCGGCTGGACCGGATGACATCCGGATTGTTATTGCTGGCCAGGCGTAAAACGGTAGCAGCAGAGCTGGGGCAGCAGTTTGCTGAGCGGCGCATGATCAAATTTTATATGGCACTCAGTCAGGCTAAACCGAAAAAGAAACAGGGGCTGATCAGCGGTGATATGCTGAAGGCCCGCAGGGGGAGCTGGAAACTGGCCCCGTCTTCAGATAACCCGGCCCGAACGCAGTTTTTCAGTCACGGTCTGGGAGGCGGGCTGAGAGTGTTTCTGCTCCGGCCTTTGACCGGTAAGACTCATCAGTTACGGGTGGCGCTTAAAAGTATTGGTGCACCGATTCTCGGTGACAGCCGTTATGCCGGCGCAGTGGCTGAGCGGGGCTTCCTGCATGCCTGGTATCTGGGGTTTGAGTTGGGTGGTCAGGCTTATCGCTACAGCTGTCTGCCCGAAGAGTCCCGCTGGCAACAGGCTGACTGGCCTGCTGAATGGGCTGAGCCGGAGCACATGAGCTGGCCGGAAGTCAGATCCACAATACGTACGAAGCAGTAAGGAAATCACATGAGTGATGAACGGATTGAACGGGATTTTATGGCCCGTGATGAGCAGGAACGTCAGGCGTTTCTGGAGCAAACCTGGTGTGACAAGTGTTTGCAGGAAAACCTTGGCATGCATACACCGCTGGAGTATGAGTTCAAAGGGATTGTATTTATAGAAGGGCAGTGTAACCAGTGTGGCGAAGCTGTACTGACTGAACTGACTGACGACGAGTTTTAACAGGGTGGCGGTGTGACAAATCAGACTGATCCGCGGTTTGGCGGGATTGAACGCTTGTATGGGGCTGCAGGCCTGCGACTGTTTCAGCGGGTGAATATTTGTGTGATCGGCATTGGCGGTGTTGGGTCCTGGGTTGCTGAAGCTCTGGTCCGGTCCGGCGTTAAGAAGATCACCCTGATCGATCTTGATGATATCTGTATCACCAATGTGAACCGCCAGATTCATGCGCTGACCGATACGGTAGGAGAGTCTAAGGTTGAGGTGATGGCGCAGCGGCTTAAAGCCATTAATCCGGCCTGTGAAGTAACCGAGATCGATGATTTTATTACCCGGGAAAATATTCCTGAGCTGATCGGTGAACAGTTTGATTATGTGATTGATGCTATCGACAGTGTTAAAGAAAAAGCAGCACTGATTGCGCATTGCAAGCGCCGTAAGCTGGGTATCATTACCGTGGGCGGAGCTGGCGGTCAGATGGATCCTACCCGGATTGATATCTGTGATCTGAGCAAAACCAGCCATGATCCGCTGGCGGCGAAGGTTCGCAGTCTGTTACGCCGGGATTATAACTTCAGTAAAAGTGGCCGCCGTTTTGCGGTGGACTGCGTGTATTCCACCGAACAGCTGGTTTACCCCCAATCGGACGGTTCGGTCTGTCAGATGAAATCAGTACAGGATGGTAATACCCGCCTGGATTGCAGTGGCGGTTTTGGTGCGTCCACCTGTGTGACTGCCAGCTTCGCGTTTGCGGCTGTTTCCCGGGTATTGCAAAAGTTGACTGAAAAAGCCCGTCGGGAAAATACCCTGCTTTAAAAACCAGTGGTTTTTATCATTTGCGTTCAGCCGGCGAGTCATGCCGGCTCAATGGTGTTTGAAATTTGTACAGTTATGTGGTCTAAATAAACGTTCACCGCCAGCCGGTTTTCTGTGAACGTTCAGGGTCCATATTGTGTGCGATATTCTTCCCAATACTCTTCCCGATGCTCTTCCCGATACTGAGTTTTACACGGCGTTGATGAATCACAGCAGTGATGGTCTGTGCCTGGCTGAGCGGGACAGCGGCCTGATCAGGATGGTGAGCCGGCCCTTGTGTGATTTACTTAACCGCGCTTCTGAAAGCCTGCAGGGTAAAACGTTCAGCGATATTTTCAGTTATAGCTGGTCCGGTGAAGCGGATACCCGTCAGGTCCAGTATCTTGCAACGGTGCAGCCGTTGTCGCTGGAAATCAGCATCAATCCTTTCTGCTGGCAGGGCGTTCACTATGGTGTTGTCAGTGTGCGGGATATCACGGATCAGTTGCACAGCCGTGAAGCGTTGGTGGAAACCGGCCTGCAGCGTAACTTTGCCCTGAATGACATTCTTGACGGTCTGTGGGAAATTAACCTGCATACCAATGAGGTCTACATTTCTGCTGAGTTTAAACGCATTATGGGCTTCCCTGCAGAAAAAGCGCATTTCGGACTGGGGGAATGGCAGCAGCAGATTCATCTGGATGACTGTGTTGCTGTGATGGACGCTATGAGTGCGCACCTGCGCGGCGAAATTCCCCGTTTTGATACAGAATACCGGCTACAGACGTTTCCGGGAGATTATGTCTGGGTTCGTGATCAGGGCCGGGTATATGAGCGGGATGAACAGGGACAGCCATTGCGAATGGTCGGTATGGTACAGGATATCAGTGCGACTAAAGCGCAGGAGGTTTTGCTGCGGCGGCAAGCCAGCTATGACTATCTGACGGACTTACTGAACCGCCGGGCCGGATATATGCATTTTCGTAAACAGCTCAGTTATGCGCAGCGTTACGGCCGGCAGTTCAGTATCAGCCTGATTGATCTGGACCACTTTAAAGCCATTAATGACAGTTACGGTCATCAGGTGGGCGACCAGGTGCTTAAGCATCTGGTAACCACCGTTTCGGCGCAGTTGCGCCAGTCAGATACGCTGATGCGCTGGGGTGGGGAAGAGTTCTTGTTACTCCTGCCGAATACCGATTCCGAGGGGGCGCGACAGTTGGTTGAACAGTTGCTCCAGCGTGTGAATAACGTACCAATGCCGTTGCCTGAAGGAGAGGTTAGCTACAGTTTCAGTGCCGGCATTGCCGGTTTTCCGCGGCATGCGGAACAAATGGATATGCTGATAAAACTGGCAGATGATGCCTTGTATGCTGCAAAATCTGCCGGCCGTAATCAGGTGTGTGTCAGCGACGCATTGTCTGATGTTGCTCAGGGCGAGCTGTCAGTCTGAGGCTGAAGCCTGATTCTGTGCAATGGCTTTCAGGCCTTTGAGGGTTGTTTCAATCAGCTCACTGTCGCTGGGGGATTCCTGATAAACCAGATAGGTGGGCCGCTGGAATACCGGTGCATCTTCCACCCGGTACAGTTTACCTTCCCTGATCAGAGGCTCTACCGAGCTGGCAATAAAATACCCTGAACCACCATGGTTAAGAATGTGCTGTAAGCCAACACTGCTTAACCCGACGGTCAGTTTGGGAACCGGCACATCAGCAAAGGCCAGGCTGTGCTGGGCACGGAAGCTGTCTCCCCAGTCAACAAAGATATAGCCTGGCACCCGGCCGGGTACAACCTCTCTCGGCTCGGTCGATACCAGTATCAGCGGCTCACTCATATAGGGCTCGATGGTCAGCTCCGGGCGCTGTTGCGGGTCATACAGAATGGCTACATCCAGCAGCCGGTCCCGCAGGCGATCCATCAGGGTAGTGGAGTATTCTGCCAGCACATGGGTGGCAACGTTGGGGGCTTCCTGTTCCATCCAGGCCAGCCATGGGGGCGCAATCTGTTCCCAGTGATTCAGCTGTAATCCCAGATTTACAATCGCTTTAAGGTCTTCCGGCAGTGCAATTTCCTGGCGGGCACGGTCCCAGGCCCGTACCGATGTCAGTGCATGGCGGCGAAAATGATGGCCGGCAGCCGTCAGTTCGGCACCGTTGCGGCGGCGCAGAAACAGTTCGCGGTTAAGGCGGTCTTCCAGTGCTTTAATCCGGGCACTGATGGTTGACTGAGTCACGCAAAGTTTATCGGCCGCAAGCTGGAAACTGCCGGTTGCTGTCACTTCAAGAAATGCGCGCATATGTTCAATGTTCATAACACCTCTTAAGCACTTATGAAAAGAGTGGGTGAAAGTACTGAAGCAGCCGGGCTGCTGCTAAAGCTGCCGGAGAAAATGCTATCGGGATAATCGATATTAACATTAGATTATATTTGTTTGTTTTATGAAAGAGGTTGTTCGATATTTATGCAAACGGCACCGGACTGTCGGAACATAAATATCTGATGTGGAGTTAAAAGATCATGAACGGGCAAGCAATGGTTCAGGCGGAAGGTATGCAGCTGGGGGATATTGTCGACCTGGAAAGGTATCCGATTGATCAGTTGGAGCATCCTGAGGTTCAGGCTCTGTTAGCACATTGCCGCAAAGAGCTGGATGAAATTGGCTGCGTGGTTATCCGTAATTTCGTGAAGCCGGAGTCGCTACAGCGCATGTCTGCTGAAGCAAAGCGCTTACTGCCGGAAACCTACTGGTCGCAGGGGAGCCACAATCCGTATTTCACACCGGATGATGAGAGCTTGCCAGAGGATCATCCCAAACGTTTCTTTGAGCGTCGGGAAAGCGGCTATATTAATTCTGATGTGCTTGAAGAAGCGTCTGATCTGCGTGCTGTCTATGAAGATCCGCAAATGCTGCGTTTTGTTGGCGAATGTCTGAGTATCTGGCCCCTGTACTGTTGGGCTGATCCATTAGGGCGTAATCCTTATTCTGTCATGGATTCGGGGCATTATTTCCCCTGGCATTTTGACGGTAATGAATTCACGGTGAGTATTCTGGTGCAGGAATCAGAGGCCGGGGGCTGTTTTGAGTTTGCGCCGGATATCCGTAATTCGCAGGATGAATGTTTTGATGAGGTGAAAGCTGTGCTGGCGGGTAACCGCGATAAGGTCCATCAGTTGCAATTGCGCCCCGGTGATCTGCAATTGTTTAAAGGACGTTTTTCAATGCACCGGGTGACCCGTATCGAAGGCGATACTATGCGTATTATTGCATTGCCAACGTATTCTACCGATCCGTTTACGGTGAACAGGCCGAAGCATTCCGAGCATTTATATGGCCGTGCGATGCCCATTCATTATGAGCGGGAAAATACGCGGGTCGACGGTTTAACCGACTGACTGTGGGTCTGTCTGATCTTTGCGTGTATAACGGGCAAGGTCAGACGGATATGATTTCCTGTATACGTTTAATAATTGCCAGCAGGCCGTTACCGCGGGATGGGCTGAGATGCTTCATCAGTTGCAGGCGCTGCAGGTAATTTTCGATATCAAATGCCTGAATGTCCGCAGCGGTTTTGCCGTTAAGTGCTGCCAGCAGCAGTGCTATTAATCCGCGGATCACCCGGGCATCGGCATCTGCACTGAACCAGAAACGGCCAGTATCATCTCTCTGAAAGTCCAGCCAGGCAGAACTTTCGCAACCCTTGACCAGATGTTCACTGCTTTTTGCATCACTGGTCATATGGGGCAGTTGCTTGCCCAGTAACATGATTTCCCGGTAGCGGTCATTCCAGCTGGTCAGGGGCTCCAGTCGGGCGAGTATGGCGTCGGCATTAATGTCTTTACCGAATGGGTTATCCGTAAAGGCTTTGTCGCTGCTGACGGTCTCTGCAACCGGAAAGAAACTGCTCTCAGTCAGTTGTAGCAGGGCATTTGCAAACCGCTCAGCGTCTTCAGTGGTGTTATAAGCCGCAAATGATGCACGCACGGTGCCGGGTAAACCAAGCGTGTTCATCAGCGGCATTGCACAGTGATGTCCGGTGCGCACTGCGATGCCATGCTGATCGAGGATCAGGCCCACATCCTGCTGGTGGTGGCTGGTCAGCTGAAAAGAGAGAATGGCAGCGTTGGCGGTAGGGGTACCGATACGCGTAAAGCCTTTTACCTGTGTGCAGCATTTGATGGCATGTTGCAGCAGGGCCTGTTCGTGGCTGGCCACGGCGCGGCGATCCAGTCCGTTCAGCCAGTTGATGGCCGCCATCAGACCAATGGCGCCGGCGATGTTCGGGGTGCCGGCTTCAAATTTGAAGGGCAGGTCATTGTATTCAGTATGTTCAAAGCTGACGCTGCGGATCATTTCACCGCCACCTTGCCAGGGAGGCATTGCTTCAAGCAATGCCTGGCGGCCATAAAGAACGCCGACGCCGGTCGGGCCGTACATTTTGTGGCTGGAAAAGACATAAAAGTCACAGCCCAGACGTTGTACATCCACATTCATATGCGCGACGGCCTGTGCGCCATCGACAATGACGGTTGCACCGGCAGCCTTTGCCTGACGCACCATGGCAGCAAGTGGATTCACGGTTCCCAGCGCGTTGGATACGTGTGTCACAGAAACAATTTTGGTTTTCTCACCGAGCAGGTTACCGAATGCCTGCTGATCCAGATCACCGCTGGCCAGAATCGGGACCACCCTGATGATCGCGCCGGTTCGCTGTGCCAGCATTTGCCAGGGGACAATATTGGCATGGTGCTCCAGTTCTGTGAGGAGAATTTCATCGCCCTTCTGAAGTTGATCTGTCAGGCACTGGGCGATCAGGTTAAGGCTTTCAGTGGTGCCCCGGGTCCAGATGATTTCTTTCTCGCTGGCGGCATTAATGAACTGCTGAACCGTTTTGCGGGCCGCTTCAAACGCTCCGGTTGCCCGTTCGCTCAGATGGTGTGCGCCCCGGTGAACGTTGGCATTACAGGTCTGATAATAATTCTGGATGGCCTGAACGACCGCTGCAGGTTTCTGAGTGGTGGCTGCATTATCCAGATAGACCAGTGGCTGATCATGGATTTGCTGATCTAACAGTGGGAACTGCTGACGAATCTCTGCAACTGAAAAACTCAAAGTAACGACTCCGGCCCTGAAAATGATCGGTTAGTAGGGGGCGGCGATTTCGGTCACTGAAAACGCCGCCGGGTACCGTGTGGTTTAGCCTGATTTAGCCGCCGCACTCAGTAATTTATTCAGTTTACTTTGCCAGCGGGTGAACATCATGGCAGCGGTGAAAAGGCTGGCAACCAGCAGGCTTTCTGTCAGTGCCAGCAGGCTGTTAGGGCCGCCGGACATAGCGGTTTGTACCGCATGCATAAAATAGATGCTGAGGAAAAAGCACAGCCAGATATGGCCACGCAGATTCTTATTAATGATCACCGGATAAAACAGCGCCAGAGGTACGGTCTGTACCGCCCAGATAACATAAGGGTTGGCTGTCGGGGGCGGAGATATCAGCAGGTACCAGGCGGTCAGCAGCAGGATCAGCCCGAAATAACTGAGTAATGTGGCCGCCCGGCTGATATTCACCAGACGCTGAAGTTTTGCTTGCATGGGAAAATTCTCGTCCAGTGGTTAATCAGCGGCTGGCCAGCAGCTGTGTTGCCAGTCGGCCAAGGCGTTTGCCCTGTGCCTGACATAAATTGCGTTCAGCGGAATCCAGCTCCCGTCCATCCTTACCGGCAACATGGGTTGCGCCGTATGGGGTGCCGCCCGCCGTTGTACTGAGTAGCTCGGCTTCAGAATAGGGAATGCCGGCCATCAGCATGCCATGATGCATGAGCGGCAGCATCATGCTGAGCAGCGTGGTTTCCTGACCGCCGTGTAAACTTGCGGTCGAGCTGAAAACACAGGCCGGTTTATCGATCAGCGCACCGCTTAGCCACAGGCTGCTGGTGCTGTCGATGAAGTATTTAAGCGGAGAAGCCATGTTGCCGAAACGGGTTGGGCTGCCCAGTGCCAGACCGCTGCAGTTGGCCAGATCTGTTTCTGTGCAATAGATATCACCTTCGGCGGGAATGGCCGGGGCTGTCTGTTCGCTTTCAGCAGAGACTTCCGGCACCGTGCGCAGGCGGGCATCAATGCCACTGGCTTCGATGCCGCGGGCAATTTGTTCCGCCATGGTGCGGGTAGCACCATGGCGGCTGTAGTAGAGAACCAGAACGTAAGGCGAACTCACTCAGAGGATCTCCAGTACGGATTCCGGCGGACGGCCAATCCGGGCCTGACCGTCTTTAATGAAAATCGGGCGTTCAATCAGTTTTGGAAATTCAGCCATCAGTTCAATAATCTGATCATCGCTGAGGGTTTCATCAGCCAGGTTGTTATCTGCGTATTCAGCTTCACCGGTGCGCAGCAATTCCCGCGGGCTGATGCCCAGCTGGGTGATAACATCCTTGAGCTCCATTTCTGTGGGCGGGTTCTCAAGATAGAGCCGGATTTGCGGTGTGATTCCGTTTTCTTCCAGCAGTGCCAGGGTTGCCCGGGATTTGGAACAGCGGGGGTTGTGGTAAATTTCAGCAGACATAGCACCATACCTTTTAAGACAGTGAGCAAACAGGCCGTTACTTTTGCAACGGCGCAATTATAATAATGATGCGTCAGGCCTATGATATATATGTGTTAACAGGTGGCGCTGACAGGGCTATTGTATACAGCTTGGCGTTAGGGCTAAAGCGTCTGGGGCCATGATTTGACAGTTTTTAACGGGGTAAATAGAAGATGTCCGGCAGAAATATTCCTGAGGAAAAGAACCCCCTGGCGATGATACGTACAGCGTTTGCTTTTGTGCGCTATCTGCTGCGGCAGTTTATTGAAAATCAGGGGATACTGAATGCCTCTGCACTGACCTATACCACGCTTTTTGCGGTAGTGCCTCTGATGACGGTTACTTACGCTATGCTGGCGATTGTGTCGCCGTTTCAGGGCGCGGGGGAGGAGCTGCAAAGCTGGATTTTTGATAATTTTGTGCCCGCCACCGGTAACGTGGTACAGGAATACCTGAACAGTTTTGCCGCTCAGGCACGGCAGTTAACCGTAGTCGGTATTGTGTTTCTGGTGGTGACGTCGATCATGATGATGAAAAATATCGAAGCGGCGTTTAACCGTATCTGGCGGGTAGGAGAGCCCCGGAAAGGGCTGTCCAGCTTTCTGCTGTACTGGGCAGTGCTGAGTCTGGGGCCAATCCTGATTGGTGTGGGCCTGTTCGTTACCTCCTATGTGGCGTCATTATCACTGATTACCAGTGCGACTGAGCTGGTGGGCCGTGGACGTCTGTTATCGATGTTGCCAATGCTGCTATCTGCCGCTGCGTTTACGTTGCTATACGCGGCGGTGCCGAATTGTAAGGTGCCTTTGAAGAATGCTCTGATTGGGGGCATTGTGGTGGCGTTGCTGTTTGAAACCGCTAAGCGCAGTTTTGCTTTTTTTGTGACCCAGTCGCCGTCGTATCAGTTAATTTATGGTGCCTTTGCGGCGGTCCCGCTGTTTCTGGTGTGGATCTACATCAGCTGGATGATTATCCTGCTGGGGGCCGAGCTGACCCGGGCGCTGAGTGTGTACCGTCAGGAGCTGGAGCCGGCGGAATATTCCAAGCTGCATACGTTGTTGGCAGTACTGCACCGACTCTGGCAGGCGCAGCAACGGGGTAAGTCGGTGGATGAACGGATTTTACTGCGGCAGGTTGAAGGTCTGGATCAGAGCCGCTGGGACGAATTTGTGCGTTTGCTGACGCCGGGGATTTTGCGCCGTACGGATCAGGGGGAGTATCTGCTGGCCCGGGATCTGGGGAGTCTGACACTGGATCAGCTGCAGCAGCGTTTACCCTGGCCGTTGCCGGATGCTGCAGCGGTTGCGGCGATGGAAACCTGGCAGCGGCGGCTGAATGGCCGGCTGGATGATGTCACTGAGCACCGTAAGGTCGCGCTGGATGTAAGCCTTGAAGCGTTGTTTGCCGAAAACGCTCCCGGCGGGACAGATACTGAATCTGCGGCTAAGCTGAATAGCCCGGTTACTCCCCCTTAATTTTTCAGCCTGGCTATTGCTAAGGACGTTGTATGGCGCGCACCACCAATTACATTCTTGAAAATGATGACTTGCCGTTTGCCCGGGACTTTGTCCGTAAACAGATTAGCCAGTCCGGGGGGCTCAGTGATGACCAGCTGGTCAGCGCTGTTGATGAGATGGATACGGTTCTGCAGCGGCTGGAAGTACGTCTGCTGAGCAAAGAACAAGCGGTTGAAGTCTATGCCCGCAATTTGCAGTGCTTTGATGTGCACCCTGAGTTTGCCGGTGTGATGGGCAAGCTACGGAATGCATTACGGGTACGTAATTACCGCCGTCGCAACGGTTCCCGTAAGGCTTCACAGAAGACTATAACCATTAGCCAGGAAGCCTGGGCAGTGCTGAAAACCGTGGTTAAACACAGTGATGCCAGCAACTTGTCGGAAGCGATTCTGAAGCTGGATATTCCCGCTGATGTGATCGCCAGTATCAGCGGGAAGTCCTGAAATTTCCGCCTTGCTTACAGGCCGTTTATTTTCTCCAGATGCACAGCCTGCTGGTCTTCTGGCAGGAAGCTGGCGGTAATGCTGTTACAGGCCAGTTGCTTTAACTGCGCGTCAGTCATACCCAGCGAATCCGCCAGTGCCTGATAATTAGCATTGACGTAACCGCCGAAATACGCAGGATCATCGGAATTCACGGTGACCCGGACACCTTTCTCCAGTAACTCAAGAATGTTGTGTTCTGCCATATCACTGAATACTTTCAGCCTGGTATTGGACAGTGGACACACCGTCAGCGGAATGCGGTGCTGCACCAGATAACTCACCAGTTGCGGATCCTGTGATGCTGCTACGCCGTGATCTATCCGGCAAACGTTCAGCAGGCTGATGGCATTCCAGATGTTTTCTGGCGGGCCTTCTTCGCCGGCATGGGCAACGGTTCTCAGCCCGGCTTCACGGGCGGCGGCAAATACCCGTTCAAATTTTTCCGGTGGATGGCCCAGCTCCGAGCTGTCCAGTCCGACGGCAATAAAGTGTTCTTTATAGGGCAGCGCCTCCCGCAGGGTATTAAAAGCCTCTTCTTCGCTCAGGTGGCGCAGGAAGGAGAGTATCAGGTAGCTGCTGATGCCCAGCTTTGTCTGGCCATCTGCCAGTGCCCGGCTGATTCCCTGAATGACTGTGCCGATGGGAATACCACGTTCGGTATGGGTTTGTGGGTCAAAAAAAGGTTCGGTATGTACAACGCCGTCTGCCTGACAGCGGAGCAGGTAGGCCCAGGTCAGGTCATAAAAATCCGCTTCGGTTTGCAGGACGTTTGCACCCTGATAATAAATGTCGAGGAAGTCCTGCAGGTTGCTGAATTCATAGGCAGCACGGATGTTTTCAACCGTTTCGTAGGGCAGGGTAATGCTGTTGCGCCGGGCCAGCTCAAACATAAGCTCCGGCTCCAGGCTGCCTTCCAGATGGAGGTGTAATTCGGCTTTCGGGATGGCTTGGATAAGTGTCTGCATCTGATCTCCTTCCGGCTGCATATCTGTTTGTTTTTGTTTGCAGGGTTCGGTGTACTGTTAAGAACCCTTTGTTTTCTTTGCTGTTTGTTTAAAAAATGTTGTTTAAGAAAATATAGCAGGCCGCAGCAGATGAGGCTGGCCTGCGGCGGTTTTTATTCGAACTTTTCCCGGTATTCATAGGTGGCCGCAAAGCGGGACAGCAAGTAGTCCCCGGCACTGATTTCCGGGTAACGCGCCGGATTGTCAGCATCATAACAACCTTCCAGTGCGCTGATACGGGTATCGAAATTTGGCTCAACAAAAAATGGCATGGAATAGCGTTCCTGACCACTGGGGTTGATTACCCGGTGCGGAGTGGAGGTATAACGGTCGTTACTCCAGCGGGCCATCATGTCACCAATGTTGATCACAAAGCTGCCTTCAACCGGCGTGGCGTCGAGCCATTCGCCGTCACGGTTTTTAACCTGCAAACCGCCCACCTGATCCTGATACAAAATAGTGATGCAGCCGTAATCTGTGTGTGCGCCTGCGCCGATCTGCTCTGCATCGGGCTTGAGGTCAATTTGCGGGTAGTGAATAAAGCGTAACACGCTGATAGGCGCAGTGAATTTATCGGCAAAAAAATCCGGATCGATTTTCAGAGCAATGGCCAGACCGCGCAAAATGGTTTTGCCCAGTTCGATCATGTCCCAGTAGTGGGTTTCCATGAGTGTTCTGAAACCGTCAATGTCGGGATACCTGTTCGGGCCGTGAAGAGGTTTTTCAGCCAGGACGTCCGGATGATCTTCCGGCAGGTGGCGACCCATGTCGAAGGTTTCTTTAAAGTCTCCCGGGCGTTCCGGGTCAAGTTGCTCGGTACCAAAACTGCCATAACCCCGGTGGTAGGGGGTCGCGGTGATATCAATTTTCAGTTTCTCATCATGGGGCAGGGCGAAAAAGGCTTCGCTCAGTGCTAACAGTTCGGCAATTCTTTCCGGGCTGATGGTGTGACCGGTGATATAAAAGAATCCGCTGTTCTGGCAGGCTGTATCGATCTGTGTGGCGACCGTTTGCCAATCGGCCGGGTCGGATGAATACAGAGGGGATATATCGATGTGAGGGATATAGGGTGTCATGTAACACACCTCCTGATTAAAAGAGTTGGCACCCGGCCGGAATGCACCGGGTGCCAGTGTGTTATTTGTGAGGGCCGCACCACAGCCCTGCTTTTCAGCTTATATTCGGCAGATTGCTCAGCCGCCGGTGTTATTTAGGGATGTCGCCCTGAACACCTTCAACGTACCAGTTAATGCCCAGCAGGTCTTTGATTGGCATGCGCTCGCCTGCGGCGACCATGACTTCACCTTTCTGGTTTTTAATCGGACCGGTGAACGGGAAGAATTTACCGCTGGTGATATCCGCAATGATCTGCTTGCCTTCGGCTGCAATTTCATCGGATACGTTGTTAAATTCAGGTACGACGATGTCACCTTCAGCCATGCCGCCCCAGTAGCTTTCAGGCTTCCAGGTGCCGTCCATTACCTGTTGTACACGCTTGATGTACAGCGGGCCCCATTCATCAACAACTGACATCAGGTGAGCGTTTGGTCCGAAGCTGGACATATCCGACGCCTGACCTACCGCGAATTGACCGCGGCGCTCAGCGGCCTGCATTGCCGCAGGGCTGTCAGTGTGTTGCAGGATAACGTCCACACCCTGATCCATCATTACGTTGGCAGCATCAGCTTCTTTACCCGGATCAAACCAGCTGTTTACCCAGACGATCTTCATTTCAGCTTCCGGGTTGTACTTGTTCAGCGCCAGCTGCACGGTATTGATGTCGCGGATCACTTCCGGAATCGGGAAGGATGCAATGTAACCGATCTTGTTAGTTTTGGTTTTTTTCGCAGCAACAAAGCCTGCTACGTAACGGCCTTCGAAGGTTTTCGACAGGTAGTTACCGGCGTTCTTCGAGGTTTTATAACCGGTGGCGTGCTCGAACTTTACTTTAGGAAACTGTTTGGCAACCTTGATAGTCGGGTTCATGTAGCCGAAGGAGGTGGTAAAAATCAGGTCGTTGCCGGCTTTTGCCAGATTACGGATAACCCGCTCAGCATCGGCGCCTTCAGGTACGGATTCAACGTAGGTGGTTTCAACCTTATCGCCAAAATGTTTTTCGATAGAGAGACGTCCCTGATCATGCTGATAACTCCAGCCGTGATCCCCGATCGGACCCACATACACAAAGCCAACCTTAAGCGGTTCTTCTGCCTGTGCAAACGGTGCACTGGCGATCCCCAGGCCAACCGCAACAGAGGCGATAAGATGTTTGATGCTGTGTTTCATTTCAGCTTCCTCATTGGTTTTTAGTGTTCTTATTTAGTGCGCTTGTTTGTCGAGCATACCGGCAGCAGCCGGTGGTTATTTTCGGTCAGCCAGCGGGGTGGAGAAGGAATACTCCATATCCCATGGGAACCGTATCCAGGTGTCCTGGCTGACTTCGGTGACAAAGGTGTCAACCAGTGGCCGGCCGGAAGGTTTGGCATAGATTGTAGCAAAGTGTGCTTTGGGCAGTAGTTCGCGGACATACTGTGCGGTTTTACCGGTATCGACCAGATCATCAACCAGCAGCATGCCTTCACCGTCGCCGGCAGCGCCTTTGATCAGCTCCAGTTCTCCACGGGATTTATCGCCGTCACCGTCGCCGGCGCTATAACTGGAAATGCAGACGGTATCGATCATGCGGATGTCCATTTCACGGGCAAGAATGGCCGCCGGTACCAAACCGCCACGGGTGATGGCAATGATGCCTTTCCATTTCTGCATGTCGAGCAGTCGCCAGGCCAGAGCCCGCGAGTCTCGGTGAAGTTCGGCCCAGGATACCGGGAAGTCCTTGTTGTATGACATGTGAGTCCTCTTTATTCAAAAATGCCGGGCTTGCCCGGTTAATTCTGTGCCTCTGGCGCGGGTGTGTAGTTGTCTATGTAGCCGCTGCCGATGGCGGAAAATGGCAGTTTCAGATTCAGTTCCGGCACCTGGCTGGCGATCCATGCAACGAAGGTGTTGCTGTTCGGGCCGGGAAATACCTTATATTCATATTTCCAGGGATAGCTCAGGGCTGCCTGGCGTATTTTAGTGATCAGTTCATCGGCCTGCGGGCCGGTATGTGATACCAGTAACCGGGGTTTGGCACCAAACCAGTGGCGGTCAGGAATGTCCTGATAAATCCCCAGTACCGGTCCACCGTTACCGCCGCGCCAGCCGATGACATCATAGATGGTATAACGGCTTTCGCCACTGCGTTTGGCAGCTATCCAGGGGTGGGTGGCAAACCAGCCGCGCCAGCCCCAGGCGTCGGCGGCGTATACATGCACCACGGCTTCACTGAACTGTGCTGGATCCGGTGCCAGGCCGGCGGATTCACGGCTGGCGGTACGCCAGTCTGTATCAGTGGAGCAGGCGCTGAGCAACACTGCCATCAGTGGCAGAATAAAACGGAGCTTGCCTGATAACCACTGAAACATCACGCTGATCAGCCTCCCGGATGGAACGGTTTACCCAGCCACATAGGCGTGTGCATTTTACTTTTGACCACGTTGCTGGACAGCATGACCAGTACCATCACCGTCGCCGCGTAAGGCATCATGGCGAGGATGTTGGGTGATACCGGATAGCCAAGCCCCTGCGCAACCAGATTAAGAATGCTGGCCAGTCCGAACAGGTAGGCACCCAGAATAATACGTTCAGCCCGCCAGGTAGCAAACACCACCAGTGCCAGTGCGATCCAGCCCCGGCCAGCGGTCATGTTTTCGGTCCATAGCGGGGTATATGCCAGCGACAGATAGCCACCGGCCAGCCCGGCCATTGCGCCGCCAAAGGCGACCGCCAGATAGCGGGTGCGCATCACCGGCAGGCCGATCACATTGGCTGCATGGGGATTTTCACCCACGGCTTTCACTGTCAGGCCTGCACGGCTGGATTTAAAGAACCAGTAGATGACGGCGAATAAGCCAAATGACAGATAGACGATCAGGTCCTGGGCGAACAGCATCTTGCCGATCAGAGGAATCTCACTCAGCAGGGGGATGGCGTAAGGGTTCAGGCCATCAATTGGCTGACCGACAAAGTCCGCACCGATAAAGGCCGACAGCCCGGTGCCAAAGATGGTCAGTGCCAGACCGGTCGCGACCTGGTTAGCATTAAGGCCCAGCGCTATGCCAGCAAACAGCATGGACATAATAACCCCGCTGAGGATGGCCAGAATAAAGCCCAGTAGCAGGCTGCCGGTGGTCAGGGTGGCAATGAAGCCAATGACCGCACCCATCAGCATCATACCTTCCTGGCCAAGGTTCAGAACGCCGGACTTTTCACAGACCATTTCTCCCAGTGCAACAATCAGCAGCGGGGTACCGGTACGTACCATGGCATAGAGTATATTGGTGATCAGATCTATATCCACGCTCAGTTCCCCATGGCAGCGTTAGTGGCTGCTGTTTTCAGTTTGATCCGGAAGTTAATCAGTACGTCACATGCCAGCAGATAGAACAGCAGCATTCCCTGAAACAGGGCTGTGACTGCCAGTGGCAGGTTGAGTTCGATCTGTGCCAGTTCGCCGCCCATATAAATCAGCGCCATCAGGATGCTGGCAAACAGAATGCCAATGGGGTGCAGGCGGCCAAGAAAAGCCACAATGATGGCAGCATAGCCATAGCCCGGTGAAATCGACGGGATAAGCTGACCAATGGGGCCGGTCACTTCACTGGCGCCGGCCAGACCTGCCAGTGCAGCACTGATGACCATGGCAATCCAGACCAGGTGTTTGTGCTTAAAGCCTGCGAGTTTAGCAGCATTGGCATCGGCACCGAGTACCTTGATCTGAAAGCCGATGAAGCTGCGTTGCATCAGTACCCAGATGCTGACGGAGGCGAACAGGGCGAACAGAATGCCGATGTGAATGCGGGTGTCTTCAATCAGAATGGGCAGGGTAGCCGCATCACTGAACAGTGCCGATTCCGGGAAACCATAGCCGTCCGGGTCTTTGAGTGCGCCGTGTACAAAATACAGCAACAGATACAGGGCGATATAGTTGAACATGATGGTGGTGAGGATTTCATTGGCGTTAAAGCGGGTTTTCAGCCAGGCGGCCAGTAAGCCCCAGAGTCCGCCCCCGATCATGCCGCTGATAAGCACCGTGGGTAAAATCCAGAAACCTTCTGCTTCACCAAACTGAAGGGCAACGGCGCTGCCCACCAGACCGCCCATGAGAAGCTGTCCTTCAGCACCAATGTTCCAGACCTGAGCCTTGAAGGCGACTGCCAGACCAACTGCACACAGCATAATAGGTGCGGCTTTTACGCACAGCTCGGCAATGCCGTAGATATCGGAAACCGGCGCAATCAGGAAGACGCTCAGAGCATGTAACGGATCAAGGCCCAGTGTTGCAAAGAAAATACCACCGGTGAGCAGGGTAAGCATGCCTGCAAATACCGGTGACATATACGCCATGGCACGGGACCGTTCACCACGGGGGACTAACTTAATCATACGGACTCCTGTGCTACAGCGTGCGTCTCGGTGTCGAAAATACCGGTCATCCAGCGGCCAACTTCTTCAATGCTGGTTTGCTGAGTCGGTTTTGATGGCGATATTTCACCGTTACAGATCGCGCACAGGCGGTCACTGATCAGGAACAGCTCGTCGATGTCTTCAGAAATCACCAGTATGGCGGCACCGTCATTCCGTAGCCGGATAAGGGCTTCGTGGATGGCGGTGGCGGCACCGATATCCACGCCCCAGGTCGGGTGGGCGGCGACCAGCAGTTTAGGGTTCTGCAGAATCTCCCGGCCAATAATGAACTTCTGTAAGTTGCCGCCGGAAAGGCTTTGTGCCGCGGTTTGCTGATTGGGCGTCTTAACATTGAAGTCATCAATGATTTTGTCGGCAAACTGGCTGGTGGCTACGCGGTTAATAAAGCCGTTGCTGACCAGCCCCTGCAGGAAACCTGTCAGCAGGCCATTATCTTTCAGGCTCATTTCCGGTACGGCGCCCCGGCCAAGGCGTTCTTCCGGGACAAAGCCCAGACCACGCTGGCGGCGCTGTTTCGGATCAAGGTGGCCTGCCGGCTCGCCGGCAAAGAGAATCTCTTCTGCCTGTGCTTCCAGGGTTTCTCCACTGAGGGCGGCAAGCAGTTCTTCCTGACCATTACCGGCCACACCTGCAACCCCCAGAATTTCACCGCTGCGGACTTCAAAATCAACATTCTTCAGGTTGATGCCGAAAGGGTCTTCAGTGGTTTGCGAAAGGTTATGTACTTTAAGGAAAACCTCGCCGCCTTCTGCTTTCGGGTAATCGGTACTGATGGGAGTGTCGTCACCCACCATCATCCGGGCCATATTGGTAGCACCTGCTTCGGCAGGAATGCAGTCACCGGTGACCTGTCCGGCGCGCAGAATCGTCGCGCTGTGGCACAGGTCCTGAACTTCTTTGAGTTTATGACTGATGAACAGAATGCTGCAGCCTTCATCGGCCAGTTGCCGCAGGGTGATAAAGAGGGTGTCCACTTCCTGAGGCGTCAGTACTGATGTCGGTTCATCCAGTATCAGAAGCTGTATGTCCTGTACCAGGCAACGAACGATTTCTACCCGCTGGCGCTCACCCACGGACAGGGAATGAATGTGCCGTTCCGGGTTCAGTTCCATGCCGTAACGCTGTGAAACGGTGCGGATTTTATCCGCCAGTACTTTCAGGTCACCGGCATCTTCCCCCAGTGCCAGGGCAATGTTCTCAGTGACTGTAAGTGTTTCGAACAGGGAAAAGTGCTGAAAAACCATACCGATGCCCATGCGGCGGGCGGTGGCAGGGTCTTTAATGGTAACGGGGTTTCCCTGCCAGTAGACCTGTCCTGCGTCAGGTTTGGTGACGCCGTAAATGATCTTCATCAGGGTGCTTTTGCCGGCGCCGTTTTCCCCCAGCAGGGCGTGTATTTCGCCCGGCTCGATTGCCAGGTTGATCCGGTCATTGGCCAGACAGCCAGGATATTGTTTAGTAATCCCCTGCAGCCGCAACCGTAAATTCAGGGTGCCGCCAGCATCATGGTGCGTGTCCATCGGTGGAGTGTCCTCATCAACGGAGGCATGCCGACATGCTTCCGGAATGGTCCGCAGACCAGAGTGTTATTATTTTTTTACACGAGGCAAAAATATATTCAAAAACTGATTCAAAAGACAGGTTTTTCTTGTTTGTCGTGTAAATTGAAAGAGTTATTCCATGTAACGTTTTTGATTCTTAAATACTTTTTCCGGGTACCAGGTTTTGCCGTAGCTGCCGTTATACCGTGCCAGCGCTTCGGTGAGATTGCCTTTTGAGCGTTCCAGGTAATGTTTAAGAATGGTGGAGCCGTAACGGATGTTGGTCTGAATATTCATCAGATTATCCTGCTCACGGCCGATTTCTTTTTTCCAGAAGGGCATGATTTGCATCAGTCCCTGTGCGCCGACGACTGAGACGGCAAAGCGGTCAAACAGGCTTTCCGTATGCATCAGCCCCATCAGCAGGGACGGCGGCAGATCTACCCGGCGGGCTTCGGCATGCAGGGTACGCAGAATCTCGATACGTTCCAGTTCGTCATCCACATAGCGGGCAGTACGCCCGGACATATCGGTCAGCCAGACTTCAGCATCAAAACGGTCGTCGAAACTGCTGCTGTCAGCAAAGGCATCTTTGAGCGCCTGACGCAGTAACGGATCAGGCTCCGGTTCCTGGGCAAGGGCAGTCAGGGGGAACAGGCAGGCGAGCAGAAGGCCGGTCAGTAACCGTCGGATGGTCTTGGCAGGCAGATGAGCAGTCACGGAGTGGGGGCTCAGAGTACGCTGCTAAAACCTTCAAATTGCGGAGGCCCAAGATACAGGCCTTCCGGTCGGCTTTTTCCGGCATTGGCATGGGCCTGTTTAAAGGCATCGGATGTCAGCCAGGCGTCAAAGGCTGCTTTGTCGCGCCAGATCACATGGGACGCCATCAGGGTATAAGTGTCATTGCTTTCGCCCTGTACCAGGCTAAAGGATTCAAACCCGTCAACGCTGTGTAGCTGGCTGTCACGGTTGCGCCAGATATCGATAAATTCCTGTTCTCTGCCTAAGGCGATTCTGAAACGGTTCATCGCAATATACATGTGCTTTCTCCCTAATCCCTGTACAAAATTTCGGCCAGCTTAAACAAACACCCCGGCGCAGGGCCGGGGTGAAGGGTGTCATACAGACAGGGCGTTCAGAATAAAGGCTTCTGCCTGATCTGCAGCAATTTCCTGTTTGTCAGCATCGCGGCGAGCCTTGTACTCGTAAGTACCTGCACCGATTCCCCGGTCAGAAATGACGATACGGTGAGGGATACCCATCAGTTCCATATCGGCCATTTTCGCCCCCGGGCTTACTTTCGGACGGTCATCCAGAATCACTTCTACGCCAGCTGCTGTCAGGCTTTCATACAGTGCATCAGCCTGTTGCTGAACCGCGTCTGATTTCTCATATTTCAGGGCAACAATCGCAACGGTGAACGGTGCGATGGCTTCCGGCCAGATGATGCCTTTGTCGTCGTTGTTCTGCTCAATTGCAGCAGCAACCACACGGGTAACACCGATACCGTAGCAACCCATGTCCAGAGTCGCGGCTTTGCCATTCTCGTCCAGAACCGTGGCATTCATGGCTTCGGCGTACTTCTTACCCAACTGGAAGATGTGGCCCACTTCAATGCCGCGTTTGATGCTGATAGTACCGTTTCCGCAAGGGCTCGGGTCACCTTCAACAACATTACGGATGTCGGCCACTTTTGGCAGCGGCAGGTCACGTTCCCAGTTGATGCCGAAGTAGTGCTTGCCTTCAATGTTGGCACCGGCACCAAAGTCAGCCATTTTCTCAACGGTACGGTCGATGATAACCGGAATTGGCAGGTTAACAGGGCCAAGGGAGCCCGGGCCGGCACCGACCAGTTTGCGGATGCTGTCTTCATCGGCCATCTCCAGCGGTTCAGCAACCTCAGGCAGTTTCTCTGCCTTGATTTCATTCAGGTCGTGATCACCACGAACCATCAGGGCAACAAAGTCTGCTTCACATTCTTCAGACGCGACAACGAACAGGGTCTTGACGGTTTTCTCAATGTCCAGACCGTGCTGCTCAACCAGCTGCGCGATGGTTTTTGCATTCGGTGTATCTACCAGCGTCATTGCCTGGGTGGCTGCTCCGCGGTCGCAAGCCGGGGCCAGGGCTTCTGCTTTTTCGATGTTGGCGGCGAAATCGCTGCCGGTCGAGAACGCGATGTCGTCTTCACCGGATGATGCCAGTACGTGGAACTCGTGGGATGAGTTACCACCGATCGAGCCGTTGTCTGCCAGTACCGGGCGGTAATCCAGACCGATACGGTCAAAAATCTTGCAGTAGGTGCTGTGCATCAGATCATAGGTCTGTTGCAGAGATTCCAGCGAACTGTGGAATGAGTAAGCATCTTTCATGATGAATTCACGGGAGCGCATCACACCAAAGCGCGGGCGTACTTCGTCGCGGAATTTAGTCTGGATCTGGTACAGATTGGTCGGCAACTGCTTGTAGCTCTGAATCTCGTTGCGGATCATATCGGTGATCACTTCTTCGTGGGTCGGGCCCACGCAGAATTCACGGTCGTGACGGTCTTTTACCCGCAGCAGCTCAGGGCCGTACTGTTCCCAGCGACCGGATTCCTGCCACAGCTCTGACGGCTGGATGGCAGGCATCAGGACTTCCTGCGCGCCGGATTTGTCCATTTCTTCACGCACGATGCGTTCAACTTTGCGCAGGGTACGCAGACCCAGGGGTAACCAGTTATATAAACCGGCAGCAACTTTACGAACCATACCGGCACGCAGCATCAGCTGGTGGCTGATGACTTCGGCGTCAGATGGGGTTTCTTTCAGTGTGGCTATCAGATATTGACTGGCGCGCATAGGATACTCTAGTGATCAACAATGTAATAAAAGCCGATATTTTAGGGGGGTGGGGCGTCCGGGACAAGTAAATAATGATTGCCCTGTCGCTATCCGTCCGGCGGCATTATAATTCGCGCTGTCTTTTTAAGCGGTTTCATTCCCCGGTGGCGAGTACTGGTGGGTGTTCAGTTAAGTTTTCAGGAAAAATCATGCAGTTACAGGAAATAGATAAAGCGCGTTACAGCAAGCATTTTAAAATGGTCTTTGTGGCTGTGGCCGTTGTTTTGCTGGTGATTTCGCTGGCGGTGTCCACGTTGCTGATTGCCTTCCTGACTGACGGTCAGGGCAGTCACTTCTGGCTGAACCTGGCGGGTGTGGGGGTGGCGGGCCTGATAACCGGTAGCCTGTTGCGCCATTACCGTCAGCACCCGTTTATGTTTGAAGTAATGTATGTCTGGGATCTGAAACAGGTGTTAAATAAGATTTACCGCAAACAGAAACAGATTAAAGCAGCGATGGCTGAGGGCAACACGGATGCTATGCAGATCATGAACTTCAGTTATCAGGGCTCTAAACAGCTGTATCTGCTGGACAATAATACTCTGACGATGGATGAGCTGAATAAATCGATCACTGAGCTGGATGCGCTGGCTGAGGATTACCGGGTGGCTCTGGATACCGAACGGTTTAACCCGGCGATGCTGGACGCATTTTAAACCGGGTTATGTATCGTTTCAGGCGCTGTGAGGAATATCTTCAGCGGTATCTTCCGGCGCTGAATTATCTATATTTTCCATAAAGTCGATCAGCTGTTCCAGCTGTCGTTCATTGAATACCGGCACGCCGTTGCGCATCAGTTCATCGGCGGTCGCACCCGAGCCGGGCACAATCGTGCCGTTAAAGTGGCCATCATAAATTTCCAGATTCCCGCATGAAGGGCTGCGTGATTTCAGCAGGGCGCAGCAACAGCCTTGCTGACGTGCCAGCTTCACTGAATGCTCGGCGCCGGCCAGGAATTCCGGCGTAACGTCTTCGCCATTATCCGTAACAATGTGCAGGGGGAATTTATTCAGAATTTCTGCAGGCGCTCTTGGGGTGGGCAGTCCACCGGCTATTTCCGGACACACCGGTACCATCCGGCCTTCTTCCTGCCAGCGGTGAATTACCGGGTGGTCCAGCAGGTTATCGCGGCCATCGTATCTGACCTTATTGCCAAGCAGGCAGGCGCTGATGAGGATCTTATTGTTTTGTTCTTGCGTCATGGGTGTCCCATTGTCTGAATGCCTGTGGCTGTAACTGGGTGTTTGCAGTCAGGCGGTGTAAAAGTCCGTTTACTACAGCGCGGCTATTCTAGGGGAATTCATGAGCAAGTGACAGTTGTCAGCATCGTCTGTCAGAAAAATTTCATCTCAAAATATATGTTTTCAGGTCCGCGGGTAAAACTGCCTGCGGGGATACGGTGTCAGCTGGCCGGAATACGTTTCAATATCAGCTTATTAGACTAAGTGTTAATGCGCTGAGTTTTGCCGGGACTTTACCTTTATGGTTTTATTAGGGTATATAATTAGGGGTATACCCTTATATTGGTATTTTTTAAAAGTATTTTGACCCACCGGTGAAAGACAGGATTGTGTGATGGATTTAAGCCTTACAGAAGAACAGCAAATGATCCGGGAAACAGCCCGTCGGTTTGCGGAAGCAGAGCTGGCACCCCATGCCGCTGAACTGGATCAGTGCAAAGACTATGACAGGCTGGCGTCACATTGCCGCAAGCTCGCAGAACTGGGCTTTATGGGGCTGAATATCGATGCTGAATACGGGGGGAGTGAGGCTGGAACGGTGGCTTTTAGTCTGGCGATTACTGAAGTCGCCCGCAGTTGTGCATCGACTGCGGTGACCATGTCGGTGACCAATATGGTGGCCGAAGTGATTCAGGCGATGGGGACTGAAACCCAGAAAACGGCGTATTTACCCCGGTTGTGTAGCGGTGAGTTTACGGCTGGCAGCTTTTGTCTGACTGAATCCGGTGCCGGTTCTGATCCTGCCAGTATGCGCAGCCGTGCAGAAGCCGTGGCAGGTGGCTGGCGCCTCAGTGGCACCAAGCAGTGGATTACCAGTGCAGAGCTGGCCGGTGTGTTTGTAGTCTGGGCGGTGACTGATCCGGATGCGCCTAAGGGCCGGGGCATCAGTTGCTTTCTGATACCGGCAACCTGTGAAGGCATCAGCCTTGCACCGGCGGAAAAGAAAATGGGCCAGCATGGCTCTCCTACTAACGAAGTACATTTTGATAACTGTTTTGTGCCTGCGGATGCATTGTTAGGTGAGCTTAATGATGGTTTTCGCATCGCGGTCGGTGAACTGGCCGGTGGGCGCATTGGTATCGGATCACTGGCGCTGGGCGTTGGTTTAGCGGCGATGGAGTACGCTTCAGCCTACATTCTGGAACGGCAACAGTTTGGTAAGCCGCTGGCCGATTTTCAGGGATTACAGTGGATGCTGGCAGACTGCATGACTGAGTTGGAGGCGGCCCGGCTACTGCTGATGAATGCTGCCTGGCAAAAGGACAGCGGTCAGAGCTTTGCCAGACAGGCGTCGATGGCCAAGCTGTTTAGCAGTGAGAAAGCCAATCATGCCTGTTATACCGCCCTGCAAATGCTCGGCGGGTACGGATATATGCAGGAGTATCCGCTGGAGCGGCTGAGCCGCGATGTACGTATCACCACTATTTACGAAGGTACCAGTGAGGTCCAGCGCATCATCATTGCCCGGGATCTGCTGAAGGAGGCTGCTGCGCAGCAAGTCTGATTTTTTCTGAACACCTGCCGTGCCGGCGGGTGAGTTCTTACACCGGTTTAATCCGTATCCGATATGTCGTGAGCACAGGGATGTAACCCGGAATGTGCCCGCAGAAATAATAAATATAAGAGGCAGTTTACATGGAAAATTATGGGACGTTTTACAGCGATTTTACCGCTGAAACAGTAGAGTCACAGCTGATAGGTAACCTGAAAGATGGCTTTAATGTCTGTCATGAAATCTGTGACCGCTGGGCGGATGAAGACCGTATAGCGCTCTACTACGAAGGGGTTAACCGGCCGGCTTCACAGCACAGCTTTGCAGAGTTGCAGTCAGCGGCGGCTCAGTTTGCTAACTTCCTGACTGCACAGGGGATTGGCCGGGGAGACCGGGTCGCCTGTATGTTGCCCCGCACGCCGGAATTACTGGTGGTCGTGCTGGGGGCTTTGCGGGCCGGTGCGGTTTATCAGCCGCTGTTTACCGCGTTTGGCAGCGGGGCAATTGAATACCGTCTGACCCGTGCTGAAACTAAACTGGTGGTCACAGACGGAGATAACCGGCACAAGTTTGACGGGGTCAATGGCTGTCCGCCGGTATTGCTGGTAAACCGTGATAATGCTGCGGCAGAGCATCAGCAGGATATGGATTTTCAGCAACAGCTGGACTTGCAGAGCGATGTGTTTTCTCCGGTCGTCATTGGTGCGGATGAACCGTTTTTACAAATGTTTACGTCCGGCACCGTGGGGAAGGCCAAGGGGGTGGCTGTGCCAGCCAGGGCGCTGCTTTCGTTCCGGGTATATATGCGTTATGCCATAGGCCTGCGGGCGGAGGACAAGTACTGGAATGTGGCTGATCCGGGCTGGGCGTATGGGTTGTATTATGCGGTCGTCGGGCCGTTGTTGCTGGGTAACGCAACACATTTTAATGAGCACGGTTTTACGCCGGAAAGTACTTATGCCATGTTGCGTAAATACAGCATTACTAATCTGGCGGCGGCGCCGACGGCTTACCGTATGCTGATGGCCCATGATGATGTGCTGGACGGTGAAGAACCGTTTAGCCTGCGGGTAGCAAGCAGTGCCGGTGAACCACTGAATCCTGAGGTGATTGGCTGGGTTGACCGCCGGCTGGGTTGCCCGGTAATGGATCATTACGGCCAGACCGAAACCGGTATGACCGCCTGTAACCACCATGAACTTGAACAGTCTGTGGTACGGATTGGCTCGATGGGCTTTTCAATGCCCGGTCACCGGGTGGTGGCACTGAACCCTGACCTGCAGGAAATCAGTGAGGGGGAAGTAGGCGAGCTGGCCATTGATATGGAAAACTCGCCGTTGTTTTTCTTCCCGGGTTATACCTGGGGTGAAAAGAATCCGTTCCGCGGCAAATATTACCTCACCGGGGATGTAGTGGTCAGTCACGGGGATGACAGTTATTCCTTTAATGGCCGGGATGATGACATTATTACCACTGCCGGCTATCGGGTCGGCCCTGCGGATGTGGAAAGCACGTTGCTGGAACATGAGGCAGTGGCGGAGAGTGGAGTGGTTGGTAAGCCTGACACCGAGCGGGGGGCCATTCTTAAAGCGTATGTGGTTATCAAGGCGGGCTTTGAGCCGGATGAAAGCTTGATTGCGCAGCTTAAAACACTGGTGCGGGAGCGTTTATCGACCCATGCCTTTCCCCGGGAAATCGAATTTGTCACAGATTTACCCAAAACACCGAGCGGTAAAATTCAGCGCTTTATTTTGCGTAACCGGGCGAAAGAAGAAGCAGATGCCCTGACGGTTTGAGTCGGGGCTGAACCTGTATGAATGAATTCTGTGTAAGGAGCAGTCTATGCAGCCGGTCATGTCGATCGCAGATTTAAATGGGTTTTTGGCGGAACACTTCCCTCAGGGGGAGCGCTTTGGCGTACTGACGGGCCTGGGGGATAACTGGGCGGAGATGACCCTGAAGGTGGGCGATGAACATTTGCGCCCGGGGGGCACGGTGTCCGGGCCGGTGATGATGGCGCTGGCAGATGTGACGATGTATGCGGCACTGCTGGGGCAGATCGGTACGGTGGCACTGGCGGTCACCACCAATCTGAATATTAACTTCATGCAAAAGCCTTTACCGGACTGCGATCTGCTGGCCCGCTGTCAGATCATGAAGCTGGGTAAACGGCTGGCGGTGGGCGAGGTATGGATCCGTTCCGCCGGCTCCGATGATGTGGTTGCTCACAGTACCCTGACGTATTCAATTCCGGAGCGCACATGAGTGAGTATCTGACCGCTGACCGGCGAAGCCACTATTATTCTCCGGCGCTTAACTGGCAGGAAGGGTATCTGGTGCCGGAAGACGGCGTTGAGATTCATTATATCTATGGTCAGCACAGTGGCGCTTGCCGCGCAGATCGCCCGGTACTGGTGCTGTTGCACGAAGCTCTGGGACATCTGGATATGTGGAAAGACTTTCCGTCCCGGCTGGCACTGGCGACCGGACTGGATGTATTTGCGTTTGAACGTCAGGGTTACGGCGGCTCGGGCAAGCCTGATGAGATCCGCCCGGATGACTATCTGCAGCGTGAAGCGCTGCAGCGGTTAGCACCGGTGCTGGATGCAGCAGGCTTAGCATCTGTGATACTGGTGGGCCACAGTGATGGCGGGTCAGTGGCGTTGCTGGGGGCTGCAGAATTGCCGTCCAGGGTTGCTGCAATCGTCACCATGGCAGCCCATGTACGGGTGGACGGTCTTACCCGGCGGGGCGTGAAAGCCGCCCGCCGTATGTTCCGTGAGACGGATTTACCGGCGCGGCTGGCCCGTTATCACGGTGAGCAAACTGAACCGCTTTTCTGGCTGTGGAATGATACCTGGCTGCGGGATTCGTTTCAGGGACTGGATCTGAGTCCCTGGCTGGATCAGATACAGTGCCCTGCGCTGATTATGCAGGGCGTGGATGATCAGTACGGTGAGGTGGCGCAGGTGGATGAAATCTGTGCCGGAATTAATCGCCGTTGTGAGGGGGAAGGGTTGCAGGCGGAGGCAATGATGCTCGCCAACTGCCGTCATATTCCCCATCTGGAAGCCACCGATGCCTGTGTGGCAGCCATCAGTGATTTTATAAAACAGCGGGTCAGCTCAGGCCAAGTTGCTCAGCTTGCTTAACCAGTTCCGGCAGGCTGCCGGCGCGCATTTTACTCATAACCCGGGAACGGTGAACTTCAACTGTTTTCGGGCTGATACCCAATTCTTCAGCTATTTCACGGTTGGCCCGTCCCGCGACAACCAGGTTCATAACCTGCTTTTCCCGGCGGCTCAGGCTGTCGTGTAACTCCTGAATCTGCAGCTGTTGTTGCTGGCTTTCGAACAGGCTGGCGCTGTGTGCCAGCGCATTTTCAACTAAAGGTAACAGCACTTCATCGTCAAAGGGCTTTTCCAGAAAATCCAGAGCGCCGTTTTTCATGGCGGTAACTGCCATGGGAATATCGCCGTGGCCGCTCAGAACAATAATTGGCAGGCGGATATCCCGTTCCTGCATAATCTGCTGCAGGGCCAGGCCATTGATTTCCGGCATCCGCACGTCCAGTAACATGCAGCCTGCTTCGCCTTTGTAGGTACTCAGGAAGTCTCTGGCGGAGGCAAAGCTGCTCACATTCAGGTCGGCGCTTTCCAGCAGCCATTGCATGGAGTCACGGAAGTCGTCGTCATCGTCCACTATGAATACGTTGCCAGGATGTTTCTGCATGCTGTTCGCCTTCAGGTATTTGCCGGTAATTTAATGTAAAACCGGGTGCCGGTTTTACCGTCACTCTCTGCCCACAGTTGTCCGCCATGGGTTTCAATTATGGTTCTCGATATGGACAGTCCCATGCCCAGGCCGGTCGCTTTTGAGGTGAAAAATGGCTCAAACAGCTTGCCCAGTACCTCTTTGGAAATGCCTTTGGCTTCGTCCGATACCGAAATGTAAATGCATTCATTTTGTTTTCGGGTGGCGATAATAACGGGTCGGTGAGTTTTTTGACAGCCGTTGTAGGCTTCTATGGCGTTACGGAACAGGTTTAACAGGACCTGCTCAATCTGTATTTTATCAGCATGAATCTGCAGTTCATCGTCTTCCTGCTGAAATTCAAATACCGTGCCGTGATCGATAGCTTCCTGTTTGAGGAACTCGGCGATTTCATGGCAACTGTCGTGCAGAGAAAAAGTCATCCGCTGATATTCGGTCTTTTTTACAAAGCTGCGCATGCGTTTTACGATTTCGGCTGCCCGTTTAGCCTGCCGGGTGATCAGTTCCATCGATTTGCCTACTTCGCTGATGCTTTTGAAGCGGCCTTCCTCGATACGGCGCATCGAGCCACGGCAGTAATTCAGAATGGCCGCCAGCGGTTGATTGATTTCATGGGCCAGGCCGGATGCCATTTCACCAACGGATAACAGCCGGGAGATGTGGGCCATTTCCAGCTGATGCCGTTTCATTTCTTCTTCGGCTTTACGGCGCAGGGTGATATCCCGTCCGATGATGGAGTAGTACTCGACAGACATATCATCATTCAGGTTACGGTGCGCAATGATCTCCCGCACTTCGGCGTTGCGGGGCTGACTGTTGGGCAGTTTCAGCGGAATACTGCCATACCATGTGCCATGTTCAGCGGCATGGCACAGGGCATCGTGCAGCAGGCTGCTGTAAACCTGTGGCTCAAATAACTGTTCCAGATAAAACACCACAGGATTTTCTTTCTCGGTCCCGAAGGTGATGTAGCTGGCTTCGTTCATATAGGTCAGCTGACGGGTATTGTGGTTGCAGAACATGATCATATCAGACGAGGCTTCAACCACCCGGGCCAGTCGCCGGGTCGCCTGCTGAGCGAGGGTTTGCTCGGTAACATCCCGGGAAACACAGATGATCTCCACCGGTTTGCCGTCATCATCCCGCAGGGTCCGGCTGGTGGTTTCCAGCCAGATGTAATGCCCCTTTTTATGTTTGTAGCGATAGACGTTGGTATACATACCGCTGCGGTAGCGGACTGAGGCGGAACGTTTGATCAGGTTGTCGGCATCTTCCGGGTGAAACAGGTCGTAACCCCGGGTGCCGATCATTTCATCAACGGTATAACCGAGCATTCGCTCCACCGCCGGGCTGACATCCAGAAAGGTCCAGTCCTGGCTGGGGGAGTGGCGGGAGATCATGTCGGTGGATTGTTCCACCAGAAAACGGAATCGCTCTGCTTCGTCGCTGTCATCCCGGTGTCTGAGTGTATCGTCGGTCATAAGGTCTGTGTCTGAATGCGTATATTCTGATCCTAGGATAAACCCTGATAAAAAATCAATTACTAATACAGGTTGGCAGTGTATGACTTTAGGATAGTATCCCGTATAAGTGATTACCCTTAATATCGGCTATATACCCAAGCAAGTGTTACGTACCTGTGTGTTGAGAAAGGAGATCATTATGCCGACCGCTGATAACCCCTACAGTTTTGGCCTGGAAAAGAATGTTGCGAATTTTGCGGCGCTGAGCCCTTTAGGCTTTATTGAGCGGGCTGCCAGTGTCTTTCCTGACTATCCGGCGGTGGTGCATCAACAGACCCGGCGTAGCTGGTCAGACACCTACCGGCGGTGCCGGCGGCTTGCCGGTGCACTGCAGGGGCGGGGAATCGGTCAGGGGGATACGGTGGCGGTAATGTCGCCGAATATTCCGGAAATGTTTGAAGTGCATTTTGGGGTGCCAATGGCCGGTGCGGTGCTGAATGCTTTGAATATCCGCCTGGATGCGGAGGCGCTGGCGTTCATTCTTCAGCATGCTGAAGCAAAGGTAGTGATCGTTGACCGGGAGTTTTCGGATGTCATTGCCCGGGCGCTGAATATGCTGGAAACCCGGCCACTGGTCATTGATATTGATGATCCGTATTTTGAAGGCGGTCGGTTAATCGGTGAGTGTGATTATGAAGCGTTGCTGGCAGAAGGCAGCGAAGATTTCGTCTGGCAGCTGCCTGCGGATGAGTGGGATGCCATCAGTCTGAATTACACTTCAGGTACCACCGGTAATCCGAAAGGGGTGGTGTATCACCATCGGGGTGCCTATCTGAATGCGATGAGCAATATCGTTTCCTGGAACATGGGATCCCATCCGGTTTATCTCTGGACATTACCGATGTTTCACTGTAATGGCTGGTGTTTTCCCTGGTCCGTTGCGGCGGCCGCCGGTGTGAATGTCTGCCTGCGGCATGTGCGGGATGATGCAATATATTCAGCGATCAGAGATGAGAAGGTCAGCCATTTCTGTGGCGCACCGATTGTGCTGAATATGCTGAATAATGCACCTGATGAGATGAAAGCCGGGATTGAGCACGCGGTCAGTGTGATGACCGCTGGCGCAGCGCCCCCTGCAGCAGTGATCCGGAATATGGAAGCGATGGGGTTCACGGTGACCCATGTATACGGCCTGACAGAAACCTATGGTCCGTCGGTGGTATGTGAATGGCATCAGGCCTGGAATGCGCTGGGGCAGGATGAGATTGCCCGGCTGAAAGCCCGTCAGGGTGTAAGAGCGCCGATGCTTGATGGCCTGATGGTGGCGAATCCGGATACCCTTGAGCCGGTTCCGCAGGATGGCAAAACCATGGGTGAGATTTTCATGCGGGGGAATCTGGTGATGAAGGGGTATCTGAAGAACCCGTCAACAACTTCAGCCAGTTTTGCCGGGGGCTGGTTTCATTCCGGTGATCTGGCGGTATGGCACCCGGATGGCTATATCGAAATTAAAGACCGCTCAAAGGACATCATCATTTCAGGGGGGGAGAATATTTCCAGCATTGAAGTTGAAGATGTGCTTTACCGCCATCCGCAGGTCATGGAAGCGGCGGTGGTGGCAAAAGCCGATGAAAAGTGGGGCGAAGTGCCTTGTGCGTTTATTACCCTGAAAGGGGATGCAGACGTGACAGAAGCCGATATTGTATCCTTTTGCCGGGACAATATGGCGCATTTCAAAGTGCCTAAGTGTGTGATTTTCGGACCGCTGCCGAAAACCTCTACCGGCAAAATTCAGAAGTTCGTCTTACGCGAAAAGGTCAGTCTTTAGTCGGGGTTTATGTTTGTCTGAGGGATCTTCAGGTGGGGAGTGTTGTCACAGTATTGCCAGGTGAACCACATTAATTACCCAGATATAAAGGATTATCATGAAGAAGTTTCCTCAGATTGTTGCGATTGCCGGCAGCATTGTTTTTGCAGCGGTTACGCTGAATGTTCAGGCCGATGATGGCCTGGTTCGGCTGAAGAGCGCGTCGTCAGTGGCTGAAACCGCAGATAAACTTGAAACGGTCCTGAAGGCGAAAGGTATGACCGTATTTACCCGGATCAATCATACCAAAGGTGCTGAGAGTGTGGGGTTGTCACTGCGGCCGACGGAAGTCGTGGTATTCGGTAACCCTAAAATTGGCACGCTGTTAATGAATTGCAGCCCTCAGGTGGCGATTGATTTGCCCCAAAAGGCGCTTATTCAGGAAGATGACAAAGGTCAGGTCTGGCTGAGTTATAACGACCCGCAGTATTTGGCTGAGCGTCACAATATTCAGGGCTGTGATCAGCCGCTGAAAAAAGTTTCCGGGGCGTTAAATGCATTTGCTCAGAAGGCGACGCAATAGCTGTTAACCGTTAGGAAAAAGGCGCCGGGTGGCGCCTTTTTTATGCGGGACTTTAGACATAGCGCTTTTCTGAAAATCAGTTTGGCCTGAACCGTTTTACAGGGCTTTGATCTGCTCCCGGATCTCTTCCGCATACTGTTTACGGAGGTTCAGGTTAGTGATTTCATGGCTGCTTAAACCGGTATTTTTCAGCGCGATATCGATCTGTTGCATCGCACGGTCTGTCTGACCGACAGCCAGAAAATACTCAATCCGTGCCTGATGCACACCTTTGGTATCGCCTGCCAGACCATAGAGTTCGGCCAGTTCATACCAGAGCATACTGTTTTGTGGCTGCGATTCTGCCAGCTCTTCATAAAAGGTAACGGCCTTCTGGTATTTACCGGCTGCCATCAGGGCGCGGGCATAGAATAAGCGTACCGGGTAGCTGTCGGGATACAGCTGGTACAGGCTGTCGAGTTTAGCCAGCGCGGCAGGGTAGTCCTTTTTGGCCAGCATCAGTTCAACGTAACCGATATTCACCGCCAGTTGATTATTGATGTCTGCCGGCAGCTTATTGTAGGCATTAAGGGCTTTATCAAACTGCAGGTTGCGGGTAGCAGCCAGCATAATGCCGTACTGACTTAAAGGGTCCTGACTTTGTGCGTCGTACTCTTTAATCAGATCGGCGGGTTGTTTGCTGTAGCTGACGCGGATGCGGGTCTGAATGAGGCCGAACTCAGGGGTGTATTTCCGGTGGCCGTTGCCGGGCAGCTGTTTGGCCCGGTTTTTTGCATCAGCGATCCGGGATTCAGTCACCGGGTGGGTCAGCAGAAATTCCGGCGGTTGCTGGCCGAGGAAGCGGCTGGAGCGTTGAAGCTGGCCGAACATCTGATGCATGGCGTTAGGGTCATAACCGGAAGCTACCAGGTTAAGCATACCGATGCGGTCTGCTTCCTGCTCATTACGGCGGCTGAAGTTCAGGCTTAGCTGTTTACCGGCGGCGATACTGGTGGAGAGGCCTGCAACACCGGCCTGGCCACCGGAGGCCGCGCCGGCAACAATGCTGGCCAGTACGCCGGCAAGTATCAGCGGCTGGTTAATCCGTTGCTGTTCCAGTTGCTGGGCGTAATGCCGCTGGGAAAGGTGCGCCAGCTCGTGGGCGACAACGGAGGCCAGTTGCTGTTCGTTTTCAGCAGCCAGTACCAGCCCGGCGTTAATGCCAACAATGCCGCCGGGGACTGCAAAAGCATTGAGGGTGGGGTTATCCAGTACGATCAGTTCCAGACGGCGGTCGCTCAGTTGGCTGGTCGCGGCCAGATTCCAGAGAGTGTCGGACAGGTAGTTGTACACCACCGGGTCATGATATTCACGGGTGCTGCCACGCAGCAGTCTGGCCCAGGTGCGGCCCAGCTGATATTCCTGTTGCAGTGAAATCACAGAAGATGTGGTGTCGCCAATCGTTGGCAGTTGGTTACTGGCAGGTGCGTTCACCGGCAGCAGGCAGAATGCTGCGCTGCCGGCGGTGATCAGGCCGCGCTGAAAAATCTTTTTCATCGTCACAACTTTTTTTGTCACAGCTTTTATCTTCACAGCTTAGAACCTTTATGACTGCTTTCATGATATCTGTCAGACAGTTTAAAGCAGCACGTAGAAAATAACTTTGGTGTCATAGGTTATTGAGGCTTTTTATTATATATTGCTCAACTTGTTATTAGCATTATGGTTTTTACCGGCATTCCGGAGTTTGCAGTTCTGGTGTTGGCAAGCGTTATTCTGAGAGTATGTATGAAGTCCGATTTAATTGATCAACACCTTGATGCCCGCGGCCTGAATTGTCCGTTACCTCTGTTAAAAGCGAAGCAGGCTTTGCACAGTCTGTCAGCCGGTCAGGTATTGAGGGTGGTTGCAACGGACGCCGGCTCAGTTCGTGATTTTAAAGCCTATACAGATCAGTCCGACCATGAATTGCTGGAAGCGTTCACCGAGGATGATGAATATATTTACGTGATTCGCCGCGGTTAACGGCTTAGGAGCATCCGGGTTTGAAGAAGATTTTCTCGAAATGGATCGAAAGTTACTTCTCGAATGAGGAAGTAATGTTGCTGCTGGTGCTGCTGGTAGCGTTCTTTGGTGTGATTATTTATCTGGGGCAGGCGCTGGCCCCTGTCTTTACCAGTATCATCCTGGCATTTCTGATGCAGGGGATTATTGTCTGGCTGAAGGAAAAAAAGGTGCCGCACCTGGTATCGGTGGTATCAGTGTTTATGGTGTTTGTCGGAGTGCTGTTATCGGTCATTCTGTTCATTCTGCCGCTGGCCTGGAAACAGTCGGTTAATTTGTTTAATGAACTGCCCCGCATGGTTACAGAGGCTCAGCATGTGTTGCTGTTGCTGCCGCAGCAGTATCCGGAGATATTTTCTGAACATCAGATCACTCAGATTATTGATATCGCCACGACTGAGCTGAGTAAGGCCGGTCAGTGGGTATTAACCTTTTCACTGAATTCGATTACCGGTCTGATGGCTTTGCTGATCTATCTGGTGTTGGTGCCGATTTTAGTGTTTTTCTTCCTGAAAGACGGCGGTGGACTGGCCCGTTGGTGGGTGTCCTTCCTGCCGGAAAAGAAGGAAATGCTGACCAATGTCTGGCATGAAATGGATAACCAGATTGCTAACTATGTCCGCGGTAAGGTGATTGAAATTGTGATCGTCGGGGCGGTTACCTACATTGCTTTTGTCTTCCTGGGGATTAACTATGCGGCCCTGCTGGCGATTATGGTAGGGCTCTCAGTACTGATTCCGTATATCGGTGCTGCACTGGTAACACTGCCGGTAGCGCTGATCGGCTTTGTCCAGTGGGGCTGGACGAATGAATTCTGGTACCTGATGGTTGCCTACGGCATTATTCAGGCGCTTGACGGTAACGTGCTGGTGCCTCTGCTGTTCTCTGAGGCGGTCAACCTGCACCCGGTATCCATTATCGTTGCGGTGCTGGTATTCGGTACGGTCTGGGGTTTCTGGGGCGTGTTTTTTGCGATTCCGCTGGCGACGCTGATCAAAGCGATTCTGAATGCCTGGCCCAAGACTCATGCCCTCGGATCGGGGGCAGCTGAGTAGCGCTTTTCTGTTATTAAAAAACCGCATCCGGATACACCTGATGCGGTTTTTTTATACCTGATGGTAGCTGAGGGGCCTTCAGGCCGGGGCTTGCAGTTCTTTGCGGGTGCGAATCATCAGTGCGATACAGATCAGCAGCATGGCGGTTATTTCCGCCTGGCCAAGTGTTTGCTGCATAAACCAGGTGCCGGTCAGCATCGCAATGATCAGCTCACTGGCTCCGATGATGGCAACCTGTTCCGGGGCGGTACGTTTCAGGCCGGATAAAAACAAAAACTGTGGAATAATCGCTGCCAGAATTGCAATTCCCAGTAGCCCGTATACGCCGCTGATGTTCTGCGGCAGCAATTGTTCCGGGGGGGAGAGCATCAGCATCGGTATCAGTATTAACAGATGGCCGTTACAGCTCCAGGCAACGCGTTTCGTGGCAGGGATATTTTGTACGGGTTTGGCCAGATACTGAATGTGTCCTGCAAATACCAGCGGTGCAATTGCACAGGTAAGAATGGCGGACAATGGTACGCCATTAAGTGTGTCCGGAGTGGCAACCAGTGAAACGGCAATCAGGATAAGCAGGGCTGCCAGAGATGCGTTGCGACAGGGGCGTCGTTTCCGCCACACCCAGCCGATTGCGACGCAGAATACCGGGTAGGTGTAATAAATCAGAATGGCCAGGCTGACCGGTATTGTCTGTAATGCGTCAAAATAGAAATACGCCCCGATGCCATTGAGCATTCCCAGAAATAACATCCGACAGGCTTCCGGCCAGACGATCCGGGCAATCGGCAGGAACCCCGCGCAGATCAGTGCCGGTATCGCAAAACGGTAAAAGGTGGTGGTCAGGGTGTCAAATCCTTCCTGCGCGAGAAACTGCACAAAGAGTGGGTTGAGGCCAAAGCCGCAGGCCGAAGCGAATATCATCAGCGGGCCAGCCAGCTGAGACATGTTCCCCTGTTGTGGTCCGCCGGTCAGTCTGAGTTGCAGATTGGATGCTGAGCTTTGCATGATCGTGCCGGATTCCTTATCAGTTACGTGCCGTGATATGCGATTGAGTGAATGCATCCTAGTGATAAAATGATGAATAAAATATTGAAATATTCGATAAACTGATTAATTTTATGCATGTATTTCGATTGTAATTAAGAGGCCTGATTATGATGCGGCTGGATATGCGCCACTGGGAAATGTTTTATCAGGTGTGCCTGTGTGGCACTCTGCGCCAGGCTGCGCAGGTCATGGGTATCAGCCAGTCAGCACTGAGTCACCGGCTGGCGGAAGCCGAACGGCGATTAGGCGGCGCAGTGTTTGAGCGTCAGGGGCGGTTGCTCCGGTTAACCCCGGCCGGCGAAATTCTGGTGCAGCAGATGCAGCAGGTTTTGCCTGTATTGCAGCGGGCGGAGCAGGATTTTATTCAGCGGCAACAGAATGACAGCGTGACCCTGCGCATAGGAGTAGCTGCGTATAACTGCTATCACTGGCTGGCAGAGTTTATGGTCGCGTTAAAGCAGCAGGCGCCGGGAATTGAGATTGAGCTGATTGCTGCCGCTACTCACCGGCCTCTTCAGAGTTTGCTGGAAAGTGAAGTGGATCTGGTGTTGGCACCCGGTCATATGACCACTCCGGGGGTTGAGGCCATTGCATTATTTGAAGATTGTCTGGAATTAATCGTTCCGGTACAGCATCCGCTGGCGGCAAAAAAACGCATTGATCCACGGGACTTAGAGACTGAAAATTATCTGACTTACAGCCGTACTACTCAGCCGGGGTTTGAGTACGAGCGCTTTATACGGCCTGCCGGTGTGGTGCCGGGACGGCTGAGTGTGGTGGAGATGACCGATGCAATTGTTGAGCTGATCACGGCCGGTTTTGGTGTCAGTATATTGTCTCGCTGGGCGGTGTCAGAAGCGCTGAGCAGGGGCAGGGTCGTGGCGGTTACGCCGGGTAGTGGCTTATCTTTGCAATGGTCTGCACTGGTGCGGCGGAATGAAAAGTCCTCCGCCCCTGTGCGGCAGCTGGCCGGCATGCTGCAAACCTGGTTTCAGGCGAACATCCCGGCACAAGCTAACTGAAGTAGGCTACAGCGCTTTTACTGCTTCCAGTACTTCATCGGCATGGCCTGCGACTTTCAGTTTGCGCCATTCGTTGCGTAGCACGCCTTCAGCGTCAATTAGAAAGGTGCTGCGCTCAATGCCCAGATGTTCTTTGCCGTACATTTTCTTCAGCTTGATGACGTCGAACAGTTTACACAGCTCTTCTTCTTTATCGCTGATCAGCTCGAACGGAAAGGATTGCTTTGCTTTGAAGTTTTCATGCGCGCGCATGCCGTCACGGGAAACGCCAAAAATTTCAGTGTTCGCTGCCTGGAATTGCGGGTAAAGATCGCGGAAATTCTGTCCTTCAGTGGTGCAGCCCGGAGTGCTGTCTTTCGGGTAGAAATAGATCACCACATTTTTGCCTTTCAGTTCACTCAGGGTGACTGTGGTTTCGCTGGTAGCAGCAGCGGTAAAATCAGTAACAGCTTCACCGGTTACAGGCAGGCTCATAATTAACTCCTTAATAAAAAGACAGGCGGTATGTGTTCAGCGGAAGATTCCTGAAGCTGGCACCGCCAACCGTAAAAACAGTCGTACATTCAAACAAAGTATCGATACGAAGAAAATCCCCGGTTGGATTTTTTAACGGATAAAGGGGTAAAAGGTGATGCCTTGAGCCATCCGCAGACGGGTTAAGGTAATCTTTGTTTTTAGCGGCCGTTTTTTCCTTAAAAACGCTGAACTATTAAGGCTTTAAATACACAAAGGTTAGTCAGTTATGACTTTTTGTTATTTTACCGGTCAGAGGCGTTGAGTGATCTTCGCTGGCCAAGTAGTATTAGGCACTTTCATTTACGTCTGTAGCTTTTGTTGTGATGAATAACCGTGCTCTCAACCGGATGTATCCGGACATGGGCATGACATGAACAGTCACAACGGTTATTCGGATTGAATAATCCGGTGAGCGTATTGGCAGAGGTAAAGGGCGTCTCGAACGATGTATGTGGTTGCCTTTAATTTTAGAACGGAATTAAACATGCGAAATATTGTGTTGTTGCCATTAGCGGCAGCTGTACTGACTTTGACTGGATGTGGCACATCTAATCCCATCTATGGTGAGAACGGTCTGATCAAGGACCGCAGTCAGGACTATGAAAAGTCTCAGACCAGTCAGCGGCTGGAAATTCCGCCAAGCTTGCGTGACGATACGATTCAGATGAGTGACCGTCTTGAGGTGCCGACTGTTGGTCAGACATCTGTTGCCCGTAATCAGGAATTTACAGTGCCACGTCCTGAGTTCTTCTATGCTGAGGCCGGTGGTGAAAATGTTGCGATGAAGCGTGACGGTCTGGATAAAGTACTGGTCGTTGATGAGCCGATTGCTGATGTCTGGAACCGGGTTAAGAGTTACTGGGACAGCCGCGGTGTGAAACTCAGCAATTCATCACCCCGTGAAGGTGTGATGGAAACCGAGTGGATTGATACTGCCGGTAAAGACTATGGTTTCTTAGACAGTGTGGTAAATACGGTGACCTTCCAGGATGTGGAAGGGGACGTCAGCGATAAGATCCGGATCAGCCTGCGTCCGGTAGAAGATGATTACCAGCGTACCGAAATTGTTATGGATCACAGCCGTGTTCCGCAGGAAGCACGCCCGACGCTTGTGGACTGGGAAAAGAGCACTGATAACGCCTACAAAGCAAATCAGATGTTTGAAATGCTGCGTTACCTGAGCCGTCCGGCGAATAAGCCAACAACTCAGCTTGAACTGGCAAAAGAACAGCAGCGTATTAAGCGTCCGCAGCTGGGCCGTGATGCGAACGGTTTCCCTGCACTGAAAATTTCCGGCACGATTGACCAGGCCTGGGGTGAAGTTAACCGTGCGCTGGACAGCGCGGGTCTGGATATCGGTACCCGTGACCAGCAGTTGGGTGTGGTTTACATGACCTATGCAACGACGACACCGTTTGATGAAGGTCCGACACTGGGCTTCTTTGAGTGGCTGCACTCTGACCGTGAAGAAATTAAACTGGATACGTCTGCGTTGACTGAAGTGCTGGGTCTGGGTGAAGGTGATCAGGACAGCAACATTGTATATTCTTCTGTTGCAGAAGGTTTCCAGCCAGGCAGCCGTAAAGGTGAAGAGAAGCCGTGGACTGACCCGACGGATCTTTCCAAGCGTAAAGGTTATAAAATCTGGTTAGGTAACCGCGTCATTTACGTGTTCGGTGATAATGAAGGTGTTGTGAACGAAAACACCGGAGAGTATGAGCACATTGGCCGTTATCAGTTACAGTTGCGCCGTACGAATGACGGAGCCTTCCTGGTGGTTAAGACGGATAAAGATGTATCTGCGCCTAAGACCATCGCTGAGGAAATCCTCTGGGAAGTTAAAGATAACCTGAATGAGGCTGGCTAAGCCGCACATCAGATAAGTTTAATGAAAGGGGCCCTGAGCCCCTTTTTTGTATTTCGGCTACGGAGGAATCCTGATGAAGGTGGTGTTTCTGGATCTGGCAACACTGGATTTCAATGACTTGCAGCTGGCTGATTTTCAGCAGGATGGCTGGGATTTCTGCAGCTATTCGTCAACCGAACCTGAGCAGGTTGCTGAGCGCATTGCCGGTGCAGAGGTTGTCATCGTAAATAAAGTGGTACTCAGTGCTGAATTGCTGGCCGGGGTAAAGCATTTACACCTGGTCTGCATCGCGGCAACCGGCACGAACAATGTTGATCTGCAGGCGGCGCGGCAACTGGGCATTACGGTCGCTAACTGTCAGGCATACGGGACCCGCTCCGTTACCCAGCATGTAATGGCTCTGATGCTGGCGCTGCATACCAATCTGATTACGTATGACCGGGCAGTAAAACAGGGTGACTGGGGCCGTTCAGCGCAATTTTGTTTGCTGGATTATCCGGTGGCGGAACTGGCGGGTAAAACATTAGGCCTGGTGGGCTATGGTGAGCTGGGCCGTGAAGTTGGCCGGCTGGCAGAAGCCTTTGGCATGCAGGTCGTTGTGGCCCGGCGTAAGGGGGCATCGCAGCCGGAGCGTTTTCCGCTGGATGAATTGTTGGCCAAAGCAGATGTACTCAGCTTGCACTGTCCGCTGACAGACGACACCCGAAACATGATAGATGCGACAGCACTGGCTAAAATGAAGCCGGGCAGTTTTTTAATTAATACCGCCCGTGGTGGCATTGTGAATGAAGCGGCACTGGCAGATGCCTTGCGGTCGGGACACCTTGCCGGAGCGGCAACGGATGTGCTCAGTATCGAACCGCCAAAAGAAGGCAATGTGTTACTGGCAGCTGATATTCCTAATCTGATCATCACCCCGCACAGTGCCTGGGGAAGTGTACAGGCCCGGCAACGGATTGCGGATCAGGTGGCTGAAAATATTGCTGCTTTTAACTCAGGTGAGGTGTTACGGGTAGTGAGCTGATTACTCAGGAGAAGGTAAATGCCTAAGCTGAGGGTGTTTTATGACGGCAGTTGCCCCCGGTGCCGGCGCGACCGGGCGAACTATGAGCGGCTTGATCCTGATCCGGAAGGTATCGAGTGGTTTGATATCACCGGTCAGGGCGAATATCTGCATGGGCTGGGGATCGATCCTTATCTGGCGCTGACTGAGTTACACTTGCAGACAGAGGATGGCACGGTGCTTAAGGAACTGGATGCCTATATCCTGCTGCTGCGCAGAATTCCCCGCTATCGCTTGCTCAGTGGGCTGATTGGGCTGCCGGGAATTAAGCCGCTGTTATCGGCGCTGTACCTGTGGTCGGTAAAGCGCCGTTTGCGTCGGGAAGGCCGGTTGGATTAATGGCTGTTTTCGCGAATGAATATCTGCCAGTCCTGTAATGCTTCAATAAAATCTTCCAGCCCGCAGTGGCTACCGGCTTCTTCATCGTAGAAGTCAAAATCGTCTTCCAGTTCTGCGTCTGCCAGGCCGTAATCGTCACTGAGGCTTTGGTGGCTGATACGGGCGCTGCCGTCTTCCAGCGTTAGCTGGTACTCATCAGATGTATGCTCCCAGCTAAGCCGGGTTTTGTTCAGTATGGCCTGCGCTTGACGGATAATCTCTGTCAGCTCTGAATCGTGGTCTGCCTGACTGAAGGCGGCATTCAGCCAGTGTCCGAAGGCCTCATGGGGCATGGTAAAGGTTGCCTGGCAACCGAGTATGTAGTCCTGGTTAAACTGATAATCCACGAAGTCTTTTCCGGTATAGCAGGTTGGGTCAGAAGTCGGCCGGAGCCGTAAATGTGAGGGACTCGCCGGTGTCAGGATGGCTGAAACTCAGTTGTTCTGCATGTAACAGCAGCCGCGGAGCCATGGCCTGCTGTGCTTCACTGGCGTAGAAGCGGTCACCGGCAATCGGATGCCCGAGTGCCAGCATATGTACTCTTAACTGATGGGAACGGCCGGTAATGGGGTACAGATTTACCCGACTGCGATCGGCCATCCGTTCGGTAATTTCCCAGCGGGTCTGGGCGGGCTTGCCCTGCTCATGATCGACCATCTGCAGGGGGCGGTTATCCCAGTCACAGCGCAGAGGTAAATCAACCAGCCCCTGATCTTCTTCAGGCAAGCCGGCAATGATTGCCTGATAGTATTTACCGGTTTCCCGGTTCTGAAACTGCATGCTCAGGTGGCGGTGGCTTTCGGCACTGAGGGCGATAACCATCACACCGGAGGTAGCATAATCGAGGCGGTGAACGATACGGGCGGTTGGGAAGTCCGTCTGGGCACGCCGCCACAGACAATCCTGTTTATCTTCGCCTTTGCCGGGAACCGAGAGCAGATCGGCCGGTTTGTTCACGACGATCAGGTGATCGTCACTGTACAGTATCTGCGCGGCAGATAGCGACGGATAGACCATTAACGGCGTCTCCACAGGCCCTGTTTTACCGGTTTGCTGCTGCTTTTACGTTTTTTCTGGGAGTCTTCCCGCAGATGGCTGTGTTTACCCAGCAGTTTTTCCTGCTGCTCCGGTTTGAAATCCGGATCGTATTCGAACAGCGCGACTGATTCGATATGGTGAGTTTGCGGGAACATATCTGCCAGCATAAAGTGGCTCAGCTTGTAGCCGTTACGTTGCAGCTGACCGCCGTCGCGGGCAAGGGCGCCCGGGTTACAGGCGATGTACAGAATCTTGCCGGCTTTTAGCTTGCATACTTCTTCAATGATACTTTCAGCACCTGCCCGTGGCGGATCCAGCAAAATTTTATCGTAACTGCCTTTGTACCACTGTGTGTGCACGATAGTGTCGGCCAGATTAGCACGGAAAAAACGGCAGTTTTCAATGTCGTTTGCCGCCGCGTTGGTGGCTGCCTGTTCTACCATTGCATCACTGCCTTCTACGCCGGTGACCTGTGCTGCATGACGTGCCAGGGGCAGTGAGAAGTTGCCGAGGCCACAGAACAGATCGAGCACGTTATCTTCAGGCTGAATATCCAGCAGTGTCAGTGCCTGATCAACCATCTGTTGGTTGATGTCGCCGTTAACCTGTATAAAGTCGCCGCTGTGGAAGTTCAGGCAGACGTCACTGACCTGATAGCTGGCACTTTGCTGTTCACTGTTTTCGTATTGCAGAGTCAGACCGTATGCATCACACATGGATGTGAAAATGCTCAGTTCTTCATCACTCAGGGGTTTTACATGGCGAACGCTGAACAGGCCACCGGTATCTCCCAGGCTGATGTCCAGATGGGTCATATGCTTAACTGAGGGTAAGACTTCCAGCGCATCGCGCAGGCTGGCGCAGATGCTGTCGAGCCGTTTATCCAGTACCGGGCAGTTATCAATCTGAGTCAGCAGATTAGATCCCCGGCGGCGGAAACCGATAATGACCTCGCCGTCGGCGCGCTGGTTGATGCCGATACGGGCACTGCGGCGGTAATTCTGCGCTGGCCCCTGTAACGCGGGCAGGGTTTCTTCCGGTGTCAGATGTCCGATGCGGGAAAGCTGTTCCAGTACCTGGGTTTGTTTGTGGCTGACCTGGGCTTGCTGATTCAGGTGTTGCAGGTCGCAGCCACCGCAGGTGTGGTAATGCTCGCAAAACGGCTCAACTCTGTCTGTGCTGGCGCTGAGTACTTCCAGACAGTCAGCTTCATTAAACTTTGATTTAGCGTTGTGCAGCTTCGCCAGTACGGTTTCGCCGGGCAGTGCATTGCTGACAAAGGTAGCTTTGCCGTTAAGGCGACCGACACCGCGGCCATCGTGGCTTAAAGAGTCAATGACCAGTTCAGCCGGTTCGCTGGAAACGGTTTTACTGGGTTGGCTGGATTTGGAACGGTGGCGTTGATTGGCTCGGCGCATGACAGGGCTCTGGTCAGGAATATTTTGGCAGGCCCGGCGGTTGTCGCTTACGAGCGATCTGATCGTTAACCGGCATTATGCCAGCTGGCCTTCTGGACGGCGGATTTTACCAGTGTCAGGCGGGAAAGCAATTTATGTCATCAGCCAGCAGAAATACAGGTAGATACTCAGTTCGGATAATTGCTGACAGGCGCCCAGGCAATCGCCGGTGTACCCGCCAATACGTTTAAGGAAATAGCGGCGGCAGGCCAGTGCTGTCAGGACGGCTGGTATCACGGACAGCCAGATTGTCAGGGCAGAAAATGCATCGCTGCAGGCGGCGGTGATCATCAGAATCAAAGCGACCGGCAGGGCGGCAAAACTGAGTCCGCCAATACTGATGCCCCGGCCCATCGTACGGGCCTTACTGTTGTCATCCGCCCGGACGTACTGATCCATGTAGATCAGCAGTAGCGGGCTGAAGCGGCTCATGGTGTGTGCGAGGACTAGTATCAGGATGATATCTGTGAGGGTTGTTAATGTCAGGAATTTCAGGCCCAGAGCCAGCAGTAACGCTATGCAGCCGTAACTGCCCAGCTGCGAATCTTTCATGATGGCCAGTACCTGAGGCTTTTCCCAGCCCCCGCCAAAACCGTCGGCGCAATCTGCCAGGCCGTCTTCGTGGAGCGCGCCGGTCAGCAGAATGCCGGCGACCATGGCAAACAGAATGCCGATAGTACTGCCGAACAGATAGCCGGTGATGGTAAAGCTCAGGGCGCAGCCACTGCCAACCAGCAGGCCTATCAGAGGTAAGTAACGGTTAGCCAGCTGGCTGTTCTTCTGGCTGTATTCGATACCGGCAGGGGCGGGCAGGCGGGTAAAAAACACCAGCGCGTTGAAGAATAAATGGTAATGCTGTTGCAGAGTTTTCATGTGCACGCCATGCCGGGTCGGTGACAGGCAATTGTGCCGGTCAACAAATGTTAATTTATACCTTTGCGCTGTGCATTCCAGCCTTTAGAATTCAACAATATGTGGCGTCGCTGTATCGGGCTGATATTGGCCGGAAAGCGGATCGGCGCTTGCGGTAACTCCGCGCACTTTAATTTAATCAATCGAGAAGGTCTATGTCCCTGGAACATCCTTTTGCTCAATATGTACGTATTCTTGGTAAAGGTAAGAAGGGCTCACGGTCGCTGACCCAGGAAGAAGCCCGTGATGCCATGCAGATGATCATCCGGGATGAAGTGGAGCCGGAACAGCTCGGCGCATTTATGATGTTGTTGCGGGTAAAGGAAGAAGCACCGGAAGAGCTGGCGGGGTTTGTATCGGCAGTTCGCAGTGAAATGAATCCGCCGCAGGATCTGCGCGTTGATATCGACTGGTCTACCTATGCGGGTAAGAAGCGTCAGCTGCCCTGGTTTCTGTTGAGCGCGCTCGCGCTGGCGGATGCCGGTTACCGGGTGTTTATGCACGGTGCCCGTGGTCATACCCATGGCCGGATGTACACTCAGGAAATGCTGGCGATGTTCGGGCTGGAAGCCAGTCAGGACTGGCAGCAGAGTGCCGCTGCACTGGACCGGGATAACTTTGCTTTCATGTCAATCGAGCAACTGAGCCCTAAAATGTCGAAGATTATTAATCTGCGAAACATTATGGGGCTGCGTTCGCCGGTACATACTTTATGCCGTCTGCTTAACCCGCTGCATGCTGAGCATACGGTGGATGGCGTATTTCATCCGGCTTATGGACCGATGCACCAGAAAACAGCGATGCTGCTCGGGGTTAAACGTGGCCTGACCATAAAAGGGGATGGCGGTGAGGCAGAGATTAAGCCGGACAGTGACTGCGATTTACAGTGGACTTTTGACGGTGAGTATCAGGCGACCCAGTGGCCACGTTATTATCCACGCCGGCTGGTGAAGCAGGATTTGAATGTAGAAGAGCTGGCGGGACTGTGGCGCGGTGAAGTTGAACATGAGTACGGCGAAGGGACCGTTATTTCAACCCTGGCCACTGTTTTGCAATTGCTCAGTGATCAGGCGCCGGAACAGTCGGATGCAGCGGATTATATTGCTAAGGCAGAGCAGATCTGGGCGAACCGTAACAAGCAGAAGTTTACTGTTTAACGGTTAAAGGCTGCTGATAACGCCGGGCCCAGTCTCTGATAACTAGTCCCGGCGTAACTTATCGGACACCGCAATTGGGTTCGGAAAGTTGAAAATCACCACGTAGGTAGACAGCAGGAAGGTCAGAATCGCTGTGGCCTGAATAACATGGGAAGCAGCCTGACCGATTAATGCCGTGCTGGTGGCCAGATAGGCAATCAGCAGCGAGAACTCACTGATCTGACCCAGCCGGAAACCCACTTCCCAGGCGAGCTGTTTGCTTTCACTGATCCGGCGCAGCAGCACCCGGAAAACCAGGGGTTTCAGTGCCAGTACCAGCACCGCCAGCACCAGTGCCGGAATCAGGATTTCACCCAGAAGCGCCAGGTTGAAGCTGGCACCGATTGAGAAGAAAAACAGGATCAGGAAGAAATCCCGCAGGGGTTTCAGGCTGGTTGCGATGTACTGGGCAATCGGGCTGGTGGCGACGGCTACGCCGCCAATGAAAGCGCCAATCTCTGCAGATAATCCCGCCAGCTGAGCAATTTCAGCCATGCCAAGGCACCAGCCAATGGCCACCAGAAAGATGTACTCGTGAAAACGGTCAAAGTGATGAATCAGTGGTAACAGGCAGAAGCGGACGAAGACAAACGCCGCCACGATAATCGCCGGCAGTGCAATGATGGTCTGAATAAACATCATAGGGTCACTTTCTTCAGCGCCTGTGCTGTTCAGTACCAGCAGTACCATGATGGCAATAATATCCTGTAACAACAGTAAACCAACCACCAGTTCCCCGGTATGTTTATGGTGCAGTACTGTGGTGGGCAGCAGTTTGATGCCAATGATGGTGCTTGAGAACATCAGGGCAACACCGATGATAATGGCTTCCGTCTGGGTAAAGCCGAAAGCGATACCGACAAGATAGCCGATGGCCATAAATATAATAGCGCTGAGTATGGCAACAAGGGTTGCCTTGCGAAGCATCTGGACCAGGTGAGATGGCTGCATATCCAGCCCGAGCAGGAACAGCAGGAAGATAATACCGATATGGGAAATATCGGCCAGTAGCTTGGTATCACCGATGAACCCGAAGCCGTAAGGGCCGAGCAGTGCTCCCAGAACAATATAGGCAACGAGTAATGGCTGACGGGTATACAGGGCGACAGAAGCAAGCACCGCCGCACCGGTAAAAATCAGAAAGAACGAAAATACTAAACTTTGATCTGCCATTAGCCGGTGAGCCCTCGGGTGAACGGGTCAAAAATCAACAGTTTAATCAATCGGAGCAGACATATGAAGCGCTCTGCCGATTTAAACCGGGAATAAAAAGTGACCGGTACTGTCTAATAACTGATCAATTTACTCGGATATAGAATGGGTGTATCCTGCACGCCACAAGAGTTGTATTTGCCACAGGAATATACATGAATATTACGGTTACTGAGTCGGCCGAGATCTATCTGGCCGAACTGTTGGAAAAACAGAACGTTGAAGGCATTGCCGTGCGTATGTTTGTTACCCAGCCAGGTACCCCTTACGCTGAAACCTGTCTTGCTTACTGCCGGCCGGAAGAAGTTGTCGCTGACGATGAGTTATTAGAACTGAGTAAGGTGAATTTTTACTTTGAGCACAACAGCCTGCCTTATCTGGAAGAAGCGACAGTTGATTATGCGACTGACCGCATGGGTGGCCAGTTAACGATTAAAGCACCGAATGCCAAGGTGCCTAAGGTATCTGCAGACAGCCCGATGGATGAACAGATTACCTATGTACTGTATTCAGACATTAACCCGGGTCTGGCTTCTCATGGTGGTGAGGTGAAGCTGGTTGAGCTGGTAGAAGAAGAAGCAGGACACATTGCTATTCTGCAGTTCGGTGGTGGTTGTCAGGGGTGCAGCGCTGTTGATATGACCCTGAAAGATGGCGTCGAGAAAACCCTTGTTGAACGTGTTCCCGGCCTGATCGGTGTACGTGACGTGACCGATCACTCAGTACGTGATAACGCGTATTATAAGTAAGCGGCAGTTATGAATCAGAAAGGCACCTTCAGGTGCCTTTTTTATTGTCTGAAATCCTTATATCAGAGCCATTTCTGTATGCTTTTTAAACAGTTTTGATCAGGCCGGCTCCTGGCGGAAATTATTCCCATAATGGTAGATTGTATCGCTGTGTCTGAGCTGCTATAAACGGGTTAGTCTGATGTATGTCATTCGTAAATCAGGCGAAATTGTTGGGCCGCACAACATATTGACCTTGAAAAAGAATTTCAGATTATTTTTATTTTCAGTGCTTGTAATCTGATTTGCGGCCCCCATCTAGATTTAAAACGTTTTGTTGCACATCTATCTAACCTGCCTTTTGGTTTCCGGCAGAGTTTCATAGGCAGTATCTGAAGAAGGAGAGGGTCCCCATGGCACCACTCGAGAATAATACTGAGATCACTACCACGCTGCCGGTTTTACCCCTGCGCGATGTCGTTGTTTATCCGCATATGGTGATCCCCCTGTTTGTGGGTCGCGAAAAATCTATTAAAGCTCTTGAATCTGCGATGGAGCAGAACAAAGAAATTCTGTTAGTGGCACAAAAAAATGCCTCTGACGATGAACCGGTTGGCAGTGATCTGTTTTCTGTCGGTACTGTTGCCAGTGTATTGCAAATGCTGAAACTGCCTGACGGCACTGTGAAGGTGCTGGTTGAAGGTGATTACCGGGCTAAAGTTGAAACCCTGAGTGAAGACGGTGAGTTCTTTACGGCTGATATTTCAGTGCTGCCGGTTGCTGAGCTGAACCCGGCGGAAGGTGATATCTACAAGCGTACTGCGCTGGATCAGTTTGAGCGTTTTGTTCAGGTGAATAAGAAGATTCCGTCGGAAGTGCTGAGCTCTCTGTCCAGCATTGATGAAGTTGGCCGCCTGGCAGATACCATTGCTGCACACATGGCGCTGAAGCTGGATGAAAAGCAAAGCATTCTGGAAATGCTGGATGACCGTGCCCGTCTGGAACACCTGATGGCGCTGATGGAAGCTGAGATCGATCTGGTTGAGGTCGAAAAGCGCATCCGTGGCCGGGTTAAGAAACAGATGGAAAAAAGCCAGCGTGAGTATTATCTGAATGAGCAAATGAAAGCGATTCAGAAAGAGCTGGGCGATCTGGATGAAAATGGCACCACAGACATCGAAGAGCTGAAAAAGCGTATCGACGAAGCGGGGATGCCAAAAGAAGCGTACGACAAAACCATTAATGAATTTAATAAGCTGAAGATGATGTCGCCGATGTCAGCTGAAGCGACAGTTGTTCGCAGCTACGTTGACTGGATGCTGCAAATTCCGTGGGCTAAGCGCAGCAAAGTGCGCCATGATATGAAGCGTGCGGAAAAGATTCTGAATGAAGATCACTACGGTCTGGAAGAAGTGAAAGACCGTATCCTTGAGTATTTGGCGGTACAAAAGCGCGTCCGTAAGCTTAAAGGGCCAATCCTGTGTCTGGTGGGACCACCGGGTGTGGGTAAAACCTCGCTGGGCCGTTCGATTGCCCGTGCGACTAACCGTGAATATGTGCGTATGGCGCTGGGTGGTGTGCGTGACGAAGCGGAAATCCGTGGTCACCGCCGTACTTATATAGGCTCTCTGCCAGGTAAACTGATCCAGAAAATGGCGAAAGTAGGTGTGCGTAACCCACTGTTCCTGCTGGATGAGATCGACAAGATGGGCATGGATCAGCGTGGTGATCCGGCGTCTGCATTACTGGAAGTGCTTGATCCGGAGCAGAACAGCACTTTTAACGATCACTACCTGGAAGTGGATTACGATCTCTCCGATGTGATGTTCGTTTGTACGTCTAATTCCATGAATATTCCGGGTCCGTTGCTGGACCGTATGGAGATTATCCGTATTCCGGGCTACACCGAAGACGAAAAGCTTAATATCGCTAAGAAGTATCTGACGCCGAAGCAAATGAAGACCAACGGTCTGAAGGCGAAAGAGCTGGAAATCGAAGATGAAGCGATTCTGGATCTGGTACGTTACTACACCCGTGAAGCCGGTGTCCGTGGTCTTGAGCGGGAGATTTCCAAGGTGTGTCGCAAGGTCATCAAGGAAATTACGCTGGAAGATAACAAAGCCGCCAATATTGTTGTGAATTCTGAGAATCTTGAACAATACAGCGGTGTGCGCAAATTTAACTTCGGCATTGCTGAAGAAGAAGACCGTATCGGTCAGGTGACCGGTCTGGCATGGACATCTGTAGGCGGTGATATCCTTACCATTGAATCGGCTGTCGTGCCGGGTAAGGGCCGTCAGGTGCACACAGGCTCTCTGGGTGACGTAATGAAAGAGTCGATCCAGGCGGCGCTGACGGTTGTACGTAACCGCGCTGAGACGCTGGGCATTGCTGCTGACTTCCATGAAGAAAGTGACATTCACATTCACGTACCGGAAGGAGCGACGCCGAAGGACGGTCCGAGCGCCGGTATCGGTATGTGTACTGCGCTGGTGTCTGTTCTGACGAACATTCCGGTTAAGTCCGATGTGGCAATGACCGGTGAGATCACTCTGCGTGGTCAGGTGCTGCCGATCGGTGGCCTGAAAGAAAAATTGCTTGCGGCTCACCGTGGCGGAATTAAGACGGTTATCATTCCGCACGAAAATACCCGTGACCTGAAAGAGATTCCGGATAACATTAAGGCGGATTTAAGGATTTGCCCGGTCAAATGGATCGACGAAGTGCTTGAAGTTGCTCTGAAATTTCAGCCTGAACCGCTAAAAAAGGCAGAAAAACCAAGCGTAACGGCAAAGAAAAAGCAAGCAAAAACTGAGCGCGGACAAATAAAAACACATTAATGGCAAATATGGGTGAAAGTGGCTGAAAGCCGCTTGACACCTGAATCTGCCACTTGGTATAAATTGTCCGACTATATTGCTGGGCATGGATTAAGAACATATAAAAATGATTGGTAAAAGGGGAACAATGTGAATAAATCTGAACTGATTGATGCAATCGCGGCTTCTGCTGATATTCCTAAAGCGGCTGCTGGTCGCGCACTGGACGCAACTCTGGAATCTATCTCTGGCGCTTTGCAGAAGAACGATTCTGTTGCTCTGGTTGGTTTTGGCACATTCAGTGTTAAAGAGCGTGCAGCACGTACTGGTCGTAATCCACAGACTGGTCAGCCAATTGAGATTGCTGCTGCTACTCTGCCTACTTTCAAGCCTGGTAAGGCTCTGAAGGACGCTGTAAACAAGTAAGATTTCTGTTATTCCGGTTCGTTAGTTCATCTGATTCCTGGCCCGGACATTCAGCCTTTGCTTAGCACTGAATGTTTATGGCCTGAGAACGGAGTATTAACGAACCAGCTTAACTGCTTGTAGTAAAGGCGAGTGATTAAAGGAGCGGTAGTTCAGTTGGTTAGAATACCTGCCTGTCACGCAGGGGGTCGCGGGTTCGAGTCCCGTCCGTTCCGCCAATATCAAAGGCGCATTCTATAAGGATGCGCTTTTTTTTATCTGAAATTATTAGAGGTCCGGGAGGATCATGCTTCAGAGTATCCGAGATAATTCAAAAGGCATTGTCGCGAAAATCATCGTAGGCCTGATTGCCGTGACCTTTGCTTTGTTTGGTGTTGAGTCTTTAGTGAGCCTGACCGGCGGATCTAATGCCCCGGCGACCGTAAATGGTGAAGAGATCAGCGAACGCGATGTGCTTCAGGGCGCTGACTTACAGCGTCGGCAGCTGCTGACTCAGATGGGCGAAAATGCCGATCCTACCTTATTAGATGACAACCTGATCCGTAAGGCTGTACTGGACGGACTGATTGAGCAGGAAGTACTGCGTCAGTCTGCTGTTAATCAGGACATGACAATTTCCGATCAGCAGCTTGATCAGCTGATTGTGAGCACACCGGACTTCCAGGTAGACGGCCAGTTTAACCGTCAGCAATATGAAGCGGTGCTGCGTAATGCCGGTTTCTCTCCGTTGCTGTATAAGCAACTGTTGCTAAAAGATAAGTTAATCGAACAGGAACGTGCAGGCTATGTATTGTCGGCGTTTACCCTGGAAGATGAAGCTGAGCAGGTTGTGGCGCTTGACCGTCAGACCCGTGATTTCGCGGTTATTACATTATCCGCTGAAGATTACAAAGCACAGCAGAATGTAACCGCTGAAGATATCAGTGCTTACTACGAAGATAACAAGTCCGATTTTATGACGGAAGAGCAGGTTGTTATTGAGTATCTGTTATTAAACAAACAGGACCTGCGTGGTGAGATTGAAATAGACGAAGCAGAATTGCAGTCACAGTTTGATCAGCGTCTGGCGGCGTTCCAGGCACAGGAAGAGCGTCAGATCTCTCATATCCTGATTGAGCTGGGTGATGATGAAGCGGCTGCTGAAGCGAAAGCAAATGCGCTGTACGCTCAGTTGCAGGGCGGTGCTGACTTTGCTGAACTGGCTCGTGCCGAATCTGATGATCCGGGTTCTGCGGATGCCGGCGGTGATCTGGGCGTGTACTTCCAGGGCATGATTCCGGGTGCATTTGATGACACGGTTAATGACCTGGGTGAAGGTGAACTGTCTGCACCGGTACGGACTGATTTTGGCTACCATCTGGTGAAAGTGAACAGCATCACTAACTCTGAGCCACCAAGCTTTGAGTCACTGAAAGCTCAGTTGACGGATGAGCAGTTGGCTAACAAAGTTGAGTCTCTGTATGTTGAGAGGCTGGAGCAGTTAGCTGATCTGACCTTCTCTGCCGGTGACCTGCAGGACCCTTCTGAAGAACTGCAGCTGGAAATCATGACTGCACCTGCGTTTGGCCGTAATGGCGGTACTGATGAGCTGACCAGCAACCCGCGGGTACTGCGTCAGGCGTTTGATCAGGAATTGATTCAGGACGGCATTAACAGCACGCCTATCGAGCTGGACTCTGGCCGTACCATGGTACTGCGGGTTAAAGAGCATATCCGCCCGCGTCAGGAAGCTGAGGATGAAGTAGCGGCGGTTATCCGTACCCGTCTGATTGATCAGAGTGCATCTGATGCGCTGCAGTCAGATATCAACTCTGAGCTGGCTAAGCTGCGTAACGGCGCTGAGCGTACCAGTATTCAGGGCGCTGACTGGGTTGTCGCGGATCAGGTGAACCGTGCGAACCGTGAGCAGCAGCCACAGGTTGTGCAGCAAGTCTTCAAGATGGCTCAGCCATCCGGAGAGGCAGCAACCTACAGCAGCCTGGACCTGTTAGACGGTAATAAAGCCATCATCGCGCTGACTAAGGTGAATGATGCTGATATTGACGCGCTGAGTGAAGAAGAGCGTGCAGCGATGCAGGTGATGCTGGCACAGCGTATTGGACAGTTTGATTATCAGGCACTGTTAGACGCCCGTCGGGCGGCTGCTGAAATCGAACGTTTGTAACAAGTTTTTTCAACTGCATGTACTTAATGCAGGTCCGCAGCTGATTGTCAGCTAAGCGATATAGTCTAAAACGCTCCTGTGAAGGGGCGTTTTTTTTCGTCTGAATACAATTTAAGTCTGATCAGATGTCAGTAATTGCCATAGCTGTATGGCCTGAGGGCTGTGAAGCCGGTCTTTCAGGCGGATCAGATAAATCGGATTAAGCAGCCGCGACGGATAATTACTGATATCTAGCAGCTGTAATTCCCCGGAATCAAGTTCTGCCTCAATCATATGTCTGGGCATACGGGCCCAGCCCATGCCTGCCATCAATAAGGTTTTTTTCATGTGGTAGTCATTTACATACCAGGTTTGCCCACCGGGGATGACATGCCGGTGTGGAAAAGGCGCGACTGAACCGCTGTCGGTAATCAGGATATGCGGTTGGTTCCGCAGGGCTCCCTGACTGATGGGGTGTCCGGGCGCGATCTCTGTACTGCTGAGAAAGTCCCGGGTAGCGACTGTCAGAGTCTCGGTTTCATCAATGACAGTGAATTCAAAGCGCTCATCCAGCCCGGTGTGTGGGCCGATGGCCAGATCAGACGTTTCCGTCAGCAATTGCTCCGGCACTCCTGATAAATGCTCGGTGTTGATCGTCAGGCGTAAATCCGGCCGCTGCAGACAGAACTGGCGGATAGTCTCAAGCTTGGGGAGCTGGCTGAAGTTAGCACTGATGCTGATATGCAGGGTAGGTGTACTCCGGTGTGCCAACTGATGACCGAGCTGCTCCAGCTCTTCGCTTTGCCTGACCAGCTGTCGGGCCTGCTGATAAAATGCCCGGCCGGCTTCCGTCAGACTTGGCCGGTAACTGTCCCGGTCCAGCAGTTGTAACTCAAACTGAGATTCAAGATTGCGAACAGCGGCGCTGATGCTGGGCTGTGTTTTATAAATGGCATTTGCGGCCGCACGAAAGCTGCCGTGCTCGACGACTGCAATGAATGCCTTTAACTGATCATGGGTCATGAAAGCAAATTCCTTTCATTATGATAAAAAGATGAAATTATTTTACTTTCGATTTTGGGCGTAAGCTATACCCCGTCTTAAAGATAAGAAGGGGAGCGGTGATTCGTGGGATTTGAACTGATTATTCTGACGGTAGCCGGATTTCTGACCGGCTTTTCTAAATTCTCTGTGGGTGGGATGGGATTGCTGATATTGCCGGTGCTGATGCTGGCATTTCCCGGTACTGCCGCGCTGGGGATCATTGTGCCGCTGTTTATGATTACCGATGTGCTGACCATGTGGCCTTACCGTAAAGGGGCTGACTGGCGTTTCATTGGCCGTCTGGTGCCTATGATGCTGGCAGGTATTCTGGCGGGCAGCCTGATACTCACAGATATCGATGTACAGGTATTTTCCCTGCTGCTGGGCGGGTTGATTCTGCTGGCACTGTCACTGGGGTTAATTCTGGACCGTTTAGGTTCGGGGGTGCTGCGCAGGCCGGCAGTGGTGGCTGTGATGGGTTTTTTTACCGGCATTATCGGTTTGCTGGCGAATGCGGCGGGGCCGTTAGTGAGTTTGTTTTTGTTAGAACAGAAGCTGAGTAAGCACCGCTACGTGGCAACCCGCTGCTGGATGGCGTCACTGACAAACCTCGCCAAGGTGCCGGTATTGATTTACCTGGGTATTTTAACTCAGGAATCTCTGGAAGTGAGTTTGCTGGCTATTCCGGGCCTCTTGCTGGGCGGCCTGATCGGTTACTGTTTTTTGGGGGCGCTGAGTGCCGCGCAATTTAAATGGATCATCCGGGGGTTGGCAGCTGTTGCCGCCACGAAGTTGCTGTTTTTCAGCTAATGGAAGAGAGTGTTTAAGCAAGGTTGATATACTTTGAAGGCCATAAAAAACCCCGCTGATGCGGGGTTTTTTTATGACTCTCTTTTATGAGCCTGTGTCAGTGCAAAAGCGTTTACGCAGTAGCGATTACGCTAGAAGCTGCATGGGTGTAAGAGTCGATCTGGTCGAAGTTCAGGTAGCGGTAAACATCTTCAGCCATGCTGTCGATCTTAGTCGCGTATTCCATGTACTCTTCAACCGTCGGGATCTTACCCAGCAGTGCAGCAACTGCCGCCAGTTCCGCTGAAGACAGGTAAACGTTAGCACCTGTACCCAGACGGTTAGGGAAGTTACGGGTAGACGTTGATACAACCGTGGTGTTGTCACCTACACGTGCCTGGTTACCCATACACAGGGAGCAACCTGGCATTTCCATACGGGCGCCGGCTTTACCGAAGATGTTGTAGTAACCTTCTTCAGTCAGCTGAGCGGCATCCATCTTGGTTGGCGGAGCGATCCACATGCGGGTCGGCAGGGTAGTGCCGGCCGCATCCAGCAGTTTACCTGCTGCACGGAAGTGACCGATGTTGGTCATGCATGAACCCAGGAATACTTCGTCGATCTGTACACCGGCAACTTCAGACAGAGTTTTAACGTCATCCGGATCGTTCGGGCAAGCCAGGATAGGCTCTTTAACATCCGCCAGATCGATTTCGATTACCGCTGCATAGTCTGCATCGGCATCGCCTTCCATCAGTTCAGGGTTCGCCAGCCATGCTTCCATGTTACCGATACGGCGCTCGATAGTACGTGGGTCGCCGTAACCTTCAGACAGCATCCACTTCAGCATGGTGATGTTTGAGTTCAGGTATTCACGGATAGGTGCTTCGTTCAGCTTGATAGAGCATGCCGCTGCAGAACGTTCTGCTGCAGAGTCAGACAGCTCGAATGCCTGCTCAACTTTCAGATCCGGCAGACCTTCGATTTCCAGAATGCGGCCAGAGAAGATATTCTTCTTACCGGCTTTAGCAACGGTCAGCAGGCCTTGCTTGATTGCGTAGTAAGGAATCGCGTTAACCAGGTCACGCAGGGTAACACCTGGCTGCAGGGTGTCGCCCTTGAAGCGAACCAGAACAGACTCAGGCATATCCAGTGGCATAACACCGGTCGCTGCTGCGAATGCAACCAGACCGGAACCCGCCGGGAACGAAATGCCGATTGGGAAACGGGTGTGAGAGTCACCGCCGGTACCAACAGTATCAGGCAGAAGCATACGGTTCAGCCAGGAGTGGATTACACCGTCACCAGGGCGCAGTGAAACACCGCCACGGTTCATGATGAAGTCTGGCAGGGTGTGGTGAGTCTGAACGTCGACCGGCTTAGGATAAGCCGCAGTGTGACAGAAAGACTGCATTGTCAGATCAGCAGAGAAGCCCAGGCAAGCCAGATCTTTCAGCTCATCACGGGTCATTGGGCCTGTTGTGTCTTGAGAGCCGACGGTGGTCATTTTAGGCTCGCAGTAAGTGCCCGGACGAACACCGTCAACGCCACATGCTTTACCCACCATCTTCTGTGCCAGGGAGTAGCCCTTACCGGTATCAGCAGGTTGCTCTGGCTTACGGAACAGATCAGATGCGCCCAGACCCAGTGCTTCACGGGCACGTTCAGTCAGGCCGCGGCCGATGATCAGCGGAATACGGCCGCCGGCACGTACTTCGTCCAGCAGTACAGGTGTCTTCAGACCAAACTCGCACAGGGTTTCGCCAGTGTCAGCGTTCTTGGCAACACCTTCGTACGGGTAAACATCTACCACGTCACCCATGTTCATCTTGGCAACGTCCATTTCGATTGGCAGAGCGCCGGCATCTTCCATGGTGTTGAAAAAGATGGGTGCAATCTTGCCGCCGAAGCAGTAACCGCCGGCACGCTTGTTTGGTACGTTCGGGATATCATCACCGAAGAACCACAGAACAGAGTTCGTTGCAGATTTACGGGAAGAACCTGTACCTACAACGTCACCGACGTATGCAACCGGGTGACCTTTGGCTTTAACTTCTTCGATCTGCTTCAGAGGACCAACGCTGCCGTTGTTCGCAGGCTCGATACCTTCACGCTCCATTTTCAGCATGGCATTGGCGTGCAGCGGGATATCCGGGCGGGTGAATGCATCCGGTGCCGGAGACAGATCATCAGTGTTAGTTTCGCCAGGAACTTTGAAGACGGTAACGGTGATTTTCTCAGCCAGTTCAGGCTTGCTGGTGAACCATTCGCCGGCAGCCCAGGATTCCAGGATCTGCTTCGCGTAAGTGTTACCGGCATCTGCCTTGTCTTTTACATCGTAGAACGCATCGAACATCAGCAGTGTGTGGGACAGCGCTTTAACGGCAGTCGGTGCCAGTGCGTCATTGTCCAGAGCAGCGATCAGTGGCTCAATGTTGTAACCACCCAGCATGGTACCCAGCAGCTCAACGGCTTTAACCTGGTCAACCAGTGGAGAAGTGGCGTCGCCTTTAGCAACGGCAGCCAGGAAACCGGCTTTAACATATGCCGCCTGGTCAACACCTGCAGGTACACGGTTTTCCAGCAGATCAAGGATGTATGCTTCTTCGCCAGCTGGCGGGTTTTTCAGTAGCTCAACCAGTGCTGCTGTCTGATCAGCGTCAAGTGGTTTAGCCGGCACGCCTTCCTGGGCGCGTTCTTCTACATGTTTACGGTAAGCTTCAAGCACGATATAGCCCTCATCTGTTGTCTCTATCCGGCTCCATAGAACAGCCGGTGGTCGAATGGCCCATATTTTGGACGATTCTTGAATTTGGCGCGTGAATTCTAGCTCAAACCGGTGAAAAAGTTAAGTTTTGTCAACAATGTTTATGTTAATACTTTCCGCTTAGTCCGTAAGGCGTTATACGGACGAAGACAAAGAGTCAGCGCTCTTATATGCGTGACTGAATTGTCTTTAACTGTTTGTATTTAAAGGATTGTATCGTTAATTTGCGATCAGGAAACGGGTACTTTTTCATCACAGAAGCGATCACTTTGCGGAACAGGCTTGTCGGTGTGCGACACCGGGCAGAATGTAAAAGTGTAGACAGTCAGGCCGTAATTACATTTTATAGCCGTGATTTTGGGTTAGATTGTCGACAATATTTGTAGTCTAAAGTGTTTAAAAGAATTTTATGAATTTTTTAGGTCAGTGCCATGTGTGTGTCAGGTCCGGTTGGTGGTTTTGTCAGTAAATCGCTTACGCATCGTCATAAACAGCTATCTGAATCAGTTTAAGACCTAAGAATCAGGCATATTTGCCTGTCGGGCTAGTGATAATTGCCGTCAGGCATTAGAATCCCTGTCATTGCTTTGAGTATCGGATGAAAGAGTATTTCTAATGGGAAGAAGTTTTGAAAATCGTAAGGCATCTATGGCGAAAACCCAGGGTGCTAAATCTAAGTTGTATGCCAAGTACGGAAAAGAGCTGTATGTTTGCGCAAAAAGTGGTGGCGTAGACCCGGACGGAAACTTGTCACTGCGACGTTTGATCGAAAAAGCAAAAAAAGATCAGGTGCCGGCCCACGTTATTGATAAAGCACTGGATAAAGCCAGCGGTGGCGGTGGCGAAGATTACGCCCACGCCCGTTACGAAGGGTTTGGCCCGGGTGGTTGCATGGTCATCGTTGACTGCCTGACAGACAACAACAACCGTACTTTCGGTGATGTGCGTACAGCCTTTAACAAAGGTAAAGCGAAGCTGGGTGGTCAGGGTGCTGTGGCGCACATGTTTGATCACCGGGCGGTTCTGGTATTTCCCCACGGCGATGAAGATGAAATCCTCGAGCTGCTGATGATGGCAGACGTGGACGTAGCAGATATCGAAAGCGAAGACGGAAAAATCACCGTATACGCACCACACACTGAATTTTTCAAAGCGAAAACCGCACTGCACGAAGCACTGCCGGATGTTGAATTCGACGTTGAGGAAATCACTTTCGTTCCACAGACTATCAGTGAGCTGAGCGGAGAAGACATCGAACAGTTCGAGAAGTTTATGGATCTGCTGAACGACTGTGATGATGTTCAGGAAATCTACCACAACGCTGAAATTGCTGAATGATATAGCAGCCCGCGTCCGTTAACTGAAAAAGCCCTGCACTGCAGGGCTTTTGTATCGGTCGTTCGGGATTACAGGGTGATTACCCGAATTGCTAATGCCAGTAATACCAGTCCGGTGATCCGGTTAATCCACTGGCTGTTGCGCTGTAAGCGGGTTAATACCGATCCTTTTGACAGCACGAGGCAGACCAGGGTGTACCACAGGCCATCTACCAGAGTGGCGGTAGCCACCAGAATCAGCTGATCACTCTGGCTGGCATCCGCTGATACAAACTGTGAAAACAGGGCGGTGAAGAATATTGCCAGCTTAGGATTCAGCAGAGAAATCAGAAAACCTTCCCGGCCAGCCTGCAGCAGAGATACCTGCTGACTGGTGGCGACATTCAGTGCCCCGGCACTGCCAGCCCGGATCGCCTGTACACCAATCCATGCCAGATAGGCGGCACCTGCCCAGGTGATCAGTGTAAACAGCTGGGTGTACTGGCTGATCAGCAACGACAGACCGGTTACGGTGGCGAACGCCCACAGGCCCACACCGGCGGCATGCGTCCAGCTGGTAAGCAAGCCGTGGCGACGGCTGTTATTCACGGTTTGTTTAAGTACCACAGCCAGACTCGGGCCTGGCGACATAGCGCCGAGGCAACAAATCAGAAAAAGCGATAGCCAGGCGGTGAGAGTCATGTACTGATCCTTAGATGTAAAGGTTCCTTCGAGGGCTGCATTTAAGCGCTATGGCACATGGAATGCAACTACCGGACACGATGCTATTGCATGTCAGGCAATAAAAAAATTGTGTCATTTAATCTGCCATGCCAGACTTTTTTAACGGTAATCACAGCAGGGAGGAAAATATGAAAACAATCGGTATTTTGGGCGGCATGAGCTGGGAATCTAGTGCGGATTACTATGCAGCGCTTAACCGGGGTGTGAAGGCACAACTGGGTGGCCTGCATTCTGCAAAAATCTGTATGCTCAGTGTGGATTTTGCCGAGATAGAACAATTACAGCATGCCGGCGACTGGCAGCAACTGGCAGATATTCTCGCCGGGCAGGCGGCGGCTGCAGAAAAGGGTGGCGCTGATTTTCTGCTGATTGCCACCAATACAATGCACAAGGTAGCCGCTGAAGTAGCTGCGGCAATCAATATTCCTTTGCTGCACATTGCTGATGTGACCGCCGAAAAACTGCTGGCCGACGGGATTAAAAAGATCGGTCTGCTGGGCACCCGGTTCACCATGGCAGAAGAGTTTTATAAAGGCCGTCTCACCGATAAGTTTGGCCTGCAGGTGCTGGTGCCTGATGCTGATCAGCAGGACGCGGTTCACCGCATCATCTATGAAGAACTCTGTCAGGGGGATGTGCATGATGCCTCACGGCAGGTGTATCTGAAGATTATTGATGATCTGTTTGCCCGGGGGGCTGAAGGGGTGATTCTCGGTTGTACTGAAATTGCCATGCTGGTGAAGCCCGAAGATACCCCGGTTCCTTTATACGATACCACTGCACTGCATGCCGAAGGCGCCGTGAAGAAGGCTTTGTCTGCAGAATCTTAGCAAGCTCCCCAAGCCTGACTAAACTGTACATCAGATAATTCTGAAACAGATACAGCCAGCAGGAGGAGGTTATGATCATCAATCATCAGGTGGGGATTGCCGGCAGCGCAGCGGATATATACGAAGCTCTCACCACCAATGAAGGATTAATGGACTGGTGGACGCATGACGTTACAGGGGCCGGCGAAGTGGGCTCCGTTATACAGTTTCGGTTTAATGGCGGCGGGCCGGACTTTCAGGTGACGGAACTGATTCCCGATCAGAAAGTTGTCTGGCGACATCACGGCAGCATGCCAGAAGCCTGGATGGGCACAGAAGTCAGTTTTGATCTGATTCCCCGGGATAATCAGGTGATGGTGCGCTTTCGCCACGCGAACTGGGAAGAGGCGTCTGACTTTATGGCTCACTGCAGTACCAAGTGGGCGGTCTTTTTGCTGAGCCTTAAGGCCCTGATCGAAACAGGCACCGGTCAGCCGTTTCCTGATGACATTCACATCGACCATAGCTGAACACCATGCAATGCCTTGAAGAGCGGCGGGTGGAATGTCCTTATTGCGGTGCCGGTTTTACCTGCCTGCTGGATTGCAGCGCGGGCAGCCAGCAATATACAGAAGACTGCCAGGTGTGTTGCCAGCCCATCGTTTTTGACCTGATCATTTCTGATGGCGAAGCCGATATCCGTTTACGCCGCGAAGACGAAGCCTGATACAGGCTTTAGTTCAGTAATACCGCGGATCTGTGTACACTACGCGCCTTTCAGATTGACAGAGACAACAGACAGTGGAAAGCCGCGACGTAGTGATTATTGGTGCCGGAGCCTCAGGATTAATGACGGCCGCAACCGCCGGATACCGGGGCAGGGATGTGCTGGTTCTGGAACACACCAAAAAAGTTGGCCGTAAGATCCTTATGTCTGGCGGTGGCCGCTGTAACTTTACCAATATCCACAATGGTCCGGATAATTTCCTCTCTGCCAATGCGCACTTTTCCAAGTCAGCCCTGAGCCGTTACAAAGCCGCTGATTTTATCGAGCTGGTGGAGCGTCATGGGGTGGAATTCCACGAGAAAACCCTGGGTCAGCTGTTCTGTAATGAATCCAGCAAAGAAATCCTGCAACTGCTGCTCACCGAATGCGACTGGTCCGGTACGGAAATCCGTACTGAAACCAGCGTAAACAAGGTTGAAGCCCTCGCTGACGGCGGCTATCGGCTGGAAACCACCTCCGGTGAATTGCAGTGTCAGTCACTGGTGATAGCCACTGGCGGATTGTCGATTCCTAATGGCGGCGCGACCTCCTTTGCCTATGATCTGGCCCGACAGTTCGGTATGGAAGTCACCGAACTGCAGGCGGCATTGGTGCCTTTCACTCTACAACCAAAAGATCTGGAACATTTTAAGCCGCTCTCCGGTGTATCCCATCCGGTGACGGCCAGCATCGGTAAAGTCAGCTTTCGCGAGAGTATGCTGTTCACTCACCGGGGTATCAGCGGCCCGGCGATTCTGCAGATCTCCTCATACTGGCAGCCGGGCACTGAAGTAACCATCGATCTGTTTCCGGAACTGGACCTTACCGACTGGCTGATTCAGGCAAAAGCCCAGCACGGCAAAGCCGACATCGTAAACCAGCTCGCGCAGCTGATGAGCAAGCGAATGTCGCAGACCTTCTGTGAACTCTGGAGCATCAGCGGCCCGATGAATCAGTTCGACAACAAAAAGCTGGCAGCCATCGCTGATCAGTTCCACAACTGGACCGTGAAACCCAGTGGTACCGAAGGCTACCGCACCGCAGAAGTCACCCTGGGCGGCATCATCACCGATGAAGTGTCTTCAAAAACCTTTGAAGCCAAAAAAGCCCCGGGGCTGTACTTCGTGGGTGAATGTCTGGACGTAACCGGCCACCTGGGCGGCCACAACTTCCAGTGGGCCTGGGCCTGCGGCTTTGCAGCAGGGCAGTTTGTGTGATGTGTTAGGGCGTTTAACGTTCAGATAAACCGTAATTGAAAGTCAGGCAAACGGGGTGTTGTCTGACTTTTCACTGTTAGCTGAGTTATGTATCAGTTTGCTCTCTAAACGGGGAGGTTGCCCGTATCTCAAGTGGCTACTTAGTGCCAAAAGCGGACATACCTGTTTAGGCTCTCACCAGTAATAAACATCCCGAATCAGCCTACATCCAGATAACTCTCATTTATAAGTTTGCTGTCTATCAATGACAGCCACATTTCAGTCTTGCCTTTTCCACTATTCAGTTACATATTAAGCACTTAAGGACCTCGCTGTGCAGACTTACGCGCACAGTCAGCCATCAAAATGCGCATGCTTATTTTTATTGGAGGAAAGTAGCGGTGCTGTCTAAAAGTTATTTAGATTCAGTTGGTTACAGTAATAAGCATTTTCTGGGTTGTCAGAAAAACGCGCACGCTCGTTATTAAAATGTTATGCGTAAAAGGAAGTCATGAATATTATTCAAGAAATCAAAGAATCTTGGGGTTGGGTAGGTATCGATCCTGTTGAGGTCGTAGGTGAAAATCACTTCGGTAATCTAATGATCAAAGATTCTTCTGGTTGCTATTGGCGCCTATGTCCTGAAGATGTTTATTGCGAGATTGTCGCAAGCAATCGCGAAGAACTCGATGGTCTTTCTGCCGATCAAGAGTTCCTTGAAGATTGGTACATGCAAGCTTTAGTTGAACAAGCAAGTGAGCGGCTTGGGCCATTAACTGAAGGTCAAAAATACTGTTTAGTCACTCCTAGTGTTCTAGGCGGTGAGTACACAATTTCAAATATTAATACCGCACCGCTGCAAGAGCTTATTAGGTTTTCGGGTCACGTAGCAAAACAAATCAAAGATCTACCAGATGGTACGCAAGTTCAACTGCGGGTTATCGATTAAACCAGCATAACAAGGCAATTAAAAATCGCCCGCAAAAATGTGGGCTGGACTCGCTAATGCTCGCCTTTTATTGCGGCGTTAGGTAGCTAATCAAGGATTGAGTTTTTAATGAGAGATTCACAAAGAATTGACGAGTTTATAGAGCTAATTAATCAGCTCTGGAAACAAGATCCAGATCTAAGGTTTAATCAGCTAATCTATATTTTACAAAACGGATATTCTCAAGTTAACTCTGGTATTGGTAAAGTGGAAAGCGAAGAAGTAGATGGTTTTAAGCAAATTGCTTTTGATTTGTTTAACACCGAAGACGATAGCTTTCTTGAGTACCTAAAGACTAGATTACAAAATACAGAGAGCTAAGGCTTTCCTAACAAGCCGATTAAGTGCGGAAACACGCGGGGGTAGGTCTTGTTTTTTGCCAGCTTACCAATACAAGCAAAAGGAAAGACCTGACCCCGTGATTCTAGAGGCAGAAAAGATCTAGGATATATTGATCAAATCAAGGAGCCAAATATCTTTTAGAATGGTCGTTTTAGTGCCACTAGCTGACATCGTTAACTTCGTTTTGGTTAGACTACTAACGACACAAAGCAGACGATAACGCCGCCTTAAGCGGTGAATAACAGCTGGCTAAAATTTGAAACGAAGCGGAACCGAGCCAATCGTTACGAATCCGATTTTAAGGCCTTGTTAGGCACTTTTTCGTTTGATGTACCTTGGAATTGATGATGGTACATCCATAAATTTGGCTGACTTACTTTGATTGCACTTGTCGCATAGTATTTGTAGATTAACTATATCGTTACATCCACCTTTAGCTAGTGGAATCATATGATCTATATGGATAGGAGCTTCCAATTCCATAGTTAAATCTGACATGCAGCTCGTGCATTTTCCCCTATCCCTAGATTTTAAAATAGCTTTGACTCGTTCTGGCCAGTGCTCGCGAGATACCCATTGTTTTGGCCCCGTATCGTCGTCATCACCGTCAAAACCAATTTCTACAAGTAATTGTGAGATATAAAAGCAAAGCTGACGATCGTGCAATATTCTGTCTGAAAATTCTTCGGCATAGAGGGGGCGTATTAACTTTATCTCTTCTTCATATCTAGCAGTACAAGCTTTATAGAGAATGAGCAAAAGCTTATTTCCCTCTTTGGAATCTAAGTAGTCATAATACTCACCTTCTTCGTTGACAAATAGATTGTCTATTTTGTCTATTTCTTTCTCTAGGTTTTCCATTTCAGTTGAACTAGGTAAGCTGTGAAATTTCAATAACTCTAGGAAATCGTTTAGGAACCAGAATTTATATTCACCGTGTAAATATTCTGCACGTACTTCTGAAAAGAAGTCATCAAAAATCCATAGTCCTAAGTAGTAAGCAATCCCTTTTTCTAAGGGTTTGCGCAGAAGGTTAACAGGCTCAACTCTTCCACGTACATGTTGCTTTAACTCGTCGTAGAGATACATTCCAGTCCAATTGGGGTCATGTAGGCATTTAATACCTTCTGCAAAAATCTTCAAAGATATAGATGGTTGGATTTGATGCACGATATTCCTCTTACGCCTAATATTTTAATAACAAGCATGCGCGTTTTGATGAGTGACAGTGCGCGTTATTCTGCACTGTGAATTCCCTAAGTGTTTAATATGTAACTGAATAATGAAAAAGACAAGAATAAAAGCGAGCGAGCAGAGGTAGAAAACGAGCCAATAATTTAGAGATATCCAAATATACTGTATAGATAGTCATGTTTGATAGGTTACTTATCTTCTGAGAACAGTTCGATTATGTCCGCTTTTGGCACGTAACTGACAATCAAACTGCCTTAGAATTGACTCAGTCTTTCGACCTATAACGGGCATGACTTGTTTGATGTTACATATTAAAAAGTGACAATAACACTGGTGAATGTCTACAAAAGTGGTGGCGATTCAGTCTAGGTTGAGTTCTAGCTATCCTAGAAAACACCAGCGCCTTGTTAGTTTTGTGTTTACCTAACTCTAACGAATTCATATACTTATCTCACACTTTTGCATCTACCTCTACTCCTTGAGCATAAAAAAACAATGCCTTAGTGTTTCATGTCATGGAAATCGAGCCAGGTAGGCCCGAATTAAAGGAAGGATAACAGGAGATTGAAATGCAGCTAGAGGATATAAAGACTCAACTACTTGCAACGAAAGACGAAACTGAAGCTTTTCTTGCTCAGATCCATAAATTCTATATCCAAGAAATCCGTATAGATGAAAAACTCTTGGAAATAGCGCTGTCCGAGCTACACAATTCAGGGGATATAGATTTTATAGAGCTGGTAAAAAGACTAGATAAAAGCCCCTCTAAAAACGATTTCTTTACAATATTGCATGCTTTTGAAAATGCGCTACCTTTGCTAGAAGCAAAAGTTGAGGATATCCTGCACAGTTTGGTTCATCTAACACAGCAATCTGGCAGAGACCTAGCGACTGGGGGAGTCTACGAAGCCTTTCAGCAATTTTGTAGCAAAGAAGTAAACCGTCCTAGAGAGAGTATTGAGGTAATCCTAAACCAAAAAGAGCTCAAAGCTTATGCATCTTTTCTTTCATGCTCTCTCTTAGCATTTCATCATGACTACCTAACAGATGCTATCCAGTACATCGAAAGCCTTAGCACTCACGAAAATGAGAGGGTTAGAAGCCAAGCTTACTTTTCCTTAGGTAGGCTTAAGATAGACATAAATCAAACTAATTCTGTTTGGAATGTTTTTTCCGCCAAAGCTGATATTGAGAAGAATGCTAACTGCTGTGCGTCTATGTTAAATGCAATTATCACTTTTGGTGATAGTTTCCCATCTTATTGGCCGCAAATTGAGAATCTATTAGCAACTTTCATTGAAACAGTTTCATCAGAAGTCCAGCTTGAAATTTCCCATATCCTTGCATTTAAAAGAGTAGAAATTCCAACTAGTACACATACTCTTTTTATAGAAAAACTAGTCAATGTCTCTCCTGATCACACAGGTATAGTTAATAATATTGACCATATATTAGTCAATTTAGCAAAAAAGGAGTTAACACATCTCGCAATTACACTTTTAGAGTCTACTTTAAGCTCAGGATCAAATATAACATCGTTAGACTATTTCGCACGAAATCTAATGGATAAGCATAAAGAATTGCTCAACCATATTGTCACAAAATGGTTCCTGTCAGCAGACCCCATATTATGCAACGAAATAGCAAACCTTCTACATGATATAACAGGTAAAGATATAAATTTAAAGGCTGACCTGTCATTATTAACTGATGATAAAAGTAAACTATTTGTTAGTTATAAAGCTTTAGGCTGGCTTTTTACACGACCTATTGCAGTAACTAGCTTTGTCTTATCAATTTTTTCAGATGTATCGAAAAACACTAGCGAAGATATTGAGAAAATTTTATACGACCCATTACTTTTAAGTTACCCTGGAGAACTTAAACAGTTCTTACAATTATGCATAGAAAATAAAAACAACTCTCATCTCTGTGAACGATTACTTGATAAACTTCAAAGCTACCATGACAGTATTGAAAAAGTATCTGAATTGAAGGAATTAATGGCTCCTACTAAAAATATCAGTACCTACAGGAAGGAATTCAATAAAGAGATGAACAAAGCTCGTGAAGAGGCAGAAAGGTCATCTCTCGCCAGCCTATTTACAACGCAAAAATTATTATATGGAAATAGTTCAATATACTATATGCATAAAAGTAATGGAGAAGACGTACGACAAGAAATGAAGATGCAATCTATTTCTCATTCAGCCGAAATGCCAAGATTAAATATCTTAGATCCTGAGAATCTAGACTATAAGTTACGAATTTTTCGCTATGGAAGGATGAATGATGAAGCTAATTCTTAAACAATACTTAGCTTCTTTAAAGGAGCGAAATGAATTAGATGCTGTGTTACCAGACTTACTGAGTAGTATGGGAATGAATGTATTCATATCACCCACGCGAGGGGTAAAAGAGTATGGTGTTGATATTGCAGCAGTAGGACGAGTTAATAATCTTGAAGAAAAAGTATATTTATTTTCTGTAAAATCAGGGAACCTTACCCGTGAAACTTGGAACGGAAATTCAGACCAAGCCCTAAGACCCTCGTTAGATGAAATTCAAGATTCATTTATTCCAACTCGATTGCCGCCAGAGCATAAAGATAAACCAATAGTTATTTGCTTATGTTTTGGCGGAGATGTGAACTCAGGAATCAGACAAGAAGTTTCTGGCTATGAAAAACGCAACACGCGAGACAACATCTTTTTTGAAGAATGGAATGGTGACAAACTCTCAGAACTACTTCAACAATATTTATTAAAGGAAGAGCTACTACCTAGCTCTAGCCAAGCTTTATTAAGAAAGTCTTTAGCCTTGCTTGAAGAGCCAGAAATATCAAGTAAGCACTTTTCGTACTTAATAGACGAAACGCTATCAAATGCGACTGACAGCGATTCAGTTGCGTCATCTATTACACGTTTGAACGTTTGTTTATGGGTTCTATTCTCATGGTGTCGTGATTCAGGTAATCAAGAGTCATCCTATCTTTCCGCGGAGCAGGCATTGCTATCAGCTTGGGATAAAGTAAAAAATCATTACACACAAAGGAATAAAGCCTCAAAAGCATTTGATAGTATTTTAGACACATACCAACAAATTTCAGACTGCTATGTAGATCAGTGTTTAATTCCATTTGTTAAGCTGAAGTACGGCCTCTCTCATGCAGTTCACTCCCCTTGCTCTATTGACGTCAATTTTAAGCTTTTCGAAGTACTGGGACGCCTGTCTATAAAGGGACACTGGGTTTTAGAAGCTCTTTCTCAAAGCTATGCTTTAACCCCTCCTATAGATGGAGAAAGTAAAGAACAGGAGGTTCTAAAACTGCGTTTAAGAGAAATAACCAACGCAATTAACCTCTTGGTTGTCAATAATCCTCTTTTACTATCGCCTTATAAAGATTCACAAGCAATTGATATTGGCTTAGCTCTGATTTTGCTTTCAAATAACTCTGATCTTGATAGCTTTGTAGAAAGCTGGCTTTCTGAAATAATTAATATGTGTATATTCTCCTTTGGCAGTAATGCAATGTACCCGATAGTAAACAACTCTTACGAAGAACTTCTGGAACACAAAAATAAAGAAAAAGATGATGAGGATTATAAGAAAAAAGCTACTGAGGCAAGCATTTTGTATCCTCTATTAGCTGTTTTCTGTTCTCTTTACAAGTTAGATACTAAAAGCAAAGATCTGGAAAAATTTGCCAATGAAAATTTAAAACATTCAACATTACAGTATTGGTATCCAAATCAATATAGTGAAAAAAGCATGTATACTAATTCAAATATACATGGTTCCGCATCGACTAATTTTCCTATGGATAGAAAGTCAGTATTAAAGCATATTTTACAAGAGTGCTATCGCTCTGATTCATTCAAGAAAATGTCAGCAGTCGTAAAAGAAAAATCCTCATTAGTACTAACGGCTTGCCGCAGCTACCGATATCCTGTTCCTTTTCATTATCTTGAGGACTGGTTAGAACTAACCAATGACCAATCGCAAGTGTAAAATAACTGAACGGATGGCTTAGCGTATTAAATTACGCTAAGTTTTTCAAATAGTTATAAATAAAACGAACACAGGGTGCAATGGAAAGCAAGTACTCTCAAGTAGAAGTGTAAACCTCCCCTAATTAGTTACACATATAACTAGGGTAGGTTTACACATTGTTTTGGAATGAAGTGTGCTCTCAGGCCTCGTGTTACGGGGTTTTCAGATTGTCTTCGTTTTAATTACCTTATTGGTGCTAAAGTTCCTGCCGAATCATGAGCCCTAGAGCCTGACTTTGCCTTCGTTTTAAACACTCCAATACACAGTGCGCATGGCACCGCGCATGGGGTCACCCATTAATCTGTAACCTCGTTAATCGTGCTTCCGTTATTCTGCGCAAACTCGTTATTAAAATGTTAATCATCAAGGAAATTATGAACAACTGGAAAGATGATCTAGATAGAGTCCTACCAGAGATAGAGAGTTACATTTCTAAGCTAATGGATTCTGAAAAAGTATTGTTTCGTGAAGCTAGCCCGCCGAAAGAGCCCGGAACTTACATTGTTTACGATCATGAGAACAATCTAAGTTATATCGGTGAAGCTAAAGGGTCTGGAGGTCTAAAAGATCGTTTGATAAGCAAGCATCTATCTGGCGATGACAATCATGCAATCCAAAGGGCATATAAGTGGAGTCATCCGGATCGTGGACTAAGGCGAGAATACATTAAAAACAATGTATCCGTTCGTTGGGTGGCAACGCGCGACGCTAATACAGCTCTAGCGGTTGAGCGCCTGTTAATACTTATGTTCAACCCGCCATGGAACCGCAAGTAATACTTAATAAGTCTATCAATTTCGTGCCTTCAGAGCCGGACGCAGCAAAGCTGCTCAAAACAGAAAGGGTCAGGTCTTGTTTTTGCCCGTTTAATAAGAAAAGCAAAAAGAAAGGCCTGACGCTACCAACCTTGCCGCAACGCCGCAGTCACCTTGGCGGTATCATCACGGATGAAGTATCTTCGAAAACCTTTGAAGCCGTATGCTAAAAACTTAATTTGGCATCTGCCAGATTGGTTTTCACTAATGAGCGTATCAGCTCGGCTAATTGTCTGTAAAACCCCCGGTTCGGTGAGTTCTGCCGCCAGGCCAGTACATGGGTGCGGTGCAGGTTCAGGTCTTCAATATCCCGGAGGATCAGTCCCTGAGGCTGGTGAATTTCAGAATAGATATACAGCGAGGGTAAGAAGGTTATTCCCATCTGCATGATCACCATCTGTCGAAGGGCATCCAGACTGCTGCCCTCGTAATCCCGGGCAATAGTTGCACCCAGGTCGGAACAGAGAACTTCCATCTGCTGATAGCTACTGTACTGTCTTTCCAGTGTCAGTATATTCTGACCTTTCAGATGATTGGATCTGACTTTTTCCAGTTTAGCCAGAGGATGATCTTCTGGTGCAATCAGTTTCAGTGGTTCATCAAACAGCACTTCAGTGGTCAGGCGAGGGTTGTTAAAGGGTCTTGGAATCAGTACCAGGTCCAGTCGCCCTTCAAGCAGGTCCAGCTCTAATGCTTTAGGTGTGTGTTCTCTTACAAAGAGTTTTAGGGATGCATAGGTGTGATGTAATCCCGGTAAGATATGCGGCAGCAGGTAGGGGCCGACGGTGGGTGATACCCCCATGCGGAAGGTACCTCCGGGCCCATGATTAATCATCGCCGCCTGATCCAGAAGGCCATTCATTTCCTCAAGAACCTGACGGGCGTTTACCAGTAAATCCCTGCCTGCCGGGGTTAGGGTAGCCCCGCTGCGGCTACGTTCAACCAGGGTCAGGTTTAAGGTTTTTTCCAGATTGTAGATCTGCGCTGTCAGCGTTGGCTGACTGATTTTGAGCTGTTCTGCAGCGCTACGGAAAGTCGTGGATTCCGCCAGGCGTACAAAGTATTCCAGCTGTTTTATGGTGGGGGTTTTCAGGGCCATACTGTTAGCTTCTCAGGCGTTAAAATCTCACATTGATAGGATTATCCTATCAATAAAATTAAATAATCTCTATTGAGCTATCACTTGTTGAATCGCAATATTAGGTCATATGGGTGTTCTGGAATAACGAATAAGCCGCACTGGATTGAAAGATATAAGGCTTACTGAAGTGCCAGAGAGTGTTTTTTTGCGAACAATACAAGTCTGTTTGGTTGGTTGCAGTTCACAGTGAACAGCCATCAGCAAGGGGCGTCAGAAGGCCTTTAAGGCCGCTTGCCCTTGCTGGACAAAACAAGAAAAATTTCGGGAATAAATTGGAGCGATATTACATGCATATCGTTAAGTGGGCGGCAGTTCTTGCAATATTCTGGTTGTTGCTTTCCGGTTTCATCGAACCGTTATTACTGAGTTTCGGTGTCATATCAGTCGTAGCCGTGCTTGTTGTACTGAAGCGGATGGATGAGGTCGAACATGAGTCCAGTCAGATCAGTACAAGCCTTCGGCTCATTCGGTATCTTCCCTGGCTGATTGGGCAAATTATCAGTTCCAGTATTCATGTTACGAAGCTCATCTGGGGTTCACCGGACAAGGTTTCGCCAGCGATAGCAAAAATAAGCTCAAAAGACGTTCCGCTGAGTAGCCGTGTCCTTTATGCAAATTCAATAACACTGACTCCCGGTACCTTGAGTGTGGATCTGGAAGAGGATGAGATAACCGTCCATGCATTGCACAAATCGTCTATTGATGAGCTGAAACAAGGTGAAATGGAAAGAAAGATTGCAGGCATCTGGGGCGAAAATAAATGACAGGCATTCTGGCAGCAGTATGTATTGCGATTCTGGTCGTTATGGCGATTGCCCTGGCCAGAGCATTTAAAGCACCTACGGTTTACGACCGTATCCTTGGGGTCAATATGTTCGGCACCAAGACTGTTTTATTTATCGCGGTTATCGGATTTTTGATGGGACGGCCAGATTTTCTGGACATCGCCATTGTATATGCGCTGATAAATTTTATTGGGATGGTCGCGGTACTTCGATTCTTCGAATATACCTCACCCATTGAATAACAACTGAGTATAAGTGGTAAGCCATGCTTTTTCTGGACATTGTCAGTAGCATACTGCTTCTCGCAGGGATCTTTTTTGGATTGAGCGGTGCTGTCGGGCTGTTCAGGTTTCCTGACTTTTTCACCCGGGTACACGCCGCGAGTGTCACCGATTCTATCGCCGCCATCTTAATTATTGGCGGTCTACTGTTACAAACTTCGTTCGATCTGAATACGGCCAAGTTGGTATTTATTTTGCTGTTTCTGATGGTCACCAGCCCCACGGCCTCCCACGCGCTGGCAAAATCTGCCCGCCATGGCGGATTACTGACTCTGGCAGAAACCCGTCCGGAAGATAAACAGGAGCATACTCAGTAATGGCAGAGTTTATTGATCTGGTGCTGCTGGCAATGCTTGCACTGACCGCCTTGCGGATCATTTTCTTAAAAGACCTGTTTGCCGTCGTAATGTTATTCGGTATTTACAGCTTCTTGTCCGCGTTGATATTTGTGAACCTCGATGCGGTTGACGTTGCCTTTACTGAAGCGTCAGTGGGGGCGGGTATATCGACAGTTCTGATGCTCGGTACGCTGGCGCTGACGGGCAGGAAAGAGAAGCCGAGCACGCACTCTACGCTCTTGCCGCTGTTTGTTGTTCTGGTGACAGGTGCAGCGTTAATTTATGGCACCCTCGATATGCCTCCTTTTGGCGATCCTGATAACCCGGTGCATCAGCATGTTGCACCCCGTTATATAGAAGAGTCACCGAAAGAGGTTGGCTTACCGAATATGGTTACGTCGGTGTTAGCGAGTTATCGCGGCTTCGATACGCTGGGCGAAACGGTTGTAGTGTTCTCTGCGTTGATAGGCGTTTTCTCTCTGCTGGGAGTAAGACGTAAGCAGAAAAAAGACCTTGATTCAGGCCTGGAATCACACCGAGTGCTGCATGTGGTTGCTAAAGTCATTATTCCCCTGGTGATTCTGTTTGCCTTATACGTTCAGTTCCATGGCGATTTCGGCCCCGGTGGGGGGTTCCAGGCAGGCGTAATTGCGGCAGCCGCTTTCATTTTGTATGCACTGGTATTCGGGTTGCCCAAGGCGTTTGCCGTCGTCGGGCCAAAATTTTTACAGTGGATGGCTGCTTTTGGCGTGCTGCTCTATGCCAGTGTCGGTTTGTATAGCATGTATAAGGGCGGTCATTTCCTTGATTACAACCAACTCGCCGCAGACCCGGTAGCCGGTCAGCACTATGGCATCATCATTATTGAGCTGGGGGTCGGTTTTACAGTGTTTGCGGTCATGCTGAATATTTTTTATGCCTTTGGCAGCCAGGCTGAGAGGTCAAACGTCCAGTGAACTTTATTCTCGATTATTACAACTACTGGGTCGTCGTATTTCTGATGATGGCCGGTTTTTACATTGTTATTTCTGCGAACAATCTGGTTAAGAAAATCGTTGGCCTGAATGTTTTTCAGACCTCTGTCTTCATGCTCTATATCTCCATGGGTAAGGTCACCGGAGGTACTGCTCCCATCGTGGCTGAAGGGGTTACTCAATATTCCAATCCGCTTCCTCACGTGCTTATTCTTACCGCCATTGTTGTGGGTGTTGCCACAACGGCGGTGGGTCTTGCACTGATTGTCCGGATTAAACGCGCTTATGGCACTGTTGAAGAGAATGAATTTGAAAACAAGGATGATGCAATCTGATGCTTGAACAACATTTAGCTGCGCTTCCTATAATACTGCCCCTGATTGCAGCGCCGGTAGCGCTTATTCTGGGCCGGTCAGTACTTTCCTGGGGCTTTGCCACCCTGGTCAGCGGCCTGGCATTTATATTCTCCTGGCAACTGCTGACAGCAGCGTTGTCTGAGGGTGTGCTTAGCTATGCCGTTGGCGGTTGGGCGCCTCCCTGGGGAATTGAGTTACGGGTTGATGTTGCCAATGCCTTTGTCTTATTAGCGGTAACGGCTATCTCCACACTGGTGCTGGTGTATTCGAAAGACAGCATCGAGAAAGAGGTGAAAGCTGCCAATCACTCGCTTTACTACACCGCACACTTGCTATGCCTGGCAGGCCTTTCAGGCATCCTGATAACCGGCGATGCGTTTAACCTCTTTGTGTTCCTGGAAGTCTCTTCACTGGCGACCTACACCTTAGTGAGTCTGGCTGCGGACCGGCGTTGTCTGACAGCAGCATTCCGTTATCTGGTGATGGGGACTATCGGTGCGACCTTTATCCTGATCGGTGTTGGCATGCTCTACATGAAGACCGGTACCCTGAACATGCTGGATCTGGCCGGCAGAATCGATCTTTACGACAGCAGCCGTACGATTAATACCGGGCTCGCGTTTATCATGGTGGGTGTCAGTATCAAGCTTGCACTCTTCCCGTTACATATGTGGTTGCCACCGGCATATACCCATGCCCCTTCTGCAGTGACAGCATTTCTGGCCAGTACTGCTACAAAAGTGGCGGTCTACGTCATGATCCGCTTTATCTTTACTGTTTTCGGCATTGAGCATGTTTTTGTTGATATGGGGATGGGCCTTATCCTGATGGTGCTGGCGGTTGTTGCTATCTTCAAGTGTTCCTATATGGCAACGGTACAAAGTAACGTTAAGACCGTACTTGCCTACAGCAGTGTTGCGCAGATTGGCTATATGATTCTTGGGCTTAGCCTGGTGAGTGTGGCGGGGCTCATGGCCAGTATGATCCATATCTTTAACCATGCGCTGATGAAGGGCGCTCTGTTTATGGCTGTGGGTGCAGTGTTTTATCGTGTTGGCTCTGTCGATATCAAAGCGTTTGCCGGGCTGGGCAGGAAAATGCCTCTGACAATGGCGGCGTTTACCATCGCGGGCCTGAGTATTATTGGTGTGCCGCTTACCGTTGGCTTTGTCAGCAAATGGTATTTAGTGACAGCAGCGCTGGAGCAGGATAACTGGATTGTAGCAGCGCTGGTATTGCTTGGTTCACTGTTTGCGATTGTCTATATTGGCCGGGTGCTCGAAGCGGCGTATTTTCAAAAACTGCCTGAATCACAGGGTTCAAAAAGCATCAAAGAAGTGTCCTGGCTGATGCTGGTTCCGATGTGGGTGCTTGTGATTGCCAATATCTATTTCGGTATTGATACGACCCTGACAACCGACGCGGCAAATAGCGCTTCAGAGTGGCTTTTTCAAGCTGACGCCATGTCAGAAAGCAAGGTGCCGGAAGGCCAGGTGTCTGAAAACCATGTTTTAGAAGAAAGGGCGCAGGAGGTTTCATCATGAATCTCTGGCAGGCACTCGAACCGGCGCAGTTAATTGCGCTATCTATCGGCGTTCCTTTTGTGGGTGCGTTACTGGTTATCACGACCGGGAAATTCCCTAATCTGCGTGAAGCGGTGACGCTGATAACCGCCGTGATATTGTTCAGTATTGTGCTGGCAATTACTGATTACACGTTCAACGGAATCGCTCTCCAAGCTGATGTGGTTGAGATATTTCCGGGACTTGGTATCAGCTTTAATGTTGAACCTTTAGGCGTGCTGTTTGCTATCGTTGCCAGCTTTCTGTGGATCGTTACCAGCATATATGCCATCGGCTATATGCGCGGCCATCATGAAGATAACCAGACGCGTTTCTTCTGCTGTTTTGCATTGGCAATCAGTTCAGTCATGGGTATCTGTTTTTCAGGCAACCTGCTGACGCTGTTCATTTTCTATGAGGTACTGACGCTTTCAACTTATCCTCTGGTCACCCATGCCGGCAACGATGCGGCGAAGCAGGGGGGGCGGGTCTACCTGGGCATTCTGCTGAGTACCTCGATTGCATTCCTGCTATTCGCAGTGCTGGGTACCTATGCCCTGACCGGAACGCTGGATTTCCGGGCTGGCGGTATTTTTGATGACTCCCATAATAAGGTGGTTCTCAGTGTTCTGCTGGTGCTGTTCTGCTACGGCGTGGGTAAAGCGGCTATTATGCCTTTCCATCGCTGGCTGCCAGCGGCGATGGTTGCACCTACCCCGGTAAGTGCCTTACTGCATGCGGTTGCGGTCGTAAAAGCCGGTGTGTTCAGCATTCTGAAGATCGTTATCTATATCTTTGGCATTGAAGGGCTGAAGGATCTGGCGACAACCGATGTCATGTTATATATCGGTGCGGCGACCATACTGCTGTCATCCTGTATCGCCATGACTAAGGATAACCTGAAGGCCCGTTTGGCTTACTCAACGGTGAGTCAGCTGAGTTATATCGTGGTCGGTGCGCTGCTCGCTTCTTCCATCGCCAGTGCCGGTGCTGCCTTGCATATTGCGACCCATGCGGTCGGTAAGATTACGCTGTTCTTCTGTGCCGGTGCAATCATGGTTGCCAGCCATAAGAAAAATATCAGCGATATGGTGGGGCTGGGCCGCAAAATGCCGGTTACTTTCGCCGCGTTTGCTATCGGTGCCATCAGTATTATTGGCTTACCCCCTATGGCAGGCACCTGGAGTAAATGGTATCTCGCCATTGGTGCGTTAGAGGCGGATAAACTCATCATCGTGGCAGTGCTGATGGTCAGTTCCCTGCTGAATATTGCTTACCTGTTACCGATTCCTATCAAAGCGTTCTTCAGCAAGCCTGCTGAAGGTGCGCAGCCGTGGTCCTGGTCAGAAACGAAGGAAGCGCCGTTACCCATTCTGATTGCGCTGACGATCACGTCTGTTGGTTGTCTGGCACTGTTTTTCTATATGCAGCCCCTGGTCGACCTGATTAATCTGATTCCGGGAGTCTCAACCGATATGACAGCGTCAACGGATATGAGCGCTTCAACGAATAGGGGGGAGGGCTAAATGTCTGATAATCATGATTCAGATGGCTGGTTTGATAAGCCGGAAAACATTAAAAAAATGTTAAACGTTTTCTATGTTATCTGCGGCCTGTTAGTTCTGGTTGATTTTATGGTGCACCGGCATATCTACCATGACTGGGAGAACATCCCGGCATTTTATGCCATCTATGGTTTTATTGGTTGTGTTGTTCTGGTGCTGATCGCGACAGAGATGCGTAAGTACCTGATGCGTGGGGAAGATTATTACGATGAATAGTGTGATACCGTTTCTTCCTTTGTTGCTGGGCGCTCTGGCGGCGATTGTGCTGCGGGGCTGGCTGCGCAATCTGATAATGATTGTTGCCCCGGTTCTGGGGGCTATAAACCTGATGGGGATGGACCATGGTGTGTTCTGGTCCCTTGAGTTTATGGGCTATGCCCTGGAGCCGGTAAAAGTAGACAAACTCAGCCTGATGTTTGGTTATCTCTTCCATCTCGCTTCATTGATTGCTGTTATTTATGCGCTGCATGTTAAAGATACAGTGCAGCATGTGGCTGGTCTGGCTTACGCTGCAAGTGCTGTGGGCGCCGTGTTTGCAGGCGACCTGCTTACGCTGTTTATCTTTTGGGAACTGCTGGCGCTGACGTCGGTATTCCTGATCTGGGCCCGCCGGACGGATCGTGCTTACGCTTCCGGCATTCGTTACCTGATCATTCAGGTATTGTCTGGCGTCCTGTTGCTCGTGGGCCTGTTGATTTTCGCCCGGGTAAATAACAGCCTGCTGTTCACTCAAATCGGCTTGCAACATGAAGGTATCGCTCAGGTAGGAGCCTGGTTAATTTTCTTCGCTTTTGGTATCAAATGTGCGTTCCCGTTTATGCACAACTGGCTGACCGACTCTTATCCTGAGGCAACCCCAAGCGGTACAATTTTCTTAGCGTCTTTCACAACGAAGGTAGCAGTGTACGCCTTTGCCCGGGGTTATCCGGGGGAGGAAATTCTCGTCTGGATCGGTGTCACAATGGCGTGTTTCCCAATATTCTTTGCCGTGATTGAGAATGATCTGCGCCGGGTACTTGCGTATAGTCTGATCAACCAGATCGGCTTTATGATCGTGGGTATTGGTATCGGTACTGCGCTCGCGTTAAATGGTGCCGTCGCACACGCCTTTAATGACGTTATCTTTAAAGGCCTTCTGATGATGACCATGGGTGCGGTCTTGCACATGACAGGTAAAATCAATGGCTCTGAGCTGGGTGGCTTATATAAAAGTATGCCCAAAACCACGGTGCTCTGTATTGTCGGCGCTGCTTCTATCTCAGCTTTCCCACTGTTCAGCGGTTTTGTATCCAAGTCGATGATTATGGCTGCAGCGGTTGCCGAAGGCTATGATGTGGTCTGGCTGTTACTGTTGTTTGCTGCTGCAGGTGTATTCCACCACGCGGGCATCAAGATCCCTTACTTTGCATTCTTTGCTCACGATTCAGGTATCCGTACAACGGAGCCGCCTAAAAACATGCTTATCGCCATGACGTTGGCAGCAATAGCATGCGTTGTTTTAGGGACGTTCCCGGCCCAGACGGTTTATGCTCTGTTACCCTGGGAGCATAGCTATCAGCCCTATGATGTTACCCACGTGTTGACTCAGCTTCAGTTGCTGTTTTTCTCGGCGCTCGCGTTTGTATGGCTGAACCTGAAGAATATGTATCCGCCTGAGCTGCCATCGACCAATCTCGATGCAGACTGGTTCTACCGTAAGCTTGCGCCGGCTGTTGTGAAAAGGGTGGCGGGCACAACCTACGGTGCTTATGTCAGCGTTGAAAATTCGGTAATCCTTTCAGTCAAACGAATGGTACAGAATTCATATGATGCAGAGGCAGGCCAACCAAAGGGCTACTTTGCCAAGCTATGGCCAACTGAAACCATGGTTGTCTGGGTAGCGATATTGCTGGCGGTCTATCTGCTATTTTATTACCTGCACTGATTATCCTGAGTGCTATTAGTTTCAGATAGCAGTTTCAGAAAGCAAAATTGCGGATTAAACGATAAGCTGGCGTTACCCCGGCTCTTCGGGTAGTCAGTAAAGAACCTCTCAGTCTATTATTAGGTTGAGAGGTTTATTTCCTGGAAGACTTATTTTCTTAAAGAGAAACACCATTGTTGTTTTGCTGATTTTACAGGCAAAATCCGCAGTTTTCGTTTATTTATTCCCGTTTGAGGCCCCACTATGGTAAAGCCATTGCCCCCAGGTACTTCTTCAGATGTTACGACGCTTGATGAGCTGTCAAACCTGGCTGATTACTCGTTTCTGGAAGCACTTAACTGTGATCCGGATGCGGACGAAAACGGGGCCGAGCATGCGCCGCGACAAGTCTTTAGCGGGCATTATGTGCCTGTCACTCCTACACCTATCCAAAATCCTGAGTACGTTGCTCATAGCCCAAGCTTTTTCCGGGAGCTTGGCTTTGCCGATAGCCTCGCGCAGTCGGCTGATTTTGTGCGGATGTTTTCCGGCGATATGGCTCAGGTGCCTGCGCCACTGCGCAGTGCTGGATGGGCGACTGGTTATGCGCTTTCTATCTATGGCACTGAATATTATCAGCAGTGTCCGTTTGGCACCGGTAACGGTTATGGCGATGGCCGTGCGCTATCTGTACTGGAAGCCGATATTAACGGGCATCGCTGGGAGATGCAGTTAAAAGGCGCTGGCCGCACACCGTATTGCCGCGGTGCAGACGGGCGTGCAGTTCTGCGTTCCAGTATCCGGGAGTTTCTGGCGCAGGAGCATATGCAGGCGCTTGGGGTTCCTACATCCCGTTCGCTGAGTTTGTATGTTTCAAAAACGGAGACCGTTAACCGACAGTGGTACTCAGAAGGCTCCCGGTCGCAGAATCCTGATCAGGTTATCTCTGAACCGGTTGCCATTTCGACACGGGTTGCCCCTTCGTTTATCAGGGTTGGCCAGTTAGAACTCTTTGGACGCCGCGCCCGCAAAGGAGAGCACCCTGAAGCGATGAATGAGCTTGAAATGCTCGTCTTGCACCTGATTGATCGCGAGTACGCTGACGTTATCGACAACCGGTTAGAGATGGCTGAGAAGGTACTGTTGCTGGCCCAAGAGTTTCGTAACCGGTTGAGTTCAATGGTGGCGAACTGGATCCGTGTAGGCTATTGCCAGGGCAACTTCAACAGTGATAACTGTGCGGTGGGCGGTTTCACACTCGACTACGGTCCGTTTGGATTTTGCGAACTGTTCAATCCGCGCTTTTCACCCTGGACCGGCGGTGGGCTGCACTTCTCATTTTACAATCAGCCTGTGGCTGCAGAGGCCAATTTCCAAATGTTCTGCAGCGCACTGAAGCCTTTGCTTGCCTCACACCCAGCTGCGTTACAGCAGCTTGATGAGATTCAGGCTGGCTTTGCTCAGACAATCCAGGGGCAAATGGAACAGATGTGGGCAAGTAAGCTGGGTCTGGAGCGTTTCGATGGCGCTTTATTAGACGAGCTGCAAACACTCATGCTGGAAACTGCCGTGGACTACACGATTTTCTTCCGTGAACTCTCGGGAATCCCCGAGGATATTGAACCACTCAAAAAGAGCTTCTACAGAGGGCCTGCTTACAGGGAAGATTCTGATGGAATGGATCAGCGCTGGTCGCAGTGGCTGACAAAATGGCACTCACTTCTTGAGGACTCACCGCTTATTGATAAGACTCAGCCTGACAGCAAAGCGTTGCTTTCTGCGCAGATGAAACAGGTCAATCCGAAATACAGCTGGCGGGAATGGCTGGTGGTACCTGCCTATCAGCAGGCCAGCAGTGGCAATTACGAGCTGGTGCGGGAGCTTCAGGAGGTAATGACGCAGCCATATGCGGAGCAGTCACAGGAAGTCGAGGATAAGTACTACAGGCTTAAGCCGTTTGAGCATTTTGAAGTCGGTGGCATGTCGCATTACAGCTGTTCATCGTGATGCTTTGAGATTTTAATCTGACGACTTAGCTGACCTCCGGAGTCCCCGGGTTTCTTCCCCGGTTTGTACGGCTAAGCGGTGTTGATAAGCTACCTTTCCGGACGCCTCAGCGATTCAGGAAGGTGCTAGTATACGGCGGTATTTTTAAGCTACTCATTGCCTGCTCCGCCAGGGGGCAGCAGAACACAGAAGGTAATCTTTTTATGGCGTTTAAAATGGCTAAAGGGTCGTTGTTTGCAGTGTTGTTGCGATCCAGCTGGTGGTACAGCGTATTAATTGGCCTGTTCATTCTCTTGGTCAGTTTGGCGCTTACCGACGCTAAGTATGTGGTTTTAAGTATCACAGGTTCACTGCCATTTTTTATCATCGGTGCGATTGCTGCCTATAAACAGCTACAGCAACCTTCGCAAAAGCGGGTGCTGGAGGTTGTTCAGCAGGCTAAAAAAATGCCGGCCGGGGCGATCTCTGAGAAAATTGCCGCTAATTATATAAAAAGTGGTTACGAGACCAGCGTGTTTAAAGGCAATGGTGCTGATCTGGTGCTGATACACGGCAGTAAAAAGCTATTGCTGAGCAGCAAGCGGTTTAAAGCGGCGAATACAGGCATCGAACCTCTGAAGTTACTGGTTGCCGCAGGGAAAAATGCCGAGGCAACGGGGCTGCTTTACGTGACCCTAGGTGAAGTTTCCGACGCCGCTGTTAAGTATGCACAGGAGCATAATATTGAGCTGGTTCAATCGGGTCGATTAGCGGCGCTGTTTGATGGTAAGGCGAAGGTTTAGTTGATTGCTTGCCTACTGAATAAGACCGGCTGTTGTAAGTCTCAGCCGGTCTCTGAGCTGTTATGCTATTTGCTTAACCGCCGCATCCGCCACAGCAGGGTGAACCTGACTGTTGTGGAACGAACTTGCCACGCTGAACCAGAAATTCTACCGCCTGTGCTGCACTCATATCGTTGATTGAGCAGGAATTAAAAACGGTATCTTCACTGAAGTGACTGATAACCGCTTCCTGCAGCTCTGCAACAGAATATGCCTTATCAGTCGCATGTATCATCTCTAAAATTTCATGCACATGTGCTTTGAACATAACAACTCCGGTCTAATGTGTTTGGAGGGGCATTTGAGCATGTAACCTGTGCGTAAACATTGAGGATGATCAAGTCAGCAGTGACTTCGGATTCGCTTCGTTTTCATTTCATGATTAGTGTTAAAATGCCCGCCGAATGATGGTGGCAACAGTTGCGCTTTATTTCCTGTCACATACCCGAATGTGTGCGTATTGACGGAATGACAGTGATAGCGCCTGAACTGTCTGGGTAACTGTATTCCTCTGTGTTAACAGGAGTGCAGGTATATGGTCCACCGACGTATATGTTTTTAGGAGATTTCAGATGGTGTTGTTCTTTCCGATTCAGCAAGAGCTTGATTGCATCAGCAGTAGCGGTCGCATTCTTGGGAAGATTAAGTTTGATGGCTCTGTATCCGAATACAAGTTCTGCCCTGACGACGAGTCATTAGAGCTGACAGGTGTAGAAGAAGCGAGCATTGTGGCACGGTTGACAGGTCTTGCTTCCGGTAAATATTCACTGGCCATGGAAGATGATGACTGAATTGTTAGAGGCCGGTTAAGAATATTTGAAGAACAAATAAACAGGGATGAAGATGAAACATAGTTTATTCATTTTACTTACGGTTTTCCTGGCTAGCTGCGTTGCAACTAATAAGCCTAGGGAGGGTGGAGGTTACGGATATGAAGAGCACAAATTAGGTGACGGGCTTTTTTATGTTAAATATGTGTTCTTAAGCGGTGATGGTTTTACGGAAAGTATGCGCCATGATTGGGATAAACGGACAGTTGTTGTTTGTAATAACGGTGTAGATAAAAAACATGTCTATCTGGAAAGCATGCAAACACTTTCATCAGGTACGGGCTTATCTTTCATGGGGGGAATACCAATAGCTTATACCGATAGCGATACTACAGCCGTTATAGAGGGAGTAGTTCAGTGTGTAGATTCAAGCATGAGTCAACAAGAGGTTAGAGATGTTCTCGTAAACGAAATGTTTTTGATTGACGGTTAATCGTTGGCTTATTTGATTATCTAAAACTCAAAATCTATGCTTAATCGGGACTTTCATCCCGATTAGTCAGAACCTGTCTACCCGGAACGGCTCACAGCTTATTTCTGTATTATTTCCTGTCATTAACCCCACCACCAGTTCTGCGCTGATTGCGGCCTGTGTCAGCCCCAGGTGCTGATTGCCAAAGGCAAACAGCAACTGAGGGTGGTCAGGGTGTCTGTCGATCACGGGCAGGGAGTCCGGCAGCGTGGGGCGGTGTCCCATCCATTCACTGACGGGTAATGTTGGATCACTCAGGCGGGGTAACAGTTTACGACTGTGATGCCTGAGAGAAGCGTAACGGCGCTTAACCGGCTTTAGGTTTAGCCCGCCCAGCTCGGTCATGCCGACGACCCGCAGGCCTGAATCCAGAGGGCTCATGACAAAGCGGCGCTCTGCTGAGCCGATAGGGTGGTTCAGTCTGATATTTCCGGCATCAATGGTGAGGTGATAACCCCGTTCGGCTTCCAGTGGTACATCAAGTCCAACGCCTTTCAGTAATTGTTTGCCCCATGCGCCGGTACAAATGATGGCGTGATCAAACTGATGTATCTCTTCCGGGGTTTGGACGGATACTCCTTTATTCTGCGGAAGGGCAGCCTGCACTTCTTGCTGAATGAAGGTGCCGCCCCGCGACATAAAGGCTGCAAAAAGAAGTTTACATAGCTGATAAGGCTCCCGTACACGACACGCGTCAGGAAAGAACAGTGCATGGCTGAGGTTATCTGCCATCTCCGGTTCCAGTTGCGCGAGCCGCTCACCCTGTACCAGTTCGGTTTTAATGCCGAACTGCGCCATATAGCTTGCATGTTGTTTGGCATCTGCAAGTTTTGACGGTGTTTCCCACACCAGCAGGTAGCCCGACTGAACAAGCTGTTCACGTGCTCCGATATCTGTCAGGCAGCGTTTCCAGGCAGAAATAGATTCAGTATTCAGTTGTTGAAGGGCATGGCGGCTTTTCGCTGCGCTTTCGGGACTGGCAGCGCAAATAAAACGAAGCAGCCAGGGGATAATCCGGTGTAAATGGCTCATTGGCAGTGACAACGGGCCGTGTGGGTTTAACCACATAGGCAGGGCCGAGCGAAGTGTTTTAAGGTTGGACAAAGGGTCCATGAGCTCGGTTGCCAGGTAGCCTGCATTGCCGAATGAAGCACCCAGGCCCGGTTCACCACGGTCCAGCAGTGTGACGCGGTAACCGTTCCTTTGTGCTTCAAGTGCAGTACACAGGCCTACAATCCCGGCCCCAACAACGGCAACCGTTTTGGGTGAAGCGGCAGTTGTGATGTTGGCGTCGGGCAGTTGCATCAGGCGATTCCTTCGGCGTTTGATTTTCGGTTGTTGTTTTGTGTGTTTGGTCCGGCACCGGTTTCTGAAGGTTCGGCGCGTTTAGAGAACCATCCTGTCTGCGCATAAATGATACCGATCACCGGTGACAGCCAGCACGCAAATGCTAATGGTATGTAAAGAAGCGCACTGTAGTCACCTGCTACGACGGTTAGCCCCAGAGTTCCCATGACGAAAGCGCCGCCGGCATTCCAGGGAATTAACGGTGATACCAGTGTGCCACCTTCTTCAATTGCCCGGGACAGGTTCAGACGGCTGTATCCCAGCTTGCTGTATTCAGGTCCGTACATACGGCCGGGAAGGGCAATGGACAGGTATACATCACCGGATACCGCATTGGTCGCAACAGATGTAAGGATCGCACTGGTTTGCAGGCCTCTGAAGCCTTTCGTCATTCGCATAATCGCACCGACAACTGCTTCCAGGCAACGGGTACGTTCTAAAGCGCCACCAAATGCCAGCGCAAACATCATCAGGGTGACTACCCAGGTCATTGACGATACGCCGCCCCGGTTTAATAAGCTGTCCAGTGAGGCGGTGCCGGTGCTTATTTTGAAACCGCTGTGGGCAAAGGTCAGTACTTCATTGAGGTTGTAACCGTAGTTAATGACGGCCACAGCGGCACCCAGAACAAAGCCGACAAAGAGTGCCGGTATCGGTGAGATTTTAAAAAATGCCAGCGCCATAACCGCTATCAGTGGGATCAGCGGTAAAAAGCCAAGATCAAAATGTGCGTTGAGGCCTTCTTTGAACTGTGCGATCTGTGCCAGCTGAGCTGCGTCTGTGGTTGCCTGGCCACCGACAAACAGATAGATCGTAAAGGCTATCAGCATGGCCGGAATGGTGGTAGGCATCATATTGCGGATGTGATCGAACACATTGGTTTCGGTGACTGCCGCCGCCAGGTTGGTGGTATCGGATAATGGTGACACTTTGTCACCAAAGAATGCACCGGATACAACTGCACCGGCCGTCCAGTAAACCGGAATACCAAACGCTGCGCCGATGCCGATCAGTGCAAGGCCAATGGTGCCGACGGTGGTCCAGCTGGTACCGATGGACAGTGAAACCACGGAACACAGCAGCATAGAGGCGGCCAGGAACCAGGCCGGGTCAATCAGTTCCAGCCCGTAATAGATCAGTAACGGCACGGTGCCGCTGGAGATCCAGGTACTGACCAGCATGCCTACAACGATGAGTGTAGCAATGGATGGCATCGCCACATGAAGTACGTGAAAGGCACCGGTTTCGATATCTTTCCAGCGATACCCTTGTGTCCAACCGACCAGTGCCGTAATTGCAAAGCCAATGGCCAGAGGAATATGGGGGGTAAAATCATCATAATAGAAGATCTGAAGGCCCAACAATCCAATGGTTAAGATGATGGGAATCAACGCGAGAGAAAGAGGAGGGACTGCTATCTGCTTTATTGGTTCGTCATTCATAGTATCTCCTTCACCGATCAACGTCGGTCTTATTTTTATTGTGAAGAAAAAAGCCCAGGATCACTGGGCAAAACAAGGCATTAGCTGCCTTGAGAGGTTTTTTGGTACGCCAGAACGGCAGCGGCCAGATCTTCGCGAGAGTCACCCACGGACTTAAACACCGTGATCGCGCTGTCTGGCGACGCAAGCCCTTTCCGTCCAGGATGCTGACCTGCACAGAGCTCACTGAACTCGGCAATAATGTCATCCTTGGTAATAGCTCCCTGCGCAATGGGCAGGATGATATCGCCGGTTTCCACGAGGGTG
>CAKZPE010000010.1 GCA_937138495.1 uncultured Oceanospirillaceae bacterium
AGGCGCTGATTGATACAGTTGCCCGTATCGCTGATACTTTCGGCGGCATTAACCTGGAAGACATCAAAGCCCCTGAATGTTTTGAAGTTGAACGTGCCCTGATCGAGCGTTGTAACATCCCTGTATTCCACGATGACCAGCACGGTACTGCGATTGTAACCGCGGCCGGTATGATCAACGCCCTGGAAATTGCCGGTAAGAAGCTGGAAGAAGCCTCTATCGTATGTCTGGGTGCCGGTGCTGCTGCACACGCCTGCATGAAGCTGCTGGTGAACATGGGTGCGAAGGTTGAAAACATCTACATGATCGACCGTACCGGTGTTATTCACTCCGGCCGTGACAATCTGACCCCGGAAAAAGCAGCGTTTGCCACTGAAACGGATAAGCGCACGCTGGATGATGCGATCGACGGCGCTGACGTATTCGTGGGTCTGTCCGGTCCTAACCTGCTGGCGGCTGATCAGCTGAAGAAGATGGCTGCGAACCCGGTTGTATTTGCCTGTGCAAACCCTGATCCGGAGATTAAGCCGGAACTGGCACATGCAACCCGTGATGATGTGATCATGGCGACTGGCCGTTCTGATTACCCTAACCAGGTAAACAATGTATTGGGCTTCCCGTTCATTTTCCGTGGTGCGCTGGATGTGCGTGCAACGGCGATCAACGAAGAGATGAAAGCCGCTGCAGTACGTGCACTGGCCGAACTGGCGAAAGAACCTGTTCCTCAGGAAGTACTGGCTGCTTACGATCTGGAGTCTCTGGAATTCGGCCGCGGTTATATCATTCCTAAGCCAACGGATTCACGTCTGCTGGGTGCGGTATCTGAAGCGGTTGCTCAGGCTGCAATCGATTCTGGTGTGGCGCGTCTGCCACTGCCGGATCACTACCCGCTGACCACTGTGGATGCTCTGCTGAATAAGTAAGCGTTTTGCAGTAATACAGTCGACGACAGAAATGCCCCTTTGCAGGGGCATTTTTCGTTTCTGATGCCGGGGATACTTCCGGTTGCGGGATGATTGCTGCATAATGCCGCCTGTTATATCCGTTTTTAAGATTCGCCGGAGATTATTCTTTGCTCAGTTACCAGCACGGCTACCATGCCGGAAATTTTGCCGATGTGCATAAGCACCTGATTCTCAGCATGATGCTGCAGTCCCTTACCCGTAAAGATAAGCCTCTGTCGTATCTGGAAACGCATTCAGGGCGGGCGATGTATGATCTGACGGATGCGCAGGCGCAGAAAAATCAGGAGTTTCAGTCCGGTATCAGTAAGTTGTGGAAGGCAGGTCTGACAGGCACAGAGGTATACTGTGACGCGGTGTCTGCAAAGAACGATACTGCTGAATTGCTGTTTTACCCCGGCTCGCCATCGCTGGCGCAGCACTTTGCCCGGGCAAACGATAAGCTGATGCTGATGGAGCTGCATCCGCAGGAGTCTCAGGTACTGAAACGGCATTTCCGACAGGATAGCCGCGTGGCGGTGCATCAGCGCGACGGGTATGAAGGTGTATTAGCCATGCTGCCACCCAAGCCGAACCGGGGCATGGTGCTGATTGATCCTGCCTATGAGGATAAGTCGGAATATGATCAGGTGGTGGCGTTTATTAAGCGGGCTAAGCAGTTGTGGCCAAATGGCAGCTATGCGATCTGGTATCCGTTGCTGGAGGCAAACCGCTGGAAGAGTTTGAAGCATAAACTGCAGCGCACCAGCATACGCAATATTCTCTGCTCAGAGATTGAGATTAATCCGGCGGATGCGGGTGGTATGTATGGCAGCGGTATGTTGATGGTGAATCCGCCCTGGCCACTGGAAGACAGCATTCGGGCAGCAATGCCCGGGGTATTGAGTAAGTTGGCGGAAGGGGCTGCTGCAGACCGGCTGGAATGGCTGGCGCCTGAGTAACAGTTGTTATAAAGGTGACTGAAGGGTGTTTCAGTTACCGTTTTCAGGATGCAAAAAAACGGCGGTTATCGGAGGATAATCGCCGTTTTTGTTCGTTTTCGGAGGGCTTAATACAGAGCCTGTTCGTCGCGGATCAGGTCTTTAAGCATTTCCAGAAACAGGGTATCAGCTTCGCTGTGCTCAATCGGAATTTTCACATTTGAGCAGGCAGACAGGGCTTCAGCGATGCTGATATTGGCGTGTTCATCGTTAATATGTTCGCGGGCTGCGTTCATCGCTTTTTCGCAAATGTCCGGTTCTACCATGATCTTGCGCAGAACAAGCAGTAATTCGTCGATAACGCGTTCTTTATTTTTAATTTCGGCAATGCTCATCGGGTTGTCTCCATGGCGGCTGACTCACGCCTAATAATGACTTTTTATCTAGCTTTTTATGTGGGGGCAGACACCACATTTTTTTATCGCTGTTGCCGCCACTATAGCATTCAATCTGAGCATTCTGCATCACCCTGTTTTCTGTTGCGGGGGAAACGCCCGACTGCTTGAATAATCATTGACTTAATGGCAGAATTGCTGCCTCAAAAATTTATCTCTCTGGCTCAGTAGGTTACCCCGAAGGCCAGGTTAAATAAGCGTCACCCAGCTTATTTATTCAGGACCTTTCCCGAGTTGATCCTCAGATTGGTGCCGAATTAAGATTGCTCCTGCCTGCCTCAATACCCCGAGCCTTTGCAAGAGCCTGCTGGATGATGTCGAATCGCCGGTGGGCGGTTTGCGCACGTCTGCAGTATCGTAACTAGTGATCCGTCGCCGTGGAGCGATGTGAATAGAGGGTGAAGAAGTGGAATTATTATCAGGCGCAGAAATGGTTGTTCGCGCCCTTAAAGATGAGGGCGTTGAGTACATCTACGGGTATCCGGGTGGGGCGTTGTTGCATATTTACGATGCACTGTTCCAGCAGGAAGATGTCAAGCACATTCTGGTACGTCATGAACAGGCAGCCACTCATATGGCTGATGCGTATGCCCGTGCAACCGGTAAAGCCGGTGTTTCTCTGGTGACTTCAGGTCCGGGTGCAACAAACGCAGTAACAGGTATTGCCACTGCGTATATGGATTCGATTCCGATGGTAGTCATTACCGGTCAGGTAATGAGCCATCTGATTGGTGAAGATGCCTTCCAGGAAACCGACATGATCGGTGTGTCCCGTCCGGTGGTTAAGCACAGTTTCAGCGTGCAGAACCCGGAAGATATTCCAGGCATCATCAAGAAAGCTTTCCACATTGCTGAAAGTGGCCGTCCGGGCCCGGTGGTTGTGGATATCCCTAAGGATATGACCACGCCGACTGAGCGTTACCCGTATGAGTATCCGGCGTCTGTGAAACTGCGTTCTTATAACCCGGTTTCCCGCGGCCATACCGGTCAGATCAAGAAAGCCATGGATATGGTACTGAGTGCCAAGCGTCCGGTCATTTACAGCGGTGGCGGTATCGTCATGGGTGATGCCAGCAATGAGCTGACTGAACTGGCGCAGATGCTGAATGTTCCTGTCACCAATACGCTGATGGGCCTGGGTGGTTACCCGGGGACTGACCGTCAGTTTGTTGGCATGCTGGGTATGCACGGCAGCTACGAAGCCAACATGGTTATGCACCACGCGGATCTGATTCTGGCTGTGGGCGCACGTTTTGATGACCGTGTTACCAACGCGCTGGATAAGTTCTGTCCGACGGCGAAGATCATTCACGTTGATATCGATCCGGCGGCTATCTCCAAGACAATCAAAGCGGATGTGCCAATCGTTGGCCCGGCTAAGTCTGTATTGTCTGAGATGGTCAGCATTGTTAAAGCCAGCAAGAAGCAAATTGATAAAGAGGCGCTGGACGCCTGGTGGCAGCAGATCGAAGAATGGCGTACCCGTCACGGTGGCCGTTTCCGTACCGATGACAGTGAGCTGATGAAGCCGCAACAGGTTATCGAGATGCTGAGCAAGGTCACCAACGGTGATGCGTACGTGTGTTCAGACGTAGGTCAGCACCAGATGTTTGCGGCGCAGTACTACAAGTTTAATAAGCCTAACCGCTGGATCAACTCCGGTGGCCTGGGCACCATGGGCTTTGGTTTACCAGCGGCCATGGGTGTGAAGCTGAACTTCCCTGATGCCGACGTTGCCTGTGTAACCGGTGAAGGCAGTATTCAGATGAACATCCAGGAGCTGTCGACGATTAGCCAGTATGACATTCCGGTTAAGGTTATCTGTCTGAATAACCAGTCACTGGGAATGGTACGCCAGTGGCAGGATATGAATTATGAATCCCGTCACTCTCAGTCATACATGAAGTCTCTGCCGGACTTTATCAAGCTGGTTGAAGCTTACGGTCACGTAGGTATGAAGGTTGATAAGTACGAAGACTTGGAAGCGGCCATGCAGGAAGCGTTCTCGCTGAAAGACCGCATGGTGTTTATGGATATTGCAGTAGATCCATTCGAACACGTATATCCGATGCAGGTGCCTCGCGGTTCCATGCGTGATATGTGGCTGACCAAGACGGAGAGAACCTAATCATGAGACATATCATTTCTGTGCTGATGGAAAACGAGCCGGGTGCGTTGTCACGGGTTGTAGGTTTGTTCTCACAGCGTAACTTTAACATTGAATCTTTGACAGTTGCTCCGACCGAAGACTCGACGTTGTCCCGTCTGACGGTTACTACACTGGGCAGTGACCGGGTTATTGAGCAGATCACCAAACAACTGAACAAGCTGATTGATGTGGTTAAAGTTGTTGACCTGACAGAAGGTGAGCACATCGAGCGTGAGCTGATGATGATCAAGCTGAAGGCGACAGGTCAGATGCGTGATGAGATCAAGCGCACTGCTGATATCTTCCGTGGTCAGATCATTGATGTGACGCCAACCACTTACACCGTTCAGCTGGCCGGTGCCAGTGATAAGCTGGATGCTTTTATTGATGCAATCGGAACATCCGGCATCATGGAAGTGGTCCGTACCGGTGTATCCGGTCTGTCACGGGGTGAGAAGGTCCTGAGCCTGTAAGTCAGAAACAGTGATCCATAAAAATGCCGCTCATTGAGCGGCATTTTTTTTGTCCGGGGACTATACTTAAAATCCGCTTCCGTTTTGCCCCGGTAACCGAAAGTGCTTTGGGTGTCTCTGTGAAGGGTTCCGTATGGTGCCCGGATTCACCGGTAATTCAGTTACAGTGTGGCTATGTGGAACGGGAATGATGGGCGTCTGACAGGTTGTTGGCGGCAGCTGAAAACCTTCTGATGTTCAATATAGGAGGTGTCTATGTTCCCAGACATTAAACTTCAACCAGCCTCGCTGCTGGTCAGTATGCTGGCAGCGATTGTGCTGCTTGCACTGGCTGTGACAGTGAACAGCAGTACTCTGCAACCCCTGAATCTGACCGGTTGCCAGTATAACCAGAATGTCAGCATTACCGCTGTGACTCCGTTACGTTGGCAAGTAGATCATAATTCCCGTTGGCCAAAGTCTCATGATGCATGGCTGGATGAGGAAATGATCGTCTGAGTCGGAACATCGCAGAGTAAGTTCGGGTTGTTTACAGCCTGCAGTTGTGAAAACTGTACTACGCACAATTTCCGAAACCCCTAATTTCGGAAATTGTGCGAAACCTCCCTCAAAGTGCTTCTTAAGTTATTCAATTTACGGCTTTTGTGGTCTGGTTTTTCTGTTATAGGCGTATTACTCTTGTGGTCTTCGTTAATGAGCAGAGAACACTACATGCGTGGCAAACTTCTTTATCTGGTGGGGGCTTCGGGCAGTGGCAAAGACAGCTTACTGGACGGTTGCCGTCAGCGGCTGAAACCACAGCACGGCTGTTTTGTTGCCCACCGTTATATCACCCGGGCGGTGAATATCGGCGGTGAGAATCACATCCATTTATCGGAAGACGAATTCGAAATGCGGGTGAACATGGGGATGTTTGCCATGCAATGGTATTCCCACGGCTATAGCTATGCGGTCGGTTCGGAAGTGGAGAACTGGCTGGCTAACGGCATTAATGTGGTCATGAATGGTTCGCGGGAATATCTGCCGTTTGCGATGCATTCTTATCCGAACCTGATTCCGGTGCTGGTGGATGTGGATGCCGATGTACTGCGTGAACGCCTGACCAAGCGTGGCCGTGAAGAGGCTGATGAGATTGAAGCTCGCCTGCAGCGTCATAATGAGATTGTTGATACTTTACCGGATGATGTTTGCCGGATCGATAATAACGGTGACGTACAGTACGGTGTTGCTCAGCTGATCAAGCTGATTGAAGAGCTGGCCCCTTCAGAAGTAACCCCCAGTTATTCCACCCACTGATAATCACAACGCCCGGGCGAAGTCCGGTGTTTAATTCGAAAAAGGCTGCCTGAAAGGCGGCCTTTTTTGTGCCTTGTCTATACTGAAGCAAACCATAATCCGCCGGTATCGTGCTGATACGGCGGGTGTTTTCAGTACAGGGTGATGTATGTGGCGATGGATCACGATAACCATGATATGGCTTGGGGCTGCCTTACTGAGTTCGGCTATTGGGGCGAATGAGGTGTTCCGGGTGGCGATTATTGACCGTTTTTATCCTCCGGTAAGCGGTTTTAACTCTGCAGAGGCGTGGGGCCGGCATACAGCGCTGTATGGCATGTTTGATCTGGATGATGACACCTTTAATGAGCCTTACTACCACGGGGATGTAGTACGGATGATTGCTGCTGATCCGCGGTTTGTGTTCCTGCAGTATCCGTTATCCGGTCAGATGCATCCGATGCAGGATATCCTTCGTAATCTGCGGGTTGTTCAGGCCCGGCAAGCGACGGTGCCCGTCGATGCTTTGGTGCTTTCCTGGGAGTCTTCGACCCTGGTGAGTGAATTTGATGTGCCGCTCAGTTTAGGGCGGGTACGTCACTATAAGGAAATTGTCCGTGGCTGGGGGGAGCAATATCCGGAATGGCGTTATACCCATGACATTATACTGGCGCTTGAGGCACTGGTGGCGGAAGGTGTAATGGTGTTTACCATTTCCGGTAACGGAGGCCGGGGAATGGTGAATACGTTTTCATTCGCCGAAGGGGTGCGAACGGTTGGCTCTGTTGAACGGGAGCTGCAGCACTTTATTGCCGATAATCCCTTTGTGGATATGCGTACCCGGGCGGCGTATCAGCTGACCCGTGTGGATGATGCGGCCGGTGATCCCCGCGGGTATGACATTGACGGTGATGGCTGTGTGGATATTCCTTTGTCGAAACTGACGGCCGGGGAGGGGCGCAACGGCGATTACCCGAAGCATTACTGGAAGACCCTGAAAGGGTCTTCGTTTGCAGCCCCTGCCGCGTTGAAAGGCTTGCTGCTCGAAGGTCTTGCTGACAGCTGTTAAGATGCTCTTTTTTCTGTTTCCGGAGCTGGTTAGCTATGCCGTATCGTCTTGAGTGTAAAGTCCGTGATTATGAACTGGATATGCAGGGCATTGTAAATAATGGTGTGTATTTCAACTATTTAGAGCATGCCCGTCATGAGTTCCTGCTTTCCCGCGGGGTGGACTTTGCTGCACTGGCTCAGCAGGGGATTAATCTGGTGGTGGTGCGTTCTGAGATGGATTACAAAGCCTCTCTGACCAGCGGTGATGAGTTCGTCATTGAAGTGACGGTGGAACGTATCAGTAAAGTTAAATTCGGATTCCGCCAGCGGGTTATTCGTCTGTCTGATGAGAAACTGTGTCTGGATGCACTGGTGATCGGTGCGGCGCTGAATGAACGTGGGCGTCCGGCAGTGTTGCCGGAAGTGGAAGCGCTGTTTGCAGAGTAACGGGTTACAGTTGTGACCAGAAAGCACTGATGATCGGGCTTTGCAGCTTCTTTTTCAGGGCAAATAATCCCACCTCATAAGCTTTCAGGGCCGGGGCGTTTTTCAGAATGCGAACCCGGTCCGCCAGAGGGCTGTTATCCAGTACGATTTTAGGCACCACACCTACGCCGAATCCCAGACTGACCATGCTGACGATCGCTTCATTACCGGCGACCTGTGCATAAATCAGCGGGGTAATGCGGTTGTCTTTAAACCACTGATCCGCCCGTTTACGGGCAACTCCTTCCTCCGACAAAATCATGGGTACATTCTGCCATTGTATCGGTTGTGAGTTCAGCAGCGGATCCAGACTGGCATCCTGTAGCGGGGCAATAAACACCAGCGGCGAGGCGGCGATAGGTTTGAAAGACAGAGTGGATGCAAGGCTGTCAGGTTTGGCGGCAATGGTAATATCTTCGTTGCCGGACATGATACGGGCGATTGCGCCTTCAGCATCCCCGGTATGCAGTTTGATGGCGATTTTAGGGTGCTGTTGGCGAAAGTCACTGAGGATATCGTACAGAAAGCTGTAGCTGGCGGTGACGGAGCAAAAGACACTGATTTCACCGTGCAGCTCCTGCGCTTCTGCCAGCAGGTCATTACGGACCACATCCCACTGCATCAGCGCTTCGCGGGCATATTCCTGAAATACTTTACCTTCGTGAGTCAGAGAGACGGTGCGGTTGTCCCGTTCGAACAGACTGACGCCAAGGGTTTCTTCCAGCTGTTTAATGCTGCGGCTCAGCGCCGACGGGCTGATATGACAGGCTTCACTGGCCCTGCCGAAATGCAGGCTGTCGCTAAGGCTGAGAAACAGCTTAAGATTCTTGATATCCATAGGCAGGAATTATTGCATAAGCAGCCGCAAAAGACTGCTGTTCAGTCTCTGTGGGTAAGTCCACTGACAGAATGAGGATTAATTTTCCGTCAGTGCTTCATTGCCATCACGCAACAGGGTATTCTCACTGAGCATGAGAAAAAGTATCGGCCGGATAAGGCTGATCGCTACAGGCAATAAGGATCGGTGAATGGCAACGCCATTGTTCATATATCTACACGGTTTTAACAGTTCCCCGGATTCAATTAAAGCACGTCAGTTTCAGGCGGCTATGGTAGCAGCCGGCAGGGCGGATGATGTGCTGGTGCCAGCGCTGAGTCACTGGCCGGCAGAAGCAATTGCGCAGGCAGAGGCACTGATTAAGCAGCATCAGGGCCGTGATATCACCTTAATCGGCAGTTCACTTGGCGGTTATTACAGTCTCTGGCTGGGAGAGCAATATCAGGTAAGGGCGGTGCTGGTGAATCCGGCGGTACGGCCTTATGAATTGCTGGCTGAAATGCTTGGCCAGCAGAGTAACCTGTATACCGGTGAAGCCTATACCCTGACAAAGCAGCATTTACAGCAGATGCTGGCGCTTGATGTGGCTACGCTCAGTGATCCACAGCGCTATTTGCTACTGACTCAGACGGATGATGAAACACTGGATTATCGTCAGGCTGTGGATAAGTTAAGGGATTCTCCGATGCTGATTCAGCGGGGCGGTGATCACGGCTTTCAACAATTTACCGCGTTGATTCCGGCGATTCTGGCCTTTTCCGAAGGCCGGGTTGAGCTGCCGGATGTGCCCGGGTTACCCTCTGTGGATTCATAAAACAGTTTGTTATGTAAGACAGCTCATCAGCAGATGCAATGCCTGATGATTACCGGTCGCCGAACAGCAGCACCGGCATAAGAAGGACAGAAGAGACGAATGACCAATTATAATGCGGACGCGATAGAGGTCCTCAGTGGCCTGGACCCGGTGCGGCGTCGACCGGGCATGTATACCGAAACCGACCGGCCAAACCATCTGGCGCAGGAAGTCATCGATAACAGCGTCGATGAAGCGCTGGCCGGCCACGCTAATCAGCTGGATGTTGTACTGCATAAAGACGGTGCTATCAGCGTCAGCGATAACGGCCGGGGCATGCCGGTGGATATTCACCCGGAAGAGGGGGTCAGCGGGGTTGAGCTGATTCTGACCCGGTTACATGCCGGCGGTAAGTTCTCTAATGATAACTACAACTATTCCGGCGGTTTGCACGGGGTAGGGGTATCGGTGGTAAACGCACTTTCCAAATTGCTGGAAGTGACCATTAAGCGTGACGGTAACGTCTACCGGATGAGTTTTGCCGACGGTGAAAAAGTATCTGATCTGGAAGTAGTGGACAGCTGCGGTAAACGTAATACCGGTACGACGGTGCGTTTTTTTCCTGATGCGAGCTATTTCGATACACCTAAGTTTAACCTGACCAAGCTGAAGCACATGCTGCGGGCTAAAGCCGTGCTGTGTTCCGGGTTGCGGGTTATTTTTACTGACGAAACCGGTGCCAGGAAAGAAAAAGAAGAGTGGTATTACGAAGATGGTCTGGTGGACTATCTGAAGGGCACGACCCAGGTATTTGAAACCTTACCTCTGGAGCCGTTTACGGTGTCTTTTCAGGGGGAAATTGATGCAGTCGATGTGGCCCTGCAGTGGTTGCCTGAAGGCGGCGATCTGACCGGCGAAAGCTATGTAAACCTGATTCCTACCGCGCAGGGCGGTACTCACGTAAACGGCCTGCGTACCGGCCTGTTAGATGCAATGCGTGAATTCTGTGAAATTCGCAGCCTGCTGCCCCGGGGGGTAAAAATCTCGGCGGAAGATATCTGGGAGCGGTGTTGCTACATCCTGTCAGTGAAAATGCAGGACCCGCAGTTCTCCGGTCAGACCAAAGAACGCTTGTCGTCCCGTCAGATTGCGGCCTTTGTATCCGGCGCAGCGAAAGATGCTTTCAGCCTGTGGCTGAACAGCAATGTTGAAGACGGTGAAGCGCTGGCTGAACTGGTGATCAGTAATGCCCAGAAACGCTTACGGGCCAATAAAAAAGTAATCCGTAAGAAAGTTACCCAGGGGCCTGCATTGCCGGGCAAGCTGGCGGACTGTTCCGGCAGCGAAGCGATGAACGGTGAACTGTTTCTGGTGGAGGGTGACTCTGCGGGGGGCTCTGCCAAGCAGGCCCGTGACCGTGAATATCAGGCGGTTATGCCGTTGCGGGGTAAGATTCTTAACACCTGGGAAGTGGATTCCGGTGAGATTCTTGGTTCTCAGGAAGTGCACGATATTTCAGTCGCGATCGGTGTTGAGCCGGGCTCGGATGAGCTGGAAGGGCTGCGTTACGGCAAGATCTGTATCCTTGCGGATGCGGACTCCGACGGATTGCACATTGCCACCTTGCTGTGTGCATTGTTTGTTCGTCACTTCCGTCCACTGGTGAGTGCCGGGCATGTGTATGTGGCGATGCCGCCGCTGTACCGGATTGACGTCGCCAAGGACATTCATTACGCCCTGGACGATGCAGAGAAAGAAAGCATCATCGCCCACATTAAAGCCGAGCGTAAAAATGCCAAGATCGGCGTACAGCGCTTCAAGGGTCTGGGTGAGATGAACCCGCTGCAGCTGCGTGAAACTACTATGTCCCGGGATACCCGCCGACTGGTGCAGTTAACGATTGAAGCGGGTGATGATACCAACGAAACCATGGATATGCTGTTGGCCAAGAAGCGTTCTTCTGACCGCAAAGAGTGGCTGGAAACCAAGGGTAATCTGGCGGAAGTCTGATGTCTGTTTATGCCAGACAGCTGGCTTAGGAAAAGAATATGAGTGGAACCGTACACATTGATGAGGGCGTAGAACGCCTGTCATTGAAAGAATATACCGAGAAGGCGTATCTGGATTATTCCATGTACGTCATCCTTGACCGGGCATTGCCGAATATCGGTGATGGCCTGAAGCCGGTGCAGCGCCGTATTGTCTATGCGATGTCTGAGCTGGGGCTTAAATCGACAGCCAAGCATAAAAAGTCGGCCCGTACCGTGGGTGATGTACTGGGTAAATTCCACCCTCACGGTGACAGTGCCTGTTATGAAGCCATGGTGCTGATGGCGCAGCCATTCTCTTACCGTTATCCGCTGATCGACGGTCAGGGGAACTGGGGTTCACCGGATGATCCGAAATCCTTTGCGGCAATGCGTTATACCGAAGCCAAGCTGGCCCGCTATGCGGATGTGCTGCTCAAAGAAGTCGGGCAGGGCACAGTTGACTGGGGCCCTAACTTTGATGGCAGCCTGCAGGAGCCTTTAACGCTGCCGGCACGTTTGCCGAATATCCTGCTCAATGGCACCACCGGTATTGCCGTGGGGATGGCGACGGATATTCCGCCGCATAACCTGCGGGAAGTGACTAAGGCCTGTATTCAGTTGCTGAATAAGCCGGGCAGTAGCATTGAAGAGCTGTGCGAAATTATGCCCGGCCCGGATATGCCGACGGATGCTGAGTTGATCACGCCGCGGCATGAACTGCGCAAAATGTACGAGACCGGTAAGGGCAGTCTGCGGATGCGGGCGGTCTATACACAGGAGCAGGGCGATGTTGTCATTACCGCGCTGCCTCATCAGGTGTCCGGTGCGAAGATTCTGGAACAGATTGCCCAGCAGATGCAGCAGAAAAAACTGCCGATGGTGTCCGATCTGCGGGATGAGTCTGATCATGAAAACCCGACCCGCCTGGTGATTGTACCGCGCTCTAACCGGGTTGATATTGAACAGCTGATGGCACACCTGTTTGCCAGTACTGATCTGGAGCGTACTTACCGGGTCAACATGAACATGATCGGCATTGATGGCCGCCCGCAAGTGAAGAATCTGCGTCAGATTCTCACTGAGTGGCTGACCTACCGTACTGATACTGTACGCCGCCGGTTACAGCACCGTCTGGATAAAGTGCTGGCCCGTCTGCACATTCTGGAAGGCCTGATGGTGGCCTACCTGAACATTGATGAAGTGATTGAAATCATCCGCACGGAAGATAAGCCCAAGCTGGTGATGATTGAGCGCTTCGGCATCAGTGAAATTCAGGCAGAAGCCATTCTTGAAATCCGCTTACGTCAGTTGGCTAAGCTGGAAGAAATTAAGATCCGTGCCGAGCAGGATGAGCTGGACGCTGAGCGTAAGCAGCTGGAAGAAATTCTGGGTTCAGACAAGCTGATGCGTAAGCTGATCAAAGATGAGCTGAAAGCAGATGCCAAAGAGTTTGGCGATGACCGTCGCTCACCGATTGTTACCCGTGAAGAAGCTAAGGCGCTGGATGAGAAAGCGCTGCTGAGTGCCGACCCGATCACGGTTGTATTGTCTAAGCAGGGCTGGATCCGTGCGGCAAAAGGGCATGATATCGATCCGAACGGCCTGAACTATAAGTCCGGCGATGGCTTCAAACTGGCTTGTAAAGGGCGGATGAATCAGCCGCTGATCCTCATGGATACCACGGGCCGTGCTTATGCGCTGGAATCCCATACGCTGCCTTCAGCCCGGGGGCAGGGAGAGCCGGTAACCGGCAAGCTGACCTTGCCGAAGGATGCCACCATTGATGGTGCCATTGCCGGTAAAGATCAGGATGCAATACTGTTGGCGTCTGATGCCGGTTATGGGTTTGTGACCAAGATTGCAGACCTGACCAGTAAGACCCGTACCGGTAAAGCGGCGCTGACCTTGCCGAAAAATGCCAAAGGCATGAAGCCGCTGGCCATTGAAGATAAAGGATCAGACCTGCTGGTGGCCGTCACGAACGAAGGCCGCATGCTGGTATTCCCGGTGGCTGAACTGCCGGAGCTGGGCCGTGGTAAGGGTAATAAGATCATTAACATACCATCGGCGCGGGCTGCTGCCCGGGAAGAGTTGCTGGTGGCGATGGTAACGCTATCAGCTGAAGATACTTTGCTGGTGCATGCCGGTCGTCAGCATCTGAAGATGAAACCTGCCGATCTGGAACATTACCGTGGTGAGCGTGGCCGCCGGGGTAATAAGCTGCCGCGGGGCTACCAGCGAGTCGATTCGCTGGAAGTGACGGCTGTGTCCGGTGCAGCAGAAGAAGAGACTTCTGATTAATCCTGTTCTTGGCCGGGGCTTGCCCCGGTAAACGGCAGATAGCAAAAAGGCGCTCACAGAGCGCCTTTTTTGTATTTTTCGCCGGAGCGTGAGGGAGACCGGTTTTTACGCGACCTTTTGCTCGTTGCTCTTCGCGTTCATGAGTACCCACTGATGCGGTACGCTGGTGAGCGCAATTTCCGCATGACAGCTACAGCAGGCGTACAGGGTATTGTTGTGTACGTGCTTCACTTCCTGGAGATTGTCATGCAGGCGAATAGATTGTGTTGTCAGCAGAGATCTGCAGTCAAGACAAAGATGTGCCATCTGTATTTCCCCTTGGTTTCGTCATATCCAGCCGGTTGATACCAGAGGTTCAGCCGATTATTTTTTTGTCGGTAAAAAGCGACATTGTTCTCTAGGTGGCGATTGTGCATTAATTGTTCGTTAAGCTCAAGTTAAAGTGTAGGGGAATTATCGAATTTCAAACAAAGTGGTCTAACCATTTTGTGTTTTTTATGCGACTGATTTCCAACTGTCTGTTTTTTCAGGCAAAAAAAAGCCAACCGGCAGGTTGGCTTTTTATCTTCAAAATCAGCATTAACCGCCCAGATAGGCTTCCCGTACAGAGGCGTCAGTCAGCAGGTTTGCACCGGTGTCGCTCTTTACGATGCGGCCGTTTTCTAAAACATATCCACGGTCTGCGATTCGCAGTGCCTGGTTTGCGTTCTGTTCGACCAGGAAGATGGTGACACCTTCATCACGTAACCGCTGAATAATGTCAAAGATCTGCTGAATAATGATCGGAGCAAGGCCCAGAGACGGTTCGTCCAGCAACAGCATGCGGGGTTTACTCATCATGGCACGGCCAATGGCCAGCATCTGCTGCTCACCACCGGACATAGTACCGGCGCGCTGCTTGTAACGTTCCTCCAGGCGGGGGAAGAGTTCCAGCACGTGCTGAGCAGTTTTTTCTGCATCTTCCTTGCTGCGGAAGTAGCTGCCCATGAAGAGATTTTCTTCAACTGTCATGCCGCTGAAAACCCGGCGGCCTTCAGGGACGATCGCAAGGCCTTTGCGCATGATATCCGGTGTATTCAGGGAGCTGAGCTCTTCACCTTCAAACGTGATCTGACCGGAAGATGCCTGCGGGTCACCGCAGATGGTCATCATCAGGGTGGTTTTGCCTGCGCCGTTGGCACCGATCAGGGTGACAATTTCACCTTCCTGAATATCAACAGATACGTCATGAAGTGCCTGAATCTGACCGTAGTGGGTGTTAACGTTATTAATCTTTAACATCCGCTTATTCCTCTCCGAGATAGGCTTTGATAACGTCCGGATTGTTTTTAATCTCATCCGGCAGGCCGTTGGCTAACGGTGTTCCCTGTGCGATCACGTAAATGTGATCAGAGATTCCCATTACCAGCCCCATGTCATGCTCAATCAGCAGGATAGAAATATCATGCACATCACGCAGCTTGATGATCAGTTCATCCAGTTCTTTGGTCTCGTTAGGGTTAAGACCGGCAGCAGGTTCATCCAGCATCAGCAGTTCTGGCTGGGTGACCATGCAGCGTGCAATTTCCAGGCGGCGCTGCTGACCGTAAGACAGGTTACCGGCTTCGCGGTTAGCGAATTCCAGCAAGCCAACTTCTTCCAGCCAGTGTGCGGCACGGTCCATCGCTTCGCCTTCACGGCGGCGATAGTTCGGTGTTTTGAACAGGCCGGACAGTAAGTTTGTGTTGAGGTGGCGGTGCTGAGCAACCAGCATATTCTCAATCACTGTCATCTTGGAAAACAGGCGTACGTGCTGGAAAGTACGTACCAGACCCCGTCGGGAAATCTGGAAGTCTTTCAGGCCTGCGATCTGCTCGCTGCGCAGCATAACGCTGCCCTCAGTCGGGATATAGAAACCCGACAGGCAGTTAAATACTGTGGTTTTACCTGCGCCGTTAGGGCCGATAACCGACACGATCTGTTTGTCTTTAACTTTTAAGCTGACACCGTTGACGGCTACCAGGCCGCCAAAACGCATAGTCAGATCGTTTACATCTAATAGTAACTGACTCATTGTTTGTTCAACTCCAGCTGCGGACGTTTCATCGGTAACAGGCCTTCAGGACGCCAGCGCATCATGACTACCATCAACAGACCGAACAGCAACATCCGGTATTCGGAGAATTCACGTGCCAGCTCCGGCAGAATAGTCATAATGATCGCTGCCAGAATGACACCCACCTGTGACCCCATACCGCCCAGTACAACAATTGCCAGAATGATTGCTGACTCGATGAAGATGAAAGATTCCGGGCTGATAAAGCCCTGACGTGCAGCGAAGAAACAACCTGCGAAACCGGCGGTAGATGCACCGATGGTGAACGCAGACAGCTTTATAGCTGTACGGTTCAGACCCAGTGAGCGGCAGGCGATTTCGTCTTCACGCAATGCTTCCCAGGCGCGGCCGATGGGCATCCGGATCAAACGGTTGATCAGGTAGATCAGGAACAGCACCAGTAACACAGCAATCATATACAGGAAGATAACCTTATATGAACTGGAGTAGCTGATATCAAAGAACGAATGGAAGGTAGTGGCACCTTCAGTTTTTACCTTACGGGTGAATTCCAGGCCGAACAGGGTAGGTTTGGCGATACCGGAAATACCGCTTGGGCCACCGGTGACGTCAGTCCAGTTGTTCAGCAGGATACGGATAATTTCACCGAAGCCCAGAGTTACAATCGCCAGGTAGTCACCCCGCAGACGTAATACCGGGAAACCCAGGATAAAACCAAACAGTGCTGCCAGTGCTGCTGATAACGGCAGGCATATCCAGAAGGAGAAGCCAAAGTACAGCGACAGCAGGGCGTAAGTGTAGGCGCCAACTGCGTAGAAGGCTACGAAACCCAGATCCAGCAGGCCGGCTAAACCAACGACTATGTTAAGGCCCAGACCTAACATGATGTAAATCAGGGTCAGGGTTGCCAGGTCAACTGACCCCCGGGATACCATAAATGGCCACACCAGTAAGATGACAATGGCACCGGCAATCAGCCAGGGCTTCATGGCATCTGATTTTGCCTGAGCAGGAATCAGTTTGCCCAGTTGTGGCTTAGGCAGGTGTGAGAACATACCGTCAATCTGGCGGGAGAAAAGCTGGGAGAAGAACACGACAGCGATACCGCCAAGTATCCAGAACCACTGGGCTGTGGTTGCCCCTTTTATCGCCAGTTGAGTACCGTCAGTGTCGAGCTTAATGCCGATCATCAGGCACGCCAGGACGAAAGTGATCCCGGCAGCAAAAATTGCGCTATAGAGTTTACTGTGGGTCATACTTTCTCTACCTCCGGCTTACCGAGGAGGCCACTTGGACGAACTAACAGAATAAGAACCAGCAGACCAAAGGCAACAACGTCTTTGTATTCTGCAGGGAAGAAGGCTGCTGTCATTGCTTCAGTAACACCCAGCAACAGGCCACCCAGTACTGCGCCCGGAATGGATCCGATACCGCCCAGAACGGCTGCCGTGAAGGCTTTCAGACCCGCAATAAAGCCAACGAAGGGGTTGATTACGCCGTAATACAGACCCAGTAGCAGACCTGCTACCGCCGCCAGTGCCGCACCGATGATGAAGGTCAGCGCAATGATCTTATTGGTATCAATGCCCAGCAGGTTGGTCATGCCCAGGTCTTCAGAACATGCCCGGCAAGCCCGTCCCATGCGGGAGCGTGAGATAAACAGTGTAAGCACCGTCATCGTGATGAACGTCGCTGCAAAGATCATCATCTGCATGTAAGAGATGGAAACTTCAAAGCTGCTGGCGTCACCAAAGCTCCAGCCGCCGGTAATCTGAGGCGGTAAAGCGACATCGCGTGCACCCTGAGCCAGAACAACAAAGTTCTGCAGGAAAATAGACATGCCGATCGCAGAGATCAGTGGAATCAGTCGGTTGGAACCACGTAACGGCCGGTAGGCCACGCGTTCAACAGTCCAGCCGTAGGTGCTGGCAATAAAGATTGCAATCACCAGGGCAATGATAAGTATGATTGGAAGGCTCACCATTCCCATGCCCAGCAGACCCGCAATGACAATAAATGTCACATAGGAGCCGATCATATAGATCTCGCCGTGAGCAAAGTTGATCATGCCGATGATGCCATAAACCATTGTGTAGCCGATAGCGATCAGGGCATAGGTGGACCCGATTGTTAGCCCGTTAATGAGCTGTTGCAATAGGTAGAGAGAAAATTCTGACATTTGCAGGGACCAGATATAACGAAACCCCGGCACCGGATCGCGGTGCAAGGGCCTCGGGATCTAGGTTTGAAGAAAGGTATCCTTCAAACCTGATCGGTTGTCGTTAAAAACTTATTCAGCAGCGGTTTTTGAACCGTCTTTGTGCAGGCGGTAAACCAGGAAAGTAGACTCAGTCAGGTCACCCTTTTCGTCATACTTAACGTCACCGATTGCAGTAGAAACACCGTTTGCACGGATGTATTCAGCCAGCTTTTCAGTATCAGTGCTGTTTGTCTCAGTCATGGCGTTAGTCATAACTTCAACAGCTGCATAAGCGGTAAATACGAAAGGACCTGTTGAATCTTCACCTTTCGCTTTGATTCTTTCTACACGTTCCTGGTTAACAGGGTTCTGGTCGAAGCTCTTAGGAGCCGTTGCCAGTACACCTTCCATCGCTTCACCGGCAATTTTTGCCAGGTCTGCGTTTACGATGCCTTCAGGACCCATGAACTGAGCGTTAAAGCCTTTTTCAGCTGACTGACGCAGGATCAGGCCCAGCTCAGGGTGGTAACCACCGTAGTAAACGAAGTCAACGCCTTCTTTCTTCAGCTTAGCGATCAGGGCAGAGAAATCTTTGTCGCCTGATGTTACGCCTTCGAACATAGCCGCTTCGATACCAGCACCTTTCAGTGAGTCACGGACAGTTGTCGCCAGACCTTCACCGTATTGCTGCTTATCGTGGATTACCGCTAAACGCTTAGGCTTAACAGATTTGATGTAATCTGCTGCCAGGCTGCCCTGCAGGCTGTCCAGACCGATAGTACGGAATACCATCTGGTGGCCTTTCTCAGTAATAGACGGAGAAGTAGACGCTGCAGTGATCATCAGAATGCCTTCTTCTTCGTAAATGTCTGAAGCAGGTTCAGTCGAAGAAGAACACAGGTGACCAACAACATGGCTGATACCGTCGTTAACAATTTTGTTAGCAACAGCTACCGCTTGCTTAGGGTCGCAAGCGTCGTCGTAGATAACGCCTTCAAGCTGCATACCGTTGATGCCGCCAGCTGCGTTGATATCTTCGATAGCTGCCATTACACCAATTTTCTGCATATCACCGTACTGAGCAACAGGGCCTGTAGCAGGGCCGGCCAGGGCGATTTTCAGAGTTTCAGCCTGAGCAGCCGCGCTCATGCCCATAATACAAATCGCAGTGCTTAGACCGAGCACAGTTTTGCGAAATTGATTCATCGAAATGATCTCCATTTATTATTCTGTTGCAGAAGCATCTATCGCCTCTGACGCAGTGGCTAACTCTACCTGTGGCAGAGGGTTAATTGCAAACGCTTCCTGACCAAATGGCCAGTTTTTTTGATACGTGACAGGAGTATTTTAGCTAAACTTGCTGTGCTGGTGGTCGTTAACAGAGTAATTCTACTTTTTTGGATATTTTTCTGGTGAACCCGGAGTCTTGATGAAGCATCTTTTCCCATTGTTTTTGTGTGTGTTTATGAGCGTTCCTGTGCAGGCTTTACCAACGGCACAGGCCCGCACAGCAGCCATTTTTATACTCCAGCAACGGCCGGCGGTAAGGGCGTGTTTATCTGTGGCGCAACGCAGCGCCCGGCTTGAGCAGATCTGGCAAAGTGCTGAGTGTCAGCCGTTATTTCTGATGGATAAACGCCTTAAGGCCGCCTGGGATATGGTACTGCCGGAAGGAGATATCGATCAGGTTAATGAGTTCTCGAATGGTTTGAGAACTCTGGTGGGGGCTGCTTACGGCGAATATAAGATGCTTGCAGAACGCATTGAAGCGTTGCGCCGCTGAGGTTTATGGCAGCTGTGCCTGTATCCAGTGGCTGAACTGGCGCACTTCCAGCTGCTGACGTTTGTGAGGCGGAATCAGCAGATAATAGCCGTAACTGCTGTCTAGCGTCAGGTTCAGGGGGGAGCAGAGCTGGCCGCTTTCGAGTTGCTCAGCCACCAGAAAGTCAGGCAGCAATGCAATACCAATTCCTTCCTTTACGGACTGCAACGTCATAAAAAAGTGTTGTGACGCAAATCCATAACTGTATGCCTGATCATCGTCATGCCAGTGACGGAAAAACTGCTGCCATAAATCCGGGCGGGTGGTTTGGCGTAATAATGTAAACTGCTTCAGGTCACTGAGCTGGTTAACCGGCCGGGACTTAACCAGTGCCGGTGAGGCGACTAAATGTAGCCGCTCACGGATTAACAGCTGGCTGTGGTTACCCGCCGGTACGTCTGCAAAACAGCGGATTGCCAGATCCGCTTCGGATGCTGTGAAATCCACAGGACCATCACCTGTTACCAGCTCTACCTCTACTCCCGGGTGGCGTTTTTGAAAGTCTGTCAACCGGGGAATCAGCCAGATACTCGACATAGAAGGCAGAATATCGATACGTAATTGCTGTGGGGCATAACTTAGCCGGGCGCTGGCCTGGTCTATGGCATCCAGCGCGCCGGTAAGCACCTGCAGGTAAGCTGCACCTTCTTTACTTAACCGTATTCCCTTGGCGTGGCGTTCAACCAGCTGCAGTTTTAAATGTGCTTCCAGCCGGGCGACCTGTTTACTGACCGCGCTCTGGCTGACACAGAGTTCAGCGGCGGCTGCAGTGAAGCTTTGTTGGCGGGCGACGGCTTCAAAAGCTTTTATGGCATTTAACGGGGGCAGATGTCGGCGCATGGTATTCCTTTTTGGCATGTCAAAAAGAGCATAACGCGTTTGTCGACCAGCTGGCTAATAGTTTTAATAGCATCTTTACTAGAGAAACACCTTTGACCCCTTGCCCAGTAAAGGACTCCCAGCATGACGCATATCTTTCACCGCCATTGTCACTCCAGGCTACCTTATGCCGTTGCCGGCGAGGGTGCGTATATTATTGATCAGCAGGGTAAACGTTATCTTGATGGTTGCGGTGGGGCGGCAGTGTCCTGTCTGGGACATGATCATCCGAAAGTCATTGCTGCTGTTAAACAACAGTTAGATGCGATTCCCTTTGCTCACAGTGCGTTCTTTACTTCAGAACCTGCTGAGCAGTTGGCGGATACCCTGGTGGCTGACGCTCCGGGTGACCTGAACCATGTGTATTTTGTCAGTGGCGGTTCCGAGGCGGTGGAAGCTGCTTTGAAAATGGCCCGGCAATATTTCACTGAAAAAGGCGAGACTGATCGCCAGTATTTCATTGCCCGGCGTCAGAGCTATCACGGTAACACCCTGGGGGCGCTGGCGGTGGGTGGTAATCAGTGGCGTCGTCAGCAGTTTGATCCGTTGTTATCGCCGGTACAGCATATAGCGCCCTGTTACACCTACCGGGATCAGTTACCGGAGGAAACTGAGTATGCGTATGGTCAGCGGGTTGCCGGAGAGCTTGAAGAGGCATTATTGGAAACCGGCCCTGAAAGAGTACTGGCATTTGTGGTTGAACCTGTGGTGGGAGCAACTGCCGGTGCGGTGCCGGCGGTGCCAGGCTACCTGAAGCGGGTACGTGAAATTTGCGATCAGTACGGAATTTTACTGATTTTTGATGAAGTGATGTGCGGTATGGGCCGTACCGGACACTTATTTGCCTGTGATGAAGACGCTGTCGCGCCGGACCTGCTGACCATTGCCAAAGGGCTGGGAGCGGGCTATCAGCCGATAGGTGCGACACTGGTCAGTGATAAGGTGTATCAGGCCATTGCTGATGGCAGTGGGTTCTTTCAGCATGGTCATACGTATATGGCACATCCTTCAGCCTGCGCGGCGGCACTGGCGGTTCAGCAGATCATTAAAGAAGATAAGCTGTTAGAAAATGTTAAAAACATGAGTGACTATCTGTTCACCGGAATGCGGGAGCGTTTTGCTGAGCATCCGTATGTGGGGGACATCCGCGGCCGTGGCCTGTTCATGGGCGTTGAACTGGTTGAAGACCGGGTAACCAAACAGCCATTCGCCCCGCAAACGGCGCTGAATGCAAAGATTAAGCAGGCGGCGTTCCAGCGTGGGCTGATGTGTTATCCGATGGCGGGTACGATTGACGGTCAGAATGGCCATCATGTGTTAATCGCACCGCCGTTTATTCTGCCGCAGTCTCAGGCGGATGAGCTGATGGATAAGTTCGCACTGGCGCTGGACGATACTTTTAAAGCACTGGGAGGCTAAGGCAGTGACGCAGGCAATGATTCTTACGGTGGCGCCTAATGGTGCGTATAAACAAAAGCAGGATCATCAGGCGTTACCGGTCACGCCACCAGAGGTCGTTGAGGCAGCCCGCCAGGCTGTCTCGGCCGGGGCGACGATGATTCATACCCATGCCCGTGATGAGCAGGGGCGGCATTCACTGGATGCCCGGCTGAATCAGCAAATATGGGATATGCTCAAAACAGAAGTGGGTGATGACATTGTGGTGCAGCTGACGACTGAAGCCGCGGGCATTTATCAGCCACCTGCTCAGATGGCGATGGTGCGTGAGGTGCAGCCCGAAGCGGTATCTGTTGCTGTACGGGAGTTATTGCCTGAAGACCGGGATACTTATCATGCACAAGATTTTTTTCACTGGCTGGCGGAACGGGAAATTGTCAGCCAGTACATTCTCTACAGTGCAGAAGACGTGCAGCGGTATCACCGGCTGAAAGCGGCGGGTGTGATTCCGGCGGTACCCCATCATTTATTGTTTGTGTTGGGGCGCTATCATGCACAACAACAGTCGTCGCCGGATGATCTGTTGCCTTTCCTGGCCGTGCATGAAGACGATACGCCCTGGATGGTGTGTGCCTTTGGTGCTGATGAGCACCGTTGCGCCCGGCTGGCCATGCAAAAAGGAGGAGACGTTCGTGTGGGGTTTGAAAATAACCTCTATGATCAGCACGGTGAACTGGCCACGGATAACAGTGTTCTTATCCGTCAGGTTGTGACAGAAGCGGCTGAACAGAAACGTCCTGTCATGACGGCAAAAGAGTGGCGACGTCAGTTTGCGTTTTAAAGAAAATAATTGCCCTGTCTTTTTCTGTTTAACAGGAACGGACAGGGTAAAAAATTAAGCAAAATTAACTGTTTGAGCACGTCATTTTTCATCGTGCTGCCCCCCTTCCTGAAGATTCAAAAAAATATCTGAATTTCAAGTCTTACCTTTAAAAAAAGGATCTCTATAATACGCGATCTTTTTGCCCCATCGGCTGTCGATTTTGTGTACGGAGTCATCCTCTTTTGATCGTTTTTACCATCACCAATACGATTACTGAACAGTTATATGTAGGTACCAGCCGTGAGGATCTTGACCGGCGCTGGGAAGTTATCCTGAAAGCCGCTGAAGCGGGCGTGGAAGCGGATTTGTATGACGATATCCGCCAGCACGGCATGGACAGCTTTGCTATCAGTGAGTGGGCATTTGCCGAAGATACTGCAGAGCTGCGTGAACTGATGCAGGCCGCACTGGAAGAAACCGGCGGTATCAGCCTGCAGGGGCTGAAGCTGAAAGCGCCAAAAGCGGCCCGGAAAGTTAAGCCAAAAGCGGTTGAAGACGATCTTACCCGGGATGCTTTACTGAACCTCGAAGAGCAGGGCTCAGAGCTGGTGGATGATATTCCGTTTGCAGCTAAAGATTCTGTTGCTGATGAAGCAGAGGCGGCCGACGCTGCACCTGTGGAAAAAGAGTCTGCTGAAACCGGTGCATCTGAAACAACGGCTGAAGTTGCTGAGCCTGCCGAAAAGCCGCGGTTAACAGATGCCGAGTGGGCTGCCAAACGTAAAGCGGATAAAGCCGCCTACGATGCCCGTCAGGATCAGCGCATTAAAGAAAAGGTCGCCAAAGAAAAAGCAGCTGCCCGGGAAATGGCGCTGTTGATTGCCCGGATGGATGCCCGTGGTAAGAAACCTAAGAAAACTGCGGCTAAGAAAACGACAAAAGCCAGGGCGGCAGCGAAACCTGCAACGGCTCCGGAAAAAGCTGCCAGTGCATTGCCAACCGGCCGGGTAAATTCTGCGGCCAAAGAGAAAAAAATTCGTGAAGCCATCGCTCAGGAAAAAGATGCCCGCATAGAAGAGCGGCAGGCTAAGCAGCGGGCTGAGGCTGCTGAAATGGCCGCACTAATTGCCCGTCTGGATTCCCGGGCCAAGAAGCCCAAGAAAGCCGCCGCTAAAGCTAAACCTGCTGCTAAGCCAAAAGCAAAGGCTGCTAAAGCGGAGTCTGTGCCAGCCATTGCGCCGGAGTCTGCAGCGGTAACACCGACGCTCGCCGAGACAAACCGGGCAGAGATTCAGCCCGCTCAGGTGAGCCTGAATGCGGCATTAGATGACAGTATGGTACTCGCCCCCGTCGCGTCTGTAGAGGTGGCATCTGAACAGACAACTGTTGCTCAGGGAGTGACCGCTCAGGAAGAGGCTGCATTGCCGGTTTCAGAACAAACCGTTGCACCGGCTGCAGACGAAAATCGTGATTGCTTTAATGCTAACGGTAAGCCTGTTGTTGTCAGTAAGCGTAAAACCCTGACCCTTAAACGGCGTCAGCGGGTGGCTGAAGCAGCAGAGGCACAAAAGCAGCCGGCTGAAGCGCCGGTTACCGTTCATCAGCCACAGGCGATGGCACCGGTTGTCACAGAGGTTGCGGTGACACCTGCCGGGCCCGCTCCTGCAGCTGTGCTGGCCAGCCCTGATCAGGTGAAGGCTGCTGATGTATCTTCTCAGCCTGTTGCGCCTGCGCCAAAGCCTGTTTCTGCCGCTGAGAAAAAGCTGCTTGAGCAATTGGCGAATCAGGATGCTGAAACCACAGAAATGGCTAAGCTGATTGCTAAGGTGGCTGCCCGTAAAGCGTCGTTACAGGCAACCCGCCGTGCATCCGCAAACAAACAGTCAGCAAAAACGGCAGCTTCTGCGGCGAATCCAGTGGGTAAAGAGCAGCGTTTGAAGCAACTGATGGCGGAAGAAAAAGCCAAGCGTCAGGCTAAGAAAGCCAAAGCGGACGGTGGTCAGAGTGATGAGATGGCCATGCTGATGGCGCGTCTGGAAGAAAAGCGGTCTAAATGCCGCCGTTAAATCTGATGTGACCGTCAGAAAAAGGACAGGCGCTGTAAACAGCGCCTGTATTCGTTGGGGAACGAAACGAATTATTCAAACAGGCTGAGCAGTTCCGGATACCCGGCAGCGGCCAGCTGATCTTTCTCAATGAAGCGCATAGACGCTGAGTTGATGCAGTAACGCAGGCCGGTAGGCGCCGGACCGTCTTTAAAGACATGTCCCAGGTGAGAGTCAGCATTCTGACTGCGTACTTCCGTGCGGGTCATGAAAAAGCTGGTATCAGTATGTTCAACAATGGATGCCGGATAAAGTGGCTTGGTAAAGCTTGGCCAGCCGGTACCGGATTTAAACTTATCTTTGGATGAAAACAGTGGCTCGCCGCTGACGATGTCCACATAAATACCTTCCCGTTTGTTATCCCAGAATTCGTTACTGAATGGTCGCTCGGTGGCGTCCTCCTGCGTCACTTCATATTGCAGTTCGGTCAGCATCTTTTTTAGCTCGGCGTCACTGGGTTTGACGAAGTCATTGCGGTCCTGTGTCACCCGTTGCTGACCTTCTTCTACATGGCCAAATTGCGTGAAGTCGGGATTCAGATCTTCGCCCCAGGTTTTCTGCAAGTATTGATCACGGCCGGAGTTGAAACGGTAGAACTTGTAGCGAATAGGGCTCTTTTTATAGTAATCCTGGTGATACTCTTCCGCCGGGTAAAACGTCTCCAGCTGAGTCAGTTCTGTCGCCAGTGGCTGGCTGTAACGGCCTGAAGCGGCAAGCTCCAGCATGGACTGCTCTGCGATACGGCGCTGGGTTTCGTTATGGAAAAAAATGCCCGGGCGGTACTGGCTGCCACGGTCTACAAATGACCCGGTACCGTCGGTAGGATCCATCTGTCGCCACAGTGATTCCACCAGCCCGCGATAGGTGATGACTGTCGGGTCGTAAAATACCTGAACCGCTTCGGTGTGGCCGGAAACGCCGCCTGCAACTTCATTGTAGGTTGGGGTTGTATCATGACCGCCGGTATAACCTGAGACTGCTTCTGTTACGCCGGGCAGTTTTTCAAAGCCAGCTTCCGTACACCAGAAACAGCCACCGGCGAAAGTGGCAATGGCCAGGCCTTCGCTGGTCATCGCATTTTCGGCAATCGGTGCCGCGTTCTGGCTGGTCTGGCCGCTGGCTGACCAGACCAGTGCGCTGGCGCCGGTTACCGCGACAGCCAGTACGGCTGGAATGGCTATTTTCTTGTTCATGGTGTGTCCCTCAGAATTGGGTGCTTGGATCATGCAACCCAGATTAATTCTGAGGAATGAAATAAAGCTGAAAACCGGAAAACTTTTCGCCTGTCCGGTACAGAATTATTCCGTGCCGGCGACCAGTTGTATTTTCGCGCTGCAGCCAACCGGATCGGTTACCCGGCCGATGACTGAAGTATGGGGGTAGCCTGCAGCCTGTAATGCGGCAAGGCAATCGTCCAGTTTCTCCGGATGAATGGCTGCCAGCAAGCCACCCGCTGTTTGTGGATCGTATAGCAGCTCTTCGCGGCTGGCTGAGATACCTTTCGCGACGGTTACCTGGCTGCTGTAACGCTGGTTGTCCGGATGGAGTGAGCTTTGCAGACCGCTCTGAAGGCATAATTCAGCGCCTTCAAGTACCGGCAGCCGGTTGCTTATGAGTTCTGCACTGAATCCTCCCGGGCTCAGCATTTCCAGCAGGTGGCCGGCCAGGCCAAACCCTGTGATGTCGGTACAGGCTTTACAGTCAAACTTGCTGAGAACCTGACTGGCCCGGAAATTGGAGTGCTGCATCTGTTGCAGAGCCGCGCTGATCCAGCGACCGTGCGCCTGACCACGCATATCGCTGGCAAAGAGTACCCCGGTGCCCAAAGGTTTGGTCACCAGTAAGTAATCGCCGCTGCGCAGGCCGCCTTTGGTCATCAGTTGCTGTGGGTCGGCAAAGCCGTTAATGGCAAAGCCCAGTGACAGCTCACTGCCTTCTGATGTATGTCCGCCTACGAGGGTAACGCCACATTCAGAAAAGATCTCAAGTGCGCCTTTCAGCAGATGCAGCAGTTGCTCCTCGAGCAGTTCATCGCTGGCATGGGGCAGAGTAACAAGCGCCTGAGCACTGTGTGCGGTTGCGCCCATCGCAAAGACATCCCCCAGTGCATGTACGGCTGCAATTTTACCGAACAGGTAATCGTCGTTGATCAGCTGTCGGAAGCTGTCGACGGACTGCACCAGCAGTTTGCCTTCCGGAACAGCGATGACGGCGGCGTCGTCCGGGTGTTGCAGGCCAACAGGAATGTCATCGTTGCGGCTATGGGGCAGTTGGGCGAGGGTCCGTTGCAGTACAGTGTTGCCGACTTTCGCCCCGCAGCCGCCGCAGCGCATCTCCGGGTTTTCAACTTTGACCGGTTTGTTACTGTGTGCATCCGGCAGCATGGTGGCTTCGCTGAAACGGCGCATGAATTTCTGATCGATACGGTTTTTCCAGTGCCATATGAGTCTGCCGGCCAGCGACCAGTTACTGCGTGAGGCAACGGCGTATTTGTCCCCGGTACTGATCAGACTGAGGAACTGCTTTTGCGGCTTAAAGGGCGTGAGTTTTTTACCGGCCAGAATAGCCAGCAGATTCTTCAGTAGCGGTTTACCCTGACGTACGGCAAAAACGCCGGCTTTTGGGCGGGGGTGATTGACCATGTCGGCAATGTCGCCACAGGCAAAAATATCCGGGTGAGACAGGGACTGCAGACAGTCATTCACTTCGATGCAGCCGGAAGCCCCTGTTTGCAGCCCTGCCTGCGCTGGCCATTCTGCACCGGTGGCCGCAGTCGCCCAGATGATGTAGTCAAGCGGTAGCATTTTACCGTCTGCGGTATGCAGGGTGTTTTCGGTGACGTTACTGACGGTGAAACCGGTGTGCACATCTACCTGACGTTTGTTGAGGACGTTGCGATAGCGGTTACGTACTTTGTCATTGTGGTTTGGCAGAATGTCATCCGGACCACTGATCACATGAAAGGTGACCCTGTCAGCCAGCTGAGCTTGTTTCAGTTTGTGTTGCATGGCCAGAATGACTTCAACGGCACTGGCACCGCCACCGACCGCACCTATCTGAAAGTGTGCATCAGGAGAGTCGTTAATGTGCGTCTGAATGCTTTGCCAGTGTTCTAAAAAGCGGTCGACCGGTTTAACCGGAAGCGTCCATTCAACTGCGCCGGGTACCTGATGACGGCCCGGTACCGAGCCGGTATCGATACTGAGAATGTCGTAACTGAAATCCGGGTGATTCAGGCACTGCACGGTCTTGTTGTCCGGGTCGATACCGGTAACCTGATCTTCAATGAAACTGATTCCGGCAAAGCGGCACAGGCGGCCCAGATCGATATGCGCCTCATCAAATGTATAGTGACCGGCAATCAGTCCCGGCAACATACCTGAGTATGGCGTCTGGATGGCATTGGATATCAGAGTGATTCTTACGCCTGCGGGTTTCTTCATTGCCATCATCAACAGGGCAAGAGCATGGGCGTGGCCGCCGCCAATAAAAATCAGATGTTTGGCTTTGGGAGTGAGATCCTGTTGCATGAAGGTAACCGGGCTGGTGGAAATGCGGCCTATAGTAGCTCAGGGTTGCCGGTATATACAGGTGGTGGAGGCTGATTTATATCAGGAAAAGGTGCGCCCAGAAGCGGGGTGAAAGCCTTCAGTAAACGGCAGATAAAAAAACAGCGGGTGAGCACCCGCTGAAAAATACTTATGACAAGAGCCTGTAAAGCTTGCGTGTAAGTTTGCAGGCGACGCTGGCCAAATCAACGCCGCCTGCGATGACAAAGTATCGGTGAGGTGAGTACTTTGCCGACCACTTACGAGCGGGATTGATAGTAATGTAAATAATAATGATTATCAATAACTAATTGAAAAAAATATCCTCTTCATGATCGTCTGCTTCTGGTCATATAGTGCACGTTTACCGCAGGCCTTTAAAACCGGAGGGGCTGGCGGTTATGCAGATGTTTTTCCAAGGCTTATGCACAGAATATGTGGGTAACTTTATAAGGGAGCGTCTGTTGCTGCCAATATGACAAAGCCCTGTTTATAACCCAGCCCACCGTTGCCGTGTACGCCGGCTAAACGGCTGCGGCCAGATGTGAGTGCATCGTAGCAATCGATCAGACTGCTCAGGGCCGGATTATTCCAGGGGCCTTTAGCCAGGTTCATGCCGCCGCTGACAGTGACCGGATATTCAGCCAGAAAATGCGGCAGTGCATCGGCTGAGCTGACAAAGCCTGTTTTCAGTAAAAAGGCCATCGGAACCACGGGAAAACAGGTGTACACGTCAAGAATGGCATTGCCGCAGATACATTCTTTGCGGAAATCGATGTTTGCCTGCTGACAGGCCTGTTGGAAAGCGCTTTGCAGGTGCTGGTACTGAACAATTTCAGGGATGGCCGCTTTGCCATCTTCCGGGAGGGTTATACAGCTGGCGCCCAGCACTTCGACCCGTTGTGAGAGAGGGATCGCCAGACGGTCTGCGGTTTTTGTATTGCAGAGAATCAGTTGGCCGCTGAAGTCCTGTACCGGGTTGGCGCAGTCGACCCCGCGGAACAGGTTGCTGACAGGTTTGAACCAGGCTGCGCCAGGCTGGGAGGCATCAGGATACTGCTCAGAGAAAGTCTGTAAATAGTTATCGTAAAGGGCCTGGGCGAAGCGCCGGAACTGAGAGTGGCTAAATCCGTGGTGGTTAGCAAAGGTTTTGCTCAGGTCAGTGTAGGCGTCAATCAGTGAGTAGTCCTGACCATAGATGGCCATCCGTCCGGCACGTTCGGATTTGTCATAGCCGGTGCGTAAGGGGTCATGACCGCTGATAACCACCGCTGTGTCTGGGCTTTCCAGTATCGACAGGGCCTGAGTCAGTGCTTCAGTGGGGGCTGCGCCGCTGCGAAAATGCCCGGGGGGCAGTGGGCTGTGCCAGTCTGTGCTGAGGGGGTCTATGGTCAGGTGGTGAATATTAATGCCGGCTTCTGACAGTTGTACCTGTATGGTCTGGCAGTCAACAAGGGAGTGATGGCCTCCGGCAGGCTGGCCATCGGTGGTTTTTGCAGCGGCAATAATACAGGCAGACATCAGGCTCTCCAAAGCGGTTTGCCTGAGTCTAACAGGGTGCCGCAAAAAGCGGCACTGGACGTTTTACTGAGAGGGCGTTATTTGTCCGTCAGGCGAATGCCACGTTCCTCAATGGTAATGCTGCGTTCTTTATACAGGCGACCAATGGCCAGCTTGAAGGCCTTCTTACTGACACCGAACAGCTTGTAGATGACGTCCGGCGGGGTTTTGTCGTTGCAGGCAATGAAACCATCCTGCTCCTGCAGCATATGCATGATACGTTTGCTGACATCATCAGTTTTACCGTAGCCCAGCTTTTGCAGGCTAAGGTTAATTTTTCCGTCCGGGCGGATCTGTTTAATAAAGCCCTTCATCTTCTGGCCGTAACGCAGAGGCTTGAAGACATCGTTATCGTATACCACACCCCAGTGGGTGCCGTTTATGATTGCTTTATAGCCGATATGGGTGTGGTCTTCGATGATCAGGTCGACTTGCTGGCCTTTCTTAAATGCGTGCGGGTAGTTATCCAGAAACTTATTCAGTTTGGTTGAGCCTGCAATACGGTCTGTTTCGTTATCCAGATAGGTATAGACGATGTACTTCTTATCTTCTTCGACTGTTTGCTTCTGTTCATTAAAAGGCACCAGCAGGTCCTTCGGCAGGCCCCAGTCGAAGAATGCACCGATACGGTTGACTGATACAGCCGTCAGGCAGGCGAATTCACCCACGGCGGTTTTGGGTTCCAGCGTGGTGGCGATCAGGTAATCGTCGGAATCCAGATAAATGAAGACATCTAATATGTCGCCGACTTTGGTGTTCTCCGGCACATAACGGACTGGCAGTAAAATGTCGCCAAGTTCTTCACCGTCCAGATAGACGCCGAACTTAACTTCCTTTACTACCTTTAATTGATTGCTTCTGCCAATAGTTGCCATGTATGTGTCCAGTTGGATGCTGTTAGGTTCTGCAGTGCTTGTTATACACCGTAGCCGTGGCGATATTATCCCAGTTATATGACGGGAAATTAAGGCCTGATAGCCCGCTTCAGTCGCTTGAATATCATCAGCATAGCCGACCCCGGAAGCCACCTCTGTTTTTTTCTAAAAAGTTATGGTTTTTTTAAAAGAGGGTGTTGACACAAAAGCAAAATCCTTTAATATACGCGGCCTCACAGGAGGGGTGGCTGAGTGGTTGAAAGCACCGGTCTTGAAAACCGGCGAGGGTTAATAGCCCTTCCAGGGTTCGAATCCCTGCTCCTCCGCCATTAAATGTGAGAAACGTTGTTCCTCGATAGCTCAGTTGGTAGAGCAGTAGACTGTTAATCTATTGGTCGCTGGTTCGAGTCCAGCTCGAGGAGCCA
>CAKZPE010000011.1 GCA_937138495.1 uncultured Oceanospirillaceae bacterium
GAGGGCTTTCAGAATCAACTTCGATATCGATAGAATCAACACCGGCAAATTTCTTGAACAGCAGGGATTTACCTTCCATTACCGGCTTAGATGCCAGCGGGCCCAGATCACCCAAGCCAAGAATCGCAGAACCGTTAGAGATAACTGCAACCAGGTTTCCTTTCGCCGTATACTTATACGCATTCTCCGGGTTTTCCGCGATTGCGCGGACCGGCTCAGCCACACCTGGGCTGTACGCCAGCGCCAGATCACGGGCAGAGGCAGCGGATGTCGTCAGCTCTACACTGATCTTACCCGGACGAGGAAACTCATGATAGTCGAGTGCAGCTTGTTTCATATCTTCAGACATGGTCGCAATTCCAAGAAGTAATTTATTAGTTATAAGTAATCCGGAAATCTGGAAAAATAGCCCATTACTCCGACTAACAGGGGCATTCCAGACTCCTTAGGACTTGGCATCATATAGAAATACCCGACGCCCCTCAACCAACAGAACAGTCCAAAATTCTGTAAACAAAGCGACAAAAAGCATTTCCCTCGCGACCCGAACCGGCATATCTGGCATTTATAATTGTTAATTCGTTGATTTACAGGAAGAACCACTACCAGCACAGCGGATAGATAAAAATCAGCCTAACTTCAGACTTTCGTCGGTATTTTTTGCACAGCAACAAAAAAGGCGCCATAAAGGCGCCTTTTTTCATATTCTGCAATCGCTTACTTCTTAAGAGAGCGAGCACCGAAACGCTTGTTGAAGCGGTCAACACGGCCACCAGTGGTCGCTTCTTTCTGCTTACCGGTGTAGAAAGGGTGACACTGGCTGCAAACGTCCAGGTGGATGTCTTTGCCCAGAGTTGAACGAGTCTTAACGACGTTGCCGCAAGAACAGGTAGCGTTCATCTCTACGTAATTAGGATGGATACCGTCTTTCATGATGAAACCTCAAGTAGTTTGTAATGCCGCCACCCGATCTTTTGCCGGGCACCGCATCCGGGCTGCCGGTTAAACCGACCACCCATGGGAATAAGGCCCGCGATTATACGCATTCCTCTGCTCACCGGCAAGCGCTTATTAAAAGGCACCATCCGCCGCTGGTAAAGCCCGTGCTAACAGGATTTAATACGGCCCAGAACCGACTTCACAGCAACTTCGAAAATACCTTAAATGTCATACCTGCGCCTTGCCATACCCTCCCCTCTGCGTCGCCTGTTCGACTACCTGCCTCCGGCAGACTGCGACCTCGCCACACTGATGCCGGGTATCCGGGTAAAGGTACCCTTTGCTAACCGCCAGCTGATCGGCATGCTGATTGAAGTCACTGACACGACCGACGTACCGGCCAAGAAATTAAAACCGGCGCTGGAAATTCTCGACACCACCCCGCCCCTGCCGGCCCACCTGCTAAAACTGGCACGCTGGTCTGCCAGCTACTATCAGCACCCTGTCGGTGAGGCCCTGAGTCAGGCACTGCCAGTACTGCTAAGAAAAGGCGAAGCGGATAACTATATACCGGCGATGAAATGGCGCGCCTGCACCGGTGCCAGCACCGACAGCATCGCCAAAAATGCCAGCAAACAGCGTCAGCTGTTACAGTGGCTACTGAACAACCCGGCCGGATTAACGCCGGAACAACTGAAAGAAGCCGGCAGCACCAAAGCCACCTTAACCAGCCTGCAGGAAAAAAGCCTCATCGAGCAGTTTACGCCGCAGCCGGACGAACAGGCCGATAACATTCTGCGTGAACCGCCTCTGACCCTGAACCCTCAGCAACAAACCGCCGTGGACTCACTCAGTGAAGACAGCGGCTTCCGCTCGATTCTGCTTTACGGCATTACCGGCTCAGGTAAAACCGAGGTGTATTTACAGGCCATTGAAGCCCAGCTGAAACAGGGCAAACAGGCGCTGGTACTGGTGCCGGAAATCGGCCTGACACCACAAACCGTCACCCGGTTTAAAGCCCGCTTTAACGTCAGCATTGTCTCGCTGCATTCCAACCTGACCGACAAACAGCGACTGGAAGCCTGGCAACAGGCCCGGGCCGGTGTCGCTAAAATTGTCATCGGTACCCGCTCAGCCATATTCACCCCGCTGAAGCACCCGGGCGTTATCATTATCGATGAAGAACACGACGCCTCCTTTAAACAGCAAGACGGTTTTCGCTACTCGGCAAGGGATCTGTCCGTGATGCGCGCCCACCGGGAAAACATTCCGATTATGCTGGGCAGCGCCACCCCGTCGATTGAAAGCCTTTATAACGTTCAGCAACAGCGCTACCAGTGGCTGCAACTGACCCAGCGGGCCGGGAATGCCAAACCGCCGGGATTCGAATTACTCGATATCCGCCAGGACAACCTGCAGGACGGCCTCAGCCCGGCACTGATCAAACAGATCGGCGGGCACTTACAACAGGGCAATCAGGTACTGGTATTCATCAATCGCCGGGGCTTTGCACCGAGCCTGATGTGTCACGATTGCGGCTGGATTGCCGACTGCCGCCGCTGCGATGCCCATATGACCCTGCACCGCAGCCCGGCACACCTGCACTGCCACCACTGCGACAGCCAGCGGCCGATTCCCCGGGTATGCGACAGTTGCGGCGCCGATGAACTCAAACCCGTCGGTGCCGGTACCGAACGCACCGAAAGCGCCCTGCAACAACTCTTCCCTGAAACCCCGGTTATCCGGGTCGACCGGGATACCACCCAGCGCAAACAGGCTCTGCAGGACATCGTTGATCAGGTAAACCTCGGTGACCCCTGCATACTGGTGGGCACCCAGATGCTCGCCAAAGGCCATCACTTCCCGAAAGTCACGCTGGTGGCCATCCTGAATGCCGACAGCGGTCTGTTCAGCGCCGACTTCCGGGGCATGGAACGTACCGCCCAGCAAATTCTGCAGGTCGCCGGCCGGGCAGGCCGGGCCGAACTGCCAGGTAAGGTGGTGATGCAAACCCACCATGCGGATCACCCCACCATTAACAGCCTGATCAACGAAGGCTATCTGGCCTTTGCGCAGCAAGAACTGAATACCCGTAACAGTGCCAATCTGCCCCCGACCATCAACTGCATTATGATCCGGGCGGAAGCCCGTTATCAGGGGCAGGCAGAACGTTTCCTCATGCAGGTACGCCAGCAATTCGACCGTCAGGACGGCAAACCCCAATGGATTGGCCCGTTGCCATCGCCCATGGAAAAACGTGCCGGCATGTTCCGCGCCCAACTGTTATTACAAAGCCACGACCGTAAAACCCTGCACGGGCTGGTGAACCATATCGCCCTGCAACTGGAAGCCTCCGCTGAAGCACGAAAAATACGCTGGTCAGTGGATGTCGACCCCATCGAAATGTTCTGACACAGGCGCAGCGCCCGGCCAGCCGGGCCTGCCTGCAACGCCCCGCAAACACTCACCTGAAACACATGAAAAAATTCTCCTGTGCTGCCACTTAACAAACCGCCGCCGACAGGGGATAATAGCCGGCCCTAACGATATATTCGGCGTGTTCTCGCCCCAACCGGTAACAGTACATTCATCATGAAACAACATATTGCGGACCTTATTAATGCTGCCCTGGACACCTTGACCGACAACGGCACTCTGCCGGCTGACGCTCAGCGACGTATCATGGTAGAAAATACCCGCGACAAGGCGCACGGTGACTTTGCGTCCAACGTTGCCATGACACTGGCCAAAGCGGCGAAAACCAACCCACGTCAATTGTCTCAGGCAATCTGTGACGCCCTGCCTGCGTCTGAAAACATTGCCAAAACCGAAATTGCAGGCCCGGGCTTCATCAACTTCTTCCTGGCCAGCGACGCCGCCACCGCCGTGGTTGGCCGCATTCTGAAAGCCGGTAATAAATACGGCCACAGCGACGCCGGTGCCAACCGTAAAGTACAGGTTGAATTCGTCTCCGCGAACCCAACCGGCCCCCTGCACGTAGGCCACGGCCGCGGTGCAGCTGTCGGCGACAGCATCTGCCGCCTGTTAAGTGCGACCGGCTGGGACGTTACCGCCGAATTCTACTACAACGATGCCGGCGCACAGATCAACAACCTGGCCCTGTCTACCCAGGCACGCTGTAAAGGCCTTGGCCCTGAAGATGCCAGCTGGCCGGAAGACGGTTACCGCGGTGACTACATCAAAGAACTGGCCGACAGCTACATGGCCGGTGACAGCATCGAAGCAGAAGACAAACAGGTTACCGGCCTGAAAGATGCCGACAACCAGAACGCCATCCGTGATTTCGCCGTTGCCTACCTGCGCCGCGAACAGGATCAGGACCTGAAAGCCTTCGGCGTGAATTTCGACGTCTACTTTCTGGAATCTTCCCTGTACAGCGAAGGCATGGTTGAACAGACCGTGCAGCAACTGATCGACTCCGGCTACACCTATGAGCAGGACGGCGCACTGTGGCTGAAAACCACTGAATTCGGCGACGACAAAGACCGCGTTATGCGTAAAACCGACGGCGGCTACACCTACTTCGTACCGGACGTTGCCTACCACCTGAACAAGTGGAACCGTGGCTTCGAACGCGTTGTAAACGAACAGGGTGCAGACCACCACAGCACCATTACCCGGGTACGCGCAGGCGTTCAGGCAGTTAGTCAGAGCACCGGCATGGCCATCCCGGAAAAATGGCCGGACTACGTGCTGCACCAGATGGTGATGGTTATGCGTGGCGGCGAAGAAGTTAAAATCTCCAAGCGTGCCGGCAGCTACGTCACCCTGCAGGACCTGATTGAAGAAGTGGGCCGCGACGCGACCCGTTACTTCCTGGTTGCCCGTGCCACCACATCACAGCTGACTTTCGACATTGATCTGGCCATTTCCCAGAGCAACGACAACCCGGTGTACTACATCCAGTACGCCCACGCCCGTGTGTGCAGCGTGATCGGTAAACTGGCTGAACGCGGCTGGGAATGGAATCAGAACATGGCGGTTGATCTGGCCCTGCTGGATACCGACGCAGAGAAAGCCCTGATGAAACGTCTGGCCACCTTCCCTGAAGTCGTACAGCGTGCCGCTGAGAACTGCGAACCGCACCAGATCGCCAACTACCTGGTAGACCTGGCCGGTGACTTCCACAGCTACTACAACAGCAACAAAATGCTGATTGAAGACGCTGAACTGCGTAATGCCCGCATCACCCTGAGCGCGGCTTGCCGTCAGGTACTGGCCAACGGTCTGGACCTGCTGGGCGTCAGAGCACCGGAGCACATGTAACCCATGGCACCGCGGGACTACGCTAAAAAGAAACCCCGGGGCAAAGCGGCTGCCAGCCGCGCCCCGCGGAAGAAAGCTGCGCCGGCTAAACCGGCCGCACAGCCTAAATCCGGCTTTCCGCTGATCAGAGTACTGCTCAGTACCGTATTCTTAGTGGGTTTCGGCTATGCCCTGTGGCAACTGACGCAGGTCTCCCCTGACCCACAGGCTGAAGCACAAAACAGCGCCAGCAGCACCCCGGCCAGAACCACCACCCCGGCCCCTAAACCGGTCGCCAAACCGGCGCCAAAACCGGCCGCTAAACCTGCACCTAAGCCCGCGCCTAAACCGGTTGCCAAAGCCAGCAAACCAAAAGCTGACAGCGCTAACACCGGGGTGCCGGTCACTGACAAAAGCAGTGAACATTACGAATTTTACGAAATGCTGCGTGACAGCGAAGTGGATACCAGCAATGCCGGTACCTATAAGTCCACGCCGAAAACCGAAAAACTGAAGAAGCGTTACATCCTGCAAGTCGGTTCATTCCGCAGTGCACAGGACGCCGAACAGATGCGCGCCAAGCTGATCATTCAGGGCTTGCCGAACGTTCATACCCGCAAAGTGACCAACAGCGATGGCAGCCTCTGGCACCAGGTACTCGCCGGCCCGTTCGACAACCGCCTGCAACTGAATAAAGCGCAGGACAAACTGGTCCGAATGAATATCGATCCGTTGCTGCGAGTCGCCAAGTAAGCAGCTCCCGACACTCCGGCGAGTAAAAATAATCAGCGACTTGTCCCTGTGCGGCCAATTACCTTCTTAATTGGCCGTCACCTATTGAAATATCCCCATCCAGTCCCATATTGATAGTCAATCACGAACCGATACGGGACTATATTTTACCCATGACCACCATAGTATCAGTACGACGCGGCAACCAGGTTGTTGTTGGCGGCGACGGCCAGGTATCCCTCGGCAACACCGTAATGAAAGGGACCGCCCGTAAAGTACGCCAGTTACCTAAGCATCAGGTAATTACCGGTTTCGCAGGCAGCACCGCAGACGCCATCACCCTGCTCGATCTGTTCGAACAGCAACTGGACAAACACCAGGGCAACATCTTTAACTCCGTGGTACATCTGGCCCGCGAATGGCGCAGCGACCGCGTACTGCGCAAGCTCGAAGCCCTTATGCTGGTTGCCAACAAAGAAAAGACTTACCTGATTTCCGGCAGCGGCGACATCATCGAACCGGAAGACGGCGTCATCGCCATCGGTTCCGGCGGCAACTTTGCCCTGGCATCGGCCCGCGCACTGGTCGACAACACCGAACTGCCCGCCCGTGACATCGTCGAAAAGAGCCTGCAAATCGCTGCAGACATCTGCGTATTCACCAACGCCAACCTGACCATCGAACAGCTTGAAGCAGAAACTGCTTAAGCGACGCCGGAGCTTTTTAAAATGTCTAACATGACCCCCCGCGAAATTGTTCACGAACTGGACCGCCACATCATCGGTCAGGACGACGCCAAGCGCGCCGTTGCAATCGCCCTGCGTAACCGCTGGCGCCGGATGCAGCTGGATGCCGAGCTGCGCGTTGAAGTCACCCCGAAAAACATTCTGATGATCGGCCCGACCGGTGTCGGTAAAACCGAAATCGCCCGTCGCCTGGCCAAGCTGGCCAACGCCCCGTTCATCAAAATTGAAGCGACCAAATTTACTGAAGTTGGCTACGTGGGCCGCGACGTTGAAACCATTATCCGCGACCTGATGGACACCGCCATCACCATGCTGCGTGAGCAGGAAATGGAAAAGGTTCGTTTCCGTGCAGAAGATGCCGCAGAAGAGCGCATTCTGGACGCCCTGCTGCCACCGGCCCGCCCGACAGGCTTCGACCAGCCGGAAGAAAAGCAAGACAGCGCCACCCGTCAGCTGTTCCGCAAGCAACTGCGTGAAGGCAAGCTGGACGACAAAGAAATTGAAATTGAACTGAGCCAGCCGCAAATGGGCGTGGAAATCATGGCCCCTCCAGGCATGGAAGAAATGACCAACCAGCTGCAGAGCATGTTCTCTAACCTGGGCAACAACCAGGCCAAGCCGCGCCGCGTTAAAGTTAAAGAAGCCCTGAAACAGGCGATCGACGAAGAAGCCGCGAAAATGGTCAACGATGACGACCTCAAGCAAATGGCCGTTGAAGCCGTTGAGCAGAACGGTATCGTCTTCCTGGATGAAATCGACAAGGTATGTAAGCGTGAAGGCCAGGGTGCCGACGTCTCCCGTGAAGGGGTACAGCGCGACCTGCTGCCACTGATCGAAGGCAGCACCGTGTCCACTAAATACGGCATGATCAAGACCGACCACATACTGTTCATCGCCTCCGGCGCCTTCCATCTGGCCAAACCGTCAGACCTGATTCCGGAACTGCAGGGCCGTCTGCCAATCCGTGTTGAACTGAACGCCCTGACGCCGAACGACTTCCGCCGTATCCTGACCGAGCCGAATGCGTCACTGACTGAACAGTACCGCGCGCTGCTGGCCACCGAAGGCCTGACCATCTCCTTCACGGAAGACGGTATCAGCCGCCTGGCGGAACTGGCATTCGAGATCAATGAACGGACCGAAAACATCGGGGCGCGCCGCCTGCACACCATGCTGGAACGCCTGCTGGAAGAAGTCTCTTTCACCGCTTCAGACAAAGACGGCGAGACCATTGAAATCAACCGTGCCTATGTTGACGAGCATCTGGGTGAACTGAGCCAGAACGAAGATCTGAGCCACTACATCCTGTAAACAGACACACTGCGACGCAGCCTGCCGGCTCAAACCGGCAGCTGCGCCGCCGGAGCATGACCATGAGCAATTTCCCGCAAGATATAAAGCTGCACCAGAAATCCCGCACACTGGAACTGGTATACCCCGAACAGACCTATGAGCTGACAGCCGAATACCTGCGGGTACACTCCCCTTCGGCGGAAGTGCGCGGCCACGGCAAAGGTCAGGAAGTGCTGCAAACCGGTAAACAGTTTGTCGGCATTAAAGGCATTGAACCCAGCGGCAACTACGCCCTGAAGATCATCTACGATGACGGCCACGACAGCGGGTTATACACCTGGGACTACCTGTATGAACTGTGCACGAATCAACAGACCTACTGGGATAAATACCTGCAGGACCTCGCCGACGCCGGCGAAACCCGCAACAACAATATGATCGCCCGCGGCCTCTGAAGCCCTGCGATCAGCCCTCCGGTGCCGCTGCGCACCGGACATTTCCCCATCTCCTTTGACATAAACCAAGACAAGCGCAACGCAGCTCTGTAAAATCCCCACCTAATTAAGAAGCGCTTTATTCAGACAGGCCCGCCATGACCGATCAGAAGAAATCCCAGGACCAGACACACTTTGGTTTTGAACAAGTAAATGTGGACGAAAAAGCCGACAAAGTTGCCGACGTATTTCACTCCGTCGCCAGCAAATATGACGTCATGAACGACCTCATGTCCGGCGGCATTCACCGGATCTGGAAAAAACTGACGATCGAACAGAGTGGCGTACGCCGAGGCCATCAGGTACTGGACATCGCGGGCGGTACCGGCGACCTGACCATGCGTTTCTCCCGTCTGGTCGGCAGTGAAGGTAAAGTCATTCTGGCCGACATTAACGACTCCATGCTGAAAGTCGGCCGCGACCGCTTAATGGACCGTGGCATTACCGGCAACGTCGAATTTATTCAGGCGAACGCTGAAGCCCTGCCCTTCCCGGACAACAGCTTCAACTGCATCACCATTGCCTTCGGCCTGCGTAACGTCACCGACAAAGACAAAGCACTGGCATCCATGGCACGGGTACTTAAGCCAGGCGGCAAACTGATGGTGCTGGAATTCTCCAAAACCGAAAACCCGCTGCTGACGAAAGTGTACGACACCTACTCCTTCAGCCTGCTGCCAAAAATCGGCAAGCTGATCACCGGCGACGAAGACAGCTACCGCTACCTGTCGGAATCCATCCGGATGCACCCGGATCAGGAAACCCTGAAAGACATGATGGCCAATGCAGGCCTGGTACAGTGTAAATACCAGAACATGACCGGCGGCATCGTCGCCCTGCATACCGGCATCAAGCCATAACAATGGCCGCCGAACTGTTTAGCGCCACCCTGCTGACACTGGCAGAAGCTGCGGTTAACCCGCTGCTCTGCCGCAACCCCGACATTACCCGGCGCCTGACCCGTTTAAACGGCAAGATCATTGCCGTTGAACTCACCGACGCCAACCTGCAACTCTCTGTTCAGCCGCACCCTGCGGGCCTGCAAATAGACCTGATGCAGCGGGACGATGCCGACGTCACCCTCAGCGGCAACTGTGGTGACTTTCTCACCCTGTTAAGCAGTAAAGATCAGCAAGACGCCATGTTCGGCAAGAGCATCCGCATCAGCGGCGACAGCGCGCTGGCAACCCGCTTCACCAACATTCTGAAAGACGCCGCACTGGACTGGGAAGGCATACTCGCCAGCATCATCGGTGACTTACCTGCCGGCCAGCTGGCTGCCTTCATACGCTACAAAGCCAACTTTTACCTGCAGGCAGGCCACAGCCTGAAGCTGAACCTGGAAGAATACCTCAAAGAAGAAATACACCTGTTACCGACCCGCCCGGAAATCGAGCATTTCCTGAATCAGGTCGGCAAGGTAAGACAGGGCACAGACCGTATCGAAGCCCGTATCGCTCAATTGCAGAGCAAGCTCGATAAACGCGGCTAACCCTTCCGGGCAAAGCTCAGAACGGCTTCACCACCACAAAAATCAGAATCGGAACAAAGATCAGCAACGGCAATTCGTTGAATAAACGAAAGTAACGGCCGCTGCGGTTTAATGTGCCCGCGCGCAGCTTCTGCAAATACTGGCGACACCACACATGGTAACCGATCAGCAACAGCACAAAGGTCAGCTTGGCATGCAGCCAGCCCCCGCTGAACCCGTACCCCAGCCACAGCCAGATGCCTAAGCCCAGGGTGAACACCGCCATAATGGTCATAAAGCCATACAACTTACCGGCCATGATCTCCAGCCGGGCAACATCCTGACCGGCCTCACGGCCTTCCACGTAATGCACAAAAATGCGCGGCAGGTAGAAGATTCCGGCCATCCAGCTGGTCATTGCAAGAATATGAAAGGTTTTAATCCACAACATTTAATATCAGTCCCGATCAGACAACACTTACAAAATATGCGTTTCTACCCGCAGCAGATCCGCCAGTTCAAGCAATAATCGGTCGCCAGGGTTAATGGCACCGACACCTGCCGGTGTGCCGGTCATGACCACATCGCCGGGTAACAGGGTAAAATGGTGGCTCATATAGGCGATCAGCGCATAAATCTTATGCACCATCAGGCGGCTGTTACCGGCCTGACGCAACTCACCGTTCAACGTCAGGCTCAGGCTAATATCATCAATGTCGGTGATCGCTGCCGGCTCCACAAAGGCAGACAGCGGGCAGGAAGCATCAAACGCCTTGGCTTTCTCCCAGGGGTAGCCGCGCTCCTTCAGCTTGGTCTGCAGATCACGTAAAGTCAGATCCAGCCCAAGGCCAACACCGGCAACGGCCCCTTCCACCACAAACTTATTGGCATTCTTCAGCGGCTCACCGATGAGAATAGCAATCTCGGTTTCGTAGTGTACTTCGCCGTAATCCAGCGGGATCTCCAGCGGTTCAGCCATATCGGCTACCGCGGTAGAAGGCTTCATAAACAACATCGGCTGGCTGGGCACCGGGTTATCCAGCTCCGCGGCATGCTCGGCATAATTGCGGCCAACACAGATCACTTTACCGACCGGCAGATCAACGGCGGTACCATCTACATACTGATGTTTATATTGCATCGTGAATCCCGTTCTGTTGTTTATGCGCCAAGATCATACTCCGCCCCTATACAGACCTCAACGCACAGTTAGTCATATAAGGCGCTTAGCTGACAACAAAAGCCGCGAGCAAACACCGATAAGCTGACAGCCATTTCTGAAGCAAACAAACCGAACGCGACATAGCGGTTGCCCGGCAGTGACAACACCCCGCGGAATACCTATTATTGGCGCACATTTAATTAACAGGAATACCGCCATGTTACAGGTAAACGAATATTTTGAAGGCGCCGTAAAATCTATCGGCTTTGAAAACGGTGAAGGCCAGGTAACTTCCGGTGTAATGGCCGCCGGCGAATACACCTTCGGCACCTCACAGGACGAGCTGATGAAAGTCATGAGCGGTGAACTGATTGTTAAACTGCCAGGTTCTGACGAATGGCAGACATTCGCCTCCGGCAGCGAATTCAACGTTGCCGCGAACCAGTCTTTCGACGTAAAGGTAGCGGCCCCAACTGCCTACCTGTGCTACTACAGCTAAGCGATTTTGGCTGAAGAACCGGCCAGCGACAACGTTGGCCGGTTTCCTTAGCAGCAAACCTGCTCAGAAATAAGAGCTAATTTGTCGGCCACTGCCGGGCTTCGTGAAGAACCCTTAATACTCAATACAGCCCGATGTTAAACGCTCCCGATACACAACGATAAAAGGAATACCATCAATCACAAGCTCTCTTGTGTTGTTGACTCGCCCTTGCCGCCCGGCACGGGGATGTTCAGATAATATAAGGTGAACGCTATCGATAATATTGATGACAACATCAATAGCGATCAGGGGATCATTGTCTTCGGAAATATATGCTTCAATTTGCTCAAGATCAGTATATGCAAGATCAGTCCATTTGAGCTGCACGTTTAGACTCCCAACTGGCTTTAACGTCTGCATGATCGGTAAGACGCCCTTCATCAGCAGCGTGTATACCTTTCTCCACCTCAATAACAAACCGGTCTTCACGGGCAACGTATAACTTAATCGCTTCAGCCATCAGCCATTCACGGGGCCTGTCCATTGCCTCAGCCATTTGCCCGATACGTTTTAAGGTTTCATCATCCAGTGTTACTGAAGTAGTTTTTAAAGACACGGTGATTCTCCGGAATTCTCTGCGAACCTAAACTATAGCGAACATGACTTTCGCTGTCTGCTTAAGCGCTATTATCAGCATGCCTGGCACCCCGCCTTTGAGACTAGTCAATAGTCTCTGCCTCACGGCAACGGTAAGCTTCTAAGTGCTTCTCTACCTCAATTAAATATTCATTCCAGCCACGCAGCATCGCCAGTGCCTGTATATAGGGCAGGTCATCCATCAGCACACCCTCAAAATACACCGCACTGCGGCGGTTATCCCCTTCCCTCCGGTAAATACTGTCCGGCGGTGCAGGATCACCCGACAGATCCGTCGGCAACTCATCGCCCTTCACGGGCTTTAGAATCTGTAGCCGAACGGTATTCCCCGTGCTATGAATGATTGTATGCGCCCCACGCCGGTTCAGGCTGAAGCTGAGCATCACCAAACCGCCAAAAAAGGCCGAAAGCGCCATTAAGTGTTTGCGGGTATAGGTTGCAGCAGGCTGCTGCGGAGGTATGAGCGGTTCCATTGCGGTTGAAACTCCCTGTAAGTGCCTTGTTTACGCTGAAAAAATCGTTCCGGCGTTTGTGCATCCATGCTGTTGCCTATAGAGTTGTCTTTAGAGAGAAAAACAACATGGTTAAATATTAACCATCTATTGCTTAGCCATCAATACCGAGTAGTTAATATTTAACTAATTTATTTCTATGATGCGAGAGAGACTGATAGCTTTGGTTAATCATACCTGTGAAACCAAAAGCATTCATAAAGAGTTTTCTGAGAAAACTGGATTATCCAGAAGCGTGATTAAGAACCTGTTGAACGGAGTACAACGTTTCAATGAGGATCACATCCGCCTCATCACAACTGCATTCCCCCAATATAAAATGTGGTTCGTCTTCGGCCAGACACAGCCTGAAACAGCACAAACCAGCCCAGAGCTTGAAGAGGTAGCAGGTAGCTACGGAAAAACAGAGACGGATACGCAATAGCGTAAAGGATCAGGGAACGCTGGCTAAGATAATAATGACCAGCGGGGCGCATGCAACATATGGATAATGAAGGCTTACACTGAAATCAGGGAAAGGATATGGTTAAAAAACTACTGCATTATGTCGGCCTGTCTCTCGCCGTATCTATTGGCGTACTAATTGCTCTCCAGCTCTCTGAACCTGTATCCAAATTAATAACATCATATCTGACGACCGATTTATCGGCTGAAAAGATAACAAAATCTGAATCACAAGCTCCTATGAATATGGAACAGATCTTTGCAGAGTTTGAAAAAGACGAAAAAAGATCACTATCCGATAAAGGCCAGCAACTACAAATAAGCTGCGACGCCTGGACATCTGCTTATCAAAGCCAACAAAATACAAGATCAAAAGAGTTAATGATTGAGTACTGCCTTAGAAAGCAGACCTTCATAAGAGAAGGAAGAGACTTAGCACCTGCAATATTTCAAGACCGCTACCAATCCGCTGAGATAATTCGAGAACCTGAGTCTGAATCAGAAGCCGCAAATTACATTAAAGGAGTACTCTATCTAAGCGACCAGAACTTCTCTCAAAAACCTGAATGGCTGGAAAGAAAAGAAAGTAAAACAGGAAAGGAAATGGAATTAGTCTGCAATACATGGCTAACTGAATACACAACTACTCGAAGTGTAAGAGCACATGAGCTTGCGTATGAAAACTGTATTAAACTTCAAAAATATATTTTTGGAGGACCTGTTAGAACTGCAAAATCGACACATAATAAAAAATAAAAAGCTGACTCAATATTTAAGCCAGCTCATAATTAAAATAACAACTAATGTTCTACACAAATAAATTTACATTCGTTAGCTAAATAATTATAAATTAGCTTTAATGACTTCCTCGTTGAAATTCTGTTATCGTAATACCTATTAACACTTCTATGAGATCTATATGAACTATAAGTAATATAGATCTTCTCTTTAGCTCGCGATAAAGCAACATATATTGCACAGTTATCTTCAAATTGAGCTTTATTATAGTTCCAGAATGCTTGATCCTCTAAACCAACAAAAAAAACAGCTTTATATTCTAAACCTTTACATTTATGGATATTCATTACTTGAACAGTATTTTCCGTTCTAAATAGTTTAACAGCCTCCTGCAAAGAGTTTGCTTGTGAGCACATTGTCCTAAAATGTACTTCTAAATTTTGGACAACCTTATTTAAATATGTATTTGATTTATACTGTTTCCATCTTGATTTAATTTTGCTTTTCCCAAGAAAATCTATGAAGGAATATACATATTGTACGACACTATCAATTTTATCACATATCATTAAACGTTCTTTCTGCAAGACTATATAATGAACTAGATCAATATAAAGTTTTTCTTCTCTATCATCAAAACAGTCAATTTTATTTAGAGACAAGTTAATTTCATGAAGCTTAGTAATAACCTTCGGAGTAGAATCTGTGATTGCTTCTAAGAAAAATGAGAAAAGTTGACCAACCGGCTCATTTAATAAATCTCTCAAATCAGAAACATCTAGATTGTTTATACCATTAATTGATAATTTTTCACGAACTTTTTCCGTGTAACTTGATGCGTGCTGCTTAGTTAGTATGCAAATATCATCTAAACATACGCCATTAGCACTTAATTTAATAATTTCATCAACTATAAAATTTGCTTCGTCAAACTCACCATCAAAAAAGTTAATCGTGCAATTATCAGTAGACTCTATCGAATCACCCATAAAATCATCTTCATTTATACAACTAAGAAAAGATGACAACCTTCCTTGTATTTCTAAAGAAGCTCTGTGATTTTTTAACAAATGCATACTTTGAGCAGAAAAATCACTTAAAAACTCATTAAAAACTGTTTTCCTAGCACCTGCAAAAACCATTATACATTGATTAATATCTCCTACAGCAATAATCTCAGTAGCTGTATTCTGAAATAATAATATTAATAACTGATATTGTTCAGGTGTAACATCTTGAAACTCATCAACAAAAACATACTCGTATGTATGTGAAAACAATTGTCTAATATCATGTCTTGCCTCTAATATGCCAATTGCTAACCCAATGATATCACTCATTAATATTCTAATGTTTCCATGTGCTTCGCTCTGTCGAAAAACGATATCATAATTATCTACAGGTCTTATCGCTTCTGGTAAAGATGCTTTAAATCTATCTACTATACTTTTACAAAATGCATGAAAAGTAAAAGAATCAAACCGTTCTGAATCTAATCCACATCTTTTATTTATTCTTTTCTTAATGTTTGACTGAGCTTCAACTTTAGATGTAAGTGAAAGTATTCTCTTAGGCCATAAACTTTTTTTGCACATAAACAAGTAACTAGACTTCTGTGCTAACAATTCTGTTTTTCCTGAACCTGCCCCCGCTAAAACAGCTATTGATCCAGTACTATTAATTACATCCATTAGTTCTTTAGTAGGCTCAATACCATCCGTAGGCTGCCATTCATTCATCATTCTATGACCTCATTAGTAAGTGCAATTATTACTGCAGCTAGGCGATGAACTTCAGGAGGCAGACGCTCAATGATTTCTTGATCAGTAAGATCATCTTCTATCCTTGAAAAGATGCGAACGTGTGAAGCTGGCTTACTCTTATTTGATAAAAATCGGTATCTATACCATTTAAATTTATTTAAATATTCTTCTCCAAAGTCAAAACGAATCCCACTATTGCCTTGCTTCAGAACAGCAGTTTCTAGTTCCTCAACTTTCTTATCACCTTCAACATTTACAGGCCCTCGTTCTCCATAACTAGTATCTACTTCACAGTAAAAATCAGGAAAACTAGATATCATTGAGTAATCTAAATCTATCGGAGAGGAGAAAAAAACATTACAATTCTCAAGCTCATTAACAATATTAACGACATCCCCATTAAAGTCACTATAAGACAATTTATATTCAAGAGGATTTTGATCGCTATTCCATTCCGGCATATGATCAGCGATTTCCTGATATAAGTATTTACTTTTTTTAGCTCCATACTTATTAAGCTGATTGATAATATATTTTAGTCTGCCAAAACCACCACCACTCCGATCTACATCTAAATCAAGAAGTGTAACATATGGTATTTTTATTGAATCAAGCAACCGCCAAAAATGGTTTACGTGTTTACCCCCAAGAGGCACTATAGATATAGAATATTCATCAATATTAGCGTTATATTTACTAAGTATTTTTGGAAGCAAAACTTTTTCGCTATCACCCTCCCCAAGAACTACAAGCTTAGAAAAGTATATTTCTGGGAATGCTTTTACAGCTTCACTTATATACTTAGCTTGTTCATCTTCATCGGAGGGTAGTTCTAAAGAGGAAATATGAGAACTTTCTGTTTCAGCACACAGTCTAAAATGTCTTATTTGAAGTGGTTCTATACGACTAATCAATGATGATGAATGAGTAGAAACAACTGCTTGACAATAATCATTCCCCCCATACTCTTTTATTAAATTAATTATCCTACCTAAGTAGTGTGGAGACAAATGATTTTCTGGTTCCTCTAAAGAAATTAAACTAAATATTGGAATTCTTATCTTCCCAGGATCAAAATTAGTTTCAGCTTTGTTCATAATTGACTGTCTGGTCTCTTTATCAATGTCAAACAATGCTTTTGTCAAAGAAAAATATACTAATGATTTTTGTCCATCGCTCAGGCTACTTGTTTCAACTTTTCTTCCTGCTTCATCAGGCATAAACTGGAGTTGTATTAATTTAAGAATCTCATCTATATCTGATAATGGAAAATACAACCCAGCCTCACTTAAATAACGACCTTTATAAATTTTTGACCAGTTTCTATTTATTGCTTCAGATATTTGAACTAAAGCTGGATTTCCACTTGTTAGATCATTCAGTTTTTGTGCTTTACTTTCAAACTTTTCCTGCTCTCCTTCAGACCAACTTATAGCTTTTAACAACCTCCCCAAAATTGCTCTAGAAGAATACTTTAACTGAAGTAAAGGATCTCTATTTGCAGGAATATATGTTACCTGTATTGAATTACGAACTGCTGCTGTCAAAGGTGTTTTATCATCATCTTCAGGTGTACTCATATCACCATCAATAACCCAAATATTTTCTTCTATATCTCCAACTGGATTATATTCATAGCTAATACTAGCTTCTAACCTTACTCTAAACATCACTTCTTTTGAATTAACCCCAGTCACTAATCCATTTATTAACACAGGAATCGAAGGATTATCATCAGTAAGTTTAATTATAAAAAAAGCATCTATGATGATATTTTTATTGTGAAACCTATCCTCAACAAATTTAGTATAAAAATCAGAAGGATTAATTTTTCTCAATCCTATATCTATTGAAAATAACTTATTCAACGCCTCTAAAACCGTACTCTTACCCGTACCATTATGCCCTACAAAAGCAGTAATATTTTTATCAAACTTTATTGTCTGCGGAGACTCAGTTGCAATGCTCTTAAAGCCTGAAATAACTAATTTATCTAAAATCATTTTTTTCCCTAATGCAGTCAACTATCCAAATGTGATATATCTAATATTTATCAAGCAATTAACCACGATTAACTATCTATTTCAGTATCATCTTGGTATCAGTTGCCCTTCTATTGACCTAGGTTTGTACAAAAAACAAACATCCATAAAGCATTCTGATCAACCCAAATATTTTTCTTATATTGGACACACTGCTGCTACTTCCAATAGCCTTACCTATACGGCATAGAATAATGAGGATAATTTCATGTCAGTAGGAAGAAGGATTCAGTGTGGGTTGTGGATGTACGGCCAGAAGGCACCCACGGTAAGCGTGTTATTCGACTCTCTATCTACAAGAAGCCCCACTAAGGCTGAGGCCATCCGGTTTGAGTCTTTCGTCATTGCTGGAAACGCATCCGGGAGCACACGGGAGGACAGGCCTCGTGAATACTGAGAAATACTGTAGAATCACTGCTGAGTGAGGTATTCGAAACAGATATAAAACCTATAGAGCTATAACTCTAATGAATAAAATGTATACAGAAATGGCTTTGTTTGCTATTCCGGCTATCTTTATAGCCTCAGAATACTTTCTTGCAGGCGTTGCTCTACTGGCGATTATAAATGCCATATATTATTTTTCTGGAGGAAGGTATGAAGCACTAAATTTTGATAACAAAATTGCTTTTCGTGTTACTGCCATACTTTTATATAGTAGCTGCGTAGGTTTTATTGATGATGCGGTATATGAGATTTTAGCTTTCTTATTTTTTGTTCCCCTTATGTTCTTTATGTTCAAGCCAGTGGAGAAACATTTAAAACAATAGAAGTGGAATACTATAACCATAGGTAAGCATACTCTTAGCCAGGAAGATTGAGGCTAGGTCTTACCGTTTGCCCAGGCAAACGAAGTCAAGTTACATCTCCACGACAAACTTGCAAAGCCGTTCCCCCTCCTCCTTATCCGGAAGATACCAACTTAGTGGAATTTACCTGCCCAACTCACTCTAAGGTTTACAAAGAATCAACACCTTATGTAGCTTTTTCATAATATACTAATTTTATCCTGAGCCTCTTTCAGAAACTCAGGACAACTATAAGTAGATATATTTTAGAAAGTTACGAAAAATAGTTCTCGAAGCCACTTGCTACAACAGCATTGGAATGGAAAGGATATGGAAACCTTCAAGTTGAATGCTTTCACTGCTATCAATACAAAAGGGGAAATTCGAGTAAACATCGAAAGTCCCACTTAGATATTTCTAAAAACTAGAATTTATCGTTGTTCTCTCAAAGAAACTCAAGACAGCTAAAAAACATTAAATTTCATATAGTTAAAAAGATAGCTCTCAGAATCAATTGATCGGCAGTACTGAGATGAAAAGGATGGTAAATACTTAAATTAATAAGTTGTTATTTCCATATTTCCGGCTTATCAATCGGCTTCTTACCAGTTTTTACTCGATCTGGTAACTGGGCGTTTATAAGCCACTGTTCCAGAACAGAAGTAACAGACCAAGTACAACGTTCAGATAACTCTTTCGACACACGACGTCCATCACCGTTTTCTTGTATTGGAAAAACAACCCCAATCGGTAAACTTGGATAATCTTCACGTAAACAGGATAAGACCGGCGACATATCTGAATCATTCGAACATAGAACAACCTGGTCACAATTTCCTTTTACTACGTCTCGGTAAATGCATAAAGAAAGCTGTACATCTGTTAACTTTTCTTCAAGCTTCCATACCCGGATTTTTTCAAAAGAATGGGGCCTTTTAGGACTAGAAGGACAATAAGGATAGACTGATGAAGGGCTCGGTAAATGATTTCCTAAAATAATTTCAAAGCTATTTTCTGGATTTGCATATTTCAAAGCTCGTAAAAATGCGCTCTGAGCATGTGCCGAAGCCTCTCCTTTTGGATGAAAGTTTGCTTTCGTAGGTGCTGTAAATAATTTTACAGTCAATTCTGTCGGCCTAAAGCCAGAATCAACAACCGGAAAAACTTCATTAAGAAACAAGGAATAGTAATCAATCCATTTGTAACTACTAGCTTTAAGCAGTCCGTAATAAAAGTTAAATCCATCTATATATACGATTGTTTTCATTTTCCCTTTCTCAAGCACAAAAAAAGCCGCCATAAGGCAGCTCTTTTCGACCGGTCCTCAGGTAAGTAGACTAACTTAATAGTGTTTACTAGAGGGCAGTAGTATCCGGTTTGTATACGTGGGCCTCAGGGTGGTGTTCTAACTTAATAGAGCCAACTAGAGGGAAGTAGTATCCACGTACACTATCGTCAGTAGTCTAGACTAGTCCGGGTCGATTGGCCTACGCCCTGACCTCTACTGCCGACCATATTAGTATATAAAAGCACTACTCTTGGTAGTAAATTGTATCTAGCTATAGAGTTCAGCAACCGTAATTAATAATGACTAATAACCATTACTAATCAATACAATAAAGCTATGTAGTCTTAGACATTAGCCTGCGTTGTATAAGACCATCCTCTATGTACTGCATAAGATCATTACGATCCATCCCTCTACTACGGAAGTACCCCATCAAATCAATGTATAAGCCACTTCGTTTGCAACAGCACGCGCGGGGCCAGGTCTTGCCTTTTGCTTGAACAAATAAGACGGAGTCGAATCTCCGCCATCACACCTGTTTCACGCTTTACTGCCTACGCGCAGGTTCCTGATCGTGAATGTAGATGCCATAACCATCTACAGGATGTGGAACACCTACCTGATCTAATGCGTTGGCGATTGAGCCTCTGTGATATGAACTGTGGCTAACAATATGGAACAGGATTTCTTCAACCGATAGCTTACCGGCTTTACCGTCAGCAAAGGTGAATGCGATTGCCCTCTGCCCGGCTTCATTATTCAACGTATTGGCGTAATCCCGGTACCACTGCCCCGATGCTATCAGCCTTTCGTTCAGCGCTTCAAAGGCGGGGACTATTTCGCTATTGGTGTGCTTATGGGGCACAGGTGAGTCGGTTAATCGTGCCTGAAATAGATCCTGCACGATCACCATGTGGTTAATCTGCTGGAGCATAAAGGCATATTCACGGGGAAAGGCTTCGCTGTCTACCTGCTCAATCGCAGCCAGGGTACGCTGGTCAGCCCATTGCTTGAACTTTATCCCTTCAACAATCATCTTCATCCTGAATACCTTATTGGCTGCTCTTAAGCGGCTGACACGAAAAACACTGATTGTTTATTCCAGCACCTCAGAACTGATTGCCGTATCTTCTGATTCGATAACTTTAATCTCGCCATCAATCACGCCATAGGTTGTACGGTTCAGGGAGGTATCTTTAACCGTCATTCCCATCATGCGCATAATGGCTACGGTTTTTGTCTCCAGTGTTGCTCTGTTATTGTCCTGATCTACTAACAGGGAGACCTGCTCACTGTTCACATCGGCAGTTTCCAGAGCCTGAAACGTCATCTTCAGCAGGCCGCGGTACTCCTCATATGTCACGCTTTTACCCTGAATGGTGATACAGGATGTCGGATGTATGTACTTTAATAACCCTGCTTCATCTTTGTTCACTAATGCCGTCTCAGTTTCCCGGCCGATCCTTTCGATAACGTCCTTATCCATAACGGGCATTCGATCACTCCAATATGCATATTGATAAAAATATAAGGGGCAGGTCTGTCCTTTTGCCAGAGCAAACGGGTCAAAGTTGACCCTCCACCTACACGCTCATAAAACCATTAGCCTTTCTGAAATACCAACATAATGGAATTCACCTGCCCAACTCACTCTAAGGTCTACCAACTTTCAATAACTTATGAAGGTGATTCATACTATATTGAATTTTTTTCCACTCAGAACAACATCTAACAATCCAAAAGCGACACACTTATGCTAATATGCGCCCCCTGATTGATGTATTCCGTCAGCGACACTGGTTTACATAGGTTTCGGCACGAGACTGAGCAGTCAGACCCTACAATTAGACATACTACGAGCTTCGGAAGATGACCCAACATACACCTCTGGATAAAAGCAAAATCAAAATTTTGCTGTTAGAGGGCGTTCACCAGTCCGCACTGGATACGCTAAACGCGCAAGGTTACACCAACATTGAATATCTGACCGGCTCCTTACCGGAAGATGAGCTGATTGAACGTATTAAAGATGTACGTTTTATCGGTATCCGTTCCCGCACCCAGCTGACTGAAAAAGTCTTTGCTGCTGCTGAAAAACTGATCTCCGTCGGTTGCTTCTGTATCGGCACCAACCAGGTGGATCTGAATGCTGCCATCCAGCGCGGTGTGGCGGTATTCAACGCCCCTTATTCCAACACCCGTTCGGTTGCCGAGCTGGTAATTGCGCAGTCCATCCTGCTGCTTCGCGGCGTACCGGAGAAGAGCGCTAAAGCCCACCGGGGTGTATGGCAGAAGTCGGCGAAAAACTCGTATGAAATCCGGGGTAAGAAACTGGGTATTGTCGGTTACGGCAGCATCGGTTCACAGCTGAGTGTCATGGCTGAGTCACTGGGTATGGAAGTGCTGTTCTACGATACCGTGACCAAACTGCCTCTGGGTAATGCGGTACAGGTTGGCAGCATGAAAGAGCTGCTGAATACCTGTGACATTATTTCCCTGCATGTTCCGGAAACCAAAGCCACCAAGAATATGATGGGCCCTGCTCAGTTTGCTGAAATGAAGCACGGTTCAATCTTCATTAACGCGGCCCGCGGCACCGTTGTGGATATCGATGCTCTGTGTGGTGCGTTAAGTGAACAGCGCCTGCTGGGTGCAGCAATTGATGTATTCCCGGTTGAACCACGCACGAATGACGATGAGTTCATCTCGCCGTTACGTGAGTTTGATAATGTGATCCTGACGCCACACGTGGGCGGTTCTACCATGGAAGCGCAGGAGAACATTGGCTATGAAGTGGCTGAAAAGCTGATCAAGTACAGTGATAACGGTACCTCTGTCAGCTCGGTTAACTTCCCTGAGGTTGCCCTGCCGGAGCATCCGGATGTTCACCGCCTGCTGCACATTCACGAGAACAAGCCGGGTGTGCTGACAGCCATCAACGAAGTGTTTTCTGAGAACAACATCAACATCAGTGGTCAGTATCTGCAAACTAACGAAACGGTTGGTTATGTAGTGATCGAGGTGGATGCAGACTGTTCAGACATGGCACTGAATAAGCTGAAGCACGTGCCAGGCACAATTCGCTGTCGCCGTCTGGTATAACCGCTGTCAGAGATCACTGCCAGTTTTAAACAAAAAGCACTGCTATGGCGGTGCTTTTTTATACCCTGCTTCCAGCTAGAAACCTTCAGTAAACAGACACAAAACTCAAATTGGTTAGGCATATTGCCCAAGTTGACAGGTGTATGTTTTTTGCAATGGCAATTTTTTAGCCCACCACGCTAAAAACCCCGTCATTACTGCTGATAACGACATGAATGATCAATTAATGTGCAGTTTTTATTTTCACCTGACTGTATATAGATTATTCTATAAGTGGGACTAGAAAAACGTGCTGCACACAGGACATGCTGGCACAGACACACGATGATGAATCGATGGAGTGATAGGTAAGATGGAAAACAAGCGTTTATGCAGTGACTGCTTCATACTGGTACGGCGCCAACTGGTAACGTTGCACGAGAATCTGGTTGAAAGAAACCACGTGTTCAATGACACCATTTATGAATGCCAGTCTTGTAAGCACCTGATCCGGCTTTCACATGTACCACATCAGTGGAGTGTGATGGATCCTGTTGAAGAAGATATCCATCACGATATGAAGACCGCCTGATCACTGAAAACCAGCCTGCACAGCAGGCTGTTTTTTTATCTGCTGATATATTCAGCCCCCTCTCATGCGCCTTGCAGAAAGGTCAGCCAGGCTTCCCGCCAGTCCGTACATTTAATGAGCAAAAACGGCCAGCAATGATGCCCGGCCGTTCCGCAGTAAACACCCAGAGTATCTGCACAGCTTTATCCACAGATATTCTGTATAACTCTATTCCTTCGTGTGATTCATCCCGAAGTACATCACCTGTTCGTTCATGTCTTTTATCTTTTCAGGGTTCAGCACCAGACGGGATGTTTGGAGTTTATCCACATTTGGCTGAGCATCGACCCATTCATCCGCACTGCTGAGGGTTGTCAGCACACTGCTGGCACCTTTGGTGTAATAATGGCCGGGAATCACCACCTTGGGGTTGTAACGGTCCAGTGCAGTGTCCACATCTTCATAGCTGAGAATATGCTGCGAGCCGTCGATATTCATGATCAGCACATCCACCGTCTTCAGCACATCTTCCACATGGTCGGCAGGAATAGGCCGGTTATCCCCCCAGTGCGCAATTTTAATGCCGCCGGTTTCAATCACCTGGATGTAATTATCCATGTGCAGGAAATTCTCTTTGGCACAGAAGTCCTGACCGAATTCTTCATCAGCTTCGGTCCACTTGTACCAGCCTTTGGACGCACACATGTGCTTATCCGCCAACCCAGTGACTTTTACATCTCCCAGTTTGTATTCACCGGATAAACGCTCCAGCACCTGAATCGCATGGGGGCGATATACAGCATCATGGTCAAAGTGTGCATGGGTCGACAGCACCAGATCGACCGGCACTTCCGGAAATTCTTCCGGGAACCAGACGCCCCAGTAGCCGGACGGGTCATTACGCCAGGGATCAATCATAATTTTCAGACCGTCCGGCGAGGTAATACGAAACGCCATATGGCCAAAAAAGTCGATGGTCACATCGCCCGGCTTAGTCGGATCTCCCCCATTTTTCTGGGCTTCAATGACATTGTTATTGTTCTCGGTGAAGGTCCACGAACGGGACTCTGCCTGTACACCGCCGGTCAGGCTACATGCCAGTAACGCGGGGGCAAAATAGCGAATCAGTTTGTTGTTTTTATTCATGATTATCTCCTGCTACCGCACGCCGGGCCGAATTACCCGACGCAGGAGAAACTATCATTGAATAATTTATTCCCGCGTAGAAGCAGGGGAAAATAGGTGATAAATAAGGGGGAAGCCCCCTATATTTACTGATTACCCACCAGCAAAAACTGCTTAAGGGTAACGCTTGAACGGGCCAGCCCCAGCTTTTCACGGATATTGCGCCGATGAAAATCAATGGTGCTTTTTTCCAGATGCATTTTCTGGGCAATCGCCTTGCTGGATAACCCGTTACCAATCGCTACAGCAACTTGCTGCTCTGTAGGGGTTAACCGCGCCAGTGACGTATTATAAGGGTGCCGAACCGCTCCCAGCTGCTCGCGGATACGGTTAAGATATTCTATCTGCTCAGCTGTCAGCCCGCTGCTTTCCAGCTTCCGTAACCAGGGTTGTAGCAAGTGCTCGATGCTGGCATAAATTTCAGTTTCCAGTGCCTGCTTGTCCTGCTCCCGCTGGTTGAGCAGCACCCGCATGGCAGTGTTAATTTCGTCAAGATCATTCGCCCGGGCACGTACTTCAAAGCGCTGCTGTTGCAAGGCCTGTTCCAGTGCCTGCTGCTCGGAACGCTGTTGCTGATGCTGATACAGGAATGCGAGATCACCATTCACCAACCCCTGAAATTCTTCCAGCAACCCCTGATACTGTTGTGCCTGCATGTTGTGCCGCACATCTAATACACACAGGGTGCCGAAGGCGTCGCCGTCCGGCCAGTTGAGGGGATAGCCCAGATAGAACGACAGCCCCAACACCATATCCGGGTTATCTTTCCATTCTTTATCCCGCTGAGCATCAGTAACAAGCAGCGGTTCCCGGGTGTCGATTACCCGGTCGCAGTAAAGGCCGCAGTTTCGGGGGTTTTCTTCGTGGGCACGGTAGGGGTTACCGGTGGTGTCACTGCTCACCAGCATTTCTATATCCCGGGGTTTAATCCGGGTGATCAGAGCAGCGGGGGTATCGGTGATACGCCCCATCAGGTCCACCAGACGCTGCCAGCGGGCCAGCATCGGTACGGGAATTTCAGGTTTTACCTGCGACATTACAAAAACCTCTGCTGTTATTTTTATCGGTTTTTATAGCGTGCGTGAGTAGCACGGTTGCTTACATACTACTAAGCAATGCCGTATTTCGAAAGAAGCCCGGTTAAACCGGGCTTCAATTAATCGTCTGAACAGCAGTCATTCACCGCTTAAGGACAAGGATTAGAATGCAGTTTGCCAAGTGCTTCCAGCTGCTCTGAAAGCTCTGTTGATAAACGCATATCAAAGGCATCGATGTTGGCTTCAAGCTGTAGCATTTGCGTGGCACCGATGATGGTACTGGCGACAAAGTCCCGGCTGTCCACATAGGCCAGCGCCATTTGTGCCGGATCCCAGCCATGCTGTTGCGCCAGGTTTACATAGTCACGGGTAGCGGCCACACCAGCTGGCTGAATGTAGCGGCCAAACTGCTTGTAGAGGGTCAGGCGGGCACCTTCCGGCCACTGGTCATCCAGATACTTACCGGACAGCACACCGAACCCCAGCGGGGAATACGGCAGCATAGGCACGTTTTCCCGCAGCAGGACTTCAGTCAGGCCCACTTCATCAGACCGGTTCAGCAGGCTGTAAGGGTTTTGTACACTGACCACTTTCGGCAGGCCCAGTATTTCAGCGTACTTCACAAAGCTCATCACGCCCCAGGGGGTTTCATTCGACAGGCCTATGTAACGTACCTTGCCTTCATCCACCAGCGCTTTAAGCACTTTCAGGGTTTCCAGCATAGCGGTGCCGTCGTGTTGCGGTGCGTGGGTATAGTTCAGCTGGCCAAAAAAGTTGGTGGCTCTGTCGGGCCAGTGCAGCTGATACAGGTCGATATAATCGGTCTGTAACCGTTCCAGGCTGCCTTCAATGGCTTCGCGGATATTGGCTTCATCGAAATGAATATCCGGGCGCATGAAACGGGTCATTTCCGCGGGCCCGGACACTTTTGAAGCCAGTATGACTTTATCCCGGTTGCCCCGTTGCTGCATCCAGCGGCCGATGATTGCTTCGGTCTGGCCCTGTAAGCTTTCATTCACCGGGGCGGGGTAGATTTCCGCCGTATCCACAAAGTTAACGCCACGCTCAAAGGCATAGTCCAGTTGGGCAAAGGCTTCTGCTTCGGTGTTGTCCTGGGAGTATGTCATGGTGCCCAGACATACCCGGCTGACGTTCAGATCACTGTCACCCAACAGGTTATAGCGCATGGCGTTTCCTCTTTGTTACGGCTGCGGTTATACCGGCAGCAGACGCACGAAATATGATTTAAGGTAATCGGTTTCCGGAATGGCCGGATGCACCGGGTGGTCACCCCCCTGATGGCCCTGATCAAAGATCTGTGCCTGACGGTCCAGCGCACGGCTTTCTGAGCGGATCATATCCACCAGACGGTCACGCTGCAGGTGCATAGAGCAGGATGCGGACACCAGAAGACCGTTCTTCGCCACCAGGCGCATCGCCAGTTGGTTCATACGGCGGTAGGCCTGTTCACCGTTACGGATGTCTTTACGCTTCTGGATGAATGCCGGCGGGTCCAGAATGACAACGTCAAACTTTTCACCTTCTTCCAGCAGCATCTTACAGCCTTCGAATGCATCGCCCTGCATAGTCGTGAAACGGTCAGCCGCTTCGTTGATACGGGCGTTTTCTTCTGCCACGTCCAGTGCGAATTCAGACGCATCCAGACAGGTTACGTGGTCAGCGCCGGCTGCCAGTGCCTGGACACCCCAGCCACCCACGTAGCTGAACAGGTCGAGTACTTTTTTACCGGCTACATGCTGCTGCATGCGGGCGCGGTTCAGGCGGTGGTCGTAGAACCAGCCCGTCTTCTGGCCAGCCATGACCGGTGCCACCAGCGGCACACCGTTTTCCATCAGCGGTGCCATTTCCGGTACGTCGCCATAAACGGTTTCGACGTAGCTTTCCAGGCCTTCCATATCACGCATCTTACCGTCGTTACGGAACAGGACGCCCTGCGGCTTGAAGACTTTCAGCAGCGCAGCCAGTATTTCATCTTTCAGCGCTTCCATACCGGCGGTGGAGATCTGCACGACAAAAATATCATAATAGCGATCGATCACTAACCCGGAAAGGCCGTCACTGTCACCAAAGACCAAACGGTAACAGGGCTGATCGAAGCAGGCTTCACGCAAAGAAAGCGCGACTTTTAAGCGATGAACCAGCAGCGACTGATCCATTGTCTGCTTCACAGAACGGCTGATCAGCCGCGCACAGATCAGCGTATTCGGGTTTACATATGCAATGCCCAGCGCTTTTCCGTTGGCGGTTTCAACCACCACCTGTTCACCGGCGGCGAATTGTTTCAGCGGCGTTGCCTTGGTGTTTACCTCGTTGCTGTAGATCCAGACATGGCCACCGCGCAGACGTTTATCTGCGCCACTGTTTAATCGTAATACTTGCAAAATTTTTCCACTCTCAGATAACAGCAACCGGGGTTTTCCGGCCACCTGTAACGGTATCTGCAATACCGTAAAAACAACAAAGCCCCACCATCAGGTGAGGCTCAACACTGCACCGTCTGAATTACTCTTCAGATTCGCACAGTTCAGCGTAAGCATCAGCGTCCAGCAAACCTTCCAGTTCCTGTTCAGCGCTGACACGCAGCTGGAAGAACCAGCCATCACCGTAAGGATCACTGTTGACCTGTTCAGGCTCGTCTTCCAGGCCTTCATTAATCGCAATCACTTCACCGGACAGCGGAGCATAAATATCAGATGCGGCCTTTACAGACTCAACCACACCCATGTCGTCGCCAATGGCGAACTCAGTACCTACGTCAGGCAGCTCCACAAATACCACATCACCCAGCAGTTCCTGCGCGTGATCGGTAACGCCGATAGTGACCACCCCGTCGCCTTCATGACGAATCCACTCGTGGCTGGACACATACTTTAATTCGCTAGGGATATCACTCATTTCTCTGTTCCTAAATGAAAGTTATAAACCGGTCCTTTCCGACACTGAAAAGGCACTGCAACTTCAAACTTAATACATCGTTTTTACCGATGTCTGGCCACAGGGTAACCGGACATCATTTATTTCTAGACCATCTTTGGAGTGATGGCCAGTTGTCTCCCATCAGACCAGTGACAGGATAATAAATTCGCTTCACAGGGCGCTTGTCTCAGATCATTCCAGACTTTATTTATGCGCTGTTTCAAACGCCGCCATTCTACCTGTCTATGCGGCCGGTTAACATAACTGTCTCGTAAAGATACTCAGGTGCGCCGGGCAAAACGGGGCAAATTGCCGCTCAGGCCCATCGCCTGCTGAACAATATGGTTTTTAACCATCGGGGTCTGGTTCATCAGGCTCATTCCCACATTTCTCAACAGGCGGGGTACAGCAGCATCCGTGGCAAACAAACGCTTAAAGCCTTCCATTGAGGCCGCCATCTTCAGGTTCTCGCCCTGCCGCTGCCGCTGATAGCGGTGCAGCACATAATCGCTCTGCCAGTTTTCTCCGGCAGAACGGGCGTCAAGAATCACTTCAGCCAGCACGGCGGCATCCAGTAAGCCGAGGTTTACACCCTGCCCTGCCAGCGGATGAATGGTATGTGCGGCATCACCAATGGCGGCGAATCCTGCCTGTACATAACGGCTGGCATGGCGCTGACGCAATGGCACAGACATTCTCGGCTGCGCGGCAGTTACCTTACCCAACCGGCCTTCTATGGCCCGCTCAAGGGCCTGGCAGAACGCCTCATCATCCAGCGCCATCAGATCGGCAGCATGATCCGGCGAGGTCGACCAGACGATCGAGCAGTGCTGATCGTCTGACCCGGAGACCGGCAGAAACGCCAGTGGGCCGTCTTCAGTAAAGCGCTGCCAACAGGTGTGCTGATGCCCTTTTTCAAGATGGACGGTGGTGACAATGGCATGATGACCATAATCCCATTCCCACATGGGCAGATCCGCCAGGCGACGGGTGTTGGACATCGCCCCGTCGGCGGCAATCACCAGCCGGGCATTCAGAGCGGTGCCGTCGGCAAAACTCAAAGTACGGTAAGGGTCCGGAGTATCTGTATCGCACTCTGACAGACCGGTCAGCCGGCTGCCGGATTGCCATTCAATGGCCGGCATATTCAGGCTGGCCTGATACAGCGCTGCCAGCGTGACCCGGTTTTCCACGATATGACCCAGACAGTTTTCCTGCAATTCGTGGCAGTTGAACTGGATATTGCCACTGCCTTCGCCGTCCCAGACATCCATACGGGTATAGGGCGTCACCCGCATTTGTTGCATGAGTGACCATGCAGACGCGTTGTTCAGAATCTGCTGTGACGCGATGGTTAACGCACTGACCCGGTTATCAAAATGTTCACTGCGCTGTTGCTGTTCAGCATCAATCAGGCTTTGACGGTCACTGTCACGGGCTTCAATCACCCGCACACGCAGACCACTGTCTGCCAGCAGGCACGCCAGTGTCATACCGACCATACCGGCACCGACGATGGCGATATCTAGCTGTTCTGTTTGCTGTTGCTGATGTTCGCTCACAAAAGGCCTCTATGCTTTATCTGCTACAGAATTCTCTGCTACGGAAGGTTCTGCTGCCGGTCGTGCCTGCAAATCCGGTGCGGCGATATCCAGCCCCATGGCGCTGCGGGCAAATACTGTTTTCAGCAGCGGGCAGGTATCCATTATCTGCAGACCGGCACTGCGGCCCAGTGCCAGCAATGGCTGGTTATTAGAGAACAGTTTCATGGTCTGATCACTGAATCCCACGGTTTTCTGCTGATCCCCCCGTACCTGTTCCTGAAACTGTTGCAGGTCTGCCAGTTTGCCCAGCGTTTCACCCCGCTGCCGGGTCTGAATAATGTATTCCGCCAGCCGTACCGCGCCTCGCAATGCCAGGTTATAGCCCTGCCCGGCAATCGGGTGCAGCGCATGGGCGGCATTGCCCAGTAATACCAGGCCGCTGCGTACCTGTTCTTCTGCAAAGGTCAGCTTAAGCGGATAGTGGTGCCGTTCCCCGACATGCTGAAAGTATCCCAGCCGGTAGCCAAAGGTATCCTGCAGGCGGGCCATAAAGTCGGCATCACTCAGTGCAAGTGTTTCATCCAACTGTTCGGAAGGTACCGTCCAGACTAAGGCAATACGCGGATCGCCGCCCTGATCTTCCAGTGGTAACAGTGCCATTGGCCCGTTTTCAGTAAAACGTTCGTAAGCTACGCCACTATGGGGCTGGCCCGGGGTGAGGTTGGTCACAATGGCGTGCTGCTGATAGTCCTGCTGCTGATAGCCGATGCCCATCTGCTGACGCAGCGGCGACCGGCCGCCATCGGCCATGACCACCAGCTCGGCAGTCAATTGCGATATTTCACCATTATGTTCCAGCTGTAACTGCATCTGTTCAGCACACGGCTGTATCTCGGTCACTGTGGCCGGGCAGATAAAATCGATATTACCGGCATCTTCCTGCTGCAGGCGGGCCAACAGCACCTGCCCCAGCCAGCGGTTTTCAACCACGTACCCCAGCGCCGGCACGTTTTCATCTGCTGCATGTAAACGGGTTGCACCGAAACGGCCCTGATCCGAGACATGGATATCGCTGATAGCCGCCAGATGTGTCTGTAAGGTTTCCCAGATGCCCATACGTTCATAAATCACCCGGCTGCCATAAGCCAGTGCCGTCGAGCGGGCATCATAGCTTGGCTGATACCCTTCAACGGCAGATTCAGGTAAAGCATGGGCCTCAATGATGGCTATTTTCAGATTCAGTGTCTGACTGGCCTGAATCAGGGCCGCCGCCAGACTGGCACCGACCATGCCGCCACCAACAATGACAATGTCGTAGTGGCTGCGCATCAGTTATCTGCCTGCGCGGCCATCAGGGTTTCAATCTCATCAACCTGCTTAGGTACACCGGCGGACAGCACTTCACAGCCATCTTCTGTGACCACCACATCGTCTTCGATACGGATACCGATACCCCGCCAGCGAACGTCCACATCGGTATTGTCCGGTGCGATATACAGCCCTGGCTCAACGGTCAGGACCATGCCCGGCTGCAGAGGCCGCCATTCACCGGAAAGTTTGTAATCACCTACATCATGCACATCCATCCCCAGCCAGTGGCCAAGGCGGTGCATATAAAACTCACGGTAGGCTTCGGTCTTAATCAGTTCTTCCCGCTCGCCTTTGAGAATGCCCAGTTCAATCAGGCCATCGACAAGAATCTCAACCGAAAGATCATGGGGATCCTGCCAAAGCACACCAGGCTTAATCATCTCAATGCAGGCCAGTTGCGCTTTCAGCACCAGTTCGTAAAGGGCTTTTTGTTCCGGACCGAAACGGCCGGATACCGGAAAGGTTCGGGTAATATCACTGGCGTAATAGTCCAGCTCGGCACCGGCGTCGATCAGAACCAGATCACCGTCCTTAAGTGCTGCGCTGTTTTCGACATAGTGCAGCACACAGGCGTTTTCACCACCGCCAACAATGGCCGGATACGCCGGCTGGCGGCAACCGTTCATTGCAAAATGGAAATTGAGCCGGGCTTCCAACTGATATTCAGTCGCACCGGGCTGGCAGTGCTGCATGGCTTTACAGTGCGCACCGGCGGAGATCCGGCCTGCTTCACGCATCACCGCAATTTCATTGTCAGACTTAAACAGGCGCATTTCATGCAGTAGACCATCCAACTGCTGAGTACCGGTCGGTACCTGTTTACCCTGACGTTTGGCCATTTTCAGGCCATTACGCCATTGTCTGATCTGTACTTCCAGTTGTGTCTTATCTGAACCAAAGAAAATCTGATCACGCCCCTGCATCAGTTCAGGTAATTGTTGATCCTGTTCTTCATTGGCAAATGCCTGATCAACCCCCAGTTCTGCCACTGCCCGCTCCGGCCCTAACCGGTAGCCGTGCCAGATTTCCATGGTTTTATCCCGCTCACGACAGAACAGAATACTTTCCGGGCTTTCACCTGGCAGCAGCACCAACAGAGCATCCGGTTCATCAAAACCAGTCAGGTAATAGAAATCACTGTCCTGACGGAACGGATATTCAACATCCGAGTTACGGGGTTGCATGGTGGCTGCCGGTACCAGCGCGATACTCCCGGCAGGCAGGCTGCTCAGTAAACGCTGACGGCGTTCAGAAAACTCATTAAGAGGTATAGAGGTCATACGGGTCATAGCTCGCCTCGGCAGTCATCAGAGTGCTGATTATCCGGCATCAGCAACCGCCTGAACAGCCGGTTGCTCTGAAATTTCTGACTCAGTGCAGTAAAGGCTGCTCCGGATCAGATTCGCCATTATTTTCAACCGGATGGGATTCGCTGAAAAACATCAGGGTCGCCATGCGCACATATTCCTGCAGCTCCATCAGGCTGTTTTCATTGTCTTCTTCGTCTTCATCCTGATCCAGTTCAACCCAGGAGATTTGTTCCAGATCCCGCAGCGCTTCAACCTGCTCATCAGATAAACTGCTATCAGTATGCGCACCGTTCAGGCCAAACCCTACCAGGAAACCCTGACACCAGCTGCCCAGGGCAGTTACCCGTTCATTGAGGGACAGGTCATCATCCGGTAGCAGCAGACGGAAGGTAAAATCAGGGTTCTTCATCTGACTCAGCACACCTTCGTACAGGTCGACCAGCGCAATGCGCGAACTTTCATGTTTAAGACTGCTGACATCCATCATCTCCAGCGCGGCAAACATCCAGCGTTCCTGGCTGAAATCCGCACCGGCGGTCAGATACCCGCACAGTAAGCCGTGCATTTCAGCGGCGGACACTGACATGCTGTCTTCGGCCACCAGCACATCTGCAATTTCATAGTATTCAGGAATAAAATCTTCAGGAGAATTTTCGACGCTCATAAGTCTTCTCGGTCAGGCGGCGGAGGAACCCGCTTATACATAAATTACCGCGACAGAACCCTGTACAAACAATAAGATAGCCGAACCATACTCAGAAAAAAGACAGATCAGCACAGCCGTTGCGGGTTACTCAGTACTCAATGCCACGCAGGCTATTCAAAATGACAGGAAATCTGTTGCGAAGATGTTCTACATCCTAGCATTAACAGGTAGCATTCTCTATGCGGACACCCCGGGAAGGCAGTGAATTTGCCCCCTGCGTTGCATTCGCCTTTAAAGCTATGTTAAACAAGAGCCTTTTACCTCCGGTAACCGTTATGAGCGAGCAAGATCTGCGCACCCTTGAGAGCCAAGTCGAGCAACTGATCCAGTACTGTCAGCGACTGGAACTGGAAAACCGTCGCCTGTACCGGTCGGAAACCCAGCTGAAAGAAGAACGCAACCGTTTGCAACAGCTGCATAATGACACCCGCAAACGGGTCGATGCGATGATCACCCGCCTGAAATCACTGGAACAGGAAGCATGAGTAAAGCTAAAAATATCGCGGTACAGCTACTCGACAAAGAGTACGTGATAGCCTGTCCGGAAGAAGCTGAAGCGGAACTGCAGCAAGCCGCTGCCCACCTGAACAGTAAGTTATTGGAAATTAAGTCCTCCGGCAAAATTATCGGCATGGAGCGCATTGCCATTATGGCCGCACTGAATATTTCACATGAATATATCGCTTTCAGACAACAACAGCCGGAAAACCTGGGTGATAATATCAAACGCTTAAGTGACCGCATTCAGGCCACTCTGGACGCCGCCAAAGAGCAGGATTAACCCTTAAAGCTCCGACCCGATAGCTGAAAAAAACTCACTGTAAATAACACAGAAATAGTTTTTTTCAAGTCCTGACATTCGGTTATGCAGGAGTATAATGGCTCGCAGCTCCCCAGGGTTTCTCGGTCGATTGGTTACGTCCCTTGAGCCGATAAACACACTTTAGGAAGCTTCTCGATTAACGGGTGTGCATGTCCGCATGACGGAAAGCCTAATGTTATTCAGAGGCTACCACCTTGAACCTTCGGGTTCAGGGCCACAACCAACGCTATTGCCCTGGGGAGTCATATTCACGTATGAACCAGTCTGTATCCACTGCCGATTACCGCCAGAATCTGCGCCGTGAAATGCGTCGTAAGCGCCGCGGTCTTTCCGAACAGCAACACAAGCAAGCCTCTCAGGGCCTGTTACGTACCATCTGCCGCTTACCGGCATTCAAGAAAAGTAAAAACGTTGCGATTTATCTCGCCAGCGACGGCGAAATTGATGCCAAGCCGATCATTGATCTGTGCTGGTCGCTGGGTAAGAACTGCTACCTGCCGATTCTGCATCCGGTAAAGCACAACCGTTTATGGTTCATGCCTTATACCCGCCGTACCCGGCTGCACAATAATAAATACAAGATCCTTGAGCCTGCTGAAGTAAAGCAGCCCCGCCGCCCAGCCTGGGCGATGGATCTTGTGTTGTTACCACTGGTTGCTTTCGACCCGCAGGGCGGACGTTTAGGCATGGGTGGCGGTTACTATGACCGGACCTTTTCGTTTAAACAAAAATGGCGTCAGGGTGGCGGCACTAAGATGATTGGTCTGGCCCATGACTTACAGAAGGTAGAAAAACTGGAGATTGCCAGCTGGGATATCCCGCTGGAAGGTATCGCTTCTGACAAGGCCTTTTACAGCAGTAAATAGCAGAGACTAAGGGGAGTGCCGGCCGGCTGTTTTATACAGCCCCGGCATGACTCGATAACCGTTGCGGTTAACTCAATCAGGAAGGGTAAGGTCTTTAGCCGCTGAACACCTGACTAACGACAGATACCAGTTCGATATCACTGTTGGTTACACCCGTAATGACTGTCCCCAATACAAATACCGCAACCAGAATCACCATAATATCTGGCCCTTTCTTCATGGTATTTTCGCCCTCTTTCACGTTTGGCACTAAAAAATAGCGGGTAAGTCTTCCATAACGAGAATTTTTTGCAAGCATTTCCCTGCAATTACCCAATATATAACGGCAAGTTTATACCAATATTTAGAAAAAAATAATAACTTTAGTAAGTTAGCAGCGTTTTCTAATTCATTTTAGGAGTATTTCGGTACAAAGCATTAAAATAACTGGCAAACTCAAACATGACATTACAGTCTGTAAGGATATGATTGCCGCCATCGCCTGACTGTCTCCGCCTAACTGACGTGACAGAATATAAGCCGAAGGCGCTGTCGGTAAGGCACTGAAAATTATGAGAGTTATTGCCACTGCCCTCTCTTCGGAGAACCACCATACCACCCCCATCATTGCTACAGGCATCAGCACCAGCTTCAGCAGACAACTCAAAACCAGTACTGCCGGAGCAATATTTATTTTTCTAAGCTGTAAGCCCGCACCGACACAGAGTACACCCAGCGGCAATGCCATTGATGCCAGTAAATCTGCAACAGATACCAGTAATGTGGGCAACCCAAACCCACTAAGGTTCAAAAATATTCCCAGGGCACAGGCATTAATCAGGGGATTCGCCAGCAGGCTACGGAAAACATTTCGCCAGGATACATGCTCACCACCCAGCGCAAATACGCCGACGGATAAAACATTAACCGCCGGAATCATCACTGCCAGCAGGACTGCCAGCATGGCAACACCGGTATCTCCCTGAACACTGGCGATGACTGCAAATCCCACATAGGTATTGAACCGGACCGTTCCCTGAAACAGCGAGCTGAAGACTGGCCAGGGAAGCTTTAACAACCTTTGCAAGCCCATCAGCAACACAGTAAAAACTATCGTCAGTGCCAGCATCGGCCCCGCTATATCAGCAAAATTAACGCCGGCAAAGTCTGCCTGCGACAATTTATAAACCAAAAGAACAGGGAAAAGGACAAAATAGGTCGCTTTTTCTGCTGCTTCCCAGAACGCCTTGTGTAAGAATTGGCTATGCTTCGCTGTGTACCCCAGTAATAACAAAATAAATACGGGCCAGAGAGCAATAAGAATGTCTTTCATAACGGGATAGCTATCCTTAACTGAGATGTTCTGATGTTGAAGTGCATAACAACATTACGTATCAATCTTGCTGTCTTAAGGTTGCTGCGGGCCTGGCACACCCGTAACACCAGACATTGGTTAACCGCCAAGTAGTAATAACACAGGAGCAAAGGACTATGACTTCATTAGTCTTAACCGTTATCGCACAGGACAAACCCGGCTTAGTTGAACTGTTGTCCGAAACCATCGCCAACCACCAGGGTAACTGGCAGGAAAGTAGCATGTCCCGCCTGGCAGGCCAGTTTGCCGGTATTCTTATCATTGAAGTTCCACAGGATCACAGTGAATCACTCACAGCAGCGCTGAACGATCTGCAGTCCCAGGGATTAAACGTCAATGTTACAGCCAGTAAAGACGCTGCGCAGGAAGAAACCTATCAGCACGTTACCATTGAGCTGATTGGTCACGACAAACCTGGCATCGTACGTGAGATTTCCCACGCACTTAACTCACTGAAGATCAATGTGGAAAGCCTGAGCACCGAGCTGGTCAGTGGTTCAATGTCTGCTGAAGAGCTGTTTAAGGCTGAAGCTTCTCTGCGGGTACCGACATCTGTTGAACTGGATGATCTGCAAAACGCACTGGAAGACATTGCCAACGACCTGATGGTTGACCTCAACCTGAACTGATTCTGATGCCCTTCGGGCATCCTGGCATACAACAGCCCTCATAATGCGGGCTGTTTTCGTTTAAGCAGATTGTTCTTCAGATACTGAAGCGCTGAATAAGCCCTTGCTGCTGCTTGGCAAAATCCAGTAACTCAGTACTGCTGCCCGATGCCAGCTCAGCCCCCTGCGCAGTCTCTCCCGCCGCTTCACTGATTGTCACCAGCGTCTGACTGACCTGCGCAACGGCACTGGATTGCTGTGCAGCCGCTTCTTCAATGTGGGCGTTCAGCTCACGGATATGCGCCACAGCATCATTCATCGCCTGTAATACGTTCTGGGAGCGGTTCGCGTTAGCAACGCAATCCTGGGTTTTGTCATAACTGTCATTCATGACTTCTCCTACCCGCTGAATGCTGTTCTGCATATTCTCAACCATGGTCTGAATATCCATCACTGAATGACGGGTCTGGCCGGCCAGCGCCCGCACCTCATCCGCCACCACTGCAAAACCGCGGCCCTGTTCACCCGCTCTGGCAGCCTCAATCGCTGCGTTCAGCGCCAGCAGATTCGTCTTATTAGCAATGCCCTGAATAGAGTCCAGAATTGAAGCAATCTGTTCACCAAAAGCTGACATTTCACTGCTGACGGTCATTGCCTGATCAATACCTTCTGCCTGGGTCTCGATGCTGTGCAAGGTATTATTCATTTGCTGATTAACATCGACACTGAGCTTTTCAAACTCTTTTACAGCCGTCAGCGTAGTCTGGCTGTGATTAGCCACTTCTTCCACACTGTGTTCCATCTGCACAGCCGCAGAGGACGTTTGTTCAAGCTGTTCACTTTGCTCAGACATTGCATGGGTGGTTTGCTGACTGATAGCCGCATTCTGCTGAGCAACGTCAGACAGTCTTTGCGAGCCTTCTGAAATCTTCTGCAGGATTTCCCGCAAACTGGCAACCACCGCATTCAGGTCCTGACTCAGTTCGCCGAACTCATCATTACGCTGATCGTCAAACTCAACCTGTAAGTCTCCTTCTCTTACCCCGTGCAGACGCGCTTTAATGGCAGATAACGGTACGTTGATGGTTTTCATAATCCACCAGCCAATCACTGCTGCAAAAATAGCCGCACCAATAGACAATGCAATGATCAGTGCATTGCTGACAGCCACTGCTTTTTCTTCAGCATCACGGGCATCCATCGCTGACTGGTAAGTCGTATCAATATACGTATTCACAGCGGTCTGAGTCTCAGCAAGAATGCCACGCAGAGCCTGCATGTGATCCGCCAGCGCCTGATCAGCCGCCAGTTTCTGACGGTAGAGTGCTACTAACCCTTCTTCTCCATACAACTGGGATTCCACCTGATTCAGGGTCACTTTCACACCACGGGCCAGCTTGTCAGCTTTAAACAGATCATCATAAGCCTTGCGCAACGAACCGTTACTGGCCGCCAGTGCTTCATCTAACTGTTTAATATCCTGTGAACGCTTGAACGCCACTAACTGAAAGCGATGAACCCCCAGCGCCTTACTGATTTTCTGTACCAATTTGCCAGCAGGCTTACCTTTACGGGCTATCGCAAAACGCTGTACCCAGGCATTCAGTGCATCACCCTGACTCTGGAAAGTAATGTCTGCTTCGATTGCTTTACGGCGGGCAACCAGGCTTTCCGCATGATCATCCATCACCACCAGCGCTTCATCATTAAACCGCTGGCTAAGTGCCTGGACTTCATTCAAAGCTGCAGTCAGTTCAGGCTGGTCCGCTACCTGGCTGAACAGGCTCGCCTGTTCGGCATTAAACTTTTCAATACTCTGAGTGAAAACCTCACGTTCACGTTCCAGTCCCTCACCGTCTGTCTGGCTAAGCGCCGTGAATAAAGCTTCGTTGGCTTCCTGAAGGTAAATCATTTGCCGGTAACTGCCCGACAAATTAGGAATTACGTTGTCGGTAACATTGAAAAACTCTTGTGAAATCGAGCGACTGGCAAGAAATCCACCACTGCCGACTACGATAATAAAAACGACCATCAGCACGTAGCTGGCGGCAATTTTATGGGTGATCCTGATGTTCATCCCCAACCTCCGAAGAAACATTAACTGCGATATACAGCTAACTGCATGTTGGCCTCTGCTGATGCGAAGCTCTTTTTATTAGTATTAATAGCGGTATCTCATGTTCGTATGAGAATCCCCAGAAACGACCTTAATGACAGATTAAGGCAGATAACAGGCTGACGACAGGGCTGAGACACCATCATTTACTCAAGATGGGCAGCGACAGACTAAACAAAAGTCTATAGCCTTATGAATATACGGCGCACCCATAACGCCGTATTCATCAGACATAAAAAAACCGGTGCTGATTACTCAGCACCGGTTTTCAAACAAAAGCAAAGAGTTAGCGTTGAGCCAGCAGCTGCTCAGCCCGGTCACATGCCAGACGCACCTGATTCGGCGCAGTGCCGCCAATGTGGTCACGCGCGCTGACAGAACCGTCCAGGGTCAGCACATCAAAAACATCATCGCTGATCTCATCCGAGAACTGCTGTAACTCAGCCAGTGTCATTTCACCCAGGTCTTTACCACACTCAATACCGTAGGCTACAGCTTTACCCACAATCTCGTGCGCATCACGGAATGGAATACCTTTACGCACAACGTAATCGGCCAGGTCCGTTGCAGTGGAGAAACCACGCAGAGCCGCTTCACGCATATTGTCGTGCTTAGCTTCAATGGCAGGCACCATGTCGGCAAATGCCCGCAGGCTGCCTTTTACAGTATCAATCGCATCAAACAGAGGCTCTTTATCTTCCTGGTTGTCTTTGTTGTAGGCCAGCGGCTGAGACTTCATAAGTGTCAGCAGTGACATCAGGTGACCATACACCCGGCCACTCTTACCGCGCACCAGTTCCGGTACATCCGGATTTTTCTTCTGCGGCATAATTGAAGAGCCTGTACAGAAGCGGTCTGGCAGGTTAATGAAGTCGAATTGTGCAGACGCCCACAATACAAGTTCTTCAGAGAAACGGGACAGGTGCATCATCAGCACACTGGAAGCAGCGCAGAATTCAATCGCAAAATCACGGTCGGATACGGAATCCAGTGAGTTTTCTGTCGGAGCAGTAAAGCCCAGCAGCTCAGTCGTCATCTGACGGTCAATCGGATACGTCGTACCGGCCAGTGCCGCAGCGCCCAGCGGCAAAATGTTAACCCGTTTGCGGCAATCAACAAAACGCTCGTAATCACGGCTTAACATTTCAAACCATGCCATCAGGTGATGCCCAAATGTTACCGGCTGAGCTGTCTGCAGGTGAGTAAAGCCAGGCATAACTGTTGCCGCTTCCTGACGGGCCAGACCGATAATACCCTGTTGCAGACGGTTAATTTCTGCCAGAACCAGATCCACTTCATCCCGAACATACAGACGGATATCCGTTGCCACCTGATCATTACGGGAACGGCCTGTGTGTAACTTCTTACCGGTGATACCAATCTTACTGGTCAGGGCCGCTTCGATGTTCATATGCACATCTTCCAGCTCAACAGACCATTCAAAGTTACCCGCTTCAATGTCCTGCTGAATTTCAGCCAGGCCATTAAGAATGTCATCGCATTCAGCTTCGGTAAGTACACCAACCTTGGTCAGCATTTTCGCATGGGCGACAGAGCCCTGAATATCCTGGCGATACATACGCTGATCGAATTCAACCGACGCAGTAAAACGGGCTACAAATGCATCCGTCGGTTCGTTGAATCGGCCGCCCCATTGCTGGTTGGTTTTTTCTTCGCTCATACTTACCTCTATACTCAACACCAGCCACCTGATGTTCATCCTGAATTAAGGGCCTGCATTATACATTACTCGCCCATACCCGACACATCCGCCGGACATTTTCTTAGCAATCGCCGGTAAATTCCGCACAAACTTATCCACAAGGCCGCAGACATCCGCCGGAATGGAAAAAAGCCTGATGAAGATCATATCCTACTTCGTTTTTGAGGCTGCTCTCGCGCATCCGAATCTGATAAAATCAGTTTTTTTATTCAGTACGGGCTTAGGCCCTTTACGACAGCCCTCCAGGATATGTTCATGACAACTCCCGTTATCCGTATTGCTACCCGTCAAAGCCCGCTTGCCCTGTGGCAGGCCGAATATGTTAAAGCTGAACTGGAACGCCACCATCCCGGCATTCAGGTTGAGCTACTGGGGTTTACGACCAAAGGCGATGTCCTGCTGGACTCTCCCCTGTCAAAGATCGGTGGTAAGGGCCTGTTTGTTAAAGAACTGGAAGTCGCGATGCTGGCGAATGAAGCCGACATTGCCGTGCACTCAATGAAAGATGTCCCTATGGAGTTCCCTGAAGGGCTGGAACTGGCAGTCATCTGCCCACGGGAAAAACCCACCGATGCTTTTGTATCTAACAACTACAAAAACATTGATGAGCTGCCTCAGGGTGCGGTTGTTGGCACCTCTTCCCTGCGCCGTGAAGCCCAGCTTCGCGAACGCCGCCCGGACCTGGTCATTAAAACCCTGCGCGGCAATGTGAATACCCGCCTGCGCAAGCTGGATGAAGGCCAGTATGATGCCATCATCCTGGCAACCGCCGGCTTACTGCGTCTTGAAATGGCTGACCGGATCGCCTGTGAAATCACACCGGAAGAAAGCCTGCCCGCCGGTGGTCAGGGCGCCGTTGGCATTGAATGCCGCAGTGATGACGATACAACAAAAGCGTTACTGGCACCGTTGCATGATGCACACACAGCCAGCCGTGTAACCGCAGAACGTGCAATGAACCGTCGTCTTGAAGGAGGTTGCCAGGTACCTATTGCCTGTTACGCCACCCTGGATGACAGCAGCGATGAACTGTACCTGCGCGGCCTGGTCGCCAGCACTGATGGCACCGAAGTCCTGCGTGATGAAATCACCACCGATTCCGCCGGTGCTGAACAGGCCGGCATTGAGCTGGCAGAACGTCTGCTGGCTGCCGGTGCAGACAAAATTCTGGCAGAAGTTTACCGGGAAAATGGCTAAGTCTTCTTTACAGGGAATGCGTGTTCTGGTCACCCGACCAGAACACCAGAGCGCCGGTATCTGCAACGACCTGCAAGCCCGGGGAGCCACTCCTGTTTGCCTGCCTTTGCTACAGATAACACCAGTGCCTGACAGCGACGCAGAATACCCCCTTCTGAAGCAGCATATTCTGGACCTTGATCTGTATCAGCAGATCATTGTGGTTAGCCCTAACGCGGCACACTTTGCCGGGGAGCTGATCGATCAATACTGGCCACAACTGCCAGTGGGCATTACCTGGCACGCCATTGGCCAAAAAACCGCTGATACCCTCACCGGATACGGCATTCAGGCCCGGATAAACACAGCAGGAACCGATTCAGAAGCTTTGCTGAGCGATTCAACTCTGCAAAACATAACGGAACAACGCATACTTATAATGCGCGGTGAAGGTGGCAGGACAGTTCTGGCGGACACATTGCAAGCCCGTGGAGCACGTACTGAATACGCAGAACTTTACCGGCGCAGCTGCCCGGACTATACCTCGCAGCAGATCAACAGTACTATTTACAGTTCTCTGGACGCAGTTCTGATTACCAGCGGAGAAGCCCTGGAGAATTTTATCAGCCTGCTGGACAGGCCTCAGGAACATACCCCGCAGCTGCGCGGTCAGATACTTTCGACCCGACTGCTGGTACCCAGCACCAGGGTAGCCAAATTAGCTACAGCTTATGGCTGTACAAATGTTTATATTGCTCAGGGAGCCGATAGCAAGGCTATGGTTCAGGCACTAATTGCGACGCTCGACGTGGAAGAATAACAATGAGAAAGAACGGGAAAAACAACCGCAACAACAAGGCCGACGCAGACGTCATCGAAGGCGAAATCATTGAAAAGGACACCCCCGTGGATAAGTCAGCAGAGACCCCGTCATCCGCTAAAGACAACGATAAAAAAGATACCGGCCCAGACGTAAAGCAATCAGAAAAGTCATCTGAAACGCCTGAAACAGCCAATAATAAACCCGCTAAACAGGGTTCCGGCAAATCAGGTAAGCTGGCGCTGCTACTGGCAATCATCGCTATCATCGGTGTCGGTTACCTTTATTGGTTACAGCTGGAATCAAAGAACAGCATCACAACAAGCCAGGCTCAGGCCAGTTCCGAGCTGGACAATAAGCTGCAAAACAACCAACAGCAGCAAAACGCTAAAGTGACCGGTTTGACTCAGCAATTACAGGCACTTGAAAGCAAAGCAAATGCTGACGCTGCCAACATCGAAGAACTGCAAGCGCGTCTGACCCGCAGCATTCAGCAAATTACGGCTACCCAGCAAAATACCCGAAAAGACTGGATCATTGCTGAGGCAGAATACCTGCTGAGACTGGCCAATCAGCGGGTTCTGATGGAGCAGACCCCACAGGGCGCCCTGAAGCTGCTACGTTCTGCAGATAAGATCCTCAAAGAAACTGATGACGTTACCATCTACGCTGTCCGTAAAGCTTTAGCTGCCGATATCGCAGCACTGGAAGCCGTACCTGAACTGGATACCGAAGGCCTGTTCCTGCGCCTGGGTGCACTGAACGAGCAAGTAAACAAACTGAAGCTGATTCCACTGACAGAACAACACAAGCTGCCGGAAATTGTATCTGAAGTCAGTAACGAAACGTTTACGGAAACCTGGACCGCCAACCTGCAAAAAGCCTGGGCTAAAATTGCTGACAAATTTAATCAGCTGGTTGTAATCCAGGACCGCGACGCACCGGTAGAACCTCTGCTCTCACCACAGCAAAACTTCTACCTGCAGCAAAACCTTCACCTGATGCTGGAGCAGGCTCAACTGTCACTGTTACAACGCCGCAGCGGTACCTATGAAAACAGCCTAAGCAAGGCGGAAGGCTGGGTAGCCACCTACTTTGAAGCCACCGACAGTACCACCCAGGCGCTGATCCGCAGCCTTCAGGAAATGAAGCAAGTGAATGTTTCACCGGCAATGCCTGATATCTCCGGCTCCCTGATCGCTCTGAAAAAGTACCTTCAGGATATGCGTAAACTGAAGGAACAGGAGGCAGCATAAATGAAAAAGCTATTGATATTGCTGTTGATCCTGCTATTTGCCGGCGCGTGGATCGGCCAGTTAATGATTCAGGATTCAGGTTATACCCTGATTGCCTACAACAACATCACCATTGAGATGAGTCTGTGGGTCTTTCTGATCGCACTGCTGACAGTTTTCTTCCTCCTTCACTGGGGCCTGAACCTGCTGCGTGGTTCGTTACGTTCCGGTCAGCGTTTTCGCCTGTGGAGCAAAGGCCGTAACCAGCGCATTGCGAATACCAAAAGTCTGAAAGGTCTGATTGCCCTCTCAGAAGGTAAATGGTGGCAGGCACAGCGGTTACTGACTCAGGCAGGCGATAAATCAGAACTGCCACTGATCAGCTATCTGGCTGCAGCCCGTGCCGCCCATGAACAGGGGGAAGATGCTGACTGTGATGAACTTCTGCACAAAGCCCGGGATGCCGCGCCACAAGCTGAAATTGCAGTAGGCATCAGCCAGGCACAGATTCTGTTGTCCCGTGGGCAATATGAGCCCTGTCTGGCTACCTTGCTGGACCTGAACAAAAAAGCACCTAAAAACACCTATGTCATGAAACTGTTGCGGGAAGTGTATATCCAGCTGAATGACTGGTCTGCACTGAGCAAACTGATTCCGGAATTACGCAAGCACAAAGCCGTAAAACCAGCCAAACTGCTGAAAACCGAACAGCGTTGTTACAGCAATATTCTTGAGCAAAGTATCAGCCAGCTACCTGTCCACGCAGATAATGAAGAAAAAGCGAAAGCTTTAGGTGTTGCCTGGCATAACATGCCTGGGCAACTGACCAGTGATGATGTACTGGCCCGGCACTACACCAATCTGCTGGTCAGCATTGGTGCGGAAGAAAAAGCCGAAGCAACCATCCGTGAACTGCTCAAACGTAACTGGGATGATTCCCTGATCACCCTTTACGGACGCATTGCGGGCAGTGATGCACATAAACAGCTGGAATTTGCCAAGAGCTTCCTGAATGACTATCCAATGAATGCAGATCTTCTGCTGACACTGGGCCGTTTATCCCTGCGCAATCAGCACTGGGGGAAAGCGGTCGCTTACTTCGAGCAAAGCCTGGAAGAAGAGTCCCGGCCGGAAACACTGAGCGAACTGGCGCGCCTGTTACAGCATATGGGTGAAACCGAACGCACCCTGAAACTGATCGAGAATAACTTCAGTCTGATCGGTAACGGCTTACCCCAGCTGCCAATGCCCGAGAAAGCACCTGCCAGGCCTGAACAGCCTGAAACAGTTATTTCTGACGATCATATTCATGCTAAGCCACGCTTTAAGCCCATTAGCTAAGCGCGATCTGAAAGCCATAAAAAAAGCAGCCATCCGCTGCTTTTTTTGTATCTGGCAACTGACTACTTACGTGGCGCGTACGCAAACACATCAGCATGCATACAGTCACCGTCGAATCCCTGTGCTTCACAGGCATCCAGCAACGCGTAAACCATGCCTGGCGAACCACTGGTATAAATTACCGTATCGGAAAAATCATCGCAGTCAGCCAGAATTGCATCCGGAATCAGACCGGTACGCCCCTCCCACGCCTGACCATTTTCCGGCTCACTGACCACCAGTTCATAACTGACGTTAGCATGCTCCGCTGCCCACTGCTGCGGCAATTTTTCAAGGTACAGATCTTCAGCAACCCGCACGCCCCAGTAAATACGAATAGGGTTTGATACCTGATTAGCCAGCAGATGCTCTGTAATACTTTTGATTTGGGAGAAACCGGTGCTGGCAGCGACCAGTACGATCCGGGTTTGCGGCTTAAGACTGGACGCATCCAGGTAACAGTCACCCTTAGGCAATTCAACTTCGATACTTGGGTTATTCTGCAGATGCTCAATAATCGCAATGGATAGCTCACCTTCCGGCATCCGGCGGATATGCAATTCCAGATCACTGCCATGATCAGGCGCACTGCCGATAGAAAATGGCGCGCAACGTCCATCCGGCAGAATCAGTTCCAGATACTGCCCTGCATGAAACTCAATGGCCATACTCGCAGTAACAGGTAAATGTAAACGCACCCGAAACACTTCATGGCTAAGCTGTTCAACACTCGCAATATCACAAACCAGTTTTTTCACTCGAAACTCTCCAGGACCCAACAGCCCATCAATCTTCACCCTAATGTCACCCTGAGGGACCGCCGTGCAGGCATATATCCGTGCGGGCTGATGCCCGTCTTGTAAGCTTACATCCAGCTCAGGGTAACGTTGTATTATGCTTCCGGCTAACAGCTCTACGTTACAGATCTGACAGACACCGTTCAGACAACTGCGGCGCATCTTATACCCTGCACGCTCCAGCGCAAGTAAAATTGATTCGCCCGTTTCAGCTTCAACCCTGTAATGACGATCGCCGCTGTCGATCTGTATAAGAATATCAGCCTCCGAAAATATCCAGATCCTGCCAGATGCTATCAACGCGCTGCTTAATAGCATCCGTCATAACAATTGGCTCACCCCATTCGCGATCTGTCTCACCTTCCCACTTGTTGGTAGCATCCATTCCCATCTTAGAGCCCAGCCCGGAAACCGGCGATGCAAAATCCAGATAATCAATCGGGGTGTTATCAATCATAACGGTATCCCGCTGCGGATCCATACGGGTGGTAATCGCCCAGATAACGTCGTTCCAGTCGCGTGCATTCACATCATCATCACACACAATGACGAACTTGGTGTACATGAACTGACGCAGGAATGACCAGACCCCAAGCATAATTCGTTTAGCATGACCCGGATATTGCTTCTTAATAGTGACCACTGCCATACGATAGGAACAGCCTTCAGGCGGCAGATAGAAATCTACAATTTCCGGGAATTGTTTCTGCAAAATCGGCACAAATACTTCATTCAGTGCCACTCCGAGAATAGCCGGTTCATCCGGCGGACGGCCGGTATAAGTGCTGTGGTAAATCGGTTTTTTACGGTGCGTAATCCGCTCCACCGTAAAGACAGGGAAACGGTCCACTTCGTTGTAGTAACCGGTGTGGTCGCCGAACGGACCTTCATCAGCCATTTCATCCGGATAGATAAAGCCTTCGAGAATAAATTCTGCACTGGCGGGTACCTGAAGGTCACTGCCAATACACTCAGTTACTTCGGTCTTACCGCCTCGCAGCAAACCGGCAAAGGCATATTCTGATAGAGAATCCGGTACCGGGGTCACAGCTCCCAGAATCGTCGCCGGATCTGCTCCTAAAGCAACAGCCACCGGGAATGGTTCACCGGGATGGGCTTTCTGCCACTCACGGAAATCCAGCGCACCGCCACGGTGGGCCAGCCAGCGCATGATAAGCTTGTTTTTACCGATCAGTTGCTGTCGGTATATACCAAGGTTCTGACGGGGCTTTTCCGGCCCCCGGGTAATGACCAGCGGCCAGGTAACAAGCGGCCCGGCATCACCCGGCCAGCACGTCTGGATCGGCAGTTTATACAGATCAACGTCATCCCCTTCGATCACATGAGCCTGGCAATCGGCTTTGCGAACCACCTTCGGCCCCATATTCAGCACCTGCTTATACACAGGAAGCTTGTCCCAGGCGTCCTTCATCCCTTTCGGCGGCTCAGGCTCTTTCAGCATGGCCAGCAACTTACCCACTTCGCGCAAGCTGGTAACATCTTCTTCGCCCATGCCCATCGCGACCCGCTTAGGTGTGCCAAAGAGATTCGCCAGAACCGGGTAGTCATACCCCTTAGGGTTTTCAAACAGCAGTGCAGGACCGCCTGCACGCAAGGTACGGTCACAAATTTCAGTCATTTCCAGATGAGGATCAACTTCCATCTGGATTCGCTTTAATTCACCCTGCTCTTCAAGGGTACGGATAAAGTCCCGCAGATCTTTATATTTAAGATTACTCATAACGGTCCGGCAATCAGGTTTTAATAACAAAGATTTAGTAACAAAAAAGGGTAAGCCATAAGCTTACCCTTGTGTGTTCGGAATGTTGATCAGGAACGCTTCATTGACAGGAAGAATTCGTCATTCGTTTTGAAGTCCTTGAGCTTGTCGAGAACAAACTCAATTGCTGCAGAGTCTTCCATCGGATCCAGCAGCTTACGCAGAATCCACATCCGCTGCAGTTCATCCTCATCCGTCAGCAGATCTTCGCGACGGGTGCCTGAACGGCGAATATTGAAAGCCGGGTAAACACGCTTCTCAGCAACCTTACGGTCAAGGTGAACTTCAGAGTTACCGGTACCTTTAAATTCTTCAAAGATAACTTCGTCCATCTTGGAACCGGTATCAACCAGCGCCGTTGCAATGATGGTCAGACTGCCGCCTTCTTCGATGTTACGTGCGGCACCGAAGAAACGCTTAGGACGTTCCAGTGCGTGTGCATCCACACCACCGGTCAGCACTTTACCGGATGAAGGAATCACAGTGTTATACGCACGCGCAAGACGGGTAATGGAATCCAGCAGGATCACAACGTCTTTCTTATGCTCTGTCAGACGCTTAGCCTTCTCAAGTACCATTTCAGCCACCTGAACGTGACGTGATGGCGGCTCATCAAAGGTCGATGCCACAACTTCGCCACGAACCGTCCGCTGCATCTCGGTAACTTCCTCAGGACGCTCATCGATCAGCAGAACAATCAGGTGCGTCTCAGGGTTGTTACGGGTAATAGAGTTAGCAATATTCTGCAGCATCAGTGTCTTGCCGGCCTTTGGCGGAGACACCAGCAAAGCTCGCTGACCTTTACCCATTGGGCATACAAGATCGATAACCCGTGCTGTCAGATCTTCAGTACTGCCGTTACCCAGTTCCATTTTCAGACGGTCCTGTGCGAACAGAGGCGTCAGGTTTTCAAACAGAATCTTGTTTTTGGCATTCTCAGGCTTATCAAAGTTAATCTTGTCGACTTTCAACAGCGCAAAGTAACGTTCACCATCCTTAGGAGGACGAATCTTGCCAGAAATCGTGTCACCCGTGCGCAGGTTAAAACGACGGATCTGACTTGGAGAAACGTAAATATCATCAGGACCAGCCAGATAAGAACTATCTGCAGAGCGTAAGAAACCAAATCCATCTTGTAAAATTTCCAGCACGCCATCGCCATAAATGTCTTCACCACCTTTCGCGTGACGCTTAAGGATGGCAAAAATAACATCTTGTTTGCGGGAGCGGCCCAGGTTATCCATTCCCATTTCTTTCGCTATATTTAACAGCTCAGAAACGTTTTTCGTTTTCAGTTCGGTAAGATTCATAATGTAAGAGTAGGAGGACGTAGCCACGTTGAGAAAGAACGTTGGAGAAATCGTTCAGACTAGATTGAATTGATAATGTGAAACCGGAATCAGACAGTAACCCCAGTCATTAGAAGCCATAACTATAATCGCTTGTTTACGGTTAGTCCAGCATTCAGCGCGCAATCTTTATACAGCACAGATAACACTGAAGCTAACCACAACAAGCGCAAAATCGATACTTACAGACTTGTTTCAATAAAACCGGCCAGCTGGGACTTGGATAACGCCCCCACCTTGGTCGCTTCTACGTTACCGTCTTTGAAAATCATCAGAGTAGGGATACCGCGAATACCAAACTTCGGAGGCGTTTCGCTATTCTCATCAATGTTCAGCTTGCAGACTTTAAGCTTACCTTCGTACTCTTTTGCAATCTCTTCCAGAACTGGTGCAATCATTTTGCATGGTCCGCACCACTCAGCCCAATAATCCACCAGAACCGGTGCTTCAGACTTGAGAACATCCTCTTCAAAGGATGCGTCGGTTACATTGATAATATCACTCATAAAAAAGCCTCACAGGGAGATTCTCGCCAATAATGGAGTCGATAATACCATTCAAAACAAACAAATGTGAATACTCACGCCTTCTCTCGTCGGCCACTGGCAAAATCAGCTGATCTCAGACAGCTATCCCGACGATATGATCATCTTTGCGAATGCTAAATTCTCACTTATAAAAGAGTTTTTGCTAAACTGGCTGGCAACAAAACCGTTTTTGGATACTTACCAGTATGCCGCAGGATAATGCTTTAATGGCCAGTCAGGATACCCTGATGGCAGCCATTGACCTGGGATCAAACAGCTTTCACATCGTCATTGCGAAACTGGATCAGGGAGAATTACTCCCGATCGATGTTTTATCAGAAAAGGTGCAACTCGCAGCCGGCCTGAATGAAAACATGTTACTCAGTGAAGAAGCGCAGCAGCGGGGTCTTGAATGCCTGCAACGTTTTGCTGAACGTATTAAAGGCCTCCCCGCCGGCGCAGTCAGCGCGGTAGCAACAAACGCATTACGCGAAGCAGTTAACAGCCAGGATTTTATCGTCAGGGCTGAAGCGGTGTTAGGCCGTTCGATCGAAGTAATCGCCGGCATCGAAGAAGCACGACTGATACACCTGGGTGTCGAACATACACTGGCCGCAGAATCCGGCTCCAGACTGATCATCGATATTGGCGGCGGCAGCACAGAGTTTATCATTGGAGAACGCTTTGAACCTCTGGAACTGGAAAGCCTTGAAATGGGCTGTGTCAGTTTCAGCAAACGATATTTCAAAGACGGCGTTATTAGTGAGAAAAATTTCCAACTGGCTGTATTTGGCGCTTTACGGGAGATGTTACCCATTAAGCGCCGTTATAAACGCCAGGGCTGGCAGCATTGTGTTGGCTCATCCGGAACAGTCAAAGCGATTCATCAGGCATGCCTGGCGTCCGGCTATAGCGAAAGCGCAATTACCGCAAAAGCCCTGAAACAGGTAAGAACACGATTATTAGAATTTAATCACGTCGATGAGATCTCAATACCCGGCATTAAAGAACAGCGAAAAGCCGTCATTGCGGCCGGAATAGCAATCCTTTCTGCGGCCTTTGAGTCACTGGGCATCAAGGAAATGCATTTATCTGGAGGCGCTTTACGGGAGGGTTTACTGTACGACATGACCGGCAGACTACACCACGAGGACGTACGCGAACGCAGTATCAATGCGCTCATGCAACGTTATCACGTTGATCAGGAACACGCTCTGCGCGTTGAACAGACAGCCCTGATATCCCTAACCCAGGTCCGAGCTAACTGGAAGCTTCAGAATAATGAATATCATAATATGCTCAGTTGGGCAGCCCGCAGTTACGAAACAGGACTGACAATTGCACACAGCCAGTATCACAAGCACAGTGCATATTTAGTACTAAATTCTGACCTCCCGGGATTTAGCCGACAGGAACAACGTCAGTTAGCAGCTCTTATACGCAACCATCGGCGAAAATTTAACGAGGCAGAGTTTGAACAACTCCCCGGGAGAGAAATAAACACATTCAGGCGATTATGCGTGCTTTTACGTATCTCAATCGTATTACACCGCAGCAGGAGCAAAGAGCGATTGCCAGCATTTACCTTAACAGCCACCGATGACAACATTAAGCTGCGCTTCCCCGATAACTGGCTGAACTATCACCCCCTTACACGGGCGGATCTTGAGCAGGAAGCGGAATACCTGAACAACAGCGGCTTTGTCTTGAGCATTCGCTAAAGATCTCTGCAGCACGAATAACCATACAATAAATAGTGTCATTATTTGCTTTAGGTCAGCTAATTCTCAGTAAACCTCCGCAACCCCCTTCATTTCATAGATGAATATCGTAAAAGCAATTAGCCTAAGGCTGTCATCTTTTTATCTGAGTAAACATGAATGGAAAAGACCAGCGAACTGATCTGGCAGGACACCCAACATCAGGAACTGTTTCGGCTGATTGACAAAATCAAGGAAGACGGAGTGGAAGCTGATATATTTGTTCGGCTTTATGACTATGCAGAGCATCATTTCAGTCTTGAAGAAGCATATATGCGGGAATCATCATATCCTGATATTGATTCGCATATAGCTGCACACAATAAGTTTCGCCAGGAGTTAACCAATATGGTAACTCAGCATCATGATTACGATGAGGCTTTACGTGAATCCCTCGCAACCTTTCTGAGTGAATGGCTTAAACGCCATATATGGGGCATCGATAAACAATTTGAAGATTATATTCTGCGTTCTGATATCAAATAACAGACTTTCAGACACAAAAAAGCCCGGTACTCGAAAAAGTACCGGGCTTTTTATTGATCAGAAACGAAGATTAATCTTCGGAATCTTCAACCACAACAGCTGCATCAGCTGGACGGTCAACCAGTTCAACCAACGCCATAGGAGCGTTGTCACCAGCACGGAAACCGCATTTCAGAATGCGAATATAACCGCCTGGACGAGCCTCGTAGCGAGGACCCAGTTCGTTGAACAGTTTACCAACAGCTTCTTTGCTGCGGGTGCGGGCAAAAGCCAGACGACGGTTAGCAACCGTATCATTCTTTGCCAGAGTGATCAGAGGCTCAGCAACGCGGCGCAGCTCTTTAGCTTTAGGCAGCGTAGTCTTGATGAGCTCATGTTCGAACAAGGACACAGCCATGTTCTTGAACATTGCTTTACGGTGTGCACTTGTACGATTTAAGTGACGACCTGATTTACGATGACGCATGTTTAATTCCTTGCCAAACTATTAAGGTTTGAAAACGCGATTACGAAGCGACTTTATCGTCGTTACGAATGCTTGCCGGCGGCCAGTTTTCCAGGCGCATGCCCAGAGACAGACCCTTAGATGCCAGAACATCTTTAATTTCCGTCAGCGATTTCTTACCTAAGTTCGGAGTCTTAAGCAGTTCTACTTCGGTACGCTGAATCAGATCACCGATGTAGTAGATCTGTTCTGCCTTCAGACAGTTGGCGGAACGTACAGTCAGCTCCAGATCATCAACCGGACGCAACAGGATCGGATCGATCTCTGGCTCTTCCGGCTCATCTTTAACCTGATCCTTACCACCTTCCAGATCAACAAACACAGCCAGTTGCTGCTGCAAAATAGTTGCAGCACGACGGATGCATTCTTCCGGATCGATAGTACCGTTGGATTCGATATCAATTACCAACTTGTCCAAGTCAGTGCGCTGTTCTACACGGGCACTTTCAACAACATAAGACACCAGACGAACTGGGCTGTAAGTTGCATCAAGCTGCAGACGGCCGATAGTACGTGACTCGTCTTCGTCAGAAATACGGGCATCAGCCGGTACATAACCACGACCACGGGCAACACGCAATTGCATGTTCAGGCTTGCGCCTTCGCTCAGGTGAGCGATAACGTGGTCAGGGTTAGCGATTTCAGCATCCTGATTCAGCTGAATATCAGCTGCAGTGACAGGGCCTGCTTCGCTCTTAGAAAGAGTCAGTGTCGCTTCGTCGCCGTTATGCAGAGCAATAGCAACGCTTTTCAGGTTTAACAGGATTTCGATAACGTCTTCCTGAACACCTTCCAGCGTGCTGTACTCATGCAGTACACCGTCGATTTCTACTTCCTTAATTGCACAACCTGGCATAGAAGAAAGCAGAATACGACGCAACGCATTGCCTAGCGTATGGCCAAAACCGCGCTCAAGTGGCTCCAGAGTAACTTTTGCACGAGTCGAGCTAATTTCCTGTACGTCGATATGACGTGGGCTTAGAAACTCGTTTACTGAACGCTGCATAGTTCCACCAATTATGAAGTCAATGATTACTTAGAATACAATTCGACAATCAGCTGCTCGTTGATTTCGGCAGACAGATCGCTACGCTCAGGCAGGGACTTGAAAGTACCTTCCATTTTGCCAGCATCTACTTCTACCCACTCAACAGCGGCACGCTGAGAAGCCAGATCCAGAGCGCTCTTAATACGCAGCTGGTTCTTAGACTTTTCACGAACGGCAACAACATCACCCGCAGAAACCTGGAATGATGGAATATTAACGCTCTGACCGTTAACTGTAATCTGACGATGAGAAACTACCTGACGTGCTTCAGCACGGGTAGAACCAAAGCCCATACGATAGACAACATTGTCTAAACGCCCTTCCAGCAGTTGCAACAAGTTAGTACCAGTCGCACCAGAGCGACGGGCAGCTTCCTTGTAGTAGCTGCGGAATTGCTTTTCTAGTACGCCGTAAGTACGACGAACTTTTTGTTTTTCACGAAGCTGTAAACCGTAATCGGACAGACGACCACGACGAGCGCCGTGTACGCCTGGCACGTTTTCAGCTTTACACTTGCTGTCCAGTGCACGTACACCGCTCTTCAAGAACAGGTCGGTACCTTCACGGCGAGACAGCTTACATTTTGGTCCTATATAACGAGCCATATCTTACTGTCTCCGGATTAAACGCGACGTTTCTTAGACGGACGACAACCGTTGTGTGGAATCGGTGTCACGTCAGTGATGTTGTTAACCTTGTAACCGCAGCCGTTCAGTGCACGAACTGCAGATTCACGGCCTGGTCCAGGACCTTTAACAAAAACGTCTAAATTCTTTAGGCCATATTCTTGCGCTGCCACACCTGCACGTTCCGCAGCTACCTGAGCTGCAAACGGTGTGCTCTTACGAGAACCGCGGAAGCCGGAGCCACCCGCAGTTGCCCAGCTCAGAGTATTTCCCTGACGATCAGTAATAGTAATGATCGTATTGTTAAAAGAGGCGTGGATGTGCGCTAAGCCATCAACAACCTGCTTTTTAACTTTTTTACGTGTGCGAGTATTTGGCTTTGCCATATTGGAAATTCCTATCGCTTACCACTTACTTGCGGATTGGCTTACGTGGGCCTTTACGGGTACGCGCGTTTGTCTTAGTGCGCTGACCACGTAGAGGCAGGCTGCGACGATGACGCAGACCACGAAAACAGCCCAGATCCATCAAGCGTTTGATGTTCATGGATACTTCACGACGAAGATCGCCTTCAACCGTTAACTTGGCGATTTCGCCACGTACGTTGTCTAGCTGTTCTTCTGAAAGCTCTGCAATCTTGGTGGATTCTTGAATACCACAAGCTGAACAGATGCTTTTCGCTGTAGTGCGGCCAATTCCGAAGATGTAAGTCAATGAAATTACCGCATGCTTATTGTCAGGAATATTGACGCCTGCTATACGGGCCATTCAATTTACTCCAACTTTATTAGCATGTTACCTGTCATATCAGACAAGCACTGCAAATTCTTCTATTAATGGAAGGCGCAGGATGTTACACCTTGATTAAAAATAAATCAAGCCCCTTACCTTCCACCCCAGACCAGGATTAACCCTGGCGCTGCTTGTGTCGTGGTTCAACTTTGCAGATTACTCGCAAAGTTCCGTTACGACGTACGATCTTGCAGTTACGGCAGATTTTCTTTACAGATGCACGTACTTTCATGATCAACTCCAGTAGCAGGGGCTAGCGCAGCAGGCCAGCACCACCGCCTTTAAGATTCGACTTCTTCATCAGGGATTCATACTGATGGGACATCAGATGTGACTGTACCTGCGCCATGAAATCCATGACAACAACAACCACGATCAGTAACGATGTACCACCGAAGTAGAAAGGTATATTCCACGCAACAACCAAGAATTGAGGCATCAAGGAAACTGCAGTGATGTACAGAGCGCCAAACAGTGTCAGACGTCCCAGCACATTGTCAATATACCGAGCGGATTGCTCCCCTGGGCGAATACCCGGGATGAATGCACCAGACTTCTTCAGATTATCAGCCACTTCCTTCGGATTGAAAACAATCGCGGTATAGAAGTAGCAGAAGAAGATAATGCATACAGAAAACAGCAGAATGTATAACGGCTGGCCCGGACCCAACGCTAACGCAACACTCTGTAACCATTCCATGCCTTCAGTCTGGCCAAACCACTGACCAATTGATGCAGGGAACAGTAAAATACTTGACGCAAAGATCGGCGGAATAACACCGGCCATATTTACCTTCAATGGCAGGTGGCTGGACTGTGCCGCATACATACGACGACCCTGCTGACGCTTTGCATAGTTAATGGTGATGCGGCGTTGGCCACGCTCCATAAACACTACAAAACCAACAGTCGCAACAGCAAGTGCTGCGATGCCCAACAGCGCCAGGATGTTTAAGTCACCCTGACGTGCCGCTTCAAAGGACTGACCGATTGCACCTGGCAACCCGGCCACAATACCAGCAAAGATCAGGATAGAAATACCGTTACCGATACCTCTTTCTGTCACTTGCTCGCCTAACCACATCAGGAACACAGCACCGGCAACCAGTGTCACAACTGCTACAAAGTAGAAAGCCGGACCTGCGCTGAATGCAATACCCTGATTAGCCAGACCTACCGCCATACCAAACGACTGAATGGTAGCCAGAATAACGGTACCGTATCGCGTATATTGGTTGATCTTACGGCGACCAGCCTCACCTTCTTTCTTCAACTGCTCTAACGTCGGGCTTACGACCGTCATCAACTGCATGATGATGGACGCTGAAATGTACGGCATGATACCCAAAGCAAGGATACTCATACGTTCCAGTGCGCCACCGGAGAACATGTTAAACAGGCTCAGGATAGTACCCTGATTCTGATCAAAAAGTGCTGCTAGGCGATCAGGATTGATACCAGGTACCGGAATATGTGCACCGATACGGTATACAACGATCGCTATCAAAACAAACAACAAGCGAGACTTAAGTTCGCCTAAGCCGTTTTGAACACCTGCTGGTACTGGTCCTTTCTTAGCCATTTATTCCTCGACTTTTCCGCCAGCAGCTTCGATAGCAGCCTGAGCACCTTTAGTGACTTTCAGACCTTTAACGGTAACTGCTTTAGTGATTTCACCAGACAGGATCACGCGCGCACGCTTGATGCTTTCTTTGATGATATCGGCTTTTTTCAACGCTTCCAGGTCGACCACTTCAACGCCAGCTTTAACCAGTTCATTCAAACGGATTTCAGCAACAAAAGGCGCCTGACGTGATGTGAAACCGAACTTAGGCAGACGACGCTGTAAAGGCATCTGACCACCTTCGAAACCTGGCTTCACTGAACCGCCTGAGCGGGATTTCTGACCTTTATGACCACGGCCACCGGTTTTACCCAGGCCAGAGCCAATACCGCGGCCAACACGCTTGCCAGCGCTCTTAGAACCTTCGGCAGGACTTAGTGTATTAAGACGCATAACGGACTCCTTATTCGCCTTCTACACGAACCATGTAGTTTACTTTGTTGATCATACCGCGAACGGAAGGAGTGTCTTCCACTTCAACAGTGTGACCGATACGACGCAGACCCAGACCCTTTACGCACTCGCGGTGCTTAGGCAGTTTACCGATGGGGCTGCGAACAAGTGTAACCTTGACTGTAGATGCCATCGTTTATTACCCCAGAATCTCGTCTACGGCCTTACCACGCTTCGCAGCAACATCTTCAGGAGATGTCATGCTAGCCAGGCCATTGATTGTTGCACGTACAACGTTAACCGGGTTGGTAGAGCCGTAGCACTTAGCCAGTACGTTGTGAACACCTGCAAGTTCAAGCACAGCACGCATCGCGCCACCGGCGATTACACCGGTACCTTCAGATGCAGGCTGCATGTATACCTTAGAAGCACCGTGACGGGCTTTTACAGCGTACTGCAGGGTTGTGCCATTCAGGTCTACAGAGACCATGTTACGACGTGCTTGCTCCATTGCTTTTTGAATAGCAACAGGCACTTCACGTGCTTTACCACGACCGAAACCAACGCGGCCATTTCCGTCACCAACAACAGTCAGGGCTGTGAAACCGAAAATACGACCACCCTTAACTACTTTGGCAACACGGTTTACCTGAACAAGCTTCTCTTGCAGGTCACCGTCTTTCTGTTCGTGATTTGCCATTGTCAAACCCCTTAGAATTCCAGGCCGCCTTCACGGGCCGCTTCTGCCAACGCCTTGATACGTCCGTGGTATTGGAAACCAGAACGGTCGAAAGCAACCTTAGATACGCCAGCGTCTTTAGCACGCTGAGCGATTAATGCACCGACTTTAGAAGCCGCGTCAGCGTTACCGGTAGCACCAGAGCGCAGATCTTTTTCTACTGTAGATGCAGCAGCCAGAATCTGACCACCATCAGCAGAGATAACCTGTGCATAGATGTGACGTGGTGTACGGGTTACACACAGACGGGTAGCACCCAGCTCACGCATTTTGAAGCGAGCACGGCGAGCACGGCGAATTCGAGATATTTTCTTATCGTTCATGACCCTACCTTACTTCTTCTTAGCTTCTTTACGGCGTACATATTCGTCAGCATAACGAACACCTTTACCTTTATAAGGCTCTGGTGGACGGAAAGCGCGAATTTCAGCAGCAGCCTGGCCCAGTGTTTGCTTGCTGGCAGAAGTCAGAACAACAGTAGTCTGGCCTTCCATTGCAGCTGAAACACCTTCAGGCAATTCGTAATCGATTGGGTGAGAGAAACCCAGGGTCAGGTTTACGCTGTTGCCTTTAACGGCAGCACGGTAACCAACACCTTGCAGAACCAGTTTCTTAGAGAAACCTTCGCTCACACCTACAACCATGTTATTAACCAGAGAGCGTGTAGTACCGGCCAATGCATTGGCTGATTTGCTGCCGTCACGCGGCGCAAATTTCAGTACGTTTTCTTCGCTGGTTACTTCTACAGACTGGTGTACAGACAAGTCCAAGGCACCGTTCTTGCCTTTTACATTAACTTGCTGGCCATCAACTTTAGCTTCAACACCTGCAGGTAGGACAACGGGACTTTTAGCAACTCGAGACATAGTTCTAGCTCCTAGAATACCGTGCAGATGACTTCGCCGCCGATACCGGCAGCACGTGCAGCGCGATCGCTCATCACACCTTTAGAGGTAGAGATGATAGAGATACCCAGACCGCCAGCTACTTTAGGCAGCTCGGAAGCAGCCTTATAAACACGTAGACTTGGACGGCTTACACGCTGGATAGACTCAATAACCGGCTTGCCTTCAAAGTACTTCAATTCAACAGTCATAACTGGCTTAACATCACCTTCAACGGCAAAGCCAGAGATGTAACCTTCTGATTCCAGAACAGAAGCGACAGACGCTTTCATCTTGGAAGCAGGCATGGTTACAGCTGATTTCTCAGCCATATGACCATTACGAATACGGGTTAACATATCCGCTAGAGTGTCTTGCATACTCATGCTTAATTTTCCTTACTATTGTGCAGCGCAATGCGGTAGCAGAGTGACAATCACCCTGCCCAGACCACCGTGCTTACCAACTAGCTTTCTTCAAGCCCGGAACATCACCACGCATAGCAGCTTCACGCAATTTAATACGGCTTAAGCCGAATTTGCGGTAAACAGCGTGTGGACGACCAGTAACCTGACAACGACGCACCTGGCGAACCGGGTTAGCGTCACGTGGCAGCTTCTGAAGAGCTACCTGTGCTTCCCAACGCTCATCTTCAGATGAAGCTGGGTTACGGACGATTGCCTTTAACTGAGCACGTTTCTCAGCGTACTTAGCAACCATTTTTGCGCGTTTTGCTTCGCGCGCTTTCATACATTCCTTAGCCATTTTTCTACCCTACTTTTTGAATGGGAAGTTCAGGGCTGCCAGCAGGGCACGACCTTCATCGTTATTACGGGCAGTGGTAGTGATAGTAATATCCATACCACGCAGTTTATCTACCTTATCAAAATCGATTTCAGGGAAGATAATCTGTTCTTTAACACCCATGCTGTAGTTACCACGACCATCAAAAGATTTCGGGTTCAGACCACGGAAGTCACGGATACGAGGAATTGAAATATCAACCAGACGGTCAAGGAATTCCCACATACGCTCACCGCGCAGAGTTACCTTACAACCGATTGGCCAGCCTTCACGTACTTTAAAGCCGGCAATTGACTTGCGAGCTAAAGTAACAACAGGCTTCTGACCGGAGATCTGCTGCATATCTGCAACAGCATTTTCCAGCTGTTTTTTGTCACCCAGCGCTTCACCAACACCCATGTTCAGGGTGATTTTAGTCAGGCGGGGAACAGCCATCACGTTCTCGCTTTTCAGCTCTTCTAGAAGCTGCTGCTGAACGGAATCTTTATAAAGGGCTTTTAATCTAGACATGGCATCAACTCCTATTACTTAGCGATTACTTCGCCGTTGGATTTGAAGAAGCGAACTTTGTTGCCATCTTCCAGAACCTTGAAGCCAACACGATCACCTTTACCGGTTGCCGCATTGAAGATCGCAACGTTAGAAACAGCGATAGCCGCTTCTTTCTCTACGATGCCACCAGGCTTACCCATCATAGGGTTAGGCTTGGTGTGCTTCTTCACCATGTTGATGCCAGATACAATCAGGCGATCATCAGCAAGCACACGTAAAACTTTACCGCGCTTACCTTTATCTTTACCTGCAATGACGATTACTTCGTCGTCACGAATAATTTTTCGCATGTTTTCCTATCCTTTCCTACTACCCTCTCATGCTCAAAAACGCCAACCCCGTTAAGAGTTAGCGTTTTCAAAAAAATCAAACCATAGAAGTAAGATTTTTAAAGCACTTCAGGCGCCAGGGAAATGATTTTCATAAACTTCTCTGAGCGAAGTTCACGAGTTACTGGTCCAAAAATACGAGTACCAATTGGTGCGTCATTGGCGTTCAGCATAACCGCAGAGTTTACATCAAAGCGGATAACTGAACCGTCAGGGCGACGAACACCTTTACGGGTACGAACTACAACAGCGTTAAGAACCTGGCCTTTTTTCACCTTACCGCGTGGAATTGCTTCCTTAACGGTAACTTTGATGATGTCACCCACACTCGCGTAACGGCGATGTGAGCCACCAAGAACCTTGATACACTGCACACGCTTGGCGCCGCTGTTATCAGCAACATCAAGCATAGTTTCTGTTTGAATCATGGTCTCTACTCCAAAATTCAGACTTATTTCTTCGCTTAGCCTCTGTTTTCACAGTGGTTTCTGGCGAAAAAACAAGCCTGCCAGAAGCAAAGGTGCGTTATCTTACACCTTTACTGCCTGTTCTTCAATCTTAACTAGCGTCCAAGACTTACTTTTTGAATACGGACGGGATTCAGCAATAACCACTGTATCTCCCATGTTGCATTCATTCTGTTCGTCATGCGCATGCAGCTTAGTTGAACGAGTTACGAATTTACCGTAAATCGGGTGCTTCTCTTTACGCTCAACCAGAACGGTGATGGTCTTATCAGCTTTGTTGCTGACAACTTTACCGGTCACTGTACGTGTACGTTTTTCTGCAGCCATTTTTAGTTACCTGCTTTCTCATTCAGTACGGTCTTAGCACGCGCGATGTCGCGACGTACCTGACCTAACATATGGTTCTGAGTCAGCTGACCAGTTGCTTTCTGCATACGCAGATTGAACTGATCCTTCAAAAGACCCAGCAGAGTTTGCTGAAGTTCTTCTGCGGATTGCTCACGCAATTCAGTTGCTTTCATCACATCACCGTCCGTTTAACAATAGTGGTTGCTACTGGTAATTTAGCAGCCGCCAGGTTGAATGCTTCAGTGGCCAGATCATCAGGTACACCGCTCATTTCGAACAGTACTTTACCTGGCTGAATCTGAGCTACCCAGTATTCAACGCTACCCTTACCCTTACCCATACGTACTTCAAGTGGCTTGCCGGTAATCGGCTTATCTGGGAACACACGGATCCAGATTTTACCACCACGCTTTACGTGACGAGTCATGGTACGACGAGCAGCTTCGATCTGACGAGCTGTAATACGTCCGCGACCAGTGGCTTTCAGAGCAATTTCTCCGAAGCTAACAGCGCTACCACGCTGAGCCAGACCACGGTTACGACCTTTCATTACCTTACGGAATTTCAGTCTTTTAGGTTGCAGCATTGATAATTACCCCTACTTTGAACCTTTCTTTTTAGGCGCAGCATTCTTCTGAGCGCGCACTTCTTCAATGCCACCCAGGATCTCGCCTTTAAAGATCCAGACTTTAATACCAAGCACACCATAAGTAGTATGCGCTTCATAAGTACCGTAATCGATATCAGCACGCAGAGTGTGCAAAGGTACACGACCTTCACGGTACCATTCAGAACGTGCAATCTCTGCACCGCCCAGACGGCCACCTACCTGAATTTTGATACCCTTAGCACCCAGTCGCATAGCATTCTGTACAGAACGCTTCATTGCGCGACGGAACATAACACGACGCTCCAGCTGGCTTGCTACGCTTTGAGCAACCAGTTTCGCATCCAGCTCTGGCTTACGGACTTCTTCGATGTTGATGTGGACAGGAACGCCCATCATTTTAGAAACAGCATTACGCAGCTTCTCTACATCTTCACCTTTTTTACCAATCACGATGCCTGGACGGGCTGTGTGAATGGTGATTTTTGCATTCTGTGCAGGACGCTCGATATCGATGCGGCTCACAGAAGCTGCTTTCAACTGACCTTCCAGATACTCACGTACCTGAAGGTCATTCAACAGTTTACTAGCGTATTCGTTCTTGTCTGCATACCACACAGAAGTGTGATCTTTAACAATGCCCAAACGAATACCTGTTGGATTTACCTTCTGACCCATAGTGGTATCTCCTAGCAGTCAGCGACCTTAACGGTGATGTGGGAGGTACGTTTCAGAATACGATCTGCACGACCTTTCGCACGCGGCTTAATACGCTTCATCGTCATACCTTCGTCAACGAAGATTTCAGATACGCGTAGCTCGTCAATGTCAGCACCTTCGTTATGCTCTGCGTTAGCAATAGCAGACTCAAGTACTTTCTTGACTAAAACCGCACCTTTTTGAGGGCTGAAAGCCAGAATATCCAGGGCTTCACCCACCGCCTTTCCGCGGATTTGATCGGCAACCAAACGCGCTTTCTGAGCGGAGATATGGGCGCCTTTGTGCTTAGCGGCTACTTCCATTTTCTATACTCCCGAATTAGCGTTTAGCTTTCTTGTCTGCAGCATGACCCTTGTACGTACGGGTAGCAGCAAACTCGCCTAATTTATGACCAACCATGTCCTCGGTGATAAACACCGGTACGTGCTGACGGCCATTATGGACTGCAATCGTTAAGCCTACGAAGTTAGGGAACACCGTAGAGCGACGAGACCAGGTTTTGATCGGACGACGATCATTGGCCTCAATTGCAGCCTCTACCTTTTTCAACAGGTGAAGGTCGATAAAAGGACCTTTCTTCAGTGAACGTGGCACAGCTGTATCCTCTGATTATTTCGCTTGACGACGACGTACGATCAACTTATCAGTACGCTTGTTCTTACGAGTCTTAAGACCTTTAGTCGGCATACCCCATGGAGACACAGGATGACGACCACCAGAAGTACGACCTTCACCACCACCATGTGGGTGATCAACAGGGTTCATAGCAACACCACGCACTGTTGGACGCACACCGCGCCAGCGCTTAGCACCAGCCTTACCCAGAGAGCGGAGGCTGTGTTCAGAGTTGCTTACTTCACCCAGAGTCGCACAACAGTCAATTAAGACTTTACGCATTTCACCAGAACGCAGACGCAAAGTTGCATGCGCGCCTTCACGTGCCACTAACTGAGCAGAAGTACCGGCAGAACGTGCAATCTGAGCACCTTTACCTGGCTTCATTTCAATACAGTGAACAACGCTACCAACCGGAATGTTACGCAGTGGCAGGCAGTTACCTGGTTTAATGTCAGCGTCCTGACCAGAAATGACACGGCTGCCAGCTTTAACGCCCTTAGGAGCAATAATGTAGCGGCGTTCACCGTCAGCGTATTTCAGCAGGGCGATGTGCGCAGAACGGTTTGGATCGTATTCCAGACGCTCAACAACAGCAGGAATACCTTCTTTATTACGACGGAAGTCGATCAGACGGTAATGCTGCTTGTGACCACCACCAATGTGGCGGGTTGTGATACGACCATAGGTATTACGACCACCGGTCTTGCTTTTCTTTTCGACCAGAGCAGCAAATGGCTTGCCCTTGTGCAGGTCGTTATTAACAACCTTAACGACGTGACGACGGCCAGCAGAGGTCGGTTTAGATTTAACAATAGCCATTCTTATAACCCCTCTTATTCGCCATCGATGAAGTCGATGTCGTGACCATCAGCCAGGCAAACGTATGCCTTACGGATGTTAGAGCGCTTACCTAAGCCACGCTGAGTGCGCTTAGTCTTGCCCTTCACGTTAACGATGTTCACGCCAGTTACTTTAACTTCAAACAGCTGCTCAACGGCCTTTTTGATTTCAGGCTTAGTTGCGTCAGCCGCTACACGGAATACAACCTGCTGAGAACCTTCAGCAACAATCGTTGCTTTCTCAGAGATGTGTGGTCCTAGCAGTACTTGATAGATGCGTCCTTGGTTCATGCTAACGCCTCCTCAATTTTCTTAAGAGCAGCGACAGTAACCAGAACTTTGTCGAAACCTACCAGACTAACAGGATCGATGCCGGCAGCGTCGCGTACGTCAACATGAGGTACGTTACGTGCAGCCAGATACAGATTCTGTTCTACGTCTTCGGTGATCAGCAGTACATTTGCCAGCTCAAGTTCATTCAACTTAGCGACAAACTGCTTGGTCTTAGGTGCTTCTACGCTGAAGTTATCAACAACAACCAGACGCTCCTGACGAACCAGTTCGGAGAAGATGCAACGCATTGCTGCGCGGTACATTTTCTTGTTTACTTTCTGAGCATGGTTACGCGGTGCAGCTGCGAAAGTCACACCACCAGTACGCCACAGAGGACTACGAATAGTACCGGCGCGTGCGCGGCCAGTACCTTTTTGACGCCATGGCTTAGCACCGCCACCGCTTACAGCGGAACGGTTCTTTTGTGCCTTGGTGCCTTGACGACCACCGGCCAGGTACGCAGTAACGACCTGATGAACCAGTGATTCATTGAATTCTTTACCAAACGCAAGGTCGGAAACTTCAACAGATCCGCCAGCTCCTGCAAGATTCAGATTCATTACAAACCCCCTTAGGCGCCAGCTTTAACAGCTGATTTAACGATTACGTCGCCACCGGTGGCACCAGGGACAGCGCCCTTAACCAACAGCAGATTACGCTCAGCATCGATGCGAACAACTTCCAGGGACTGAACGGTTACACGCTCCGCACCCATGTGTCCTGCCATCTTCTTGCCTTTCCAAACGCGACCAGGAGTTTGACACTGACCAATAGAACCAGGAGCACGGTGAGAAAGAGAGTTACCGTGAGTAGCATCCTGCATGGAGAAATTCCAACGCTTGATACCGCCCTGGAAGCCCTTACCTTTGGACTGCCCGGTTACATCAATTTTCTGACCTGCTTCGAAGCGTTCAACAGTCAGTTGATCACCAACATTTACTTCTTCGTCACCAGACAGACGAAACTCCCACAAACCACGACCTGCTTCGGTCTCAGCTTTGGCAAAATGACCTGCCATTGCTTTTGTTACGCGGTTAGCGCGACGCGACCCTACAGTTACCTGCACAGCAGTGTAACCATCGGCATCAGCAGTCTTAACCTGTGTAACACGGTTCGGTTCCACCTCGATGACTGTGACTGGCACAGACACACCATCTTCATTGAAGATACGTGTCATACCTGCTTTACGTCCGATTAAACCTACAGACATTTTTCTAACCTCAATTGCCAGTTGTGTACGGGGCTTTTTACCCGCTATGGCTGCCCGTCCAGGGCATTCCACACGCAAACTAATAGTTTGCGCATCTGTCTAATTAGCCTAAGCTAATTTGCACTTCGACACCCGCAGCAAGGTCCAGCTTCATCAGTGCGTCAACAGTTTTTTCTGTTGGCTCAACGATGTCCAGAACACGCTTATGTGTGCGGATTTCGTACTGGTCACGTGCATCTTTGTTCACGTGTGGCGAAATCAGCACTGTAAAGCGCTCTTTGCGAGTAGGAAGTGGGATCGGACCATGCACCTGAGCTCCAGTCCGCTTAGCAGTCTCAACGATCTCCTGAGCGGAAGAGTCAATCAGGCGATGATCAAAAGCTTTCAGACGAATTCTGATTTTTTGGTTCTGCATTTCGATCACACATTTCCTAGATTGTTAAACGGCTTACGCCGACCTAGCCCCAATTAATGGGGTAGCGCATTCTACTTAACCCCTATAGGCAAGTCAAGGCTATTTATTAACCAGTAATAACATCGCCCGCACCGCCTCTCAGAGACTTATATTCTGTCTGCCACACCAGGCATTCAACACCCTTTCTGCAGACACAAAAAAAGACCCCGAAGGGTCTTTTTTCAGACAAGATTATCGATTATTCGATGATCTTAGCAACAACGCCCGCACCTACTGTACGACCGCCTTCACGGATCGCAAAGCGCAGACCTTCTTCCATCGCGATTGGGTTAATCAGGGTAACATCCATCTTGATGTTATCGCCTGGCATTACCATTTCAACGCCTTCTGGAAGCTCACAAGCACCGGTGATATCAGTTGTACGGAAGTAGAACTGTGGACGGTAACCTTTGAAGAATGGCGTGTGACGACCACCTTCATCTTTGCTTAGTACGTATACTTCGCCTTCGAAACGCGTGTGAGGCGTAATAGAACCTGGCTTAGACAGTACCTGACCACGCTCAACGTCGTCACGCTTAGTACCACGCAGCAGTGCACCAATGTTCTCACCTGCACGACCTTCGTCCAGCAGCTTACGGAACATTTCAACACCCGTACAGGTAGTTGTCTGAGTTTCGCGGATACCTACGATCTCAACTTCAGAACCTGTGTTTACGATACCACGCTCAACACGGCCTGTTACTACAGTACCACGACCGGAGATTGAGAATACGTCCTCGATTGGCATCAGGAACGGCATATCGATTGCACGCTCTGGCTGAGGGATGTATGAATCCAGCGCTTCAACCAGGTTTTTAACTGCAGTTGTACCCAACTCGTTATCATCCTGACCGTTCAGAGCCATCAGTGCAGAACCTGCAATGATTGGCGTGTCATCACCTGGGAACTCATACTGGTCAAGCAGCTCACGCAGCTCCATTTCAACCAGCTCCAGCATCTCAGCGTATTCTTCAGAGTCAACACCGCCGCAATCTTCAGCCAGCAGGTCAGCTTTGTTCAGGAATACTACGATGTAAGGTACACCTACCTGACGAGACAGCAGGATGTGCTCACGAGTCTGTGGCATTGGACCATCAGTCGCGCCACATACCAGAATCGCACCGTCCATCTGAGCCGCACCAGTGATCATGTTTTTAACATAATCGGCGTGACCCGGGCAGTCTACGTGCGCGTAGTGACGTTCGTTAGAATCGTATTCAACGTGAGAAGTCGCGATAGTAATACCACGCTCACGCTCTTCCGGTGCATTGTCGATACCGTCAAATGCTACCGCTTCACCACCAAATACTTCTGCACATACGCGGGTCAGCGCTGCTGTCAGAGTTGTTTTACCGTGGTCAACGTGGCCAATTGTACCAACGTTAACGTGCGGCTTATTACGTTCAAATGTTTGCTTAGCCACGATCAATACCTCTTAAATAATTAGGTAATTTATTTTGCATTGATTACCGCATCTGCAACCGCTTTCGGCGCTTCAGCGTAATCAAAAAATTCCATAGAATAGGTAGCACGGCCCTGTGTGGCGGAGCGAAGATCAGTTGCGTAACCGAACATCTCACCCAAAGGTACCTGGGCATTAATAATTTTGCCCGAACTACTGTCTTCCATGCCTTGCACAATACCGCGACGACGGTTCAGGTCTCCCATCACATCGCCCATGTAGTCTTCCGGCGTTACTACTTCAACCTTCATCATCGGCTCAAGCAAACACGGATCAGCTTCCTGTGCGTATTTTTTAAGCGCCTGAGATGCGGCGATTTTAAACGCCATTTCATTGGAGTCAACATCATGGAAAGAACCGTCGAACAGACGCGCCTTCAGGCCAATCAGCGGATAACCGCCAATGACACCGTTCTTCATCTGTTCTTCTATCCCTTTGTGTACTGCAGGGATATATTCTTTCGGTATCGCACCACCAACAATCTCGTTAATGAACTCCAGACCTTCATCTTCCGAAGGACTGAACTCCACGACAACGTGACCATACTGACCACGACCACCGGACTGACGAACAAACTTGTGGTTTGCTTCTACCGGTCGACGGATCTTTTCGCGGTAAGCCACCTGTGGCTTACCAATATTCGCTTCAACACTGAACTCACGGCGCATACGGTCAACCAGGATATCCAGGTGTAATTCACCCATACCTGAAATGATCGTCTGGCCGGTTTCTTCGTCGGTTTCAACGCGGAATGACGGATCTTCCTGAGCAAGTTTGCCCAGCGCAACACCCATCTTCTCCTGGTCAGCCTTGGTTCTCGGCTCAACAGCAACCGAAATTACCGGCTCAGGAAACTCCATCCGTTCCAGAACAATTTTCTGGCCCGGATCACAAAGAGTGTCACCGGTGGTGACATCCTTCATACCGATCAGAGCAGCAATATCACCTGCGCGAACTTCCTTAATCTCGTCACGGTTATTGGAGTGCATCTGCACCATACGGCCGACACGTTCTTTTTTACCTTTAACAGAGTTTACAACGCTGTCGCCGGAAGCCAGAACGCCGGAATATACCCGTACGAAGGTCAGCGTACCTACAAAAGGATCAGTTGCGATCTTAAACGCTAACGCAGCGAATGGTGCAGTATCATCAGCCTCACGGGTTTCAAACACTTCACCTTCATCATCGACAGCCCCTTCGATCGCTTTTACTTCGACCGGAGACGGCATGTATTCGACAACTGCATCCAGCATTGCCTGCACGCCTTTATTCTTGAACGCCGAACCGCACTGCATCAGCACGATATCGTTATCCAGCGTCCGGGCACGCAAACCAGCTTTGATTTCATCGTCAGATAAGTCGCCTTCTTCAAGGTACTTATCCATCAGCTCTTCAGATGCTTCTGCCGCCGCTTCAATCATCTGCTCACGCAGCTCTTCAGCTTTGGCCTGCAAATCAGCCGGAATATCTGCAAGATCATAGGTCATACCCTGATCGCTTTCATTCCAGAGAATCGCTTTCATACGAATCAGGTCAACTACACCTTTAAACTCGTCTTCAGCACCAATCGGCATGTTGATCGGTACAGCATTTGCACCGAGACGCTCTTTCAGCTGATCAACAACCATATAGAAGTCAGCACCGATACGGTCCATCTTATTGACGAACACCATTCGGGGAACTTCATACTTGTTAGCCTGACGCCAAACTGTTTCAGTCTGAGGCTGCACACCAGAGGACGCACACAGCACCACAACAGCACCATCAAGCACACGCAGGGAACGTTCAACTTCGATTGTGAAGTCAACGTGCCCCGGTGTATCAATGATATTGATGCGGTGGTCTTCGAACTGCTGGTTCATGCCCTTCCAGAAACAGGTGGTCGCCGCAGAAGTGATGGTAATACCACGCTCCTGCTCTTGCTCCATCCAGTCCATGGTTGCCGCACCATCGTGTACTTCACCGATCTTATGGGAAAGACCGGTGTAGAACAGTACCCGCTCAGTAGTCGTGGTTTTACCCGCATCTACGTGTGCACAGATACCAATGTTACGGTAACGTTCGATAGGCGTTTTACGAGCCACAACACAATCCTCAGATATTTAGAAGCGGTAGTGAGCGAATGCTTTGTTAGCTTCAGCCATGCGGTGAACGTCTTCACGTTTCTTAACCGCTGCGCCACGACCTTCAACTGCATCACCGACTTCACCAGCCAGACGCAAAGCCATGGACTTCTCACCACGCTTACGGGAAGCGTCAACTAACCAACGCATCGCCAGGGCGTTACGACGGGAAGGACGTACTTCTACAGGCACCTGGTAAGTCGCACCACCAACACGGCGAGACTTAACCTCAACCATTGGCTGGATAGCTTCCAGAGCCTTATTGAAAATTTCGATTGGATCTTCGTTAGTGCGCTCGGAAATTTTATCCAGAGCACCATAAACGATTTTTTCTGCAACGGATTTCTTACCGCTAATCATCAGGTGGTTGATGAATTTAGCCAGTGTTGTGTTTCCGAACTTAGGATCCGGCAGAATCTCACGTTTTGCCGCAACTCTTCTTCTTGGCATGATAAGCCCCTTATCAGGTCTTCAGGTTATTTCAGGAATGGATACCTGACCTTACTCTTATGTGTTTGCGATCTAGCTAAGTAGTTTGCACCCTGCAAAGGGTTTGACTGGCTTCGCTGTCCCGAAAAAACTATTAAGACTTAGGACGCTTGGTACCGTACTTAGAACGACCCTGTTTACGGTCGTTAACGCCACTGGTATCCAGTGCGCCACGTACTGTGTGGTAACGAACACCCGGCAAATCTTTTACACGGCCGCCGCGGATCAGTACTACAGAGTGTTCCTGCAGGTTGTGACCTTCACCACCGATGTAGGAAGTCACTTCAAATCCGTTAGTCAGACGAACACGGCAAACTTTACGTAATGCTGAGTTCGGTTTCTTAGGGGTCGTTGTATAGACACGGGTACAAACGCCACGACGTTGAGGACACGCCTGCAGAGCAGGAACGTCACTTTTAGCCGCTTTGCGTTTGCGTGGCTGTCGTACCAACTGGTTAATAGTTGCCATTAAGCAAACTCCACGCTTTAAAAAAGCACCAATAAAACGATGGGATTTTATTATCCCATCACGAAAGGGCCGAGATTGTACTCAATCTCGGCCCGCCAGGTCAATATTCGACCAGATTTTTACTCAGAATCTGGCATCGCTGCCTGATTCAGCGCTTCAGTCAGTGCCTGTTGAACGTCTTCTGCACTTACAGTAACGCTATCTTCAACCTGCATTGACTTCCGCTTACGCTCTTTGTGATACGCCAGACCGGTACCAGCCGGAATCAGACGCCCCACAACAACGTTCTCTTTCAGACCACGTAAGTAGTCTTTCTTACCGCTTACTGCACCTTCGGTCAGTACGCGGGTAGTTTCCTGGAAGGACGCTGCAGAGATGAACGACTCAGTTGCCAGCGACGCTTTGGTAATACCCAGCAGTACGCGGTCAAACTTAGCTGTAATCTTATCCTGTGCTTCCAGACGCTTGTTTTCTTCCACAACGTGGTGGAATTCAACCTGCTCACCGGTGATAAAGCTGCTGTCACCGCCAGCGGTGATTTCAACTTTACGCAGCATCTGACGCACAATTACTTCGATGTGCTTGTCGTTGATGCCTACACCCTGCAGACGGTATACATCCTGTACTTCTGTATTGATGTATTTCGCCAGCTCGGTAACACCCTTGATGCGCAGAATGTCGTGTGGGTTAGACGGACCGTCAGAGATCACCTCACCCTTCTCAACATGCTCACCTTCAAAGATGTTCAGGTTACGCCACTTAGGAATCATGATCTCGATCGGATCAGCATCAGACGGGCTGATTACCAGACGCTTCTTACCTTTGGTTTCTTTACCGAAGGTAACCGTACCGGAAATCTCAGCCAGAATTGCAGAGTCCTTAGGCTTACGCGCTTCAAACAAGTCAGCAACCCGTGGCAGACCACCGGTGATGTCCTTGTTCACAGAACCTTCCTGCGGGATACGTGCCAGAATGTCACCAACACCTACGTCTGCACCGTTTGTCAGGTTCAGAATCGCATTTGCCGGCAGTAGGTACTGTGCAGGCTGATCGGTGCCAGGGTGGCACAGTTCGTTACCACTACCATCGGTCAGCTTGATCATCGGACGGATATCTTTGCCCGCTGCAGGACGTGCTGCAGGATCCAGAATTTCGATGGTCGACAAGCCAGTCAGCTCATCAGTCTGCTGCTTAACAGTAATGCCGTCTTCCATACCCACGAATTCAATCTTACCGGCAACTTCCGAAATGATTGGGTGGGTGTGCGGATCCCAGTTTGCAACAATTGCACCGGCATCAACGCTGGAACCGTCCTGAACCTTGATCAGAGCACCGTATGGCAGCTTATAACGTTCACGCTCACGTCCGTGCTCATCGGTTACACCGATCTCGCCTGAACGGGAAGTGGTTACCAGGGTACCGTCAGCTTTCTCTACAGACTTCAGGTTGTGCAGGCGAATTTCACCGGCATTCTTAACCTGAACACTGTCAACAGCCGCTGCCCGCGATGCCGCACCACCGATGTGGAACGTACGCATGGTCAGCTGTGTACCCGGCTCACCGATAGACTGTGCCGCGATAACACCGACTGCTTCACCCGGATTAACCCGGTGACCACGGCCCAGATCACGGCCATAACAGTTGGAGCAAAGACCGTAGCTGGTTTCACAGCTGATCGCGCTGCGCACAACGATTTCATCAATGGAAGAGTAACGCTCATTGTCGCTCAGGCGCTTAACCCAGGCTTCGTCCATCAGCGTACCTTTCTCGATCAGCACGTTCTCGCCGCTCGGATCCATAACGTCTTTAGCAACGGTACGACCCAGAACACGATCACCCAGACCAACAACAACGTCGCCGCCTTCAATCAGCGCCTGCATTGTCAGACCCGCTTCGGTACCACAGTCTTCTTCAGTGATAACCAGATCCTGCGCAACGTCTACCAGACGACGCGTCAGATAACCGGAGTTCGCTGTTTTCAGTGCGGTATCAGCCAGACCCTTACGGGCACCGTGGGTCGAGATGAAGTACTGCAGTACGTTCAGACCTTCACGGAAGTTCGCCACAATCGGGGTTTCGATGATCGAACCATCCGGCTTCGCCATCAGACCACGCATACCGGCCAACTGACGAATCTGTGCAGCACTACCCCGTGCACCGGAGTCAGCCATCATGTATACAGAGTTAAAGGAGTCCTGATCAACCAGGTTACCTTCACGATCAACAACCTGCTCTTTCTTCAGGTTGTCCATCATCTTCTTCGCAAGGATTTCGTTGGCACGGGACCAGATATCGATAACCTTGTTGTATTTTTCACCCTGAGTTACCAGACCGTCTGCGTACTGCATTTCGATCTCTTTCACTTCAGCGTCAGCATCGTTGATGATATTGACTTTTTCATCAGGGATAACGAAGTCATTCACACCGATAGACGAACCGGATTTAGTCGCCTGACTAAAGCCCATGTACATCAGTTGGTCAGCAAAGATAACCGTATCCTTCAGACCTACGTTACGGTAGCAAACGTTGATCAGACGGGAGATGGCCTTCTTAGTCATCGCCTGGTTAACCAGAGAGAACGGCAGACCACTCGGCACGATATCAAACAGCATCGCACGGCCAACAGTTGTATCTACAATAGATACCTTCTCTTCTTCGTTACCTTCGATGTCACGGATAACTTCTTTAATACGGACTTTAATCTTAGCCTGCAGGTCTACCTGGTGAGCACCATGCGCACGCTTAACTTCCTGGATGTCTGCAAACACAGAACCTTCACCAGCAACGTTAATGCGGTCACGCGTCATCCAGTACAGACCCAGTACCACGTCCTGAGACGGTACGATGATTGGTTCACCGTTCGCTGGAGACAGTACGTTGTTGGTCGACATCATCAGCGCACGTGCTTCAAGCTGAGCTTCGATCGTCAGCGGCACGTGTACAGCCATCTGGTCACCGTCAAAGTCAGCGTTGTATGCCGCACACACCAGCGGGTGCAGCTGGATCGCTTTACCTTCGATCAGTACCGGCTCAAACGCCTGAATACCCAGACGGTGAAGTGTCGGTGCACGGTTCAGCATGATCGGATGTTCGCGGATGACTTCATCCAGAATATCCCACACTAACGGCTCTTCACGCTCAACCATCTTCTTGGCAGCTTTAATCGTCGTCGCATGACCACGCAGCTCCAGCTTAGAGAAAATGAATGGCTTGAACAGTTCAAGCGCCATTTTCTTAGGCAGACCACACTGGTGCAGACGCAGGTAAGGACCTACTACGATTACGGAACGGCCGGAATAGTCAACTCGCTTACCCAGCAGGTTCTGACGGAAACGACCCTGCTTACCCTTGATCATATCAGCCAGGGATTTCAGAGGACGCTTGTTAGAACCGGTAATCGCACGGCCGCGACGGCCGTTATCCAGCAGCGCATCCACGGATTCCTGCAACATACGCTTTTCGTTACGTACGATGATATCCGGTGCACTCAGGTCTAACAGACGCTTCAGACGGTTGTTACGGTTGATAACACGGCGGTACAGATCGTTCAGATCCGACGTCGCGAAACGGCCACCGTCCAGCGGTACCAGTGGACGCAGATCTGGCGGCAGAACCGGCAGAAC
>CAKZPE010000012.1 GCA_937138495.1 uncultured Oceanospirillaceae bacterium
ATCCGGCGGGTGACAGCTTCTCCGACTCTGAACACCGGATTCTCCAGCTGCCAGCCCGCGTCAATCTGCACCGCTTTAGCCGGTAAAAACCAGCTGTCTGCAGCTGCGTCAGGATTACCGGCAACCTGTAACGCTGTCGCATCGGAACGCACTTTAAAAGGCTTACCCTGACTGAACATTCCGCCAAAACCAAACTGCTGCAGCATGGAATCACGGTCGAACGGGAAGCCGGAAAAAGGTGACCTGCCTTGTCGGGCATCCACCACGTCCCCCTGTAAGACAAAAGGCGCAAGGCTCAGGGAACCGGAGGTTTGCGGCCGCAACAGATAATCCCGTTCGATAATGTTCACCCCCTGCCCCTGAAATACCCGGTCTTCACCGTTCTGAGTCAGTTCAAAATCAGGACTTTGCGGAGCAATTAAAGCTGCCTGCTGTATAGGCTGCCGGATTTCCATCCGTACTGTCAGTGGAATTTCCTGATAAATATAATGTTGTGCCTGATCAGCCAGACTGACGGTCACACTGATGCCATCAGCCCCCACCGCCTTTGGCATGTCAGTCACATCCACCACCTGAACCGAAGTACTGTCACTGCTGACCGCACCGGCAGAGATAGCCGGAATTGTCAGTGCCCCGGTATGTTTTGCCGCCAGGGTAATGATCCAGCTTTGCTGAGAGCTTTTGCGGCCATTGATGATCCGGGTCTGCACAGACTGTGACGTACCCAGCACCGAAAAATTCTGCTCCAGCGGGGTCAGATCCGGTGCTGCTGCCTGCGGATCACGGGTGCTGAGAATCAGCTGAAAGTTGTCTCCCACCGCCACTTTTTGGGTATTCAGCCGGGCATCCAGACCTGCAGCCAATATCGCCTGTGATACACCGGCTGCTGATACCGCAGCAGCGAAAGCGATTGTTTTTAAATTTAATAATTTCATCCTTAACCTCTTTTACTGCATCGCCCTAAGCTGAGCATAATGTTGACGAATACGGGCCCGTAACAAACCTGTAGGGTCATCCGGCACCCGGCGTAACTGTTGTTCCGATGCCTGATCCAATGGCTGCCCCTGCACTGAGCCACTGACCGGTTCCGCATCGGGCCGCTGTTCAGGCGAAGCATCCTGATTGCCCTGCAGGGCATCGGAAATCAGTTGTGAAAGAAAGCCACTGTCATCTTCCTGACGTGCCTTGTCGTCATGCGCGTGCTCTGAGGCAGAATACTCTGAGGAGGATTGCTCTTCAGATGATTCACCCCGGGGGCCCTGCTGTTCCTCAGCACTTGCCTGTTGCGCCGGCTGATCTTGCTGTTCCCGCCCGGATTCAGCGCCGGAACCGGACTCTTGCCCCTGCTGACCTTTCTGATCTTCTGAACCTGAACCAGACTGCTGACTCTGTTGATCCGGCTGACCTTTCTGATCTTCTGAGTCTGAACCAGACTGCTGATCCTTCTGTTCTTCTGAGCCGGAGCCAGACTGCTGATCCTGCTGATCCTGCTGATCCTTCTGTTCTTCTGAGCCGGAGCCAGACTGCTGATCCTTCTGTTCTTCTGAGCCGGAGCCAGACTGCTGGTCCTGCTGATCCTGCTGATCCTGCTGTTGCTGTTGCTGTTGCTGTTGCTGTTCAAGCAATTTAGCCACCAGATCCCGGTTGAATATGGCATTCTCATGATCCGGGCTGCGCGCTAAAAAGCGTTCATAGGCATCCAGCGCCCCCCGGAAGTCACCTCCCTTTGCCAACGCATTCCCAAGGTTGTAATCCTTATCCGTTGCGCTGAGTGAAGCGTACTCCCGGGCAGCTGCCTGATAATCTCCGGCACGGTAGAGTGCAGTTGCCTGCCAGTCCGGTGATTCAAAGGTGCTGGCAGCCGTACTGAAGTCATCCGCTGCAAAAGCATCACTGCCCTGCTGATCAGGCGTTTGCCACAGGTTGCTCCACCCTGACGACGCCCCTACACCCTGGCTGTTTTCGCTGGCAGGTGCAGCATTCTCAGCCAGTGCAGTTTTCGGCTGGAAACCGGCAACCCCCAGCATAAAGACCAGCCCAAACACCAGGCCGCGCCGGAATAACAGTGGCGCAACCAACACCGGTAACAGCAGCAGCCAGTAACCGTTATCGACCCAGCTGTCCGCACGGATATCACTGTTCCGGCCCGCACTCACCGGCTGTATATCTGCGGGTAACAGTTGCTGTAAATCACTGCTGTCCGGGGTAATCACCGCCACAGAACCGCCTCCTTTGCGAGCCAGTTGTTGCAGTGCTTGCAGCGGCAGTTTCGACACATAGGCAGCGCCATCCCGGTCACTGATGATTTGCCCGTCAGCGGTTTGCAACCGGGCACCGGCAGGGGTACCAACCGCCAGTACCGAGACGTCATATCCGTTAGCCCGGGCAGCCTCTGCAGCCTGAAGACTGGCCTGGGGACGATCCCCAATACTGTCGGTCAAGAGAATAATCTGGCCGGATCTGGCTGCGGTGCGCTGGAGCAACTGTGAGGCCTCATCAATGGCCAGATCCAGCCGGTCACCCAACACCGGCATCAGACCGGTCGACAGTTCAGGCAACATCTGTTCGATCACCCGGGTATCCCGGGTTAACGGGGCTGCCACAAAAGGAATATCAGAATAAATCACCAGCGACCGGTCGTTTCCCTGGGTTGCCGCCAGCAAATCCCGAAGCTTGTGAATGGCCCGTTTTAAGCGACTCGGCGCAATGTCATCACCGTTCATCGATTGTGCCAGGCTCAACACTGCCACCACCGGCTCACCACCATTAAAGGACGGCGTTTCAGCTTTTTCCCAACTGGGACCGGCCAGGCCGGTAATCAGTATGCCGATGACCAGCGCGGCCACCAGCCAGGGCTTACGGCGACTGACTGTCGCAGAACCCCTCATCGACAGATGCGCCAACAGGTGAGCATCGATATAGCGTTGCCAGTTATCCTGCCCGGATGACGCACCGCGGCGCATTAATACCCCCAGCAAGACAGCCGCCGGTAATAATGCCCAGAGCCATTCCGGACGCAGAAAATGAAAATGTTCAATTGCACTGTTCATGACTGAACCTCCGGTTGCCGGGCGGGTTTCACCTTCACAGATAAACCGGCCAGTAAATTTAGCAAGGCCAGGAGCGCCGCCAGCCCCAGCGCCAGTCCCGCAGGCCAGAAATACAGCGCCACTTCAGGCCGTACGTAAACCGGATCACCGCTGACCGGTTCCAACTGATCAATGGCCCGGTAGATATTGGCAAGGCCCTGCTCATCAGTCGCCCGGAAATATTCTCCGCCGGTCATTGCAGCGATCTCCCGCAGGCTGGCCTCATCCAGTTCCTGTGAAGGGTTAACCACCTGCTGTCCGAAAACAGTGTTAACCCGCATAGCATCAGCTCCGACGCCAATGGTATAAATGCGTATACCCAACTTTTTTGCCAGTGCTGCCGCCTGTAAAGGCTCCATCACCCCCTCGTTATTCACGCCATCTGTCAGCAATACCAATACCCGGCTGTCTTCCTGCCGGTCTTTAAGGCGCTTGGTAGCAATGGCAATTGCATCACCAATGGCCGTTTTCTGTCCGGTTAACCCCACCTGCGCCTGCCCCAGCAGCTCGCGAACAACCGTACGGTCGAAGGTTAACGGTGCCTGTAAATATGCCCTGTCTGAAAACAGCACCAGACCGACCCGGTCACCTTCCCTGCGCTGTAAGAAATCATCCGCAGCCTGTTTCACCACCGCCAGCCGGGTCGCCTGCTGGCCACCGCGGGTCAGGTCTTCTTCCTGCATTGAACCGGACAGGTCAATCGCCATCATCAGATCCCGGCCTTTAGCGGGCAAAGGGACTTCTTCCCCGACCAGTGCCGGCCGGGCCAGTGCTGTTACCAGCAATCCCCAGACAGCCCAGGCCAGTAACAACCGCCACAGGTTCTGAGCGGATGTTCCGGCAACACGGCCCTCACCGGCTGCAAAACGGGCAAAGAAAGGCACTTTAAGCGCCCCGGATGTACCGGCTGTCACCGGTTGCAGATAGCGCCGGGCAATAAAAGGCAGGGGGAATAACAAAAAGGCCAGCGGCCAGATAAAGGTAATCATGTATGCCTCCTGATCCAGATTTCACTGCTGTCCAGTAAGCTGTCCCGGTCGGGTACAGTGTGTTTAGTCTGCAAACTGTCTGTCTGACGGTAAGGAGCACTGGCAATACATTCAGCCACATCTCTGGCCATTCCCTGTTCACCTTTCGACAGGTAGCCACTCCAGCTCACATCACTGAGCATGCCGGTCTGGCGGCCATCCACCGCCATTGAAACCCGGTGCAGTAATACCGATAACCGGGTAGCCAGTTCAGTATGATGAATATCAGCTGCCTCCCGGCGCAGCACCGCCAGCTCCTGTAGCGCGATATAGCGCAGGCTGCGACGGCGCAGAACGTAATACACCAGCCCGGCAGCGAACAACGCCAGCGTAATACCGGCAACAAGCCACCAGCCTGGGGCCAGCGGCCACCATGAAACGGCCTGCGGCAGGCTGATATCCCGCAGCAAATCCAGTTGTGCCTGTACATCAGGGGTAAGATTGCCGTTCATGTGTCGCTCCTTGCCAAACGGGGTCTGAGCAATGTTTTCGGCGACTCAGGGGTACTGATCTGATGCAGCACCATGCTGTGCTGAATACTGAGTTTTTTCAGCCGGGCGCTGCGGTATGCAAAGGCACTGGCGTAATCCTCCAGTACTCCCCTTCTGAGGCTGTTCAGCTGCAGAGTCTCGCGGCCATTACTGATCCGCCCGGCGGACGCCGGCAGCGCACTGTCCAGGGGGTCACTGACCTGAATACTGACAATATGCGTACGGCCCGCCAGATATTTCAGCTCCCGCTCACATGCATCATCAAGGTCGGCAAAATCACTGATCACGAATACCATGCTCCCCGGGCGGCATATCTGCCGCAGCCGTCTGAGACCGTCACTCAGTGACGGCTCTTCAGATACAGGTCCTGCAGGCTCTGCCTGTGGCCGGGTTTCGCTGGATACCGCATCGAGAAACTGCAGCACTGAGGCGCGGGTCCGGGCGGACTTAAAACTGTGAGTTTTCTGCCGCCCCAGTATCAGTGCGCCGATCCGGTCACCGCCATCATGCCCCACCCAGGCCAGCTGGGCCGCAATCTCCGCCGCCAGGTGGGATTTAAACCGCACCCGGGAGCCAAATTGCATCATGCTGCGTAAATCCAGCAACAGGTAAACCGGGCGTTCCCACTCAGCCTGAAACAGCTTGGTATGTGCCTGACCGGTACGGGCGGTTACACACCAGTCGATATTTTTTACATCATCTCCCGGCTGATAGATCCGTGACTCAGCAAACTCCATGCCCTGCCCCAGAAACGCTGAACGGTTAGTGCCCCACTGATGGGTCTGAACCGGACCGGAAGGCGAAAACCCGGTCACACTTTTTGGGGGTCTGGCATGAATCAGCTCTGCTTTACTGATCTCAATCCCCGGTAATTCGGGTGCTGTCTGTTGCATACATCCTCCCTGTCAGCTTACCGGTACCCGGTCCATCAGAGTGGCAATAAAATCATCAGCGGTTTTACCGTCGGCCTGCGCTTCAAAGCTGAGGATAATCCGGTGACGCAGCACATCATGCACCACCGCCTGAACATCCATTGGGGTGACGAAATCTGAGCCGCGCATCCAGGCGTGCACCCGGGCGCAGCGGTCCAGTGCAATTGTGCTCCGCGGGCTGGCGCCGTAACTGATCACATCCACCAGATCTTCGCCGTACATGAACGGACGGCGGGTCGCCTGAATAATCTGGATGATATATTGCAGCAAGGCTTCAGACGCATGGGTCTGCAGTGCCTGTTGCCGGGCAACAAAAATTTCCTCTGCACTGATCAGGCGCTCAGGCCGGCTGACGTCTCCGCAGGCCTCACCATGAACAATACGCAGAATTTCCCGCTCAGCTTCCGCACTGGGGAAATCAATATTTACATGCAGCAGGAAACGGTCTAACTGGGCTTCCGGTAAGGGATAGGTCCCTTCCTGCTCGATCGGATTCTGAGTGGCCATTACCAAGAACAGATCCGGCAAAGGATAAGTCTGACCGCCAACGGTAATCTGGCGTTCGGCCATCGCTTCCAACAGTGCAGACTGCACCTTGGCCGGTGCCCGGTTAATTTCATCTGCCAGAATCAGACTGTTAAACAACGGCCCCTGCTGGAAAGTAAAACTTTGCTGTTCCGGCCGGAAAATATCCGTGCCGGTAAGGTCGCTGGGCAGCAGATCCGGGGTAAACTGAATCCGCCGGGCATCACAGTCTATGACCTGGGCAAGGGCGTTAACCGCCTTGGTTTTTGCCAGCCCCGGCGCGCCTTCCAACAGAATATGGCCATCGGCAAACAGGGCCAGTAACAAACGTTCTACAAAACGTTCCTGACCCACAATCCGGGCATTCATATGCGCTTTCAGCCAGGGAATCAGGTCCGGTGTTGGCAGATCTGCGCCCTTCGTTGCAGTGTTTGCAGTCATTGGTTTCTCCTCTTCATCAAAAACCGGCAGCGTTCAGAAAAAGAGACCGGCTTATGCCGGCCTCACCAGTGAACAGATTAAGATTTGCTGATGGTTTCCCAGGCGAACCCCTGCTCTGGAGTATCAGCCACACCGTACTCTTCGATGACCAGTGAGGTTTCAATGGCTTTAAGAGCAATATTTGCTTCGTAGAAACTGCCGTCCTGCAAGTCATCCAGAGCGTTGTTCAGACTGACAACGGTAGACGCAACCGGCAACATGGCGTATTTGAAATCCAGCTCAATGCCGCCTTCAATCATGGTTTTAACCGCGCCCTGCGAATCACCTTTCTGGGCCAGCTGACCGGCCTGATTAATGACTTTGGCATTCGCCTCAGTGGGCTGAAATCCTTCGTTAAATTCAACCGAGCTGTCGACCGGAATACCGAATCCGGAATCGTCATCCAGCTCTACAGCGTAATCAGCAACCCCTGCATCAAAGGTATCCAGCGCCTTTTGTACCAGATCGATAGCCGCGTCAGTCTGACCTTCAAACAGGGCTATCCGGGCGGCACGGGTATCTGCTAATACAGACTTTGCATGGCCCGGAATTTTAATACTCTCAATGACATATACCGCTGTGTTTTCCTGGCTGGCAGTGTTGCTCTGAGCAGCCAATGTCAGACCGGACAGACTGCTGGCGGCCAGAATACCGGTGAATGCTAAAGCAATTTTTGTAGACGCTGTTTTCATGACTATCTCCAGTTCATTCGTTTGATGCTGAAAATAGTAAGCGCTGATTTTCACCCCTTCCTTTAGCCAACTTTAAAAAAAATTAAACTTATAAAACGTCATCAACGGCCTGTTTAAACAAATAAAAAAGCCCGTCCGGCAGCTAGCCGGCGGGCTTTTGGTCCTCGCTCCGAATGATTTAAATCAGAGCGTTTCCAGGGTGATTTTTATCTGCTGTAAGATCATTTCACGGGCAGCAGATTCGTCGGTTTCGGGCACTTCCCATTCGATAATTCGCAGATACTTATCCACCAGTTTATGGACATCCTGTGTGATATGGCTGTGCAGCTTTGCCATTTCCGCCTGTTGTAGTTCTGACATGATTCTTTCCAGTGGCTGTTAATCGGAGCAGCATATGAAAGCCGGGCCACAAAGCTGTATTCCGAACGGGAGGAGTCGTCAGTGCCCGGAAATACAGATACAACAAGGCCCGGCATTTCATTGCAAGACACCCTAATTTAGTGCCCGGCGGACTTCCCCTTGTGTCCGCAGAGTAACCGTTTCAGATGTTGGAAATGAGTGTACGCGGCAAAGCTCGCCTGAATTTCAGCAAAACTTTAAAAGAATTTAAGATTTTGAAATGAGTTTCGGAAAAATAACCTGAATGCGCAGGCCGGGATCTGCATCTGCCAGAACAATACGTGCCTGATGGGCATCGGCAATGGCTTTCACCAGTGCCAGCCCCAGGCCATTACCCGGCGTGGTACGGGACTGGCTGAGACGGGTAAAAGGTTTAAAAATGCTTTCCCGTTCAGATCGCGGAATCCCCGGGCCATTATCTTCTGCCGTGAGGATCGTCTCCTGCCCGTATTGCTCTGCGCTTAGCCTCACCGTGCTGCCCGCCGGACAATGGGTAATGGCGTTGTTCAGCAGATTAATCAGCAGTTGCTGGATCATGCCGGCATCACAAAACAGAGTCAGCTCCGGCTGCTGATGGGGCGCCACACTCAACTGTATACCGGCGTCCTGTGCAGCCGGTTCCAGCAGATCGTAAATTTTGTCTGTCAGGTTGTGTAGCGCCACCCACGCAAAATTGCTGCGGTCGGTATGGGCCTGAATGCGGGAAATCCGCAAAATGGTATCGAAGGTCTGGTTTAACTGTTCCAGCTTGCTCAGTGCCTGAGTGATTTCCTGTTCGGGATCTTCATCCTGATCACACTTATCACCGGCTTCATACAGGGCGATTTGCGCGTGGGAAAGCGGGGTTTTAAGATCATGGGCAATGGCCGTGGCAGTCGCCTGAATACCGGTTACCAGCGTCGCCAGATGCTGCAGCTGGGCATTCATTTGCAAAGCAATCAGATCAATCTGGTCTGGCTTGTCCGCTACCGGAATCCGGGCGTTCATATCACCGGCAGCAATGGTTTTGAGTACCTGCCCTATGCGTTGCAGTTTTCGGTATGAACGGCGGCTGGCCAGATACCCCAACAGCAAAGTCCCCGCCGCCAGACAGAGTCCTGTCGCCAGAAGCCACAGAATGAGCTGTTCTCTGGCAGCATCAATATGTGCGGTGCTGCGACCGACCACCAGCGTCATGCTGTCCAGCTGAAACACCCGGGCATGATAACTGTCTTCGTTGTCGGGAGAGGCGGCAACCAGTGTCAGGTGGGTTTTGCCCCAGCCGACAAAATCCGGCATCAGACTGACCTGACCTGCCAGATGTACTTTATCTTTATCAAACAGCCCCAGCGCCCGGTCGAATAATACCGACTGCCGGCTAAGCTCTTCTATCGTACCGGTTAAGCCGCTAAGCCCTTCGGCATCGTAAATGTCCCCGAAGAGCAGCATTTCCTCTTCAAGCTGGGCCCGGGTTTCCATTTCCAGTGTATTGGTTACGGCGGTCACTAACACGCCACCGGCCAACACCAGCATCACCACAAATACCGCCAGCAGCTGAACAGCCAGGCGGAATGCGGAACCGGTCGCAATATTAACGAGGGGCACGGATGCTGTACCCCATGTTTCTGACGGTATGAATCAGCTGTTCAGAAAAGGGCTTATCCACTTTCTGCCGCAGCTTGCTGATATGGGTTTCTACCGCCGTAGTGCCCGGGTCAAAATTCAGATCCCAGACTTTCTCAAGAATGATGGTTTTGCTGACGACTCTGCCGGCGTTTCCCATCAGCAATTCAAGCAGCGCAAACTCTTTATTTTTCAGCTCGATAACCTGCCCCTGTCGCTCGGCCATACGGGTCAGAAGGTCAAGCTTGAGATCATGAACCACCCATTCGGTTTTCTCAGCACTTTCCCCCGGTCGCCGGGACAATACAGTGATCCGCGCCAACAGTTCAGAAAAATGAAAGGGCTTTACCATGTAGTCATCGCCACCGGCCAGCAGCCCTTCCACCTTATCATCGACATCGGACATGGCGGTCAGAAAAATTACCGGAAGCTGACTGCCGGATGCCCGCAGGGCTTTGACCACCGACAGCCCGTCCATGCCCGGCAGCATCCGGTCGGCAATGAACAGATCACACTGGTTATAGAGGCAGTACGTGAGGGCTTCCCGGCCATCAGTCACCCAGTCGACAACAAAGCCTTTTTCAATCAGCCCTTTGCGGATGTACTCAGCGTTGACGACATCATCTTCAGCCAGCAAAATTTTCATCAGTGTTCCGTTCACCTGGTTGCACGTTATACCGGTTATCAGTCTGGTATTTTCTGACAACCGGATACAACATAATTATCCCGTCTGAGGAGTGCAACCGCTAAATGCTGTTTAGCGGGTAAACAGAAGCCGGTAATCTGGCCGGGATTCCAGTACGGTAGCCTGGTCAGATTGTGGTTTAACTGAAAAATAAAAACAGCCGGAGCGCCCGGTATGGCAAGCCGGCCCATTCTGCCGGACCAGACACAGCAGGCTGTCGCCGTCGCAGTCCGTGCGTAACTCAAGCAATTCCTGGGTGTGGCCGCTGGTGAGTCCTTTCTCCCAGAGTTGATTTCGGCTACGGCTCCAGTAAGTCACCTGTCCGGTTGCCAGCGTGATACGCAGCGACTCAGCATTCATCCATGCCTGCATCAGCACCTGATACGTGTCAGCACACTGGGTGATCACCGGGATCAGCCCATCCCGATTAAAGACCAGTTGTTCAAGCAGTTCATCCAGTGGAAGAATATGCCCCGCGCTGGCATTTTCAAGCTCAAGAAAATATTCATTGTGCATGCCGCTGCCCCTCAGTTAGCAAAGTCAAAACTTAAGAACACCCGGGGTTCAGCAGCCGAAGCGGATGGCGAACGGTGCACAATGCCCCGCCCTTCATTTTCCCACCAGCCATCCCCTTTAAGCAGCACAACACTCTGAGGTGGTACTCGCTGTATGTCATCAGCTGAACCGGCAGGTTCTGAAGCCCGGCGTGACAACCACTCAGTGGTAGCGCCGGTATAAGTAGTCACCAGGCGGCAGGGAACTTTGTCAACGTGAAACTTCGGACACATGGCCTGTTGTAATACCTGCAGGCGAATCCCGATGCGTGGCAGCTCAAACAGATAACTGAACATATCCGCCAGCATTGCCACATCGTCACTGAAAGCGGCTTTATCCGGATGCGCCGGTAAAACATCATTCAGCCATTCAGCGACTTCCGCCTCGGAAAGCACCGTTGATTTACTGGTGAAGTGGCACTCCGGCCCGGCCAGAAACCGGGCATAGCTCAGCGCTTCAGGTTCAGCCTGCCGCTGCCAGTACACCAGATTCACTTCAGGCCGGTATACTTCGCTGAGAACAACCGGCTGATCTCCACTGCAAACATGGGACTGTTCTGCAGGTAAAGCCAGTGCCGCTGTCATAGCCCTGCACCTTCACCGGAATGTTTTTCACCTGCGGCGGGAGCAACCCAATAGCTTTTAGCGACCGCATCATGGCCGTGCAGACTTTCAAAATGCCGCACCTCAACGGTAGCGCTGCGGTAACCGGTTACCGCATCCAGAATCCGGCGGCTGGCATCTTCCACATACATAAGGTTGCTGCCGTTACGCAATGCAAATGCCTGTTCATCAGCACGTTTCACAAAAGTCTGTACCGGGGTTTGCAGCGACGATTCGATCTGATCGATTAACCTTTGCAGGGCAAAATTTCCTGAATCATCCGGTACAGCAACGGTGACTTTCGCCACACTGCGCTGGCTGTGCGGGGTTGCAATACTGCCCTGCTCCTGAAGCCACTGGCTCACTTCTGATACATCAGGCGGTACACCGTCAGCTGCAAATGCAGCACTGAAATGCTCACTCAGTGCCTGGCGGGATAAAGCGGCAGAGCACGGACAGGTAGATGAATACGTCACTTCCACGGTCTGATACAGGGAAATCTGGCCTTCTGAGTCAACTGCGGCCGAAAGCTCAACCATATAGCCCTGCCAGCCAGCCGCCTGTTCCGTCAGCAATGCCGGACGTGACAGTAAAAGATCAAAACGGATGGTAATCGCCGCCCGGTCAGAATTGCAGTCTTCGTGGCTGGCAACGCAGTCCTTCAGACACGCCAGCACGGCTGGCACAGTCAGCGGCTTACCTGATAGCGCCAATAGCGCGCGGTAAAGCCGGGACATATGGATACCTTTACGTGCACCTTCCCCGCCGGGAAGGTCGATACCCAGATCAACCGATGCTGACACGGGCGTAGGGACCTGCATAGCGTCCTGCGCAGCGTCCGTGACGGCAATCTGTAACGGTAATCTGATATTTTCCATGCCAACCCAGTCCAGTGAATGGCTGTGCGAAGGCAATAGATGGCGGGCTGTATCCGGCAGAGAGGCGTTCAAGCAATGGCTCCTGAAATATAATAAGACAAACAGCTGATCCTCATTCAGTCGCTATCACCGATAACGGTAAAAAAGGATTCGTTAATTTATGTTATGATATAACATATCTTTTTATATCTACAAGAAACATTATTCTCAGTTTTAAATGCTCATCTGACGCTGATTTTCCAGTTGAGAGTAATGCAGCTTCAGAAAGTCCAGCAACACCCTGAGCTTCTTCGTTTTAGCTGCCCCCGGCGCAAACACACCGTATACCTGGATATCGTCCAGCTGATAATCATCCAGCACCGACTCAATTGTGCCCGCCCGGATTTTAGGAATAGCATCATACGCCGGTATTCGCCCCAGCCCATGCCCTCCCTCCACGAAGGCCGTTCGGGCAGCCGCATTGTTGGTGGAGATATCCCCCCGGGGCCGGATACTGAAAGAGCGTTCCCCTTTACGGAGTTCAAGAGTGCCTGAGGATAGCTGATACATAATCCAGTTATGCCGGCTCAGATCTTCCGGTGAACCGGGTCTGCCGTGGCGATTGAAATATGCCGGCGCTCCGCAGATATGCGTTTTCAGCACCGCCAGATGCATGGCCTGTAACCCGGAGTCAGTCAGTGGTGCCCCGCGGATTGCCAGATCGATTCCTTCTTCAAGTATATTCACCACCTGATCTGCCAGCACAATGTCCAGTTCGATCCGCGGATACTGTTCCTTAAACACATTCAGCGCCGGGACAATAATCTGCAATCCCATGTTCACCGGGCAGGTTATTTTCAGCAAGCCCTCCGGCACAAGTTTATAGTTTTCCATCTGTTGCTGAGCGGAAGCCGCCTGCTCAGTAATTGTCTTGCAGTAGGCATAATACGTACGGCCTTCATCCGTGAGCGACAATGACCGGGTGGACCGGTTCAGCAATTGCACACCCAGCTGCTGTTCGAGTTTTTTAATATGGTAGCTCACTACGCCCCGGGACAATCCCAGATGCCGCGCGGCAGCACTGAAGCTTCCCCGTCCTGCAACATGGGCAAATACCACCATACTTTTGAGCTGTTCGAAGGAAAGGTTCATTGCTGTCTCTTTGTATCAATTATTAAAACAAAGTTACCAATTTTATGACCATTATGTAATCCAGCTGATTAATCCATACTGCGGTTATTCAACTCAACGGACTCAGGAACCCTGCATATGTCACAGTTAAACATCCTTATGGTACTGACCTCTCACGCCGAGCTGGGCAATACCGGCGAAAAAACCGGCTTCTGGGTAGAAGAGTTTGCTGCTCCATATTATGTCCTGGCCGATGCAGGTGTGCAGATCACTCTGGCGTCTCCGGCTGGCGGCCAGCCACCGATCGATCCGAAAAGTGAGTTACCGGATTTTCAGACCGACGCCACCCGCCGTTTTGATGCTGACAACGCCGCGCAGGCACAACTGGCCAACACACTGGCACTGAGCGAGATTAATCCTGACGAATACGACGGCGTCTTTTATCCGGGCGGCCATGGTCCATTGTGGGACCTGACGGAAAATACAGCATCAGTCACACTGATCGAAGCGCTGCTCAGCAGTAATAAGCCGGTATCAACAGTGTGCCACGCCAGTGCTGTATTGCTGAACGCAAAAGATGCTACCGGTACCTCTGTGGTAAAAAACCGGGCAGTAACAGGCTTCAGTAACAGCGAAGAAGCCGCCGTTCAGCTCACCGACATTGTGCCGTTTTTGCTGGAAGATGCCCTGCAGTCTGCAGGCGCTGAATACCAGAAAGCAGAAGACTGGCATGCGTTTGCGATTCAGGATGGACTGATCATTACCGGCCAGAATCCGGCCAGTTCAGCGCTTGTCGCAGAGAAACTGTTAGCGCATCTAAATAAGTAATCATAACAACCCTTTTTTGCCTGACCGTCACTGCAGTAACTGCCGGTTGTCATCCCCCCGATAACGGCTTGTGAACCGGTCAGGCACCTTCCACTTTACTGATCATTTCAGCATCAGGCAGAAGCAGTTTTACGCTTGCGCCCTGTAGCAGAGCGGGTTGTTTTAGTCGGAGATTTGGTCGCAGCACCCTTCGCTTTGCCTGTCGTTTTACGGCGTTTATAACTCTTTTTACGGGCCGGCGCAGCCGCTTTAAGCGATGCAGGAATTTGCACCCCGGCAGAGCCTTCTACCAGCGCCTGCAAACTGGTCAGTAATGGCTGCATAAATGCATCATAACTGCTCTGCTTATGGCAGATATCGTTAAGAGTTGCTTCCCAGCGGGCGGTCATATCCGGTGTGGTGGCAGAATCCGGCAAGCAACCGATCAGCGCCTTGCCCACCTCAGAGGCCCGCACCGCTTTACCTTCCCGATATAAAAAGCCCCGGGTAAACAGCAATTCAATAATGCCCGCCCGGGTAGCTTCTGTCCCCAGGCCATCAGTTTCTTTAAGGATCTTACGGATATCCGGATCCTGCACATAACGGGCAATGCCCGTCATCGCGGCCAGCAGAGTGGCATCGGTAAAGTATTTTGGCGGCTGTGTATGCTTTTCTTCCACTTCACCGCGCAAACAGTCGACCACCTGCCCTTGTTGAAGCTCAGGTAACTGCTGATCCTTACTGGCGTCTTTATTCAGCAAATGCTTCCAGCCCAATTCCAGCGTACGGTGCGCATTACACACAAACAGACCACCGCTGATAGTCACCTCTGCCCTGGTTTCAAAGTAACTGTACTTAGGCATGAACTGGTACAGATAAAACGTGGCTATTAAGGTGTAAATTTTCTTCTCTGTCTCGCTCAGTGATGCGGGCATTTTCCGGCTGGTCGGGATAATCGCATGGTGCGCATCCACCTTACTGTCATTCCAGGCGGCACTGCGACGGCTAAGATCCAGCATGCCTGAAACCTTTTCAAAGCCCGGGCAGTTCGCCAGCACAACCGGCATGACATCCTTGGCCAGCCCGTGGTGTTCACGGGGCAGATAGCGGCTGTCTGAGCGGGGATAGGTAATCAGCTTATGCCGTTCATACAAACTCTGACAGGTGTCCAATACCGCCTTGGCATTCATACCAAAGCGCTTCGCCGCTTCAATCTGCAATGCGGACAGGTTAAAGGGTAACGGTGCGGCCTGCTGTTTCTGTTTCTGTTCCAGTTTTGTGACGGTTCCCGGCTGCCCGGTAATTCTGGACGCCACATTTTCCGCCAACGGCCGGGACAACACCCGCCCTTCTTCATCCTGATACGGCGCACAGTTTTCACTGGGCTTCCAGCGGGCCTGAAAATCTTCCTGCTTATCCGTCTGCAGATGCGCGGTCACTTCATAGAAAGGTTTAGAGACAAAGTCTTCTATGCTCTGATCCCGCCGGACCACCAAACCCAGTATCGGGGTCTGTACCCGCCCGACCGACAACACACCGCTGTAACCGGCCTGCTGACCACGCAGCGTATAGGCCCGGGTCATATTCATACCGTACAGCCAGTCTGCACGGGAGCGGGCCAGTGCCGACACAGACAGGGGAATAAATTCCTGATTAGAGCGCAATTGCTGTAACGCCCGGCGCACCGCACTGGCATTCAGATCACTGATCAGACAACGCTGCGTGCTGGCCTTTTTGGCCGCACTGACACCTAAGTAGTTGATGACCTCATCCACCAGCAGCTGACCTTCGCGGTCCGGGTCTCCCACATGCACAAGCTGATCTGCCTGTTTTACCAGCTTGCGGAGTACACTTAACTGGCTACGGGTTTTACTGCGCGGCTGCAGCTTCCACTGATCAGGCACTATGGGTAAATGCTCATAGCGCCACTGTTTATACTGCGGGTCATACTGATCCGGTTCCGCCTGCTCCAGCAAATGCCCCAGGCACCAACTGACCACATCACCGTTTCCCAGCCGGATAAACCCCTGATCTTTACTGTGCGGTTTTGGCAGTACATCAGCCAGCGCCCGTGCCAGGCTGGGTTTTTCGGCAATATATAAAATCATAAGTCACTCAGGCGGATAGCTTTACTGTCTAAATATACAGTTAACTATTCTTCCGCAGCAAGCCCTGTGAACCGCAAACACAAAAAAAGCAGCCAATGGCTGCTTTTTCTCAGAATGGGTATCGCTTACTTCACATAGTTCTGTTCAAGATACTGAATAATATCACCGGACTCATACATCCAGCGCACACCGCCCTGCTCTTCAATGCGCAGGCAAGGCACTTTCAGCTTGCCGCCACGTTGCTCCAGCTCAGCTTTGTAATCCTGGTTGCGCTTTGCATCACGCACTTCAACGTTCAGGTTAAAGCGGCGCATGGCCCGGCGAACCTTGACACAAAAAGGACAGGCTTCGTATTGATACAGAGATAAACTAGCCGTTTGCTTATCCAGTTCCGCCTGCAGTTCAGGGCTGCGCTGCATCTTTTTCGGCGGAGTAAGTGCATTTACCAGCAGAATAATACGGCCAAGAATCCAGCGAATAATAAACACGACAATCTTCCTCACAAGAACTAAAACGGTGCGCGATTCTAGCACACAATAATGTCCTGTGACGATGCCGTAAATACAGTTAAAACGCTGCGTCCAAATGCCTGCATGAGCAAGCTGAAATAAAGCTGAAAATAATAAACAAATGTTCGAACTTTTCCCCGGGCACGAAGTCACAGGCTAAGCTGTACAGGGATGAGACATAATTTTAGCTATTTAACCGGGTACCTGTGTTCTGCAAGCCGGAGGCATATCGCCTTCCCCAGTGAGCAGTTACCTGACCAAACAAAGATAAACTTGCAGCCCTGATTTGCAGCAAGAACAGAATTTAGAGTTACGGTGTCACCATGCGTGTATTAATTGCTTCCTGCTTTACCCTGATCAGCCTTTTCAGCCTGAATACCCAGGCCGCTTATATCAGCGATGATGTATTTACTTATTACCACGGTGGCCCCAGTGATCAGTTCCGGATTACCGGCCGGATTCGCAGTGGCGCCAGCATTACAGTACTGGACCGCAATAAAGACAGCGGTTACGTCAAAATCAAAACAGCCTCTGGCCGGACTGGCTGGTTACCGGGCGCAAACGTCAGCGAAGGCTCGAGCATGTCAGTACGCTTTCCGCAGCTGGAAGAAAAACTGGGTAAAAGCAATGCCATGATCACCCAGCAAAATGAAGTCATTCAGTCACTTAAACAGCAGACTGTTGGCCTGCAGCAGCAAAATAAAGAATACGCAGATACGATTGCAAAACTGGAACTGGAAATTTCCAGCCTGAACCGCTCCATCAACAGCATGGATGATTCAAACCTGATGCGCTGGTTTACCTACGGAGGCCTGGTGGCCTTTGGTGGGCTGATACTGGGTCTGATCCTTCCGTTGATCCCTCGCCGCAAGAAACGTCCGGACGTGTGGTAAACACCGGATACTGAGGTCAGTCCAAATGCAAAAAAACCGCCGTTATCCGGCGGTTTCTGCATTTAACTGATCAATACAGCCTGCCAACTGGCAGTCCCCGTCCCGCAGGCGTCTGCTCAGATCCCGGGCCATGTTCATGAATATCAGCATGTATTGTTCCGGATCCTGCTGATACAGCATAAATAACTGATCGGCTTTAATTTCGATGGCATGACAATGGTCATCGGCAATCACCACACCGCTGCGGGGATAAACACCAAGCAACGCCATCGAGCCGAAGCATTCTGTCGCCTGAAAGCTGCGAATCTTATGCAGGGTACCGTTATCACTGCCATGTTTATAAAGAGATGCATGCCCGGAGACCACAACAAAAGCAGAGTCGCCCCGTTCGCCTTCGGTAAAAAACGCTTCCCCCGGTGCATGTTCAACACAACTGCAACCGGAAATTAACAACCTGATACTGTCTTCCCGCAGGCCACCGAATACAGGCATGTTCTGCAACTGCTCAATAGGAATATCTACTGCCACGCGATTACTCAACTTTTCCCGAAACGACACATTTTCATGTCAAATTCATGACATTCTAAACCAAGCAGCGCCATGAGCAAACAGGTGCTTTTTACCACAGGGAAAAACCTGACACTGAGCAAGATTTAAACACTGTCTGGCATCTCTTACTCAAACTGGTTGCTATACTGACACTGAAGGTACAGTTTCAGAACACATATATGGCATACTTCAGCCCGTTATAGAGCTAATAACCAATAGCTATGTTTGATATAAACATTCACTATTGGCGTACGGGTTAATAAATTGTTTCAATGTCACCCGTTCTTATGAGGAGATTATTTAGATGCAACGTGTGACTATTTTTGGTCGTGAAGGATGCGGGTTCTGTGTCCGTGCCAAGCAACTTTGTGAAATCAAAGATTTAGATCATCGCTATATTGATATCCATAAAGAAGGTATCAGCAAAGAAGATCTTGAAAAAACTATCGGTAAACCAGTCACTACTGTTCCTCAGATCTTCCACGGAAAGGAGCACATCGGGGGCTTTACCGAGTTTTCTGCATTAGTCGCTGAACTTGAAGAAGGAAACGAGCTCGAAGGATTCGAGCTGTAAGGAACTGACTAAGCAATAACCGCAATTAACAGCGAGCAAGCCTATGATTACATTATTGTCTTTAGCCGTTCTAGCTTGCCTGTTCGTGATTGGCTATAGCCTCAGAGACCATTTTAAGGGGCAGAACAGTCAACCGCAGGCAGTCCGTATTCCTGTCGAAGAGCGACGCCAGCAACCACAGCGCCGTCGTCGCCGTTAAGACTTGCAGAAAACCGGATCTTCACTGAAGCCCGGATAAAAGAAAAGCGCTCAGTCAGTGACTCAGCGCTTTTTTTGATTCTCATATTTTCTCTAACGTGCCCGGTTCAGGGCCAGTGCACCGTTAAGAATCACTTCAAGTTTATGCTGCACTTCATACAGCTCTGTTTCTGAATAAGGCCGTGCAGGTACAGCGCCCCAGACAGGTGCCGGCCAGGCAGCATCACCTTCATAGCGCACCACATGATGCACATGTAACTGGGCCACCATATTACCGATTGCGGCAACATTCATTTTCCGTGCGGCAAAAATATCATGCAGATTTTCTGCCAGAAACGATGACTCATGTATGAGCTGTTGCTGTTCATCTTCCGGTAAGTGATAAATTTCCGTCGCACCGGCCCGCCGCGGCACCAGAATAAACCATGGATAGTTGGCATCATTCATGAGCAGCAGCCGGCACAGCGGAAAATCACCAATATGAATGCAGTCGGCAGCTAAACGGGGATCCAGTTCAAACTCCAGCTCAAGCTCATCCATCATATATCTCCTGTGTGTAGCAATACCTTAACTCTAGCAGTTGAACAGCCCTTCCGACAGAACCTGTTGACTATAAAGCAGTTTTTCTTTTCTCTTCAGTTAGTTTCTGAATGTAAACCGGGCCGGAATACTGGTTTATCATGACAACCTGACATACAGTATGCCGACGCTACGTAAGTGATCTGACACCCCTTATGACTACATTTAACTTCCATAATGCAATTGCCGATATCGGCCAGGAAACCTGGGATGCTCTGGTTCATCAGCCGGATAACGGGCGGGATTATCCTTTTATCCGCTACGGTTTCCTGCATGCTTTGGAAAACAGTGGCAGCGTCTGTGCTAAAACCGGCTGGCAACCCTTTCACCTGGTTATCAGTGATCCTGATCCGGTTGGCGTCATGCCTCTGTATATCAAACAACACTCTTACGGTGAGTATGTATTTGACTGGGCCTGGGCAGACGCCTATGAACGCTACGGGCTTGAATATTATCCCAAACTGCTGAATGCAATTCCGTTTACGCCCAGCACCGGCCCCCGGCTTTGTCTGTCAACAGACCTGAGTGCAGAGCAGCGTGAAGAACTTCATCAGGCCACCGCACAGGCACTGACTCAGGTTTGCCTGCAACATAAACTGTCAGGCTGGCACAGCCTGTTTTTAGAGGATTACAGCCTCTCTCAGTTAACCGGTAAGGGCGTTAAACGCCGGTTAGGCAGCCAGTACCACTGGTTTAATCAGAACTACCGTGACTTTGACGACTTCCTCAGCACATTCAGCTCAAGAAAACGGAAAAATGTCCGTAAAGAACGTCAAAAAGTTCTGCAGCAGGCGATCTGCCACCGCTTTCTGGATGGCAACCGGATCAGCGCAGCCGAACTTGACCGTTTTTATGACTTCTACCAGATCACTTATCTTAAACGGGGCCGTTCCGGCTACCTCAAGCCGGCCTTTTTCCACCAGCTCTGTAAACAGATACCGGAAAATTTACTGTTCTGCATAGCCAGTAAAGACGGCCAGGACGTTGCCGCCGCGATGTATTTACGGGACAGCACCACCCTGTATGGCCGTTACTGGGGCTCACTCGCTGAGTTCGACAGTCTGCATTTTGAAACCTGTTACTACCAGGGTATCGATTACTGTATTGAACAGGGTTTAAAACGCTTTGATCCCGGTGCACAGGGTGAACATAAAATTCAGCGCGGTTTTAAACCGATCGAAACCTGGTCGGTACACTGGCTGGCAGAAGCGGGATTTGATCAGGCAATCAGCCAGTTTCTGGCCGAAGAAGAGATCATGATGCGTGAGCATATGGCAACACTGAACGCTCAGCTTCCCTTCAAAACAGAGCCTTAACGTAAACAAACCCGCACTTAATCAGTGTGCCGGAGCGCAGTCATTACTCAAACTGGGTAACATCTATTCCGGCTACAGGCCAGTATTCATCAGGGTTATTGAAAATTAAGTGTTTTTTTCGCAATTTGCAGACAAAAGTTTTCCAGTACTTTGCCGATTAAATCAATTATAGTTTTGCAGACAGGCAAAACCATGATCTTCTAATTAGGCAAGATATGGCATCAACAGAAAAAGACAATCAGGAACTGCGCCGCGTTATCCGTCTTATGTCGAGTAAGATGGAGCGTAATGAGGCGATCCTGAAATCTTTTTTTGAGATGGAAATACGCCTTCTCAGCTGCAGTACCCTCGCTGAATTGCTTGACCTGCTACTGGTTGAATTTAAAGAATACTTCCGCCTCAGTTCCGTGAATCTGATCCTGCTAGATCCGGAAGGTGCCGCCCGGGATCTGCTGGACGACTATGTTCCCCCCAAACCCGGACACACCCTGCGGTTTGTTAAAAATCAGCGGTTACTGAAATCCATCTTCCCGGTACCGGAACTGAAAGCCGGTGAGCTGGACGATGAAACCAAAAAACTGGCATTTCCCAGCAGCCCGTTCATCCTCAGCAGCGCCCTGCTGCCACTGGTACGCCACGATTGCCTGATTGGCAGCCTGCACCTGGGCAGTAAAGATCCGGGCCGCTACAGCGACAGTTTCGATTACGATTATATTAATCATCTGGCCTCGGTCATCGCGGTCTGTATTGAAAACTGCATTAACCAGCAGAACCTCAAACGCATGAGCATCATTGATATGCTCACCAAGGTACACAACCGCCGCGCCTTCGATCAGGAAATCATCCGGGAACTGTCACGGGCGAACCGCCATCAGACAACGCTCAGCTGCCTGTTTGTCGACCTGGATCACTTTAAGCTGGTGAATGACACCTACGGTCATCAGGTGGGCGACAGAGTTCTGCGCAGCGTAGGCCAGGTGCTGAAGAAATCTCTGCGCAAGACTGACTTTATTGCCCGCTACGGCGGTGAGGAATTTGCCATTCTGCTGCCTAAGTGTGACGCCGCCCAGGCACAGCAAATCGGCGATACGATTCGCAGCAAGATCCTGAAAATGATTATGCACAACGATCTGGGCGAAGCATTCCGGATCAGCTGTTCTATCGGTATATCCAGCTGTGAAGTATCCCGCTATCACTGGGCCTCTCTGGAAGACCTGTCCACCCGGCTTCTGAAAGCCGCTGACGACGGCGTGTACACCGCCAAGCACAATGGCCGGAATCAGTGCGCCTACGAGCATTTTGAACTGGAACCCCACAGCGGTATCAAGCTGGTTTCCGGCTGACACAAAAAACCGCCGACAGCTAAACTGCAGCGGTTTCAGTTACTCTTTAAAATCGCAATCAGACAGTTACTTCCTGCGGCAATACGAACCAGCGTAATGCTTCAGCATCCTCTGGCAAAGTCAGCGTGAACCGCTGGCCCTGATTTTTCTCCAGTAGTACCGCTTCAGCCTGCTGTAGCAGCAACGGATAATCAGGTGCCTTTCCTGCCTCAGCCGTTTCCACCGTCGCCATAAAATCCAGCGCATGGAGGTTCACAGCAGTCTGCAGCCCCTGCCCCTGATATTTCCAGACACCTGATCCTGCATCGTACTGATAAAATGGCAGCAATCGCCAGCCGTGCTCCGCCACCAGATCAACCGCCTGTAGCAAATACTGAAAACTGGCTTCATC
>CAKZPE010000013.1 GCA_937138495.1 uncultured Oceanospirillaceae bacterium
CGAAACATCGTAGCGGCCATCGACCATGTATTTGGCGGCCTGAGGGCGGGCCAACATGTTGATCAACTCGCGCAGCTGCTGGTAACTGGTCAGGCCACCGACGGCTTCGAGGCTGCCGGTGAACACATTAAACGGACGGATACGCGTGCCGGTAATCAGAGAACCGTCGCAGACACCCGACTGAAAATCTGCCAATGCGACCGCTTCGTTGGTGTACGCTTTCAGTTCAGCTTCGACGCCCCATTCCAGCGCCGCAGTACGAAAGTCCTGCATCCGGGTAAATATAGGGCCGTTAGCACCTACCGGATCAAAAATACAAAACGTTTTCTGTGGAAGCTCCTTTCCCTCCGCAGCGAAGGCCAAACTGAACAGCGTCAGTGCGACTGCGATCAAGCGCATCTTAGTATCCCCAATGATTTTATTGTTATTCGCTCTGCTTAGTTTCCGGGATATTCACCGAAGTAATCAGAGCTGTGTGATTGTTGCGGCCAATGATACGCATATCTGCGGGGCAAAAAAAAGGCCTGATACCGCCAAGCATGCACGCCTGAGCTGCATTACTGGCTTAGTTTAAGTACCATTGGGCCCAATTTTATTTTTGTCGGGATTGCCGGATGGACACAGCGTTACTTGAGCAGATTGGTATGACCCTGGGTGTGGGTGGTCTGATTGCGTTTATGTTCTTTATCATTTTCGATCTTGGCCGGCGCTCAGGGGCTGGTAAATTTGGCACCATGATTCTCCTTCTGGGTCTGGGCGTTGGCATGGCGGGATACCTGATTAAGGTGATTCTGCAGTACGTGCTGGAGAACTGATTCAGCGTCTTTTCCTGTATTCTGGCTGGAATTATCCCGCCTGGTCTGAAGTGGCACAGTCCTTGTAACGCTTATGTATCACTACATTTGCAAGGGACACAGTTTCCCTGCAGGAGCCAAGAGAATGACCGCATACAGCGCGACTCTGCCGGGCGCAGACAACGGAATCACAGAAACAGCGACGCACGGAGCGATTTCTGAACGCACACTAAAAGGTCGGTCAGTCTCTGTGTTGCAGTACCCCGGCGCCAAAACAGTGCAATGTGTAGAGGAACAGGTGTCAGATTTACTTCCTCTGGCACTCCATGCTCTGAGTCGCTATCCGGAATACGAATCCAGCCCTCTCTTTATGCTGCATTGTGATTTCGCAGACAAGAAAGCCGACGACGATGCCCAATTGACCGATTTTCTGCAGCAGCATGAAGGCGAACGCCTGGTATGGATGCCTGTTGCCGCGAACGCCAGTCTTTTGATCAGTGCCCTGAAACAGGTGTTACCGTCTAAGTCTGACAGTCGCCTCAGGGATATGACGCTTCTCTACGTGGGCGATGCTGGGCTGAGGGAAGTGCTGCAGCAGCTCGCCGAGAAATGCGGAATGAAGTTCTGCTTTCAGGCGTTTTATTGATCTGAGTCCGTCCGCCGTCGCCATACCTTACTTCTTATATAGTGTGAAAACTATTTTCACGGAGTAGACTGGAACTGAGACATGCTGAAATTATCAAAGCATTGTCACTTCCAGTTAAAGGAGAAGGTTATGGTTAAACAGGTTCTCAACGAGCAACTCGAATCCCTTCATCGTACCCTCAAGGAAAGCCCCGAACTCGACTCTGAAACCCACGAACTGCTGCTCAAGATCGCTGATGACATCGCCAAGCTGGAGAGTAATGAAGCAGGCTCACCTGAATTGAGCGATGCGGTACAGGAGCAGGTCATCCGTTTTGAGCATGAACATCCGGCGATCTCAGCTATACTTCGGCAACTGACCGACACTCTGGGGCGCATTGGCGTCTAAGGAGCATTCCAAATGCGTCATATGCCGACCATTACCGAACTCATGACGGCGTTTCCTGCTCATGTTGAAGAGAGCACGAGCCTGGCAGAAGCCGCCCGCGTGATGGAAGTTCATCATTGTCATCACGTCCCTGTCATGAATCACCATGAAGTCACAGGGCTTCTTACCTGGGCTGATATCGAACTCGCACGAAGCCCGGGGCACCCAGCCAGTGATATCAGCGAACTGACGGCCGTAGATATGTGCCGCCGGGAAATCCCTGCCATCGACCTCCATACCCGCCTCGATGTTGTTCTTGATCAGATGGTTCAGGATGACTTTGATGCGGTGTTGATTATGAAGGGTGACCGTCTTGCGGGGATATTCACTCTGGAAGATGCTGCGAAAGGTTTTTCGGCTTGGTTAAAGAAAACCTATTTACCTACCGATGATCCGGGGTGTGCCTGACAGGTGTCCGGCTGAATAAAATCATTTTCTGCATTAAAAAAGGGCGTTAAGCTCTTTTTCTGCATCTGGATGAAGCAGTAATTATCCGGTTGCTACAAGCGCTTGACGGAATAGGTGGTTGTTGCGTTTTTTTTCTTATTGTCACATCACTGAAAAAATTCTTTCATCATCAACAAGTTAGGCTGCAGCACCGGCTATCGCAATGCTGCAGCTCGTGGTTATGAGGGTGTATTTTCGCGCCTTTTACCAAATTTTATTCGGCCCGATTAAGCTGGTACGGGTTTTGCGACAGCATAAGCATTCAGGAGGAGCAGCCTATGTACAAAATCGCAGATATCCAGGAATACCGTAAAGACAGTGGCATCAAATCATCCCCATCAGCATGGGTGAATGAAGTAGCCAATGTATTGGAAAGTCGCTACCACGATGACGAAGCTATTCAGCAATTGCTGATGTTAGCTACTCAGGTGACAGGTCTCAGCAATATCTCAATCGCTGTACCGGATTCTCCGAGCCGTTTTAAAGCTCAGTATTGTTCAACAGGCATCAGCAACGGCGTTTACAGTTTTGCAGTTCAGCACGCTCTGTGCCGTCAGTTTGAAAGCCGTGAGTGGCTGACGATTGGTGATAACAGTGAGCGCCCGGAGCACTTTGATCCACAGCTTGAATCTCTTTCTGGTTCTATGCGTTGTCTGTTGGTCCCGCTGACTATTCGCCAGTCTGTTATGGCGGTGATGGTGGTTGATCTGCGTGGTCATGATGCGGGCACTCTGGACCTTGCGGAAATCCGCTTTATCGGTGCTCAGATTGCGACCATTCTTGCGACTCAGGTCGTGCCGAACTTCAAAACACTTTATGCGCGTCCTTATCAGCGGGTTCAGGAAAATGAACTGGATGATATTCACGCGGCCATTGATAAGTGCAACGGCAACAAGACGATGGCGGCCAAAGTACTTGGACTGACGCCACGCCAGCTGCGTTACCGCCTTTCAAAACTCAGCGAAGAAGCTGCTGAGGCGTAATTAAACTGTCATTGATTGCCCGGCAAACTAGCTCTTATGAGTAGTTATAGCCGGGTATGACATGAGCATTCGTCACATATGTGTCGTTACAGAAACGTATCTTCCTGAAGTGAATGGTGTTGCGAATTCTCTGCAGCACCTGTTCACTCACCTTAATCCTGATCTTTATCAGGTCACCATTGTACGACCAGCTCCGAGGGTCGACATGGAAGTACCGGATAATGAAGTCTGGGTAAAAGGTATCAGCATTCCGCAATACCCGGATCTGCAATTAGGTTTACCATCAAAGACGGCTCTTAGGTCGCACTGGAAAGCCACTCCACCGGATCTGGTTTATGTGGCCACAGAAGGGTTGCTTGGTGCGTCTGCTGTTTCCTTGGCCCGGGAATATAACCTGCCAATGATCAGTGCATTTCATACCAATTTTCATCGCTACAGTGGTTATTACGGCCTGGGGGTTATGCGTCGCATGATTATGGCCTGGATGCGTCGTTTTCATAATCGGACTCACGTCACTCTGGTGCCTTCTCGATCTATGGTGAGTGAATTAACGGATGAGCGCATGGAACGCGTCGAGTGGTTACCTCATGGCGTGGACTGTCGCCGTTTTAATCCTGTACATCGATCAGCGACCTTGAGAGAGGAATGGGGCGTTGAGGCACGTGAGCAGGTGGCGCTTTGTGTCGGGCGTGTCGCAGTGGAGAAAAATCTTATCGTAGCCCTTAATGCGGTGCGCCAGATGCGTCTTGAAGGTCGTCAGGTCAGACCTGTTATTGTCGGTGACGGTCCCCTGCGTGAAACTCTGTCCGAGGAGTTTCCTGAAGCGGTGTTTACTGGCGTGAAGACTGGTCAGGCGTTGTCTGAGTGCTTCGCGTCTGCTGATCTCTTTTTAATGCCCAGTCAAACGGAGACCTTTGGTCTGGTGACTCTTGAGGCGATGGCTAGTGGGTTGCCTGTGGTCGCTTATGACATGGCCGCAGCCAGAGAATTTGTTCGGACTGGTGTCGATGGCTCTCTTGCTTCTGATGAAACGGATGAGGCATTTACTGATGCGCTTCGTGTTGCCTTACGCTTTGATTCTACTCTGATGGGGCTGGATGCCCGGAGCCAGGCCGAACAGCTTTCCTGGGATATGGTTGCGCGGCAGTTTGAGCGCCGCGTTGAAGCTTTATTGGCAAGTCACTGTGAATCCAGCGGAGTGGTACACCCCTTGCAGACGACTTCTTGATAAGTATATCTGTAGGGGGGAAGAAGTTATGGTGGAATTCAACCGCCGTAGTATTGCGTTACTCCGAAAAATAAAAAAAATTGCTAAAGACGAAGTGGGTTGCGAAATCCACTTTGATTCAAATACTCTCGAAAATGATTTGCGGGTACTGGTGCGAAGCGGCGTCAGTGCTGAGCTTCTCGCGTTGGTGGAAGACTTTTTGCCCAGCCAGACACCACCGGTTGAGCCACAGATGCAGGAAAGCCGGAAGGTGTATCGTGGCAGTGAAATTCTGATGGACGACTC
>CAKZPE010000014.1 GCA_937138495.1 uncultured Oceanospirillaceae bacterium
CTCCCCCCGGAACCCCAGGCTCTGAACAGCTTCAAGATCATTCAGATCACGGATTTTACTGGTGGCATGCCGGCTCAGGGCCAGTGACAAATCATCCTTCTCGATACCACTGCCGTTATCCCGTAAACGGATCAGCTTCACACCGCCCTGCTCAATATCCAGCTCAATGCGGTCTGCGCCGGCATCCAGGCTGTTTTCAAGGATCTCTTTAACAACAGACGCCGGGCGCTCAACAACCTCGCCAGCGGCGATCTGGTTCGCCAGCCGTGGCGAAAGCAAATGGATACGGGACATAAATTACACTCGGTACCGAAAAAGACTGTTAAAAGGAGCTATCAACTGGTCGGAATCTGTAACACCTGACCAACACGGATATGATCCGCGTTCTTCAGACCATTAGCTTTACGCAACGCCGCCATAGACACACCGTTGCGACGGGCGATCACCGATAATGTATCACCCCGGACAACCTTATACTTACCGGCTGTCGCCTTACCTTTATTGCCACCCTGCTTTTGCCAGGCCAGATAGGTCAGCGCAGGCGGCTTGGCAACAAAATGCGCCTTAATACCGGCAAAAACCGCCTGAGCCATCTTCTTCTGATAAGACTTAGACTTCAGCTTCCGGGCTTCATCCGGATTAGTAATGAACCCGGTTTCCACCAGAATAGACGGAATATCCGGTGACTTAAGCACCACAAAACCGGCCTGTTCAACCCGTTTTTTATGCATTTTTGCAAAGCGGCTCATATTCTTGTGAACGGTTTCCGCAATGACCCGGCTATCGCTGCGACTGGCGGTCATCGACATATCCAGCAACACTTTTGCCAGCACATCATCTTTATCTTCCAGGCTGACACTGCCAACGCCCCCGATCAGGTCGGTACTGTTTTCCCGTTTGGCCAACCAGCGGCCCATCTCACTACTGGCACCTCTTGGGGACAACACCCAGACCGAAGCCCCCTTCGCACGCTTGTCTTTAAAGCCGTCCGCGTGGATGGATACAAACATATCGGCATTGTTCTTCCGCGCCCGGCTGGTACGGCTGCGCAGGCTGATATAGTAATCGCCATCCCGGGTCAGCTGCGGCGTAAAGCCCGGCTCTTTCTGCAACAACTTCTTTAATTCACGGGCAATGCCCAGCACCACATCTTTTTCTTTTTCCCCTCTGGGGCCAACAGCCCCCGGATCATCGCCACCATGACCGGCATCAATGGCAATCACTACGTTACGCAGTTTATCCGGGTTATTTGCAGTCGTTGTCGCCCGTTTAACGGTCTGGGCAACTTTTTCAGGCTGATAAAGATCCACCACCAGACGGTGGCCATATTTATCGTTCGGGCTAAGGGCAAAGCTTTTCGCCCGCACATCAGACTTAAGATCCAGCACAATGCGCAGATCTTTTTTATCCTTCGCGCCACTGCGGATTCGCTCCACCGGGCTCTTACTCAGGTTCAGCTGCTTGAGATCTGCGTTAAAGCGGGCGTTATCCACATCCAGCACAATGCGGTCGGGATTTTTCAAAGTAAAAAGTTTATGGTCCGCACTGTCACTGAGGTCAAATACAAGACGTGCGTGATCCGGAGCAATCCACAGGCGTACGTTCTTAACATCCACCGCGCCAACCACTGCGGATAACACTGTACACACTAATACCAGACTAAAACGGGCAACACGCAACATACTCAGTTTCATCCTCACTCGGCACCGGCCTGCAGATTAGCTAACAGCTGTTCACCCCTGGCGGTCACGGGCAACAGTTCAACCTGCCGGCCTTCATCCTGCACAGTGATATTCAGTAACAAATCGGCAGAAGGCAGCACACCTTCACCTTTTTCCGGCCATTCAATCAGACAAAGCGCATCATCGTGGAAATAATCCCGGATACCGAAATATTCGAGTTCCTCCGGATCTCCGAGACGATACAGATCAAAATGATACACATCCCGCCCTGTCAGCTCATAAGGCTCAACCAGTGTATAAGTCGGACTCTTAACCGCACCCTTATGGCCTGCCCCCTGAATGATCCCCCTGCACAGGGTGGTTTTACCCATTCCAAGATCACCATTCAGAAATACCACGCCACCGCTGGCAGACGCCGCAAGACTGCCGCCAAATGCCACCATGGCTGCTTCATCAGCGATAAAAAAACAATGCTGCTGGTTACCGGACACCGTAGTTACTTCCTTCACTTTCTCTGTCATTTTTGGGAAACGTTAACAACTTTAGGCAATTGTGCCAACAGATCAGTGGCTTGCATACCTCGCTGACCATTTTTTGCCGCCTCATCAGCCGCTTTTGCATGAATGTATACACCAATACGGGCAGCATCAATATATGTCAGCCCCTGTGCCAGCAACCCACCAATGATACCGCTGAGCACATCTCCCATACCTCCGGTCGCCATACCGGGGTTTCCGGCTGAACACAGATGCATCGCATCCCCGTCACAACTGAGGGTACCGGCCCCCTTCAGTACCAGGGTGCCACCAAATCTGTCCTGTAATGCCTCTGCCGCCGCAAAACGGTTTCCCTGCACCTTGGCAACCGATGTTTCCAGCAGCCGGCCAGCCTCACCCGGATGAGGCGTCAGCAACCAGTTAATATGCTTACTGCCATCCAGCTTGGCATTCATGACCAGCAAGTTAAGCGCGTCCGCATCCATCACCAGTGGCTTTTTATCTGCCCGGCAGTTATCCAGCACAGCCATAAGCAACTGCTCACCCCAGGCACTTTGCCCCAGCCCCGGCCCCACGACGACAATGCTGGCCCGCTCAATCAGAACCGCCAGATCATGCCCACTGCGTACCCCATGCACCATAAGCTCCGGTGCCCGGGTCAGTGCAGCCGTCACATGTTCGGCACGGGTCGCCAGTGTTACCAGCCCGGCGCCACTGCGACCGGCTGCCTGAGCAGCCATAATCGCCGCCCCGCCCATACCATGATCACCGCCAATGACCAGTACATGACCAAAATGCCCTTTATGACTGGACGCCCCCCGCGGAGGCAACAGTTCAGCCAGATCCTCCCGGCAAGTGCGAAATCCGCTGACAGGAATAGACTCATAAATATCATCAGCAATGCGCAAGCTGTCAAAATGCAGATAACCGCAATAATCTACACCGTCATGCGTCAGCAGCCCCTGCTTCATTCCAATAAACGTAACCGTACAGTCGGCCCGCACAGCCGTTCCAAGCACCGCACCTGTATCACTGCAAAGCCCTGACGGGATATCCACAGCCAGCACAGGCTTACCGGAGAGATTGATCTGCCGGATCGCACTTTCAAAAGGCTCCGCCACCGCTCCGTTAAGGCCGGTACCCAGCAAAGCATCAACAATCACATCTCCCTGTAAATTCATGCCCGGACGGTAACGGAGACATTCGACGCCCTGATCAGTCATCCAGTCATAGGCCTGCCGGGCCTCTCCCCGTAACTGCACAGAAAAATCATCCATTCTGGCCACGCAGACTACCTGCACCTGAATGCCCTGCTGCTGCGCTAACGCCGCCATCACAAAGCCATCACCGCCGTTATTGCCAGTACCGCACAAAATGCTCAGGGAACTCACACCGGGCCACTGGTGCAATAAACGGTCGAACGCCACATGCCCGGCTCTGAGCATCAGTTTAAAACCCGGGATTCCGCCACTGATTGCAGCCGCATCCAGTGCCCGGGTCAGTTCAGCTGTGTATAATGCAGCGGGTAATTGCGAAGACTTAGCCACGGTATCTGATCTCGACTGGGAATTTGGCTTCATTATATCCAACCTACAGTGAAAACAGCTATAACGACCGGCCATAATGCATCAGGACTCAAAATCACTCGCCGCCCTCAGTGACGCCATTAAAGCTGCGGCACTGGAACAGGGGTTCCAGCAATGCGGCATCAGCGACACAGACATCAGCCCGGAGTCAGAGGCTTATCACCGCTGGCTGGAAAACGGCTACCACGGTGAAATGGGCTATCTGGAAAACAATATCGAGAAGCGCCTTGACCCGTCGCTGCTGGTCGAAGGCACCCGCCGGGTCATCTGCGTCCGGATGAACTGCCTGCCACCGGATATACAGACACTCAAGGTGCTCAAGAATCCGGACAAAGCCTATATATCCCGCTACACCATGGGCCGCGATTACCACAAGCTAATGCGCAAACGCCTGACCCGGCTGGCTAAAGAAATAGAAACCTTAATCGGTGAATTTGGCTATCGCGCCTTTGTCGACAGCGCCCCGGTACTTGAACGGCCACTGGCACGTAAAGCCGGCATTGGCTGGCAAGGCAAGCACAGCCTGATTCTGAACCGTGAAGCCGGTTCCTGGTTTTTACTGGGGGAACTCTTTGTCGACTTGCCCCTGCCGGTTGATGAACCCTATACCGAAGAACACTGCGGGAAATGTCAGGCCTGCATCGACGTGTGCCCGACCCGTGCCATCGTTGAACCTTACGTGGTGGACGCACGCCGCTGCATTTCCTATCTGACCATTGAATACAACGGCAGCATTCCCACAGAACTGCGCCCCCTGATGGGCAACCGGATTTTCGGCTGTGACGACTGCCAGCTGATATGCCCCTGGAACCGCTTTGCTCAGGCAACCGGGGAAGATGATTTCAAACCCCGCCACGGGCTGGACGACAAAAGTCTGCGGGAACTGCTGAACTGGGACGAAGCCACATTCCTGAAACGGACAGAAGGCTCCGCCATTCGGCGCAGCGGTTTTCAGGGCTGGCAACGCAATATAGCAGTCGCACTCGGCAACGGCAGAAATACTCAGGAAAGCCGTGACACTCTGCACTCACTGCTCAGCAATCCCGACACAGGGGAATTAGTCAAAGAACACGCCCAGTGGGCGCTGGATCATCTGAGTAGCCGCGAAGTGGCACAAACGCCCGCTCTGCCGATAGCAGAGCACCCAAGAGCAGGAAAACTGGCCGACTAAAACCGGCCAGCTCCCCCCCACTCCAGCAGATCAGGTTTTGAAACGGCCGACCAAATTGTGCAACCGGTCAGCCATCTGGCTTAACTTATCCGTATCACCAGCGGACTCCTGCGCGCTGTCCAGTGTGGTTTCCGACAGGGTATCGATCTCAACCGCATTCTTTTCGATATCCTTAATCACATCCAGCTGCTCATTCACGGCGGTGGCAATCTGCGTCTGCATGGCTTCCACATCCGCCATCAGGCGTTTGGTTTCATCCAGCTCCGAGGCTGTTTCATTCACCATAGCAATGCCCCGTTCAGCATTGTCCATAGAATTCTCTACCCGGCGCACGGAATCATCCGCAGTTTCCCGCAGCTTCTCCATGGTTTCCTGAATGTTAACTGTTGCTTCCTGCGTACGGGATGATAACGTCCGGACCTCATCGGCCACCACCGCAAAGCCACGCCCCTGCTCACCCGCACGGGCCGCCTCTATAGCCGCGTTCAGCGCCAGCAAACTGGTCTGTTTGGCAATATCATTAATGACATCCAAAATAGAACTGACCTGATCGATTTCTCCGGAAAGTGCATTAATCGAATTCGCAGATTCACGGGTAAAACCCACCAGCTGATCAATTTCATCGACCGAACGCTGGGCATTATCGGCCCCGCTAATCATCTTCTCACCGGCGGTGACCATTGCATTCAGGGTTTCATTACTGCTTTGTGCCACATGATCAATCGAGTAAGAAAACTCAGTCATCGCCGTCACTATCAGCTCACTCATAGAACGCTGCTGTCCCATACGGGAAGCCGTGTCACCGGACTGTTGTGCCAACTGATTAGTCACTGCCGTCAGGCTTTCCGCTGTTTCACTGGCCTGAGCAACCACGCCGCGGATATTGGCAACAAAGGCGTTAAAAGCCGTCGCCAACTCACCGATTTCATCTTTACGTTTAGCACTTTCGAGCTGCGTAGTCAGATCGCCATCACCTTCGGCAATCTCCTGGAATGAGGTCACAAGCTCACGTAACGGATTCACCAGCAAACGCGACAACAACAGGCCAAACAGCACCGCCGCCACCAGCACGACCAAAACAACAATGCCGCTGGTCCGGGTAATTGAGCCAAGGATCTGTTCCTCACTGGCAAAGGCCTCTGAACTGCTCATTTCCGAAATCAGCGCCCAGCGTAAACCGTCAATATCCACAGAGGTATATGCCGACAGCACCTCTTCACCGTAATACCCCTGCGAACGGATCACACCGGCACCGCCCTTCAGTGCAGCCTTCACACTGTCAGAACTGACTATCTGCAGGGCCACGCCTGTACGCCGGTTCTGAATCTGCTCGATACTGTCCTGCCAACCGGTTAGCGTAATCTCATTCAGATACTGTTCCGGGGCTTCAATCAAACGACGACTGTCGGTGCGCAGACGCTCATCATCTCCCACCAGATAGACTTCACCACTCTTACCCAGCCCGACATCGGCCCAGTGCTTGTTGCTGGTCAGCGCCAGAGTGACCCGTTCAACCGGCAGGCGAACCACCAGGGTGCCGACATTTTTGTCTTTCTCGAATACCGGTGCAGAAAGGAACGCCGCCGGGGTGCCAAAATCAGCAAAATACGTATTAATATCTGTCAGGAATACCTGCCCGGCCGCCGCATCTTTCGCCGCATTCCAGGCCTGAACCAGTCCACTGTCGCTACCTGTCGTAAGATCAGTCGCGTAATCCACATTCTTAGCCACCGAATACACGACCCGCCCCTCAGGACTGACGATCAGAACATCCGGAAACCCAAACTCTTCCTGCAAACGGCGTAACCCCGGATGGTACTGCGAGTGATACAAATCATAACGGGCATTAAATTTAGTGATTTTCTTTGCCTGATCCAGCGCCTGCTTAGCCCCCAGCGGATTCGGGTTACTGCTGATATAACGCATCTGGAAATAGCGGCCCGGATCATCCAGTGCCGCCTGTGCATTACCGGCATCCGCACTGTTAAAGCCCGGATCATGCTGCTTGAAGGCACCAGCAAACACACTGTCATAGAAGCTGCTCAGGTTTTGCTGCTGTTCCGCATCAACCTTTTTATTCAGATCAAAGGAGCTGGAAAAATACCCCGTGGCCACCACGGTCTGCTCCGTTTCAGCAATGCTTTTTACCAGGCTTTTCAGATCACTGATGTAGCTGACCAGCTGGTCTTTTTTCATTTCCCGCACCGCAATCAGCTTAGCGGAGGCAGCATCATCGAGGGCAACGTTTACTTCGTTGGAGGTGGCATACATAACCACTGCACTGGCGCAGACAAGGGGGATAATGCCAATGGATACAATGGCCAGTAAGATACGTGTCTTAATCGTCATACTGCTTCTCTCAATACTCGAAGCCGCCGACAGGGAATGGTTACGCAAACAAGCACGCGTACATCCGGCCTGAAAACAGCTACCGTTACGCACGTCCTTATGTCACTTCACCAGCGTCCGGCTGAGATTTATTGTTTTATGAACAAAAATGCGGCGGGCACCGCGACATTTATATTGAACCGGCGGCCCCCTCAAGCCAGCGGTCAGGTGACTATTAATAAACCCTGTTTGAAAAAAAATAGAAACCCTGCAGACACGCAGATAAATCGCTGTCACCAGCAACGGATGACTTTATAAAAAAATAAACCCCGGACAAGCCGGGGTTCTGGGATAAATCTTAAACAACAAAGAAACACTTAGTCATTGAAAATACAGGAATATTAGTAAGTTCACTTGTAAATATTAAAACGCTAAATTAGCAGCTACTCATTCTAAAGTTTAAGATACTCATTTTGGGCATTGGTTGCATGAACAACCAACACAACCCGGTCAGAGATTAAAAAAGTGTTCCCGGTAATGTTTCAGCTCATTAATAGAGTCTTTAATATCATCCATCGCCAGATGCGAACCTTTCTTTTCAAAGCCATTCAGCACTTCAGGACGCCAGCGACGGGCCAGCTCTTTAATGCTGCTGACATCAAGATTTCGGTAGTGGAAAAAACTTTCCAGCTCCGGCATGTATTTCACCAGGAACCGGCGATCCTGGCCGATACTGTTACCGCAAATCGGTGACGCACCGCTGTCGACGAACTGTTTAATAAACGCCAGTGTTTCTTCTTCCGCCTGACGTTCACTGATCTGCGACGCCTTCACCCGGGCAGTCAGCCCGGAACCGCCGTGCTGATTCGTACACCATTCATCCATCGCATCCAGCAACTCATCAGACTGATGTACCACCAGACTTGGCCCCAGTGCCAGAATATTCAGATCCGCATCGGTCACAATGGTGGCAATTTCGATAATTCGTTCCCGTTCCGGATCAAGACCGGTCATTTCCAGATCGATCCAGATCAGATTATCTTGCCTAGACATACGGCAATTCCCCTTAGATTTCAGCACTGTTATTTAAAAGTGTTATAGAATACCTTAGCAGGCCGCTGAAAAACTATCTGCACGCATATACCGCGACAAAAAACTTCTTTTTCAGTGACCCGAAACATAATCAGATTTTACTGTATCTATACGGCGCAACAAACTTACATGGCCAAACGCAAACTCACCCGCCGTCAGGCGTGGCGCATACAAAAAATTCAGGACGAACGTTCTGAACGGGCAAAGCGTAAAAATTCCAATATTGACCAGCAACTCGAAGGCGGAGACCTCGGCCCGGAACAGCACGGTCAGATCATCTCCCACTTCGGCCGTCAGGTAGATGTTGAAGCGCTGGAAGGCGAGCACCGGGGAGAAATCTTCCGCTGCCATATGCGCACCAACCTGAGCGCACTGGTTACCGGTGACAAAGTCATCTGGCGGGCCGGTGCTGAACACGGCGTGGTCGTTGCCACTGAAGAGCGCCAGTCAGTGTTGCAACGGCCTAATAATCACGGCGAACTGAAACCGGTTGCGGCAAATATCGATCACATCGTGATCACCATTGCCGTTGAGCCAATGCCTCATTACAACCTGATCGACCGCTATCTGGTGGCCGCAGAGGTCAGCGGTATTGAGCCAATCCTGCTGGTCAACAAGCAGGACCTGCTCAACGATGACAACCGTGACTATATCGAAGGCATGATCAGCCTCTATACCGGGATCGGTTACAAGGTATTGCAGGTATCCACCACCCGTGACGACGGTCTGGATGAACTTAAAGACATCCTCAATGACCGTATCAGTGTCTTCGTTGGCCAGTCAGGTGTCGGTAAATCCTCACTGATCAACGCCCTGCTGCCGGGTGTTGACCTGAAAGTGGGTGCCCTGTCCGAAGCCACCCGTAAAGGCACCCATACCACCACCACCGCCCGCCTGTTTCATTTTCCGGGCGGCGGCGACCTGATCGACTCGCCCGGTATCCGGGAATTTGCTTTATGGCATATTGAAAAAGACCGCATCATTGAAGGCTTTACAGAATTCACACCCTTTCTCGGGCTGTGCAAGTTCCGCGACTGCCAGCATGAACAGGAACCCCACTGCGCCATAAAGCAAGCAATTGAAGAGCAGAAAATCAGTGTTCAAAGAGTAAATAGTTACAAACATATACTCACTTCGAGGGAAGAAACTTAACTATCTTGTAAATAAAAGGTTTAATGTGCCGAAAACCTCTCTTAACAAAGACTTAACCAGAGTGGTTTTCGTTTGATCAGTGACCGGCATCAGGACCATTAATGAGCACGATCCAGCCCTATGACGCAGAAGAGTGGACACAGTACCTGACAGATAAGGATTTCTCCGTCAGGGCAAGCAGTCTTCGCCGTATTCAAAAGGCATTGCAGTCGGATAAAACATCCATGAAGGATCTCAACCGGCTGATCAAAGCTGATCCGCTACTTTGCCTGCACGTAGTAAAAGCAGCCAGCATCCTGCATGCAGACAAAGGCTCCGTTGTAACTGGGGTTGAACACGCCATCAGCTCTCTGGGGACCGACAACCTTGAACAGCTGATTAACGGCATGAAAGGTACCCGCCTGAATGCCCACAGCACCGCCGATAAAATGTACTTCCGCGCCACCGCCAACAGCCATCACGCCGCGATTCAGGTGCGCTCATGGCTGGAACGTGCCCGTAAAGGCATGTTCACTGAAGAAAGCTATCTGGCCGCACTGTTTTACGGCATTGGTCACTGGGCCCTCTGGCACCACGCACCGCTGCACATGTCCCAGATGCAGATCAAAATCCGTGAACAGGGCAAAGACAGTGAAACCGTTGAACGGGAACTGTTTGGCTGTACGATCAAAGATATATCCCATGGCCTGGCGGTCTCCTGGAACTTACCTGAACTGGTCCAGACATCACTGGCGGAAGACCTGCCTCTGAATAAACGCACCCTGATGAAGCTCCACCAGCGCTCACTGGAAGATCCGCGCCTGCGGGGCGAAGAACTGCGTGAACTGAACCATCTGGTGCAACAGCGTTTCTTCCCGGTCAAACTGGCTAACTGGCTGGCGGGAACCGCCACCTTTGGCTGGCACAAACCCAACACCCTGCACATCATTGATATCGTCAGTGACTACCTGAAAAGTGAACTGGGCGCGACAATGGCCCTGTTACACCAGAACTGTGCCCAGTCATCCCGGGACTATTTCGTGGTCGGCACCCTGACACCCGCCGCCGAAATGCTGTTTATCCCGTCCAGCAACCAGGGCGGCTACAAACTGCCGGAAGCAGAATACAAATACTGCAGTAAACACTTCCCGATCCCGAGACCACGAAAGATCCAGACGGCAGTGGCGACCGATTCCCAACTGAAAGACCCGGCACTGATCGCCACCGTGAATGAACGATTTCTTCAGTACCCTGAAGACTATCAGCACCCGACTGAAGTACTGAAAGACCTGCTTAAAGTACTGGTGCAGGGCGTCGGTCTGGAAAGGGTCAGCCTGAACACGGTGAACACCCGCAATCAGATTGTGAAAGTGATTCACAGCATCGGCTTCAACAAAGACAACCCGCTGAATCAGTCAATGCATCAGATCGACGGTCAGAGCCTGTTCAGCCGGCTGTATGACAAAGTCGCCTGTATTCTGGTGAATCAGGACAACAGCCAGCGAATCAGCAAAATGCTGCCCGACAGCTATAAGCAACACATTAATGATTCTAACTATTTGCTGATGTCAGTCTTTATGAACAGCAAGCCAGTTGCTATTGTCTATGCAGATATGGGCGAAGACGCCAGCCAGATAGAAACCGTACAGCACAAGCAGTTTAAGCAACTCTGTACAGCGGCAACCAGTTGCCTGGCGGCATTGTCCAAGCACTAACATTCATTCGCTAAATTCCGGGACACTGTATATGTCATTGCCTTTACTGGTTTCTCCCGCTCAGCTGGCCGAACAGCTTGAACGTGATTCAGGTCAGATTGTCATCATCGACCTTTCCAGCGCAGAAAACTACACAGCCAAACATATCCCCGGCGCCAGACACATGGCACCGGCCGGCCTGCTGTGCGGTAGCCAGCCAATTCCCAACAAGCGACCAACTGAAGTCCAGCTCAGCGAACTCTTTTCGTCACTGGGCATTACGCCGCAGAGCCACGTAGTGGTGTATGACGATCAGATGGGGCCACAGGCCGGACGCATGATCTGGACCCTGCACGCCGCCGGACACACTGCCTGCTCATTTCTGGATGGACACCTGAAAGCCTGGGAAGATGCAGGCTTTGCTACCGATGCAGAGGTTCCGACGGTTCAGCCCTCAGATTACCCGGTCAGCCTGGACACTCATAACCTGGCGGATATGGAATATATTCTCACCCACCTGAACAACCCGGCGCACTGTATTCTGGATGTTCGCTCCCCAGCAGAATACCGGGGCGAAAAAATCGTTAATGCCGCTAAAGGCGGTCATATTCCCGGCGCGGTTAACTATAACTGGACTAACGCTCTGGTGTCGGAACAGGACACCCGCCTGCGACCGGCCGAAGACATTCTCGCCGAACTGGCGGCCCTGGGAGTCACCCCGGACAAAACAGTTGTCACCCATTGTCAGACCCATCGTCGCTCAGGTCTCAGCTATCTGTTTACAAAGCACCTTGGCTTTGAAAATGTCCGCTGCTACGATGGCTCCTGGTTTGAATGGGGCAACCATCCGGCTACACCAATTGAAAGTACACCGGTTGAGCAGTAACCCCTACACCAACAGACATACTCACTTACCCGCCGCCAGCACGGACTTGCGGCGGGTAAATTTTGTTAAACGACCTGGATAATTTAAGTGAAAGATAAAATCTTCATCCTGTTACAACACCTTCTGCCTCAACACCTGCTATCCCGTCTGGTCGGAAAACTGGCAGACTGCCGGATCAACTGGGTAAAGAGCACCTTCATCAGCTGGTTCGCCAAACGCTACAACGTCAACATGAGCGAAGCGGTACAGGAATCACTGAACGCCTATCCGGATTTCAACAGCTTCTTCACCCGGGAAATCAAACTGGACCGTCGTCCACTGGCCGACAGCGACATCATCAGCCCGGCAGACGGCGCCATCAGCCAGCTGGGGCCTATCGACCATGGCCGTATTTTCCAGGCCAAGGGACGCGGCTATGCACTAACCACCCTGCTGGGTGGCTACAACGATCTGGCAGAACAGTTTATCGACGGTCAGTTCGCCACTGTTTACCTGTCGCCCAAAGATTACCACCGGGTACACATGCCGGTTACCGGCACCCTGCGCGATACCATCTACGTACCGGGTGATCTTTACTCTGTGAACCAGACGACCGCCGAAGGCGTTGAAAACCTGTTCGCCCGCAATGAACGTCTGGTGGCTATCTTTGATACTGAGTACGGCCCGATGGCAATGGTACTGGTTGGCGCAATGATCGTGGCCGGCATCGAAACCGTCTGGGCAGGTCAGGTTGCGCCGCAGCAACGTAAAACCTGGCGCATCGAACACTCGCCTGAACCGCAGGAACCGGTTGTTCTGGAAAAAGGCGCCGAAATGGGCCGTTTCAAACTGGGCTCCACTGTAATCCTGCTGTTCGGTAAAGATGTCATTGAATGGCAGGAAAACCTGCAGGCAGGCAGCCCGGTCAATATGGGCCACGCTTTTGGTAACCGGGTTTAAACGCCCGACTTTACCTCCATATAACAGGCATATACTTAACAAAGCAGTTACCTCCGGAATAAACCGGTACCGTCACTGCTTTACGGCAAGAAGGTCATGCTATGAGCACCTGGCACAGCATCTTAGAATCCCGGCAAATCACCATTGACGAACAGGGCTACAGTCACAGCACTGCTTCGGTAAACCCGGCACTCAGTATTACCCCCCTGACACATTTGGGCCTGTTCAGCGTTACCGGCCCGGATGCAGAGAAGTTTCTTCAGGGACAGATCTCCTGTGACATGCGTGATATCAGCAACGGTTTCAGCCGCCTGGCATCCCATAACAATGTAAAAGGCAGCATGATCAGCCTGAGCCGGGTTATGCCTGCCGAAGGCGGCTACTGGCTACGCACCAACCGCCAGACCCTCAGCCCCGCGCAGACTGCGCTGAACAAATACATGATGTTCTCCAAAGCAGACAGCAAAGACATCAGCGACACAGTCGTCGGGCTGGGCATACAGGGCAGCAATGCCGCCACCGCACTGGCAGCACTTAGCAGCGAACTGCCCGCTGAAACTGATCAGTTCGCTGAACTCGAAGGCGGCATCCTGATTAAAGTCGCCGGCGAACGCTATGAACTGTGGCTGGAACAGGCACAGGCAGAAGCCGCACTGAACCTGCTGAGCGAAGATGCCTCTCTGACAGGCAGCGAAAGCTGGTTACTCAGCGAAATCGAGCAGGGTATTCCGTCCCTGACCCCGGACACACTGGAAACCTTCATTCCACAAATGACCAACCTGCAGGTATTTGAAGGTGTCAGTTTCCGTAAGGGCTGCTACACCGGCCAGGAAATCATCACCCGCCTGCAGCACCGCGGCAAACTAAAGCGTCCGATGTTTCGTCTGAGCGTTCAGAGCGATACTGCCCCTGTGGCAGGCACCGTTCTGGCAACAGCCGCCCGTGCCAGTGTTGGCAATGTCGTTTGCAGCGCCCCCTGTGGTGATGGTGAATACCAACTCCTGGCCGTCATGCTCAAAGATGTATTCGACGACGAAGCCCAGAGCATTCATCTGGAAACACAGGAAGGCCCTCAGCTGGAAAGGCTGGAACTGCCCTACACACTTGACCCGGAACTGTTTGAAGCCAAACGATGAGCGATCCGATTCTGTTAAAAGTGCTGCACCTGGATAAACAGGCACAGGATGCACTCCACGAACTGTTCAGCCACTCTGTCCGGCGCATCTGGATTGAAGGAATGAGCAGCGGCTTTGGCAGCGAGCTGTACCGCGCCCGCCAACTGCGTTTCAGCTGTGGAGATACACAGTGGCTGGAGGTTGGCACCTTGCGTCAGGCCTTCCAGGATGGCTTCAGCTTTGGCCGGCTGGACTGCCAGCTACGCTCCGATATCACCCCGGACGAAGACCGCAGCTGCTGGCTGGAATTACCTACTGACAGCTACCTGAAAAGTATCGAGATTTACCAGCAACAGGAACGCTTCGACATTGTCGCCAGCAAACTGCAAATGCCCTCTGAAGCGTTTAACTACGACGCCCTGATTCTGTTACGTTTTGATCAGGGATTTGGTCTGATGATTGGCATTGAACAGGACTTCATCGATGGCGAACTGGTGGTCCTGCTCAGCGACGACCCGGACAGCCAGATCAGTGAAAACCTCCAACTGCGCCGTCAGCTCAGTGCTCAGGACGACATCCGCTAAACTGCGCACAGGGTAAAAAAAACGGCATCCCTTCTGAAGGCATGCCGTTTTTTTATTACTTTCAGCGGTTATAGCACAGCACTCATCTGCACTTTCACCTGCCAGCCAGCTGCTGTTTTCTCAACCGCATTGAACAGCAGAAAACTCTGGCCTTTACCGGTTAGTCTGCTGATCAGCAAACCGCTATTGTCCTGCTCTACACTGAGCAGGTTATCCACAACAAATCCTTCAGTGAAATCCGGTAACTCAGCCCCCTCGGTCAGACTTACCCGCGAAGCCCCTTCCGAACGCAGCGCGTAATCCGCCGCCAAACTGCCAAACGCAGAATTATCAACTTCAGTATCATTCTGCGCAAAGTCGGTTGCTGCACTTAAACCACCGGCACCGATATCAATCCGGCGTTTCCAGCCATCATCAGTGCGATTAAGCACTTCAAGCGCTAACCCTTTAAAGCCGCCTTCTTTAAAGCTGATATCCCAGTGTTTAACCAACAGCGCCGTATCATCTTTCGCATCCAGCGCCAGTGTATCTACTTTGGCATTCAGTTCCGGCAAGCCAAAAGGACCGCCGGCAAACATCTGGCTGATTGCATCCAGGCCCTGCAGATTTTTGGTACTGTCATACGGATACTGACCCAGCAACGAATCAGCGTCATAAAACTTATTCAGCGATTCCACATCCTTGGCATTCATCAATGGCTGCCATTGCTGATTAAGCGCTACCAGCTCTCCCGGTGCAGCCGCCTGTACCGCACCAACAGACATTAAGCCACCGAAAGCAATTGCTGGCACAGCCAGTTTAACGATCCATTTATTCATTCCCTGTTCCCTTATATTTTTAATAATTAACGGATTCCCTGACCCGCAAAGCATTTCTGCCCCAGCTCAGACACAATGATTCCTTACCAGTTCCCCGAAGATTACTGATTAACCGCCGGCCGGATACATCAATATATATCAGCTGGCCTTTGCCGCCTGGCGGGACTCCCGGTAAAAGCTGTAAACCCCGGCCAGCGCAATCACCAGACCGCCCATTAACATGTAATTATCCGGCACCTCGTCAAAGACCAGATAGCCCAGCAGGGCCGCCCAGATCAGCACCGTATAACGAAACGGCGAAACAAATGCGATATCCCCTACCCGCATGGTCATTACACCGCACAGATAGCCAAAAAAGATAAAACCGGAGGCCGCACACAACCCGCCCATCACTTGCCAGGTCAGCGGCTGCCAGGTTTCAAACAACGACAGGACCCCACTGCTCACAGTCACCAGCAACGAACCGATCAGCGCCACAAACAGCGAAGACACATCCGCTGAAAATTGCCGGGTCGATAAATCACGCAGCACCAGAAACATCACCCCGGCGACCGAAAACATCACATAGATATTAAAGCTGTCAGCCCCCGGACGGACAATCAGCAACACCCCCAGAAACCCGACGATGATCGCTGAATAGCGACGCCATCCCACCTGCTCTCCCAGCCAGACAGCACCAATAAAGGTGATCACTAACGGGACTGCCTGCTGAATCGACGCCGCCGCAGCAATGGGGATATGCATCAGGCCGGTCAGATAACAGAGGGTTGAACCACTCTCGCCCAGCGCCCGCCAGCCCATCCAGAACCGATCGCGACGTTGCAGACTCTGGCGCAACACACCATAACGCCAGGCCAGCCCGGCAATCAGCGCCGTTACGATCAGGCCACGGATAAAAATCGACTGATACAGGCTAATGTCTGCCGACAGATATTTCATAATGCTGTCGTTAAATACAAAGCCGGCCATACTGGCCATCATCAGCATTGCGCCACGCATATTCGGGTTATCAGCAAACACTCAGAACAACGCTCCCTGATCAGGTTTGGCCTCAAGGCTGTCCAGCGTCCAGTCCACCGGCGAGCGTCCGCCGGCTTCCAGATAGCGGTTAATCTGACTGTACGGCTGGCTGCCGAAAAACCCTCTGAAAGCGGATAAAGGAGACGGATGTACCGATTCAAGCACCCGATGCCTGGCAGTATCGATCATGCCGGCTTTTTTCTGGGCATGGCTGCCCCAGAGTACAAAAACAACACCTTCACACTCGCTGTTAACCGTCTCAATAATCCGGTCAGTAAAGCGCTCCCAGCCCTCCTTCTGATGAGAACCGGCCTTGTTATACTCCACTGTCAGCACGGTATTCAGCAACAGCACCCCCTGTTCGGCCCAGGACTGCAAATAACCATGATCCGGCTCTGACACCTGCAGATCAGTGACCAACTCTTTGTACATATTTCTCAGGGAAGGTGGCACCTTTACACCCGGTTTCACTGAAAAACTCAGGCCATGAGCCTGTCCGGGCTGGTGATACGGGTCCTGCCCGAGAATCACCACTTTTACAGCATCCAGCGGGGTAGCCTGCAGCGCCTGCAACCAGTCAGTCGGCTGTGGATAAATCACTTTTCCGGCCGCCATTTCTGCATCCAGAAACCCACTCAACTGCTGCATATACTCCTGCTGCAGTTCAGCGTCGAGATAATCCTGCCAGCCTTCAGCCGTTGCCAGTTGCTGCTGCAGTGTCGTGATTGCGGTCATTCACTTTCTCCACTGTCTTTAACCTTACCCAGCGGCCGCCCCTGCATCACGTCCCGGGTGAACACTTTGCCATGCCAAACCGAGTAATAGCGCAACTTACCCGGCCCGTGAGAAATAATGCCGGATAAAATGATCGACAGCATATAGATCCACAGATCGTAGGCCTCCCAGTAAAACCAGGCCAGCGCCAGCAGCACAATCTTCAGCATGATAATCTGGCCACGCAGCTGCACCAGCCAGATACCGTCACTGTATAACTCTTTCAGTACCATCAGGCCACCGCTGACCAGGGTCAGTATCAGGTAGCTGTGCCAGGCAGACATCGGCAAATCAAACAGAAACGCCCCGGACAAACCGGCAATGCCGATCAGATGCAGGGTACGCAAACAGATACTCAGCCAGCGCTTACCGGGAATATTGCGCTTCTTTTCAGGAATCAACCAACTCATTCATCACACCTGTTCTGCGATTATCAACAACCGCTCATTCATACCCTTTGCAATCCGGCCAAACCGGACCGCAGCTGTTCACTCAGGGCTTAAAGCAAAAAAGCTGCGGCGACTTCTCGCGGCAGCTTTTCCCCTGTTCCGGTAATTACGCCCGCGGACGCATAGCCGGGAACAGAATAACATCACGGATCGAATCACAATCGGCAAAGAACATCACCAGACGGTCGATACCAATACCTTCACCGGCGGTCGGCGGCAGGCCGTATTCCAGCGCACTGATGTAGTCATCATCAAAGTGCATCGCTTCGTCATCACCGGCATCCTTCTCTTCAACCTGGGCACGGAAACGTTCAGCCTGATCTTCAGAATCGTTAAGCTCCGAGAAGCCGTTCGCCACTTCGCGGCCACCGATGAAGAATTCAAAACGGTCGGTAATGAACGGGTTTTCATCGTTACGGCGTGCCAGTGGAGAGACTTCAGCCGGGTACTCAGTAATGAAGGTTGGCTGATCAAGACGGTCTTCAACGGTTTTCTCGAAGATCTCAATCTGTACTTTACCCAGACCGTAGCCGTCTTTCAGCGGGATACCCAGTTTGTCGGCAACCGCACGGGCAGATTCGATGTTATCGATATCAGACGCCGTCAGATCCGGATTGTAATGCAGGATAGAATCGAACACGCTGATGCGGCGAAACGGCGCACCCAGATCGTACTCCTGTTCCTGATAGGTCATGGTGGTTGAACCCAGAACATCCTTCGCCAGCGTGCGCAGCATGTCTTCGGTCAGATCCATCAGATCATTGTAATCCGCATACGCCTGATAAAACTCCAGCATAGTGAATTCAGGGTTGTGACGGGTTGAAAGCCCTTCGTTACGGAAGTTACGGTTGATCTCGAATACACGTTCGAAACCACCAACAACCAAACGCTTCAGGTACAGCTCCGGCGCAATCCGCAGATACATATCACGGTCCAGTGCATTGTGATGGGTCACAAACGGACGGGCTGTTGCACCACCCGGAATCACCTGCAGCATCGGCGTTTCAGCCTCAACATACCGGCGTTCAGTCAGGTAGGTACGGATACCGGAAACAATCTTCGAACGGATTTCAAATACACGGCGGGAAGTGTCATTGGTGATCAGGTCAACATAGCGCTGACGGTAGCGCATCTCAGTATCCTGCAGACCTTTGTGCTTATCCGGCAACGGACGCAGGTTCTTGGTCAGCAGCTGATATTCACCCAGATCTACATACAGATCGCCCTTACCGGACTTATGCAGAATACCGGTCACACCGATGATGTCACCCAGATCCAGGCTCTTGGCAAATTTACGGGCTTCTTTGTTCACGTAGAACTGGATACGGCCAGTCATATCCTGAACAACACCGAATGCACCACGGTTAAGCATGACACGGCCAGCAATGCTTACTGTAATTGCCAGCTCTTCCAGCTCTTCTTTAGACTTTTCGCCGTAGGTTTCCTGCAGATCCTGCGCGTAACTGTCGCGACGGAACGCATTCGGAAACGCCTGACCCGCTTCACGCAGGGCATTCAGTTTTTCACGGCGCTCGGCAATCAAACGGTTTTCATCTTGTTGCTGAGTATTATCAGACATGGTGTTCGGAACCTTTAAATGGTGAAATCTTGTCAGTATCTCAGCGCTGCTCAGGCAGCGCTGACAATTATATTTTTTCAGTAACGGCGTATTAAAGCCGGCGAACAGACCTGCTTATAGTCCTGCTTTGAGGCTCGCCTCAATGAACAGATCCAGATCTCCGTCCAGTACCCGGTCGCAGTTACTGCTCTGTACATTGGTACGCAGGTCTTTAATGCGCTGATCATCCAGTACATAAGAACGGATCTGGCTGCCCCAGCCAATATCCGCTTTGTTATCTTCGGTTTCCTGAGCCGCTTCGCTACGTTTAAGCATCTCCATCTCGTAGAGTTTTGCCCGCAGCTGCTTCATACAGGTGTCTTTATTCTGGTGCTGGGAACGCTGGCTCTGGCTCTGTACCACAATGCCGGACGGGCCGTGGGTAATACGTACCGCAGACTCAGTTCTGTTTACGTGCTGACCACCGGCACCGGATGCCCGGTAAACATCTACCCGCAGATCCGCAGGGTTAATTTCGATCTCGATATTGTCGTCAATTTCCGGGGACACAAACACGGAAGAGAAAGACGTATGGCGACGGCCACCGGAATCGAACGGAGACTTACGTACCAGACGGTGTACACCGGTTTCAGTCCGCAGCCAGCCAAAGGCATACTCACCCTGGAAGCTGATCGTTGCCGACTTGATACCTGCCACATCACCGGCGGAACATTCCAGCAGTTCCGTTTTAAAGCCTTTATCCTCACCCCAGCGCAGGTACATACGCAGCATCATTTCTGCCCAGTCCTGTGCTTCCGTACCGCCGGAACCAGCCTGAATATCCAGATAGGCGTTGTTACCGTCCGCTTCACCGGAGAACATACGGCGGAATTCCAGCTGCCCCAGTAATGATTCCAGTGCGGCAACTTCGCTGCGCACTTCTTCAACGGTATCTTCGTCATCTTCCTCAACGGCCATTTCCAGCAGTTCTTCTGCTTCGGCAACGCCGTTGGTCAGATCATCAATGGTCTTTACCACCCCTTCCAGAGCAGAGCGTTCCTTACCCAGCGCCTGAGCACGTTCAGGGTCGTTCCACACCGCAGGATCTTCCAGTTCACGGGTCACTTCTTCCAGGCGATCCTGTTTCTCGGCATACTCCAGATATCCGCGCAGTACTTCAGTACGCTCACTGATATCCTTCAGGCTGGTAATGATTGGATTAACTTCCATCGTTGATGATCACACTCGACAGTTAATTGAATGGCCGTACAGCAGGAAAAAACACCGCCGGACACGCCAAATAAAAAGGCACAGTATTTTACCCGAAGTAAGGGCCAGTGAAAACGTTTCAGGGCGTGAAACCCGGCAATTTCCGCTTATCCTGCCGATTCGCTATGATGCATCCCTCTGATATGGAACGGAACGGATCGGAATAATGGAATTGTCACTGGCCAGCATCCTGCTACTGATCGCGGTTGGCATCGCTTCAGGCATTATCAACGTCCTCGCCGGCGGTGGCTCTAATTTAACCCTGCCGGTACTGATGGTTATGGGTATGCCCGCTGAAATTGCCAATGCCACCAACCGGCTGGGGATCTTTTTGCAGTCGGTTACCGGCGTATGCGGCTTTAAAAGCAAAGGTAAACTGCCCACCGGCGACATCGGCCCGATTCTGATCCCCACCCTCACCGGCGGCTTACTCGGCGCAATTGCAGCAGCCTTTGCCCCGGGCTGGATACTGAAACCCCTGTTACTCGGCGCCATGCTGACCATGGCAATGATTATTCTGCTGCGCCCCTCGGTGGTCTGCCCCCCGGAAGGCACGCAGGCATATACGGTCAGCCAGCGCCCGTCATCCTGGTGGTGGCTGGGTATAGCAGGATTTTACGGCGGTTTTGTACAGGCGGGGGTGGGGTTTATTCTGCTGGGCGCACTGGCAGGAAGCCTGCGCTACGACCTGATCCGGGCCAATGCCCTGAAGCTTATTTGTTCACTGGCATTTACAGCAGTCGCGCTGGGGGTATTTATTTCACAGGAACAGGTACTCTGGCTGCCCGGCCTGATACTGGGCGCGGGTGCCATGATTGGCGCACGGATCGGAGTACACTTTGCTATCAGCGTTAAACAACGCACCCTGAAATGGTTTCTGTTTATTATGACGTTGTGTGGCTGCGCTGCTGCGCTGCTGTTTTAATAGCTGTGCTGCTGTCTCAAATGCAGCGCTGCTGTTTTAAGAGCAGCGTTGCAATTTTAAAAAACGCTTAAAGCCCCAGCTCTGGTTTAATCTGTGCGCACCAGGTGGCTATACGCTCATCGGTTTCACCGGCCTGTCCGTCATCATCCAGCGCCAGCCCGACAAACTGCGACCCATCAGCGGTTAATGCCTTAGACGCCTCAAAGTCATAGCCCTGATTCGGCCAGTAACCCACAACACGGGCACCGCCTTTCTGTAATTTCTCATGTAACATGCCCATGGCATCCAGAAACCATTCGGGATACCCAATCTGATCACCCAGCCCAAATAACGCACAGGTGATGCCGCTGAAATCCAGATCATCCACTTCAGACCAGATATCATCCCAGTCTTCCTGCAACTCACCGAAATCCCAGGTAGAAATACCAAACACCAGGCACGGATACTTATCAAAGCCTGCCAGACCATTATCAGCCACATCATGCAGACAGACATTCTCAGCCCCTAACTGCGCCGCAATACGCTCAGCAACATCTTCCGTATTACCGGTTGTGGAACCGTAAAATAAACCGACAGTCTGGGACATATACTCTTTCCGTTACACACATAAAAACGGCCCTCAAAACAGGACCGTACAGGATGGCACGCATATTACCTGCGCGATTCAGGGTTTGGAAGCAAATGCCTCAAAGGAATCCTGAGCCAGTTTTTCCACCGACGCCTGTGCATCCGCCAGCGCCTTAAGATTACTCTCGTTAGCCGCTGTCAGGCTGGCCTCCAACTGGCTGGCATAGGCCTTTTGCAGCTCAACTAACTGTTCAGCAGACGAACACCCCTGCAAGGCCTGGGTTTGCTGCATCGTTGCGTCTATACAGGCCTTGGTACAGGCCATCTGCTGCTGGGTAAGCTGCTCCAGCATTTTTGTCTGTATATCCACCAGCTCCTTAAACGGGCTCATCGACTGATTCAACGTCTTCGACATATCCTGAAACATATACACCTCCGCAACCCCGGTTATCCGCCAGCATCCTGCCGACAATACACAACAATATTAATAACAATATCAAACAGATATCAAACCATTATCCCTGACAAAGGCTCAGTTTGAGTACAATCCGAACCTGCTCAGTCACACTCTATTGCAGGACGCAAAAACCCGCAACAGGTTAACCATTGACCCGCTCACCGGACATCAAGTTCAGCAGGCCACTGAAAAACAGCCTTGATCCTGATCATCCGGAGCGGCATTCCTGCAGTCAAATTGTCGCACCGGCCTGTTTTTTTAGCTGAGATCCGTTAAAATCCTCCGCTATATTAGACACAGTTAATATTAAACCCGATTGCAACCTGCTGGCAAAAAACGGGTCACAATGGCAATCACCGGACTCCGGCATCAAAAGCCGGCAATTTAAGAGTTCCGGTAAAAATGAATATAACTGTACCTTTCGATACTGAACAATCGGGCGTTATAATGCGCCCTGTTAAATAATATCCGTCATATACGAGCGTCCGCCAATGAGCAAAAAACTTCTGATCGCTACCGGCCTGCTGTTAAGCCTGCATACTTCTGCCGCCCTGGCAGCCAATCTGGCTAAGGGTATTCAGGCCTTTGAAAATAAGGACTACGCGATTGCGCTGGCCGAACTGTCCCCGCTGGCCAAAGAAAATAATCTGGAAGCCATGAACTATCTGGGCCAGATGTATGAATTTGGTCTGGGAGTAGACGCTGACGAACAGGAAGCACTGAAACTCTACAACCGCTGCGCCGATCAGGGCAACCTGGGATGTGTTGACTCCCGCCGTGCCTATAAAGACAAAGGCTATAAAGTAGAGCTGGAAAGTATTCAGCCTGCAGCAGAAGGCGGTGATGCCACTGCCCAGAACCGTCTGGGTGAAATGTACGAATTCGGCTACGGTGTTAAACGCGACCCGGTAAAAGCCATTGAATGGTACAAGCGTGCAGCGGACCAGGAGCTGGTTCTGGCACAACATAACATCGGCCGCAGCTACAACTTCGGCACCGGTGTACAGCAAGATTTTACCCAGGCAGAACGCTGGTACCGTAAAGCCGCAGAACAGGGCCACATGGATGCCATGTTCTTCCTCGGCGCGCTGTATTCCAACGCCCACGGTGGCGATGCCAGCCACGGCACAAACATTTCCGCGTACGCCTGGTTACAGAACGCCATGGAACTGGGTAACCCGACTGCCCGTGCAATCCAGTCCCGCATTGTGATGAAACTGTCAGACAAAGAACTTGAAGAAGCCAAACGGCTGGCAGAAGATTACAAAAACAAATTTGTAACGCCGTTTAAATAAACGCTTCAGCCTTACATAAAAAGCCGGCGTAAATGCCGGTTTTTTTATGCCATAAAAATGTGGCACAAAATTGGCCTCATTGCAGACATCCCCTATACTCCACAGCTCATCATTAACTGCTCACCGTACAGGGACAACTATGAGCCAGACCGCTCCACTGATCAGCCGGCCTTTATTCATCTCTCTGGGGCTCTTTGCCCTGCTGGCAGGGTTGCTCTACCGCGACATCAGCGGCCACGCGGCATTGCTGTTAACCCTTGGTGGCGCACTCGGACTGGCACTCTACCAGGCATCTTTTGGATTCACCGCCGCCTGGCGCAACCTGATTACTGAACGCCGGGGCCGCGGTCTGCGTGCCCAGATGCTGATGCTTGCAGTCGCCGTTTGTCTGATCTTCCCGATTCTCGATGCCGGCAGTGCATTCGGCAACGACGTAAATGGCTTTAACCGCCCACTGGGCTTCTCGGTACTCTTTGGCGCGGCCCTGTTCGGCATCGGCATGCAAATCGCCGGGGGCTGCGGTTCAGGCAGTCTGTTTCAGGCCGGCGGCGGCCAGCTAAGAGCAGTGCCAGCAATCATCGGATTTATGGCCGGTGGCTTTTGGGCAACCGCCGACTACGAATGGTGGACCACCCTGCCCCAGCTGGCACCGGTATCCAGTTTGCAAAGCCTTGGGCTGATCACCGCACTGGCTGCCAATCTGTCCGTATTTGCACTCATCGCACTCGCCACAGTCTGGCTGGAAAAGCGACGCCACGGTGAATTGCAGGCAGATAATGCCGGTAAAGGCCTGCCCCTGAGTAAGCGATTACTTCGTGGCCCCTGGCCACTGATCTGGGGCGCTGTAGCACTGGCACTCCTGAACTACATTGTGGTGATTGTCACCGGCCGGCCGTGGTCCGTGGCGTTATCCTATCCTTTATGGGGCACGAAACTGGCACTCTGGCTCGATACCGCCTTACAGCTGGGATACGAACTGGAACCGGATTTCTGGACCTACTGGCTACAACCCGGCCGCGACGATGCCCTGCTGGAAAGCATCTGGGAAGACACCGTATCGGTAATGAACATCGGCATCTTACTTGGCGCATTCCTGGCGGCCTCTCTGGCCGGACGCTTTAGCTGGCAATGGCGTATTCCACCCCTGCACTGGCTGGCATCCGCACTGGGTGGCCTGATGCTTGGCTACGGTGCCACTATTTCCTTTGGCTGTAATATCGGCGCCTTTTTTGGCGGCATTGTTTCCGGTAGTATGCACGGCTGGTTATGGCTGGCAGGCGCAATCATCGGCAGCTATCTGGGTATCTGGATACGTCCGTTATTCCGACTGAGCCGGATGTAAGTGTATACCGGCAGCCAACCAAGACATTTTGACCAACATACGAGACTGTAATGAATAAGCCTTTTCCGGAACTCGACGGCGAACTCCGCCAGCCATCCCTGTTACGCCGCCTGGCGGCAATGGTGTATGACGGCCTGCTGGTTGTCGCTATCTGGATGTGCACAGGCTTTGTTGCAGTGGGTCTGAACGGCGGCGAAGCGGTGTCCGGTCCGGTATTCCAGAGCATGCTGTTTCTGCTCACCTTCGCCTTCTTTGCGTACTTCTGGATTCGTCTGGGCCAGACACTGGGCATGCAGGCCTGGCAAATGCGGGTACAAACGATCGATAACCGCCACATCAACCTGAAGCAGGCGTTGCTGCGCTTCATGATGGCAATCGTCTCTTTCGCCTGCGGTGGCCTGGGATTCCTGTGGATGATATTTTCCCCCAGCAAAGCCACCTGGCACGACAGTTTCTCAGAAACTCAGATGGTACTGCTGCCTAAAAAACAGAAGTAGTCTCCCAGACAGCAAAAAAGCCGCTGCTTCCCAGAGAAACAGCAGCTTTTTTTATGCTACCAGATAATGGTTTATCCGGCCCGGCGTAACAACCATCCGCCAATCAGGGCACAAATCAGAATCGGCATCAGCGCTGCCCAGAAAGGCGCGATGCTGTAGAGCGTACTTACCGGCGCCAGTAAATCCTGAGCAAATTTAAACATCACTCCGACCACCACACCGGAAATCACCCGCTGGCCAGTGGTCACACTCCGCAGCGGGCCAAAGATAAATGATATGGCCACCAACACCAGTGCGATCATAGACAATGGCTGGAACAGCTTGCTCCAGAACGCCAGCATATAGGTAGTCGTTTCCAACCCCTGTTCGCGCAGGTAATTGCTGTAACTGAGTAAGCCGGATATCGGCAACTCATCCGGCTCGACAATGATCACCGACAACCGTTGCGGCGTCAGTTTTACATCCCAGCGCTGGGTGTCATACCGGTTCGCCTGTGTGCTGTCCTCATTAAACAGCGTTTCACGTACATTGTTCAGTAACCACTGATCCTCAGTAAAGCGGCCGCTGGCTGCATAACTGCTGGACACCAGACTGTTATCCTGATCAAAACGGTAACGGGTAACGCCTTTCAGAGAACCGTCCGGCAACACCGCATTAATATGAATATACTCATCACTTTCCCGGTGCCAGATACCGTATCCGGAGGTAATCGCCCCATTACTGACTTTCACCGCCCGCCGGCTGTCTGCCAGAGTCTCGGTATAAGGGACAACGTATTCCCCCAATAACACCGTAACAAGGCCCAGAGCAATAATCGGTTTCAGCACCGCCAGCACAATACGGCCAATGGAAATACCCGCTGCCCGCATCACCGTCAGCTCACTGCCGGATGCCAGACTGCCCAGCCCGATCAGGCACCCCACCAGGCAACTTAGCGGAATAAAATCATAGAAGCGCTTAGGCGTAGTGAGCATCAGATACTCCAGTAACGCCCCCATGGTGAAACGCTCATTCACATCTTCCAGTTGATCCAGCATGGCAAACAACACATCCAGCCCGATCACAACGGCCAGGACGACCGCCAGCGAAGACAGTACCGCTGAGCTTATATAACGGTCCAGCCGGTTCATCAGAATATCAGGCATCACCGGACTTCCCTTTCAGCAGATTTTTAACTGACACTTTCTCAGTCACAATGCCCAGTCTGTCACCCAGGGTTTCCCAAAAACGGCCTGCAAACAGCAAACTCATGGCAAAACCGAAAAACACTAAATGCACCAGCCACATAACAATCACCGGCGCATCACCGTCTTCTGCCAGGCTGCGGCTGTTCGTCAGTAACAACAAATACACAAGGTACAGCAGAATCGACGGAATTAACTTGGCAAAACGCCCCTGCCGCGGATTGGTTTTACTTAACGGCACCGCCAGCAAAGCAACAATCAGACACATAACCGGCAGTGAAATCCGCCAGTGCAACTGCGCCACTTCTGCCGCAGTGCCACCCAATAACATACCGGTAGACGCCATATCCACACCGGAGACTTCAGGTTCATCATCGGTTTCCGGCAAACGGATACCATACTCTTCAAACTGAATTTCCCGGTAATTCGCCTCACCGGGCTGGCCTTCATACCGGTAACCGTTTTCCAGCACCAGATAACGGACACCGGTATCCGGATCCGTCACCTGCCGGCCGGTCTCGGCAGCCACCACCGCAAGCGGCTGTCCCGGCTGTGTTTCCGACACAAAAATGCCCTGCATCTGGCGGGTTTCAGTGCTCAGTTGTTCGATATATGTCGACCGGATACCGTCAGGCTGCTCCTGAAAACGGCCCGGCACCACGCTGTCCAACGTACTTTGCTGGCTTTGCTGAAACGCAGTTTCGGTCTTCTGCACCCCGGCCGGCGTCAGCCATAAACTCATGACCGCCACCACAACCGCGACCAGACTTGCAGGGCCCAGCGTATACAACGACAAACGTCGCTGACTCATACCGGTTGCCTTAAGCACCGCCATTTCACTTTCCAGATACAACCGCCCGTATGCCAGCAGAATTCCCAGAAACAGCCCCAACGGCAAAATCAGCTCAAGAAAGCCCGGCATCCGGTAAAGCATGAACTGGAAAACCGTATCCACCGAATACTTACCGGCGGCAGCATTGGTCAGATAACGGATAAAACGGCCGCTCATAATAATCAGCAGCAGGATGCCGCTGACAGCACTCATACTGAGCAAAACTTCACGACTGATATAACGGAAGATAATCAACTTTTAATCTCTCGATGGCTTGAGATGTAACACATTCAATATAATGACTCTGCAAAGCGTCCGATGTTCCCGGAGCCACGGGTCACTGCACTGTAAAAAACTGTACCGTAAAAACCTGCCAGATCCGGTTGGGCAGATGCCACACATTCATATACACTTCAGCAAACGGCTGCACAGGCCCGGCCTGCCCGGCACTGTCACTGGCCCACTGTTTTTACCGGCAAATCACCGCCGGCATTATCTTACAAAGCTGACACGATGTCTTCTCTGGAGTAACCATGCAATTTGAAATCTTTACTGATGCGGTCACCGACCTCGAAACCGAATGTCTTATTCTGGCCATTGCCCCGGACGGCAAACTCAGCCCGTCCGCTTTAGACGTTGATACCAGCTCCCAGGGTTACCTGAGCGACGTCGCAGCAGACCACAACGGTAAAGCCGGCGAAACCCTCCTGTTACACAAAGTGCCGGGCATCAAAGCCAAACGCGTCGTTCTGATGGGCGTTGGCAAACAGGAAGACCGTACCGACCGTACTCAGCGTAAAGTCATCACGGCAGGTATGAGCCAGATTAAATCCCTGAAACTGAGCAACGCCGTATTCGCGCTGGATCACATGGAAAGCAATGACGACGACCTCTACCGTCAAGTCCGTCATAACACTGAATGGGCCAGCGCAGAGCTGTACCAGTACGATACCACTAAGAGCAAAAAAGCCGATCCGCTGGCGCTGGAATCCCTGGCATTCCGGGTTGATGAAGCAGACGCCGAACTGGCGGAATACTCAATCGCCGACGGCAGCGCCATTGCCAACGGTGTCACCACCGCCCGTGAACTGGGTAACCTGCCGGGTAACATCTGTACCCCGACATACCTGTCTGAAATCGCCATGGCACTGGATGCGGAATGCGACAAGCTGACCACCACCGTACTGGAAGAAGACCAGATGGCAGAACTGGGCATGTTCTCCCTGCTGTCTGTCGGTGAAGGCTCCATTCAGCCATCCAAGCTGATCATCATGGAATATAAAGGCGGCGAAGAAGGCGACAAGCCACACGTACTGGTCGGTAAGGGCATTACCTTTGATACTGGCGGTATCAGCCTGAAGCCAGGCGCCAAGATGGACGAAATGAAATTCGACATGTGCGGTGCCGCCAGCGTAATCGGCGCAATGGAATCCCTGACTGAAATGGCCCTGCCAATCAACGTCGTTGCCATCGTTGCCAGCGCTGAAAACATGCCATCCAGCAAGGCAACCAAGCCCGGTGACATTGTCACCACTATGTCCGGCCAGACCGTTGAAATCCTCAACACCGATGCCGAAGGCCGCCTGGTACTCTGTGACGCACTGACCTACGCCGAGCGCTTTGAACCGGCAACCGTTGTCGATGTGGCAACCCTGACCGGCGCCTGCATCGTCGCACTGGGCCACCACACCACAGGCCTGCTGAGTAACAACGACGACCTGGCCGACAGCCTGCTGGCTGCCGGTGACTTCGCTGCTGACCGTGCATGGCGTCTGCCGATGGGTGAAGAATATCAGGAACAGCTGGACAGCAACTTCGCAGACATCGCCAACATCGGCGGGCCTGCTGCCGGTACAATTACTGCCGCCTGCTTCCTGGCACGTTTCACCGAAAAATTCGCCTGGGCACACCTGGACATCGCCGGTGTCGCCTGGAACAGCAACGGTAAAGCCAAAGGCTCTACAGGACGCTGCGTACCGCTGCTGTGCCAACACCTGCTGAATCAGGTTGATGAAGGCGAAGAAGAACAGGAAGGCTGCGGTCACGACCACTGATTTCCCTCAGCGTTAACGTCTGAACACACAAACGGCGGTTGAAATAACCGCCGTTTCTTCTTACATTAGCTGCACACAACAGCACTGACCTATTCACCTTCCTGAGACAAACCATTGAGCCAGGCCGACTTTTACGTCCTCACCGATACCAGTAACGACAGCCGCTACACCTTCCTCTGCCGGCTGGCAGATAAAGTGCTGGGGCGGGGCCGTCAGGTATTCATCTCAGTGGCCAGCGAACAGGAAGCCGACCGGCTCGATCAGCTCCTCTGGGACTACCGCCCGGAAGCCTTTATACCCCATGGCATTATCAGCAATGCCAGCTCCGGGGCCGACACCCCCGCACCGGTTCAGATTGGCTGGGGCGACACCCTGCCGGAACACCGGGACGTCTACATCAACCTGCATCTGGATGCATCCGAAGCCACGCTGAAATTCGAACGCATACTGGAAATCGTCGTCCAGCAGGATGACGTTCTCACCGCCACCCGTAAAAACTACGCCACCTATAAAGACGCCGGCATTGAAATAAAAATGCACGACATGCGGCCAAAATCCTGAGCCGGAATACTCAGCAGTACACGCCGTCGCCGCGCTTTCCCACACTCTTTACCCGCCATACTGCTAACTGAAGCGAATTCATCCTATATTTGTGGCCTGCTCTATGTTTTCTGGCCCCGTCTGCCGGTATAATCGACACCAATTTTTTGCCAATTTATCACCACCGCCGCGTTTAGCTGCATGCCCGCCTCCGGGTTGCAACCGGCGACAGTGAATATCTGCGTTTTGGACGAGCATAATGGATAAGACCTACCAGCCCCACGAGATCGAAAAATCCTGGTATAAAACCTGGGAAGACAACGGCTACTTCGCCCCCTCCGGCGAAGGCGATTCATACTGCATCATGATTCCGCCGCCGAACGTCACCGGCAGCCTGCACATGGGTCACGCTTTCCAGCACACCATCATGGACGCCCTCACCCGCTACCAGCGCATGCAGGGCAAGAACACCCTGTGGCAAGTGGGCACCGACCACGCCGGCATTGCAACCCAGATGGTTGTTGAACGTAAACTGGCCGCAGAAGAACAGAAAACCCGCCACGATCTTGGCCGTGAAAACTTCATTAACAAGATCTGGGAATGGAAAGAAGAATCCGGCGGTACCATTACCGGCCAGATGCGCCGTTTAGGTAACTCCGTTGACTGGCCGAGCGAACGCTTCACCATGGACGACGGTTTCTACAACGCCGTACAGGAAGTCTTCATCCGCCTGTATGACGAAGGCCTGATCTACCGTGGCAAGCGCCTGGTTAACTGGGACCCGAAACTGCACACCGCTATCTCCGACCTGGAAGTAGAAAACCGCGACGTTAAAGGCAAGATGTGGTACCTGCGTTACCCGCTGGCCGACGGTGCAAAAACCGCTGACGGCGACGACTTCCTGGTGGTAGCAACCACCCGTCCGGAAACCATGCTGGGTGATACCGGTGTTGCCGTTAACCCGGAAGACGACCGCTATAAGGCCCTGATCGGCAAAGAAATCGTGCTGCCACTGGTTGGCCGCCGTATTCCGATCGTTGCCGACGAACACGCCGACATGGAAAAAGGCACCGGCTGTGTGAAAATCACCCCGGCCCACGACTTCAACGATAACGAAGTCGGCAAACGCTGCAGCCTGCCTATGGTGAACATCCTCACCCTGAACGCAGACATCCGTGATGAAGCCGAATGCTTCAACACCGACGGCACCCCGAACACCGAAATGGACACCTTCATTCCGGAAAAATACCGCGGCATGGAACGTTTTGCTGCCCGCCGTGAAATCGTTGCTGATTTCGAAGCGGCCGGCCAGCTGGTTAAAATCGAAGAAAATGACATGACCATCCCCTACGGCGACCGTGGCGGCGTGGTTATCGAACCGATGCTGACCGACCAGTGGTTCGCCGATGCCAAGACCCTGGCCAAGCCAGCGGTTGAAGCGGTTGAAAACGGCGACATCCAGTTCGTCCCTAAGCAATACGAAAACATGTACTACGCCTGGATGCGCGACATTCAGGACTGGTGTATCTCCCGTCAACTGTGGTGGGGCCACCGAATCCCGGCCTTCTACGACGCTGAAGGTAAAGTATACGTAGCTAACAGTGCCGCCGCTGCCCGGGAAAAATACAACCTGGATGACAGTGTTGAACTGACCCAGGACAACGACGTACTGGACACCTGGTTCAGCTCCGGCCTGTGGACCTTCGGTACCCTGGGCTGGCCTGAAAACACCCAGCGTTTGCAGACCTTCCACCCGACTGACGTACTGGTTACAGGCTTCGACATCATCTTCTTCTGGGTTGCCCGGATGATCATGATGACCATGCACTTCATGAAAGATGAAGACGGCAAGCCACAGGTACCCTTCAAAACCGTCTACGTCACCGGTCTGATTCGTGACGAAAACGGCGACAAAATGTCCAAGTCCAAAGGTAACGTACTCGACCCTCTGGACATGATCGACGGCATCGACCTGCCAACCCTGCTGGAAAAGCGTACCGGCAACATGATGCAGCCACAGCAGGCTGAGAAAATCGGCAAGCGTACTGAAAAGCAGTTCCCGGAAGGTATCTCTGCTCACGGTACCGACGCCCTGCGTTTCACCCTGGCTGCACTGGCCTCCACCGGCCGTGACATCAACTGGGACATGAAGCGCCTGGAAGGTTACCGTAACTTCTGTAACAAAATCTGGAACGCCGCCCGTTACGTTCAGATGAACACCGAAGGCGAAGATTGTGGACAAAGCACTACTGGAGAGTCTGGTGCTGAAGTTGAACTGTCTCTCGCAGACCGCTGGATCATCAGCCAGCTGCAGCGCGTAGAAACCGAAGTGCAAAAGCACATGGACGAATACCGTTTCGACATGGCTTCCCAGTCGCTGTACGACTTCATCTGGAATGAATACTGCAGCTGGTATCTGGAACTGTCCAAGCCGGTACTGTGGGACGACAACGCCTCCGCTGAAGCCAAGCGTGGCACCCGTCAGACACTGGTACAGGTACTGGAACAGATCCTGCGTCTGGCCCACCCGATCATGCCGTACATCACCGAAGAAATCTGGCAGTCCATTAAGGCTGAAGCCGGCACCGACGGTGACACCATCATGCTGCAACCGTACCCGCGTGGCGACGACGCCAAGCTGGATACCGAAGCTGAAGCCAACATCGAATGGCTGAAAGGTGTTATCACCGGTATCCGTAACATCCGCGGTGAGATGGGTATCTCCCCGGGTAAAGATCTGGACGTACTGTTCAACAACGGCAGCGACGCTGACAAAGCACTTCTGGAAGACAATCAGGCATTCCTGTCCAAGCTGGCATCCCTGGGCTCCATCACCTGGCTGAACCCGGGCGACGAAGCACCCATGTCTGCCGTACAGCTGGTTGGCGACATGCAGGTACTGGTACCGATGGCCGGCCTGATCGACAAAGATGCTGAGCTGGCCCGTCTGAAGAAAGAAATGGACAAACTGCAGAAGGAAGCCGGCCGTCTGGAAGGTAAGCTGAACAACGAGAAGTTCGTGGCTAATGCGCCGGAAGCGGTGGTTGCTAAAGAGCGTGAGAAGCTAGGGGAGTTTAAGGCTTCTTTGACTCAGCTGACTGAGCAATATGGGAAGATTGAGGCGCTGTAATCAGCCCTCCATTTTCTTTGTCTGATAAAAATCCCGGCCTGTGAGCCGGGATTTTTTTTGGTTCTTTTTTTATTGCTGACGCCATTTTTTCTTTGAGGGTGTTTGGGCTGAGAGTTCTGTATGTTTTTTGATTTTGGTGCTGATTCGTTGCTTGGGATGGTCTTTTTCGCTAACGCGACTCAAGACTTTTGTAACCGCACAAAAGTCTTAAGAATCTAAAACCGGCCCCACTGCTTGTCCGGCTACGCCGGATACCCTGCGCGTTTCGCCCTTGAATGGCGTCGCAAAAACTCGACCGCTACGCGCTCTCAAACAGTTTGCGCCACTGATCATTCAAGGCCTGTAATGCTCGGCTGCGCAGAAGGGGGAACTTGGTGCCAAACTCAATCATTGCAGGTTACTTTGAAACTCTTCAATCATAAGAGCAACTTCGTAATTTACAGCCTGACGTCTAAGGAATATCGCCATCACAAGAGATATACAAACTAATCCCCACTGAACAAATAAAGACACTTCAGTGGAATCAATAAAGATAATCGTCAATAACTGAGCTATCGCTCCACACAGCAAAATCAGCGGATACCACTTGTCAAACATGTACCCCATACGTCTTGATCTATCTTTATTGGCCACTATCACTTTATCTTCAAACTCTAAAAACCGACTCGCTCGGCGAAGCTGATTAATTGTAAGATCCCCTTCACTTTTTTCTAAAAGCTCCCGGTATTTTTCACGCATATATTTATCACCAGCAATGCCCGTAGCTTGTAAGAAAAGCGATCTGTTAAAGTCTTCAACTAGAACAAACTTCACCTCTGGTGAAAGAGTTTCTACTTCCAATATGCTTTTTAAATGGGTAATTCTCTGACCTTTAGCGCTCCAGACTAACTTAACAAAAGAGCTGGCAAACGTAAGAAAGCCAATTACACAGGCAAGCGCCAGTACCTGCCAGCTATCTGCACCAAAAAACTCTGTAAACGTCGTTAGCCAATTCATTGAGGTTGTCTCGAATTAAAGCGATTTGTAAGCAGCTCTGAAGTTTTCGGATAATTAGTATTTATCCCTTCACGCAAACATAAACCGAGTTTGTCGATTCGCAGCCAAGGAACGGGTTGTAGAAAGGTACGATGTGGGATTCGACGCTGTCGAATACAGTTTTCAGTAGAGTAACGAAACTTTCTTCAGGGAGGTTTTGAGACCACATGGCGAACACACCTTTTGGCTTTAGCTGTTCGGCCATAAGTGACAGGTTTTCGGTGGTATAGAAGCTGGCGTTGGATGCGTTCAGGTATTCTGTTGGGGAGTGGTCGATATCCAACAGAATAGCATCGAACTTCCGGCCCGGGTTTTGTGGGTCGAAGCCGTTTTCAGGGTCAGTGGCCAAGTCGAAGAAGCTGCCGTGTACATAACGGTTACGGGTATCGGCATTTAAAATCTTGCCCAGCGGCACCAGTTCATCCTGATGCCAGCCGATTACCGTATCCAGTGCATCCACAACCAACTGCTCAGAGATGCGCTCATCCTTTAACGCAGCCACAGCGGTATAGCCCAAGCCCAGACCACCGACGACCACAGAAAGGTCATCCCCCTGAACAGCAGCAAGGCCCAGATCAGACAGCGCTTCTTCTGCCTCAACAAACATGCTGGACATTAAAAACTCATCGCCGAGCTTCACTTCATAAATGTCTCTGTCACTGAACGCAGGCAAACGCCGGCGACGCAGGGAGATGTTACCCAGTGGTGATGGCTGGCAATCGATTTCTTTGAATAACAGAGACATTTTTAATTTACCCTAAATAAGTTTAGCGAGTGAATATCATACCTAATACCTTTACATTCAAAAACAAGAAATAAATTTTATGCCTCCTAATTCAACAAACACATAATATATACACCAAATTCAACAACAACTAATAATCATTTCAAACCAACCTCTTTATAAATCCAATCTAGACAGTATTTCTCAACTCGCCAGAGCTCTTGAGACATTATAGAGTTATAAGTTGAGTCATCCTTGCAGCCCGGCCATTGTAATAAATTTCTATTTGCTAATACAGGTGAGGAACTACGCAAAACTTCCATGGCATACTTATTAAAATACAAAGCAGATTCTTTCATGTTTTTTTCAAACAAAACTTCAGAGATCCATAATGAGGCATATCCAATATTAATAAGTCTGTCCCCTCCTCCATCTCCTCCAAAAATATAATGAAAAGACTTATAATAACAAACAAGAGCATTATCATATTCATTTTTTAAAGCAAAACAACGGCCTACATTACCAAATAGAGTGCCATCACCATGAGTATTAAAATTTTCTTTTTTAACAAGATCATCCAAATCATTTATACCAACAAAGTAATCCAATGCCTTATTAATCCCTTCACTATCCCCTCTATCTCGATAAGCTAAATGCTGATTATGAGCTAGTGAATAACTATCATCTTGCCCTCCCCTGTTCAACATATAAAGTGCTTCATCAGCTAGCTCTATGGCTTTTTTATAATCACCTCTAAACCAACTTGCATAAACCTTAATAGAACAAAGCCTTATATATGCTGCTTCCTTATTTTCAATCAAACTCTCAAACTTATTTATTAAACTATCTGCAAAGCGGTTCTCATCTCTCTCTACTGCTGACTTAACCGTATCCGAAAGTAGTGATTCAAAAGAACTGTACTTAGAAATACTTTTCTTCGTCCAAGTTACGCTATTGAACAATAATTTTGAAACTCTAAGAAATTCTTCTATATAACCTGCAGAACTCATTGAAGAATGAATTTCAGATAAAGTTGATATAGCATTTTGAAAATCACCTGCATTGATAGACAACTCTGCTTTATTTGTAAAATTTACAAACTCATCAAAGCTTAACTTATGACTCAACACTTTTTTCAAAACTAGAACATATTTATCATAATATTTAATCAGCATTGATATATATCTGCTTCTATCTGAAGTCTGATAATTTTTCCTAATAAACTCTTTAACTAGAGGGTGCAGCTCAATATAATCAGTATCTCTTTTATTTATAAGAAGGTTCATATTTTTCAATGAATTTAAAACTCTTCCAAACTTATTAAATGTTAGTTCTGAACTCAGTATTTCAGCATAATCCTCTACTGTTTCAGCTCTAACTGATTCAGCTAAAGTTCTTAACACAAGTTTATGATTGGTATTCAATGTCCCCCAAATACTACCAAGTACATGTTCAGATAATAAAGAGGAATCATTATGCGCTATAGAAGAGCCTGAAGAGATACTATTTAAGAAGTCATTAACAACATTTTCTCCTCTTCTTGCTTGAGCAACAATTAAATTTAACCATAATGCATGTCCATTAGTTAATTTATGTGACTTTCTAGCAACAGCATCAATCTTATTACTAGGAATTTGAGTACTACTTTTTCTAAAAAGCTCTAAAGTGCTTGTTTCTCTAAGCCCAAGTAACGAAAGCTGGAAGAACTCTGCTCCCGCATAAGTTATAAATGGTCTACAAGTAAAAATAAATTTGGCATTATGCTCAACATCCATAGCCATATTAAACAATTTACCTATCCCATTAACTGGTATAAATGTTTCCAGATCAATATAGCTATCCACATTATCAAGAACAAATACAGCTTTTTTATCTCCTAACTTTAAGAAAAACATACTAATTAATTCATCATCATTTAATCCAGCAACGTCTTCCGGCACAATATCATTACAAACTGATGAAATCATTGAGCATATTTTACTCTGAAACCTATGATCCTCCTCCTTAAAATCTCTCCACTCTAATATTTCGCATTCACCAACCTTACTTAATTCGTTTAAATAGTGAGATGCTAATGCTGACTTACCTTCCCCACCAAAACCGGTAATAGCGACCACTTTGAATGAGTCATTATTTAGTGCTAGTAATTCTTTTTCTCGACCCACCCAGCGCTCAACTTCAGGAGGTATATCTCCACTATCAACTTCCCTGACATTTACAACTCCATCTTGTTTCTCTAATGTGTCAATATCTTTTTCAACACCTTCTTTCTTAATAGAATATATGTAGTTCACAAAATTACTAATATTTTCGTAACTAGAGATATCTATGACATCTATACCATTCAACTCTACATTCCTGTCAAAAACAGCAAAATGTTTTTTACCAAAACCATCATATAGCCCTGACACATGCTCAAATAAATCTTTAACATATGGATCTCTCATAGAGAAACCTAAAAATAAAACATTAAATGATGAAAATATTTTTTTAAGTTGGAATGATGCAAGCTTTTCTTCAGAATAAAGTTCTTCGTATTGACTACTAAAAATAATACACTTATCTACTCTAGAAATATCTCCGTGAATCTTTACTATATAGCTATCATAATTATCAATTTTTGAAAGATTAAAATCACTATCATGAGTAACTATTGTATCAATACTTGAATTATCTTCTATTAATGTATCAAAGTTTGTTGTTACAAACTTACCAGTGATAGTAGATAGTTTTTTATGAACCTCACTATCAACTGTCTTCTTCAGCCTTTTCTCAAAATAGTCATATATTTTCTTTTTATCTTTTTCTATTTTATCAAGAACTTCTAATGGCTCTAAGATACTATCTTCCAGAGCATTTAGATATGCACTTGATTTCTCAATATATTCACCTTCATTCTCTAATAAACCTTTAACTAGACTATGCCAATCAGGCATATCATTACTGACCGACAATCCTGCTCCAATAAAGATAACTAACTGATCATTTTTTATTGCATCACGCAAATAAGATGATATTTCAAATTTCATCAAACACCTTTAAAAATATATACAATGCATTCAACATATCTAATATGCAATTTTATTAAAATATGAGTAAAACTAGTCAAATCTATACTTTTCACGTTTTAACTTAGCCATGTTTACTAGCTCTTACTCCTTAACCAACATCATCCTCACCACCTCAACCTTACGCACTCATTAGGCGGGTTTGCAGCATTGGCAGTTCTGCCTGCTTACAGATGTTCTTAATCAGCTCATCACGTTTTTGCCGGTGTTTCTGATTATGAGATTTATCATCCCATTCGCTAACGGCAGCCGGTGTCAGGTCGTCTGCTTTGCAGACAACAAAGCCGAAATGTTTAGCGGAGATGGAATTAAAAGCTTTTTGCCACTGACTACGGTTGCGGCTGGGTTGGGGTTCCAGGATGTCGGCGACCGCACTTTGCCCAACGCACTTATATAAGCTCTTATATAAGCCCTGATACAGCTCTTTATCCACAGCCTGTTGCAGTACGCCGTAGAAGGAGCGTTCTGCGGGGGTAAACAACGGGCCTTTCTTTCGGTAGGCGAGTGTAGGCACATCTTCTGTTGAAGACGTCTGTGACTTTTTCAGATTTTGCAGAACACCAGCAACCACAAACAGCACCACTAGTATCAATAGCGGTAACAGCAACGCTTCCATTCTTAATCCATTACATATGGTGGCGTAAGCCACCGGTCCACGGGTCGTCTTTGACCAACTGCTTGATCACTGTTCAGTGTGATCTGGTAAAGGTAGGTAATCGCTTAATCTATCTGTCGTCGATGTGCGACTCAAGCACAAAATGTATAAATTGTTATATTTCGTTACTCAGTTTGAGTCACATCAAAAAGCAGTCGGTCATTACAGCGCCATAGCAATACAACAGATTGTTCTGCCCACGTGGCTACCCACGGCAACAATTGCTTCAAACGGATTAAATAATGGAGAGTACCAATGCCCGTCAGCTCTGAAGCTGCCGGCATTGGTATTTTGTAACTAAACACTCAAACCTTTATGGCTATTTCCTGTTCGAATCAGGACACCTTAAACGTCGCCACTACACTCTTTAGCTGTTCCAGTTTAGCGGTCATATCATGGCCGGCTTCCACGGTGTCATTCGCATGGGTGGAGGTTTCCCGGGAGATATCACTGATTGTCTGAATATTCTGGCTGATATCTTCTGTCACACTGGCCTGCTCTTCCGATGCCACCGCAATCTGGCTGGTCATGTCCTGAATCTGTTTAACCGATTCAGAAATCTGCAGCAATGATTCGCCGGAGACCCGTGCCTGTTCGCTGGTTTCTATCGCAATATTCTGACTCAGCCCCATCACGTCAACGGCCTTATCTGCCCCCTGTTGTAATGAAGTAATGATGTCGTTAATGCTGGTAATCGAGTCCTGTGTTTTTGAAGCCAGTGAACGTACCTCATCAGCAACGACAGCAAAGCCCCGGCCCTGCTCTCCTGCCCGTGCAGCTTCGATGGCAGCATTGAGCGCCAACAGGTTTGTCTGGTCGGCAATGCCACCGATGACTTCAGATATCGAGTTAATCGCCTGGCTCTGTTCCTGCACCGCAGTAATCGATTCTGACGCCCGGGTAATTTCTGCACAGAGCTTTTCAATGGTCACGATGGTTTGTTCCACATTCCGCTGACCTTTCTGCGTGATCGCTTCGGAATCATCCGTAATCTGCGCACAACCGGCGGCGTTCTGTGCCACCTCATTAACCGTGAGGGTCATTTCTTCAACGGCAGTAGCCACCAGTTCTGTTTGCTGGTACTGGGACTGAACATTGTCGTTCGTCTGTTCTGCAATGCTTGTCGTCGCCTGGCTGGACTGAGCAATCGCACCGGACAAGTCATGAATGTTCCCGACCAGATTCTTCAGATTATCATTCATTCTAATCATGGAGAGATTAAGCCCCTGCGCTTTATGGCCTGGCCCAAACTCTGTGGTTAAATCTCCTTTCGAGATCCGGTCAGCCAGCTCCGCCATGTCTTTTGGTTCACCGCCTAACGGTTTGGTTACGGCTCTGCTGATGATAAACGCAAGGCTTGCGCCTAATACGACGGTTAACAGTAAGCTGCCGATCAGTACACGGTGTAAGAAGTTGACGGCATCCGATAATACCGCCAGATCAGTCTCATAGAGTTTCTTCTGTGAGGCGCGCATATCCACCAGTATTTGCTGAATCTCTTTCGCTTTAGGCGCTGCCTTCGTGCCTAACCATGCATTGGCTTTGTTCCAGTCAGGGTTACTGCGTGAAGCAAACATTTCCGTCACATACGGGTAAAACGCATCACGCAGCGAATTATATTCTTTCCACAGGGTCAGCTGTTTTGAAGTGAAGAAATCGGTACGCCCTTCCAGGGCTTTAACCTGCTGGCTGTTTTTATCCCAGAGGGTCTCAAAGTTGGCTTTGAATTTTTCATCGCCGGATAACAGATACGCCCGGATATTCGCCAGACTCAGCGCAAAAGAGGCCCGGCTGTCTGCAAAACTCTTTAACAGGCGTTTACGCTCAAGGCCCGCAAAGGCATTCATTTCATCTTCAATAAGCGCTGTCAGCACTTCAATGGTTTTAGCCGCTGTTGGCGCGGCCTGTGTCAGCAGAATGTCATAGGAGGGAATATTCGCACCGGTATGGGCGATATCTTCAATTTCCTGCTGGGCAATCCGGAACTCATCTACAAGCACTTTCATCCGGTCAAGCTTTTCAATGTTATCCGGCACAGTCCAGTTCTGTGAAAAAACGTCCAGCTCCTGTAGCGACGCATCCAGTATCTCCCAGCCGGCAGCCCGTTCATTTTTAAACAGGTCCGCTTTCGTGGGATCAGAGCCTAAAATCAGATATCCCCGTAACCCGGATAACGTCTGATTAATGGCTCCGGACAGTTTGATTCCGGACTCCACTGTTGGCGCCCTGACATTCAGTAATGATTCCTGAGCTTTAAGGGTATTACCCAGCTGAACATATACCGCAATGGAACTGACAATCGAAATAACAATTAAAATTCCGAACCCCAGCAACAGCGTCGACCGAACCTTCAACCCTGACAGCAAGACCATATTTTATCCTTGTTCATAATTATATTTTTACTCGCTAATATAATAACTCCTGTCTGTGGCATCTATCCCGATATCAACCATTTTGAGATACCATTGTGATACGCCTTATTCCTCGTGACTAAAAACATAAAAATCTTGATTCTGATGTCAGCGCTGAGTGATATCCATCCAGATAATCTTTGCTGTTCATATCAACGATTGTGCAGCCTAACAATTCAACCTCCTAATCAAGGGGCTGACTGCATAACAAATCCAACTCATAACCCTGTCTTTTCTAAGCAGCACTAATCATCCGATAAGTATTAATCAGTCGAACTGCTCCCCGTGAACCGGTAACCTTGCCAGTTATTTAACCTGTGGAGCGCCCTTCTGTGTCTGCCGATATCAACCTTGTTACCCAGCAAATCGAAAATTACTTTAACCACATTGAAACCCAGATTTTCAGCGGCGACATGTTCACCGAATGGCGCGGTTCGTTCGAAGTGAAGAAGGTGTATATCAGGAAGGAAAACGCCGACATTAAATGCGATCTGGATGTACGCCTGCAGCACTGGCCGGAAGGTGTGGTTGTGAAAGTGTATAAACACAAAGCACTGGCTGCCCTGCCGGCTGTTAACGATGCAGCCGTTGCCTGTGAGCATCTGAAAACAGAGGAAGCCGTTGTGGCAAAGTTCTGGAAAGAGACATTCTACTTTTCACACCGGACGGATCTGGATGATGCCCGCTACGTGCTGCGTGAAGGCAATGATATGACAGAAGACGATGCCGGCACCTGCCTGGATATGCTGAAAGGCTTTATCGAAGAAATTGAAGGTATTCTTGCTGCAAAATGACCGTCGGTCATATGGGCAGACAGACTCCTGCAAGGCTGTCTGCCAGTAAGCTGAATACTTATTTAATCAGCCGAATCGCAAACGGCACCCGGAATGGACGGCCTTTGGAAGACGCGACAGCCCCCATGATGCAGAAGATCAGATGGCACAGCCCAATCAGCGGAATCAGGAAAACACCGATCACGATGAAGCTGAGCAGAAAAGCGACAAAGTAAGCAATCATCGCGGTGATTGACCAGTTCAGAGATTCCTTAGACTGATCCTGTACATAGGCATCATCCGTTTTAATAAGATACAGAATTAAACCGGGAATGAATCCCAGAAAGAAGGTGCCAATCCATGACAGTAATGCCATGTTCTTTGCATCCTGAGACACTCCGCTAACATCCTGTGCCGTACCATTTTCCATACTGTCGCCCCGTAAACCGTAACGTTAAGATAAACGCATAATCTATCCGTCACGGGCTGGCGACTCAAGTATCTGCAATAGGATTTTGTAAAAGAAACAGGCGCCTGTCCGGCTGACAACCATGCCGGCAGAAAGAACAGCGGCCTTATTCAGTCAGTACTGAACCCCGGTTACCCCTGTTCGGCGATATACGCCACTGTATCCGGATGATCCTTAATTAAACGCATCAGCGTCACCGCCTGTTCATTGGGCCGGATTAAATCCTGCTCCCATGATTCCAGGATAGTGACGGTGGTGTGTAACAGGGCGGCAAATTCTAATTGTGAAAGGTGGAGTGCCTGCCGAAGGTTAAGAATATCTTCAGCGGTAATATCAGGGACACTCTCATCACCCGTTTCAGCGGACTCAAGCACGTCTTTTCCCTGAAAATACTGACAAGCTTCGCTTAACGCACTGCTTAATTCATCTAACAAACTCTGGCTACTCATGGAGTCCTTCCCGGATAACCCGCACCGGCAAAGTACCGGTACTTCTATCCATAATGTAGACCAACAATTTGAGGAGTCACATTAAATCCCCGCTTCTCACTCACCAAAACCTTAAAAACAGCCGTAAAACTGCCCCGTAACCGGCCGGATATGCCTTTGTGCGACAGGCTCTACGACAGCAGACAAACTGGCCCTACACCAAAGACCAATCCCTGAAGATCATGGCTCCATAGGGTACATGCACACTTCAGGTTCAGGGCAGATTAAATACCTGCTGACGAACCCATACCGCACACACTCATTTCACACTTACACCCGGAGATACATTCCATGACCAAGCCTGTTGTTCTGGTTACTTCTGCCACTGGCCGTATCGGCAAAGAACTGGTTGCCCGCCTGTCTCAGGCAGGTAAATTCACTGTCCGCGCCTGCTATCACAGCGAATCAAAAGTTGCTGACCTGAAAGCCGCTGGCGCTGATGAAACCGTTTTCTTTGATCTGAACGATGCCGCTACCTGGGACGCCGCTCTGGAAGGCGTAAGCGCCATTTACTCAGCCTCACTGGACCCGATGCTGGAAGGCCACCTGAATTTCTGTAAAGAACTGGGCAACCGTACCGACAGCGTTAAACACGTTGTTCGCGTCAGCTGCATGGGGGCTGATACCAACACCGCATCTTACGAAGCGGATCAGCACTCTTCCCGTGAAGGCGCGTCTATCCCGCTGATGCTGCAACACTACTGGTGGGGTGAAAAAGCCCTGATCGAAGCAGGCCTGAATGTGACCGTGTTGCGTAACAACTTCTTCATGAATCACCTGCTGAAAACTGACTGCGACAACATCGCGCAGGAAGGCTGGTTCACTAACCCGCTGGGTAAAGCCCGCAACTCATTTGTTGCCACCCGCGACATTGCCGAAGCGGCAGCCGTTGTACTGAGCGAAGGCCCTGAGCACCACGCGAACAAGTTCTACGACATCACCGGTCCTCAGCCTCAGACCATGGCAGAAATCGCCGCCGATCTGGGCCGTGCGATGGATAAAGACATTGAATACCGTCCACAGACCATGGAAAGCTTCGAAGCGGACTTTGGTGCAACCCGTGCGGAGTTCTTTGAATATCTGGTCAACGGCTTCTACTGCCGTTGCAGCCCGGACTTCTACAACCTGACCGGCCACAAGCCAACATCTTATTACGACTACCTGACCACCAAGGGTGCGTCCGGCGAAACCGGTCTGGAAGAACTGTGGCAGGGCAACCTGTGGAAGAAAGGCGAAGACGCCATGAAAGAAGCGGCGGCGGTTAAGAGCTGATCCGGTCTCCCCGGCGGTATGTCCGCCGGGGATCATTCCTCCTGTTACTTCGCCTCGCTCAGCTCCGGATGGGTATTTTCCAGGTGATGCTTCTCTTCCACATGCTTCAGTCCCTTATTGGCAATAAAGGCTACCACCAGCAAACCGGCCATCGCATACATGGTTGAGTTATACAGGCTGGATGTCGGATCAACCGTGCCCGGCGGTGCAACTGCCATCAGCTTCGCAATGATTACTGTGTTAGCGTCAACCAGCGCCTGCAGCTGATCAACCCCTGCCCCGAATGTCTGAATAAAAACGCTCGGATCCACTCTCGCCGCCAGATCACTGATGGCATTATCCACAGACTGCTGCCGTAAGTAAGTAATCGCAAAAGGTCCCAGCACCCCGGCAGTGCTCCAGGCGGTCAGCAAGCGGCCGTGAATGCCACCTACGTGCAGGGTACCGAATACATCCGCCAGATACGCCGGAATGGTTGCAAAGCCACCGCCATACATAGTGAAGATAATCATAGTGGCACCGTAGAACAGCACCAGCCACATCACTGAAGGTGCCACACTCACCTGAGTGGCCACAAACGGAATCGACACATACAGCAACATCCCCAGCAGGAAGAAGCAGTGATAAGTGTTCTTACGGCCGATCACATCGGACATAGATGCCCAGAAGAAGCGCCCCACCATATTAAAGACACTGATCATCAGTACATAGGTGGCGGCAAATCCGGCATCCACAATGCCCGGTAACGTTGAGCCGAAAATCTCCGTCATCATGGTTTTCGCCACACCAATCACACCGATACCGGCGGTCACATTCAGACACAGCATGATCCATAAGCGGTAAAACTGCGGGGTTTTGATCGCCTGATCGATATGGACATGGTTATCTGAAATCATCTTCTTTTCAGACTCAACATCACTTGGCAGCGTCCAGCCTTCCGGCTGCCAGCCCTTTGCCGGCACCCGGTATGAGAAGGCAGCAATCATCATAATGATGAAATACACCACCCCCAGCGTGATAAACACACTGGCTGCACCGGTATCGCCAGTGCCCACAACATACACACCTTCCGGTCCCGGAACTGGCACCTTGGCCATATCCGCAGCACTCGCCACCACGACTTCCACCCTGTTACCTGCCACTTCGGCAAAGCGACGGCCGTTTTCAGTGATCATGGCGACATTGGCAACACTGCCCAGATACTCCGGCGCCTGATAAAAAATGCTCAGTAACCAGGTTTTCAGCGGCGCACCGATCATGGCACCGCCGCCAAAGCCCATAATGGCCATACCGGTTGCCATGCCCCGCCGGTCTGGGAACCAGCGAATCAGGGTACTCACCGGCGAGACATACGCCAGCCCAAGACCGCAGCCGCCGATCGCCCCGTAGCCCAGATACACCAGCCAAAGCTGATGGTAGGCAATCCCCAGGCTGCCGATTAAAAATCCACCGCCCCAGCAAAATGCAGCCAGAACACCCACCATGCGCGGGCCAACCTCTTCCAGCCACTTACCGCCAATAGCCGCCGCCAGACCAAGGAAGACAATGGCGGTTGAGAAAATCCATACAACAGAACTGAGGGTCCAGTCATCCGCCGCGCTGGCCACCACACCCACCTGCTTCACCAGTGGGGGATTAAAAATACTCCAGGCATACACTGAACCGATACACAGATGAATCGCGATAGACGCCGGCGGCACCAGCCAGCGGTTGAATCCGGATTTGGCAACAATCCGCTCCTTCTTCAGGAACGCCAGGCCATCATGAGACTCCGACATAAGCTTTACTCCAAACATTATTTTTATATTTACCCCGGGATACACCCGGAGCGCGTGGACGTAAAACCATTGAGCAAACGACATGCCAGATTAACTAATCAATTAAAATCAATAACTTATAAATAGTAAGAATTTTTGAGCGGGTCAGAACAACCCGATAAAAGCAGTCACTGGATCAAAATAACCCAGCCTAAAAAATGGCTGAACTACCCCTGAAAAACCGGTATCCAGATAAAGAATGCCGTGCCGCAGCCAACTCTGGAACGCACATTAATCTCCGCATTCATTGACTGCAGAATAGAATAGGTTACGGATAATCCTAACCCGGTTCCCCCATCCGTCCGGCTAAAGAAAGGATCAAAAATCCGTCCCAGTAAATCAGCGGCGATACCGCAGCCATTATCACTGACGCTCAGCAGCACACCGCTGTCGCGCCAGTCACGGCTTCGCACCGTTATACGGCCATCAGCACTGACGGCTGCCGTGGCATTCACAATCAGGTTGATCAGCACCTGTTGCAGCTGCTGGCGGTTACCGGCAATCCGGCGGCGGGCGCGTAAATCCATCTTCAGCTGAATCTGCTTCTGCCCCAAATCATGTTTAACCAGCAACTCGGTCGCCTGCACGATTTCATTCACATCGACGGCCACCCGCACCGGCAAATGCTCCCCCGGCCGGGAGAACTGCAACAGATCGTTAATGATGCAGCGAATCCGCTCAACCTGCTGCACTATCAGCTGAACTTCATCTTTTACCTGCTCACCGGCCTCTCCCAGCTCGACGACCAACAAATCCAGATAACCGAGAATCACCGCCGTCGGATTATTAATCTCATGGGCAATGCCTGCCGTCAGTTCACCGATGGCTGCCAGCTTTCCTTTCGCCACCAACTGCTCCCGGGTGCGCTGTAGCAACTTAATATGTTCGTTGAGCGCCAGCGTCCGCTCCGCCACCTTCACTTCCAGCAGCTCTGCCGCCTGGCGGATATGATCATGCTGCTGTTCAACCTGATCAAACATCAGATTAAACTCCTGCCCCAGGGTCATCAGGTCAGAACTGGTTGATGGCGGCAGCTCTATACGTTCACGGCGTCCCAGCCTTATCCGCCCAATCACCCCAACCATGGTTTCCACCGGACGGTATATTCCTTTTGCCCCCCACACCGCTAACCAGGTACAGATCAGCATCACGGCTCCGGTTATCACCACCAATTGCCACACCCAGCTATAAAACTCCTGCTCAAACGGCGCTTCCAGAAACCCTGCGTACAACATACCCACACGTTCGCCACGGATATCCACAATCGGCTGATAACCGGAGATATACCAGTCACTGACCACAAAAGCCCGGTCCAGCCAGCGCTCCCCCTGAATCAGTACTTTTTGCCGGACCTGCTCAGACACCCGGGTACCCAATGCCCGAACAGCGGAATTCTGTGATGCCGGAACATTGGTGCTGATGCGAACATCATCCAGAAAAATGGTGACCGTACCGACGCTGCCAAATGCCAGTGAGCCACTGCCGTAGACCGTTTCTTTAATCCGGTCGACGAAGCCCGCATTGCCATTCATCAGCAACCCGGCGCTGAGTAACGCTTCTGTGCGGCCGTTCTTACCTCGCAGCGGATAAACCAAATGCACAACCATCCCCCGGTCTTCAGTCGTCCGGTTCGCCGGCCGGGCTTTTTCTGTTGCGGTCAGCGGCAACACCGCCCGGGCAGCCAGCGCCGGCGACAGTGCCTGCAGCCCTTGCTGAGTAAAGATTTCAATACCGCTGACCGGCAGCCCCTCGGCCGCCTGGCTGAATAACGGGCTGCTGTCCTCAGGACAAACCGCGGAAAAATATCCACAGCCCCGAGGAGTCACCAGCTGAATATAATCCAGCCCGGCCTGCTCCCGCATTACATCCATAACATCCGTTAACTGCTGTTCACTCCGGGCTCGCCATGCATCCTGAAAGCGCTGAGTTTGCGTCAGCAATGCCAACTGAGTGAGATAACGGTCTTTAGTATTTTTAAAAGTTTCCTGCGTCACCGCCAGATCCGTACTCGCCTTCATCAGCAAATGCCGGTATCCCACTTCACTGGTCCAGAAATAAAACACCGCCAGCAATACACAAGTCATCAGAAACAGCGGCAACAGCACCAAAACCAGTAACCGCTGACGAATACTTCTCAGATGGCTCAGCATTTATAAACCAGGAATCAGATCAACATCAGAATGGTCGCTGTCTTCAGGCACCGACAGGTCACGGCGTTTACGGTCGAGGGTTTTCCGGGTAATCCCCAGCTGTCTGGCAGCCCGGGATTTATTCCCGTCACAGCTGTGCAATACCTGTTCGATATGCCGAACCTGTACCTGTTCCAGAGACCAGTTCACCGGATACCCCACAGATTCTGTTGCGCCAGCCATATTTAACAGCTCAGCCGGCGGGCAGCCGAGTAAAATAGCCCGCTCCAGTAAATTACGTAACTCCCGGACATTCCCCGGCCAGTGGTATCCCTGAAGTTGCAATAACGCTTCCGGGGACAAAATCACCGCCGGCAGGCCTAATTCTTCCGCCAGCTGATGACTGAAAAACAACGACAGTAAGCCGATATCTTCCGGCCGGTCGCGTAACGGCGGTAACTGAATCGGCAGGATATTCAGCCGGTAATATAAATCAGCCCGAAACAGCTTCTGCTCAACCAGCGCCTCCAAAGGCTTATTACTGGCAGCGACAACCCGCACATCCACGGACTTTTCACGCTCAGTGCCTAACGGCCTTAACGTCCCCTCTTCCAGCACCCGGAGTAACTTACCCTGCAACGCCAGCGGCATTTCACTGATTTCATCCAAAAACAAAGTGCCGCCATCCGCGTAATCAAACAGCCCCTGCCGGGCCTGTGCGGCACCGGTAAATGCACCGGGTACATGGCCGAACAGTTCAGATTCCACCAGCTCCGGTGCGACTGCCGCACAATTCACCGGTACAAATGCCCCGCTGCGCCCGCTCTGGCGGTGAAGTTCACCCGCTACCAGCTCTTTTCCGGTGCCGGTTTCCCCTTCCACCAGAATGGATGCCGGTGTAGCTGCTACCCGGCTGATCAGGGTATTGACAGATTGCATCGCCGGGCTGTCGCCAATTAAAGCTGAATCGCCATTCTGCCGGGCCAGACGGTGTTGCAGTGCATGATTCTCACGTGACAGTTTAAGGCGCTGATAACAACGCTCCACCGCCCCTGTCATCTGTTCAAGCCGAAAAGGTTTAAGAATAAAATCGCTGGCTCCGATCCGGACGGCTGCCACCGCATTATCCAGCTCGGCAAATCCGGTCATAAAAATCACCTCTGAAGGCAATTCAGAATTAAACTGGCTGACCCATTCCAACCCGGATAACCCGGGCATATTAATGTCCACAATCAGCAAATCATACAGGCGGGATTCACGGAGTGTATCAGCACTGCTGCTGTCGGATGCAACATCCACCACGGCATATTTTTTACGTAATGCGCGTTCGAGAAAATCACGGATACCGGGCTCATCATCGACAATAAGCACGGAAAAAGACGCCTTTCCAACTGGCGAAGACTCAGACTCCTGACGGCCCATAAAACACTCTGGTTGTTATTATAAGACCCTAGAACCTACCGTATTCCCCCAATATTGCCAAGCTGACAGACCGTGATTAAAACTTTCGGATAATAAAAAACCGCGGGGCTCCGTTTGCTTCCGGAACGCCGCGGTTGGTATTCAGAATCTGTGCTTCAGATCCGGTTATCCGGCCTTAATGCACCGATTCAATCTTCTCAAAGTTCAGCTCACGGCCTTCAGGAGAGCTCTGAATTGCTGCCACTTCTTTGCGTTTTTTCAGCAGAATATACGCAAAGCAGCTGAAGTACAGACCGATGACCAGCGCACCTACCCACTGAATTTCCAGGAAGTTCAGTTTGAACAGCATGGTCAGTGCACACAGAGCCACCAGGTTACCGATAATGTATTTAGCCCGGCCCACCCGCGAGGTAGTCAGGTTCAGGTTATCGGTGTACAGACGGATCAGGGAATCCAGCGAGTTAATTACAAATGTAATACCCACGACGACCATGGAGATCCCCACGAAACCGGAGCTGTCCAGACCATTGTTATGGTAGAAGTACAGTACGCTGAACCAGATCGCCAATGGAATTGACGGGAAGATCAGCAGCGCAGCCAGTACCTGCCAGGTACGCAGACCGCCCACGAAACGGGAGGTAAACTGGCCAATCATAATGCTCCAGGCAAACCACCAGAACAGGTAGAAGGCGTGGTAATCATTCAGCGGCAGCACAAAGTTGTGAATATTCACAAAGTAGTTACCGATCAGGTTCGCCGCATCCAGCATCTCATTCGGGCCCATTGCAGCCAGAACCCACATGACGGCAATCAGCCCCAGGAACAGCCAGGTAGACGCCAGACTCAGAATACGTACGTACTTAATATCTGTGCTGGAGAACACCGCGGCCATAATCACTGCAAACACGATCACGTAGAAGGTGGCAACAATGCTGCCTTCTTCACTGAGCTGCGGCAGATACCAGGGCAGGTTCGTCAGCAGCAGGTAAGCCGTAAACGCACAGGTACCGATGATGACCACATTATTGATCCATTTCACCACAGGGATTTCAAAAAATCCGACCCGTGGCTCAATCACACAGAAGTAAAAACTGGTCAGGAAATAGAAACCCCAGATCAGGAATCCCCAGTAAGCAAACTCAATCGCCAGCGGATTACTGAAGGCATATTCCGGGCTGGTGGCGGTATCGGCATAGCCTGCAAACTCGGTCAGCGGGAACATAATCAGCCCCACGTCCAGACCCGATGTAAACAGAATGGCAATGAAGGTAAAAGTTTTTACCGGCGTCACCCCGACACACTTCAGATTACCCCAGCGATAGAGACAAAACACGATTGCGAGCAGGGTAAAAATAATCCCTGCACTCAGTAAAGTGTTCATAAACACTCCTTGCGGTTGTTGTTATTGTTTGCAGTAACAGCCCCCGATTCGCACACTCACTGCGCAGACAAAAAGTCAGTTTCCTTCCATAAAACGGGATAAACAACTGAAATAACTGCAATTTTTATTTTAAATGACCATTTAATTAAATAGTCATTTAACAAAAATCTCATGCCCCTATAAGAATGTCAACCGGGGCCAGCCAGGACAGGACTTTCAGGTCGTTTTCGGTCAGCTCATATACATGCCGGATAATGCCACTGACAGGCCCGTTAAAGGGTGGATTCTGAAAAACCTGCGAACAGGAAAAAGAAAGCTAACTGTGGCAGAATCCCGCTTCATAAATATGCACCGGCACCTGTTTAAGTGCGGGCAACAAGAACACTGCGGTCGCCGCCAAATGAACATGGAGCAAAGATGTTTACAATGAAAAAATCCACCAAGGTTAGCTGGCTGATTCTGATTGTCGGGCTGATTCCGCTGATCATCCTGAATGAAATGCTGCTATCCCGTGACGTGGACTCCACCCTGCGAATTGCATTTGCGGCCTTCTATTACGTTTCCCTGAAAGGCATCTCGTTTATCATCATTCGAAAAATGGACATTAAGGAAGACGCTGCCGCAGAACAGGCCGGCACTGATCAGAAAGAAGAGACCGATCAGAAAGAAGTCACAGAACAAAAAACTGACAAGTAAGATCAGCCGATCTGCAGGCTGATCTTACCTGCCCGGAAAGCAGCGTCTAACTGCGTTGCAAGGTTGCAGTAATCAACCCGGCACTGACCAGCGCAGTGCCACCTATCCGGTTCAGCCGTTTACGCGCCTGATAACTCTGAATATGCTGCCGCACCGTGCCGGCAAAGTAAGTGTAAACACTGATATTCAGCCCCACCAGACACAGCAAGGTCGCCATCAGAATCAGCCATTGGGGGAAAACCGCCGTCTGCGGGTCAATAAACTGTGGCAGAAACGCCACAAAAAAGATGATGTCTTTCGGATTCAGAGCGGTCACCAGAAATGCTGAACGGAACATATTCCGCCCCTGTTTACTGTCAGTATCCGGCCCGCTGAAGTCAGCTTCGGCAAACCGCTGCGGTGCCTGACGCCAGGTTTTTATCCCCAGATATATCAGATACCCCACGCCAAACCATTTCAGAATCAGAAACAAACTGGCGGACGTTGCCAGAATGGCACCCAGGCCAATCACTGATAACGTCATCGCGGTAAAGTCACCGGCCAGCACCCCCGCTACCAGCGGGATCACCGACTTCTTACCATGGGTAATTGCCTGCCCCACAACCAGAATCACAGTGGGACCGGGAATAATACAAAACACCACCGTGGCCATCACAAAGGCTAACCAGATTTCCAGACTCATACGCACTCCTGCATTGTTAACATTGCTGTCAGTTATGTCAGGCTGAGAATCCGGACGATCAGTTCAGGACAAGAATTCAGGCCAGAAATCCAGGCCGACACAAAACAATAGCAGTGATTTCTGATATCGCCAGTTTCTGCCTGAATTTTTTCATCAGCCTTCATATCAGTTTTATTTACATGACCTTAGGCAGTTCACGACGCAGGGTCTCAATGAAATTTGCCAGAAACGGCGAACCGTGTCCCATCTGATAAATACGGATATCTGCCTGCCCCAGCGCCGGTAAACGCCAGCCTTCAGGTGCTTCGACCAGTGAATCAGGAATGATCCCCTCGGCCATCACCGACAACCCCATGCCGGCACTCACGGCAGACTGCACGCTAATCGATCCTTGCGCAGAAAACATCACCCGGTGCGCCCGGCCCAGTGCGTTAAGCGTCTTAAAAACATGCTCCCGGAAAATACAGCCTTGCGGATGTAATGCCAGTGGTAATGGCTGATCCGGCTGATATTCAAACCCCGGAGCACAGACCCACTTTAATTCCCGGGACGCAATCGCCTCGCCGCCCTGATAATCCGGCATGGCATTGATCAGGGCAATATCCAGTTCACCTTCACACAGCATCTGCACCAGATCCCGGCACAGATGCATGCTCAGTTCGATCTTATCCACATACTCTTCATGGTTGGCGAGAAAGTTATGAAAGAAACCGGCCGTCATATCTTCCGGAATCCCCAGCCGGATGGTGTCAATGCTGCCATTATTCTGAGCGACCTGAATCATCGCATCATGACCGGCCAGCACCTTTACCGCTTCAGGCAACAGCATTGCACCGTTGGCTGTCAGCTTCAGGGTATGATAATTACGGTGGAACAACTCACAGCCCAGCTGTTCTTCCAGCTTTTTTATCCGCAATGACAACGCCGACTGCGAACAGTGCAGACCATTGGCCGCCGCCGAAAACGACCCCAGATTTTCCGCCAGAACAAAACTGCGCAACGCAGCAATGTCCATATTGATTACACTGGCCACCAGAAATCCTCATAGCAACTATAGAAATTACTCAATTTACGGGTAGGTAACCGCTCTGTAAAGTTTTCTGCATCACAGCTTTGCTGTCCGACTCACACGAGCCCTTGTACACAATCACAAAAATCATACAAGCGTCTCAGTATAAGAATTACCGGAGCCTCCCATGTCTGTTGCAGAAAAACCCCGCCGCCGTCGCGGCAGCGCCCGCACGTCTTTACGCGAATTGCGTACCCGATCGGTTGATACCATGCTGCCGGGCCTGAGCCGTGGCCTGCCCCTGACAGAGCCCCTGGACGAAGACCAGATTAAGCGGATCGATCATGAATCCATGCGGATTCTTGAAGAAGTGGGGGTCATGTTCCGCGACCCGATCGCTCTGCAACAATGGAAAGACGCCGGCGCCCACGTTGAAGGCGAACTGGTTAAATTTGACCGTGGCATGATCCGCGAGCTGATTTCATCCATTCCGTCAGAGATTACCTACCACGCCCGTAATCCGGAAAAGAATGTCGATCTGGGGGGCAATAACTCCATCTTTGTTCCGATGACCGGTGCCCCCTTCCTGCGGGACCTTGAAGACAAACGCCGCTGGCCAACCCTGAACGACCTGGGGGACTTCCACAAACTGGCCCACATGCTGCCGGCGCTGCACTCCACCGCGCACCACATAGTGGAGCCAATGGATCACCCGGTTTCTCACCGGCACCTGCGCATCACCTATTCATCCATGAAGCACTCCGACAAAACCTTCATGGGCATGACGACTTCCGGCAAAAACGCGGAAGATGTGATGAGAATGTGCGCCATCCTGTTTGGCGAAGAATTCATGCAAACCCATCCGGTCACCACCGGTAACATCAACGGTAACTCTCCGCTGGTATGGGACGAAACCATGCTCGGCGCCATGCGGGCCTTTGCTAAATACAACCAGCCGGTACTGTGCTCACCATTCGTACTCGGGGGTGCCAACACCCCGGCCTCCACCGTGCCGACTGTCGTGCAGCTGAATGCCGAGGCATTATCTGCACTGGCCTATACACAGCTGGTTCGCAAAGGCACCCCGGCCATCTACGGCCATTACCTGTCTACGGTATCCATGGCCTCCGGCGCGCCGATGGCCGGCACACCGGAAATCAGCCTGATGAATTTCATGATCGGCCAGATGGCCCGCTTCTACGACATTCCGTGGCGTACTTCCAATACGCTGGGCGGTGCCAAAACCTTTGATGCTCAGTCCGGCTACGAAAGCGCCATGACCATGAATGCGGTACTGATGTCCGGTGCCAACTACATCTGGCATTCCGCTGGCTGGAACGAAGCCGGCATGCACTGCTCAATGGCTAAATTCGTCGTCGATGCGGATGTTTGCGGGATGGGTTACCGTATGGCAGAAGGCCTCCGCTGGGATGACTTCGATGAAGCCCTGGCAGCCGTCCGTGACGTTGGCCCGGCCGGTCACTATCTGGGGCACGCCCACACCATGGAAAACTTCGAACGGGCCTTCTACATGCCAAAACTGTTCGACAACAACTCCTATGAACAGTGGGAAGCGGAAGGTGCGAAAGAAATCACCGAACGCGCCCTGAACTACGCAAAGAAGCTGCTCAGCGAATATCAGGAACCGAAACTGGATGACGCGAAAAACGACGAACTGCTGGACTTCATTGCCCGCCGTGAAACCGAAATCCCGACAGCAGATGCGCTGAACGAAACGCATTAAAATGAAATAAAGCCTTAGCGATCGGGATATCCCCGGCAGCTAAGGCCGCTTTTCGGTACCCGTCTTAACAGACCCCTGATAAAATGCTGCCGGGCTCAGTTTCTAAGCAGATTTTTATTATGTCGGTTATCCCGAAAATCATCCGTAGTATCTCCGGACAAAACACCTTTACAGTCATCACATTGCCGCCATTCGGCACCGTGACTCAAACCACCGATCTGCTCGTTGAAAGCAGTACCTGCCCGGCATTCCTGGCACAATTGTTATCCGGCCTTAGCCAGAACGGCTACAGCTTTTGCGTTGACTCCCGGAAAACAGGACAAGTCATTATCACTTGCAGGCCCGCCTCCGGTCCGGAAGAAATCCTCAGTATCCACACAGAGATTCCGCTGTCTGACGGCCGTATCGCCATCATTGACCTGGCATTGCTGGGCCAGGAAGACATGCCTCTGTTAACCTCACTGATCCATAATGAAACACCCGACGGACAAACAGAAGCAGCCTTAAGCCGGTTGCCAGGTGTCGAACTGCATCATGCAGAACACTGCGAAAAACAGATTCCGGACGGCACACAGATCATTCCGGTCATTGGCCCTGACGGTGTTGGCAAAACCACCCTTATCACCGCCCTGCAGGAAAAGATTGCCGCGAACAGCCATTACTACCGGTTTAAAAAGCTGTTCAGAGGCAGTATGCGTTATCAGCTGAATCATTTTCTGACCCAGCTGCGGGAAGGCAAACGGTACGACAAAAACCAGCATAACGATCAGCACGGCCTGAAGATGATGGCAATCGCCAGACGGCGTTATCCACGTTTAATAAAACAGGCGAGACAGGCGAAGACTCATTACTTCAGCGACCGCTTCTTTCATGATTACATTATTGAAAATCTGCGTTTCGAAGATAAGCCCGCCACGCTTCGCAAACAGTGGCAAACATTGCTGGATGCTGCACCTAACACCCATTGGTTCATTCAGCTGGATGCGCCTGCTGACGTAATTCTCAGCCGCAAAGATGAGCTCAGCGCTGAAGATATCAATACCTACCGGGATGCCTGTCTGAAAATGTACATCCACCGGCCTGCACCGGTATTCAGCTTCATCAACACCAGCCATTCGCTGGAAACCTGCGTGAATCACTTACTGAAAGATGCCGAACTGGCAGGCATTAAAATACAGTCATCCGGTCTGGGCTAAACCGGGATATTACTCTGTATTTCAGGATTGAAATGTTAAAACACAGCATTATAAATCAGCACAACCGGAACGGCCGGCGGTGCTGATTTGCGCCTGAATCCTATCTGAGAAACGTTGTCAGATCAGACAACGCCAGCTGATCAGCCGTCGGCATTAATCTGAGTTACCAGCTCGCCCAGCACTTGTGATGCCTGATCATTAGACACCTGACAGGTACTCGCCGCTTCATGGCCACCGCCACCGTATTTCAGCATCAGGCTACCGACAACTGTTTTGGCACTGCGGTCAAAAATTGATTTACCGGTCGCAAACACCGTGTTCTGTTTTTTCAGCCCCCAGAGCACGTGAATCGACATATTACACTGTGGATACATGGCATAAATCATAAAGCGGTTGCCGGCGTAAATAGTCTCCTCATTACGCAGGTCCAGCACCACCAGATTGCCATGCACAGTAGAACAGCGCTCAATCTGATCTTTAAACTTGTGCTGCTGTTCAAAATACAGCTCTACCCGTTCCTGAACATCCGGCAGCCGAATAATGTCTTCAATGCTGTGATGACGGCAGTAATCAATCAGATCCATCATCAGCGCATAGTTGGAAATACGGAACTCACGGAAACGCCCCAGGCCGGTACGGGCATCCATCAGGAAGTTAAGCAACTCCCAGTTAGCGGGCTCCAGTACTTCCTGCATATTAAAATCTGCGGAGTCACCTTTATCCACTGCCTTCATCATCTCATCCCAGGCACGGGGAAAGGTATCAAAACCGCCGTAATAATCGAACACAACCCGGGCAGCAGACGGCGCTTTCGGATCGATAATATGATTTTCGCGGGATTCGTTACGCAGGGTTTCAGAAAGGTGATGGTCAAACGCCAGATGGACGCCATCCACATAAGGCAGGTTAGTTGTGATATCCCGGTCAGACGTGTCTACGGTGCCATCCTGCATATCCTTGGGATGAACAAACTTAATATCATCAACCAGATTAATATGCTTCAACAATACAGCGCAGACCAAACCATCAAAATCACTGCGGGTAACGAGTCGATATTGGGTATCTTCCATCTGTAACATCCCTTACCAGGTCATAGATTAATCATTCGAGTATATGAAAGCCCTCTTAAAGTACAATCACCCCTATACCCATCCCGTGGACACCCGTTCAAATACGCGTTTGAATTCAATAGAATCAGATAGCCAAAAATGCCCCGTTAAAAAAGCGTTCGACGGATGTAACCCATGTCCAAAGTGAGTTAATCTACTCACGTCCGAAACAGCCTGTAAAATGGTCAGGAGCGTTTCTGTCAGAGGTTAGCACCGGAGGCCCGGCTTAGGAGCCAGCCCCGCTTTAAGAGCACCCGAGCATACCGGCTTATGCCTTTAAGCCTATGTGATACCCAATAGCCCGGGGCTAATAGCAAACAGAGATCCGGCGATATGTGCCGCAAAGCAGTTAACGGTATATGCGCCAGATTTATCTGACACTCCGGATCGCGACCCTCTGGAAATCCGCTTCACCATTATGCATATAGTGAGCACCGGTAAATATTAAACACCTGTCTTATCAGTTTTTGATAAGAAGCCTAAGGAAGACGACATGAACAAACTTTTTTTAACTTTTCTTGCTGTACTGCTACTGACTGGCTGCCAGGCGCTGCAAACTCAGTCGAGCGACTATTCACAGGTAGAGTTTTCTCCGGAAACAGCCGTGCATATGAAGGTACGTAATATTACACAGGGTCGTACCGAGGGTGATTTACTTCGGGTAGCGGTGCTCGTTCACAACTCAAGAACCATGGCAGACAACTATTTCTTCCGTTTCATCTGGCTGGACAAGGATGGTCTTGAAGTTCAGGGCCTGTCATCACGCTGGGAAGCAATTGTATCAACGGGCTTAGATGACGCACTCGTAATCAGCCGTATTGCAAGCAACCCGGACGTTGTCGATTACCGGTTACTTATCTCCGACAAACCCGGTATGAATACGGCCCCTGAATAAAGCACAGCCAACAGCAATACTGTTTCCGCAGCAGCACATCAAAAGCGCTGTGACTGACAACAGGCTCGCCAGGCGAGCCTGTTACGCATGAAGACAGCTGTCTGATACAACTAAACTTCGCCCTGAATACAAAGCGCGTTTCTATGCCCATATTCTGTTAGGTAAAAATACTTTGCCTAAGCGGTTATTAACGGTTCGCATAACCTTCAATAAATGCCTCTAACCTGTCACTCAACCGGGCCGCCTCAGCACACTGCCCTGACGCCTGTAATAAATAAGCTACACACTCCGCGGTGCATACCCCTTCCGCTTTCTGATTACGCCGCAGGGTATAACCGGACGCCCCGGTTACCTCCACAGCAATCCGGGGGATACCCTGCAAATACGGGCTTTTATTAAACATCTTCCGGGCCTCCTGCCAGGTGCCGTCCAGCACCACCAGCCCTTTAAGCCGGTCAGACAAACCGGAATCAGCAAGCGCCGCCGATAACTCAACACTGCCCTCTCCGGGATATACCAGCGCCAGAGCCCCCTGTTCAGCCAACTTAACCAGCGCCTCATCCGGCTCAACTCTGGACCATTCAACGATTCTGACAGACTCACCTAAAACCTCAGCAACAAGCCTGCCGGTATTCGTAGGTTTGGGTAATTCACGGGGATGGGTAAGCAAATAAATCTTCACTATATTCCGGTTCGCAGACAGAGATTACTCGGGCTGACGATTATAGACCGGTTTCGTGTACAAATTTCACACAAATTCACTCGACCTCAGGCGGGCAAAACTCTATAGTGTCGGGCTTTTGCGGCCCGCGGGAATATCCTCCCGGCTTGCGGCCAGAATCCACCGGTTTACAGCAGGACAACTCTCTTGATCTCTACCGCCAATATCACCATGCAGTTCGGTGCCAAACCTCTTTTCGAAAATATCTCGGTCAAATTCGGTAACGGAAACCGTTACGGTCTGATCGGTGCCAACGGTTGCGGCAAATCAACCTTCATGAAGATTCTGGACGGTAGCCTGACACCGACTTCCGGTAACGTCAGCATTTCCCCGAATGAGCGGGTGGGTAAACTGCACCAGGACCAGTTCGCCTTTGAAGAATACAGCGTCATCGACACTGTGATCATGGGCCATAAAGAACTCTGGGAAGTAAAGCAGGAGCGCGACCGCATCTACAGCCTGCCGGAAATGTCTGAAGAAGACGGCATGAAAGTCGCTGAACTGGAAACAGTGTTCGCTGAAATGGACGGTTACAGTGCAGAAAGCCGTGCCGGTGAAATCCTGCTGGGGGCCGGTATCGAGCTGGGCCTGCACTTTGGCCCGATGAGCGAAGTGGCGCCGGGCTGGAAACTGCGGGTACTGCTGGCACAGGCCCTGTTCTCTGATCCGGATATTCTGCTGTTAGATGAACCGACCAACAACCTGGATATCAACACAATCCGTTGGCTGGAAGGCGTGCTGAACGAGCGTAACAGCACCATGATCATCATTTCCCACGACCGTCACTTCCTGAACGCGGTGTGTACACATATGGCAGACATCGATTACGGTGAACTGCGAGTGTATCCGGGTAACTACGATGATTTCATGTTTGCTTCCACCCAGATCCGTGAACGCCAGCTGGCTGATAATGCCAAGAAGAGCGCGCAAATGGCAGACTTACGCCAGTTTGTAAGCCGTTTCTCTGCCAACGCCTCAAAAGCAAAGCAAGCGACCTCCCGTGCTAAGCAGCTGGAAAAGATCAAACTGGACGAAATCAAACCGTCCAGCCGTTCCAACCCGTTCATCCGCTTTACGCAGGAAAAGAAACTGCACCGTCAGGCCGTTGTACTTGAAGAAGTGGGCCACGGCTTTGATGGCGAGCAGCTGTTTAAAGACGGCAACCTGATTCTGGAAGCCGGCAGTCGCCTGGCCATCATCGGTGAAAACGGTGTGGGTAAAACCACCCTGCTGCGCTGCCTGATGAACGAATTACAAACCCAGAACGGTACTATTCAGTGGGCAGAAAGCGCGACAATCGGCTACTGCCCTCAGGACACCAACGCCGAATTTGAAACTGAGCTGAGCTTATTTGAGTGGGTCAGCCAGTGGCGTAAACCTAATCACGACGATCAGATCGTCCGCTCTACATTAGGCCGTTTGCTGTTCAGTGCTGATGACTTCGACAAGAAAGCCCGCGTCTGCTCCGGGGGTGAAAAGAACCGTCTGCTGTTCGGTAAACTGATGATGGGCAACACCAACGTGCTGATCATGGATGAACCGACCAACCACCTGGATATGGAATCCATCGAAGCCCTGAACCTGGCGCTGGAAAACTACGAAGGCACCCTGATCTTCGTCAGCCACGACCGGGAATTCGTATCATCACTGGCCACCCAGATTATCGATATCCGTGACCAGAAGCTGTTCAGCTTCCAGGGCACCTACGAAGAATATCTGGCACACATGGACGCCAAAGAAAAAGCGGCTAAATCAAAGAAATAAAGCCCGTTTCTTACGCCATAAAAAAAGGCCGCTGACGAAAGTCCGCGGCCTTTTTTGTAACAGCTGCTCAGCCAGCCTTTACTTCGCAGTCGCACCCTTAAACTTCACAATCTCCCCGGTTTTCAGGCGGGACAGATACGAGTTAAGCTCACGTTTGATGATCGGCAGTAAGAAGTACAGACCGATAATATTCACAACCGCCATGGCAAAGATCGCCGCATCCGAGAAATCAATAACCGGGCCAAGGTTCGCCGCCGCTCCGATGACAATAAAGATGCAGAACATCACCTTATACGTCAGCTCTTTAGACTTCCCTTCACCGAACAGGTAAGTCCAGGCCTTCAGGCCATAATAAGACCAGCTGATCATGGTTGAGAAGGCAAACAGCACGACAGCGACTGCCAGAACATATGGGAACCAGGAGAATGCTGATCCGAATGCCGCCGACGTCAGCGCCACACCGGAAGACCCGTCTGCGGTCAGAATCCGGCCGTTTTCACCCAGCATATACAAACCGGTCGCAGGGTCAGTCATTAACTGGCCGGTAATGATGATCACCAGTGCAGTCATGGTACAAATCAGAACAGTATCAATAAACGGCTCTAACAGAGAGACAAAGCCCTCAGTCACCGGCTCATTAGTTTTAACTGCCGAGTGCGCAATCGCCGCTGAACCCACACCTGCTTCATTGGAGAATGCCGCCCGTTTGAAACCCTGAATCAGGGCACCCACAAAACCGCCGGCTATCCCCAGCCCCGTGAAGGCACCTTCAAAAATCTGACCAAAGGCCCAACCAATCTTGTCGGCATTCATCAACAGAATAACCAGCGCCGCCAGCACGTACATAACGCCCATGAAAGGTACAACTTTTTCAGTAACCCGGGCGATAGACTTAATACCGCCAACAATCACTGCAAACACAATGGCCGCAAATATTAGACCGGTAATCCAGCCAGGATAATCACCCACGATACCGCTGATCTGCGCATGTGCCTGGTTGGCCTGGAACATGTTCCCGCCCCCCAGCGAACCAAGGATACAGAAGATAGCAAACATCACTGCCAGCAACTTACCGCCCGGCAGACCACGTTCCTTAAACCCCTTGGAGATGTAATACATCGGGCCACCGGAAACGGTACCGTCGCTGTATTCATTCCGGTATTTAACACCCAGGGTACACTCGGCAAACTTGGATGCCATGCCCAGTAAACCGGCCAGAATCATCCAGAAAGTAGCCCCGGCACCACCAATGCTGACGGCAACAGCCACACCGGCAATGTTACCCAGGCCCACAGTCCCCGAAAGCGCAGTGGCCAGCGCCTGGAAGTGACTCACCTCACCGGCATCACGGGGGTTGGTATAATCACCTTTCACCAGCGCAATGGAATGCCCCACCGCCCGGAACTGAATAAAACCGAAATACAGGGTAAAAACGGACGCACCGACTACTAACCACAATACAATCCATGGAAAGCTGGTACCGGGTAAAGGCGCAAAGATCAGACCGACAAACCAGCCCGTCGCCCAGGAAAAAACGTCGTTTACCGTTTCATCAACGCTGGCCATCGCCATTTTACTGTGCATCAACAACACCAGCGTACTCAGAGCATAGAAGATTTTGTTTTTATTATTCATAACCTTGCCTCAGTTAACCACAGTTACAGGTACGCTTGCGTTCATCACCAGATTGGCCGTCACACTGCCAAACAGGCGTGACGTAATCCCCCCCCTGGATGAACGGGCCACGACGATCTGATCGGCTTTCTCCTCAACCGCCACCAGATTCAGCAGTTCTGCTGCATCGCCATGCATCACCCGGCCATTCGCAGTAAAACCTTCGCTATGAAGGGCTGCGATAGCAGGATCAATCACCCGCGACGTTGCCACAGCGATTTCCTGTTCACGGCGCTTATGCCGCGAGGCGTTTTCTTCAGGTGTTTGAAAACTGTAAGGCGTCCACTCAATGACGTAGACAAGTTCCAGAGTACAGTCGGGGATAAGGGAAGCGAGCCGTTTTGCGTAAGCCAGTGCCCGGGAACCGGATTCACTGCCATCAAGGCCAACGATTAGTATATTAGACATGTATGCACCTTTTTTTGTTTTTGTATGGATGCATCGTATCCGGCGGTCTGTTGCGACCTGTCTCAGATACGACCGGTCAATGATCCCCTGACAAACAGGTGTTTTACAGCGCGATTCGTCGTTTTAAAAAACCGAAACGATCTTTTTGACAGTCGAATCGACGTCGAAGCAACCCTGCGTATATCTGAACCTGCAGGTGTTCCTGAATGTTCTCAGCCGTCAGTGAGAAAAATTTCCCCTATAATTTCCTTATTCAGAGCATAAAAATTCATTAATTCACCACCAGATCCCGTTATTTAGTAAGCTTTACCAAACTACTGAGAATTTACCTTTATGACGATCAGGTATGTTTTTTAATATGATAAAGTTTCACAGAACAACCTGAATCCTGAGTAACATTTGTATGGATAAGTTCGATCAACTGATCATCCAGCATCTGAGTGAAGACGCCCGGCAATCTAACGCCGAAGTGGCCCGTAAAATTGGTTTATCAAGAACGGCTGTGGCCGGAAGGCTCAAACGGCTGGAAGACAAAGGAATTGTCAGCGGCTATAAAATCGAACTGCGCAATCCCGGAAAACAGGTCGCCGCCTATTTCCAGATGAATTTCTCCCACCTCGATTACGACAAACTGCTACCGCTGATCAGCCAGATAGAAGAAATTAAAGACTGCCGTTCAATCACCGGGGATATCGACCTGATTATCTATGCTGAAGCCGATACGATGGAACAGCTGGATACCGTGAGAATACGGCTAAGCGAGTTACCGAAAATATCTTATATTGTCACGCATCCGGTACTCAAAGATCTGAAATCATGCAGCTGAAACGGCGGCAGATTTACTGAAAATCTGCCACCAACTTATGCACAGGGATCATCACATCCCTGCCGGTTTTCTGATAAAGCCGGTAAGCGGCGGTGATCCGGTGCCCACCATCCTCAAGCATATAAGTTTTACCGCACCCGCAATTAAGCAAGCGGATTGGCTGACTGACGGGATTGCCCATTTTTAGAGAGTTAAAGACCGTGCTCAGCCGGTCATCATCTCCCCGAATCCAGGTAATAGGTAATTCTACTAATTCACTGACCGGTACCTGAGTACACATAAACGTTCTCCTCTGTGGCCGGGTATCTCAGTGTAAGCCAACACTTAACCGTCGGCCAGTTCAGCCCAGACGCCGGGCCCAGTTACCCTGATGAGATGCTTCACAGGCCTCTTCACTGTCGAATACAATCTGCTGCCCGGGTCTCCTAACTTAATGCCGATATCCGCCAGAGCCTCAGAAATAAGATGACGTAAACTGCTGTCTTCATGCTGCAGGCGGATACGGTCAAGGTCCGCCTGATCAGTGAAGACACAGGTGATCTTTAATGACGCAGGAAAGCGCTGATAATTCACCCGGTGGGTCAGCCACTGAAAACCATAAATATGCTCCAGTGCGGTTTCACATACCACCGTCAGAGTTTTACAGATCTGATTATCAAGTTTCTTATCAGACTTACGCATACTTACCCACTACACCCGGAAAAAACCGCAGTGTACCCCGGCTCAGCCCTCAAGACTAACAAACTGACTAAGAGGCAGACGGCTTTCTACATGCCGGAACCAGCGGTACATGGGCCTCGTCGCGGCGTTATCCACATTAGGTGCAGCCCGCCCGGCGGACACATCACTCCGATGAACCGTTCGCATCTCGACACTGTACCGGATCGCATCCGTAGTATTTGGCACACTGGCATGTAAATGGGCACTGGAAAACGCCAGCACATCCCCCGGCTGAATCACCACTTTCACCACCCCGGACTCATCTACCGCTTCCGCCGGACGCGGCGCTGAGGGATAAGCAATGCCCCGCTCCGGCCTGGCATTTTTACGGGTCGCCAGATACTCATCAAAACTCCAGGTAGCAGTGTTATTCGCTAACGGCTTCTCCCAGTAATCCGGATAAAACGCAATCGTCCGCTCCGCTTCCAGCTCAAAAACCGGGGCCCACCAATTCTGCTGACACTGTAGATTACTGCCCCAGGTATCCCGGTGGTGACCAATCGCCGCCCGGTGAGCGCCGGTATGGGTGGTGTCAAAGGGTACAACTCTTAGTGGAAAATGGTCATAAAAACACTGGTCAGTGGTCACCCCGCATTCACGCAAAACATCAAAGAAAATCAGCTTTGCCGCTTCACTGGTCCGAAAGCGGGTTTGCACCGCACCGACTTTATCGAGGAAAACCTCCCGTGACAGATGCTTCTGAGCCGTGACCGGATCAAGCCCCTGCAGTGTTTCAGCCAGCAACTCACGGGTAAATTCAATCATCCGCTGCATTGCCGGTCGCTGACGGTACACCAGTAAATTACCGGCAAATAAAAGCTCTGCCCGCGCTTCATCACTGATCGCCTGATCTAACTGAATAATGTCCACATCGGTTTCCTGCAACGGTTAATCCTGGCGGCAGCTTAGCGCAGCCCTGAAGCACTACTCAAGAGAACAGAAAGAGGAATTTTGACGGAGACAGATGAAAATGTCGTCAATGAACAAGCGGGGCTTAAATTTAGCTCAGGGCGGCGTATCTCGCTCAGGGCTGTTTACCTCGCTCAGGGCTGTTAAACGCCGGGGGAACGCAGCAACATTTCGATGTGGGGAATGCCATCTTCATCATAAGGCTCAGACACCGTCTGAAAGCCAAATCCTGCATAAAAACGCTGTAAATACAGCTGGGCTGAAATCCGTACCGACTGACCGGGATACAACAGAGACACCTCATCCAGTGCCCGGCTGATCAGTTGCTTACCCAGGCCACTGCCACGGACGGACTCAGCAGTCAGAATACGCCCCAGTGCAACTTCAGCATACGCCCGCCCCGGCGGAACAACCCGTAAATACCCTCGCAGGCTGCCATCCAGCCAGCCACAAAGGTGATAACACTGCTGATCCTTATGGTCGATATCCGCATATAAGCATTGCTGCTCCAGTACAAACACCTGCTGTCGTAACGCCAGAATCGCATAGACTTCAGCACCGTTTAGCTGTGCAAATGTCTGCCAGCGCCACTCAGTTAAAGACGTATCCATCATTCACTCCCTTATAACGCTGACAGTCCTTTCCACAGCACCATCACCGCCGACACCGCAGAAATGATCAGCAACGCCGGCCGGGCAGACTGCTGCTTCAGCTTGCCCCCCAGATAACGGGACAACAGCCAGCCGATAAACATTCCCGGCAATAATTTCACACTCAGCACAATGTGCTCATCAGTTACCGTGCCCTGCCAAAATAACAGCACCAGCGATAAAGGCGAACCTATCAGGAAAAACGCCGCCAGCTCATTCCGGGCGGTAATCCGGGTTTCATTCTGATACACCAGCGCAATGGGCGGGCCGCCCACAGACGTAGCGGTGCCAACAATGCCGGAAATAAAGCCGCCAATGCCCAGGCTCAGAGGCGTCGCCGTAATATTAAAACGCCGGCAACTGACATACACCGCGATCAGCAGACTGCTGCCAAACACAATTGCCAGAATATGCGGCGGCATCGCCAGTAGCAGCAACACACCGAGATAGGAACCCGGAATCCGCGCCAGAATCGCCGGCATCACCCGCCGCCAGTGCAACTCATGCCGCTGGGAAGACACCACCAGCACAGACAGCATAAAGCCACCAAAAATAACCGGCACCGGTACATAGGAAGGATCTATCAGAAACAATAAAGGTGCGGCAAGTAAGCCAAAACCAATACCAACCATGCCTTGCAGCGTACTGCCCACAATTGCAATGGCCAGTGCCAGTAAATCGATCAGGGTAAAGGTCACAGAACGGCCTGTTCAGAAATGAAAAGAATATGCCGCTATTATTCCACAGCCAGGCCGTCAGGGAGAACCGGCGCTCCGGTAAAAATACACATTACTTATACCGCTGTGAGTAAAACCAGCTTAACAACCGCGTAAACAAGCAGGATAAAAATCAGCGCTACCAGCAAACCGATAATAATAAAATGATGCGGCTTACCCTGGCTGAAATCCCGCTCCCGGTTCCGGTTACTCTGCACACCGAAGAATGCCGCCAGTACACTTTTGAAAACATCCCAGAAGGTAATCTCCCGGGGAGATTGCTGTTCTTTCTGCATCGATACATTCCTGCTGTCCACCTGTCTGAAAGTATAGACTCTCTGGCCGGTACAGCCTTATCCGGCCAACCAGCATTAGATTTTCTCACTCTCAACTCTTTGATCTTACAAGGCAATTTCCACGTACAGCAACTAAGCTCAATGGAGTAACAAGTGACAGATAACGATAACAACAGAGGCTGGAATCATGTCTGACTCATATGACTTTGCCATTATAGGTGCAGGCCTGGCAGGCAGTTTTTGTGCCGACCTGCTGCAAAAAGACTACCCGAAACTGTGCGTACTGGAAAAAAGCCGGGGAACCGGTGGCCGCCTCAGCAGCCGGCGGTTCCAAAGTCTGAGTTACGACCTGGGCTCCCCCTGCCTGCACCTGGATACAGAACAGTTCGCCACTGAGCTGATGCAATGGCAAAACGCCGGTGTACTGAAACGCTGGCCTGAAGCAGACCACGAACCTTACCAGGCCTATGTGGGCCGCCCGAGTATGAGCAGCCTGACCCGGCATCTGATCGGTGATGCTAAAATGCATACCCTGACACGGGTGGAACGGCTTGAATATCTGGGTGACAGCTGGCAGCTGAAAGATGCCAATGAACAAACCATCTGTTACGCCAATGGCCTGATAATCTGTGCGCCGGCCCGCCAGACCTGCGCCCTGCTGGCCGGCAGCCCCTGTTCAACTGAATGGCTGATCCGTAGCCACACATCCAGCCAAACCAGCCGTGCCCAGTGGTGTATGGCCGTTGAAGTCAACCGCGAACTGCCCGCACCGGCCTATATTGCACCGGATAACAGCATCATTACCCGCATCGTTAACGACAGTAATAAACCCGGCCGTGAAAATAAATTTAATATCTGGATGATCCAGGCGGACACCGAATGGAGTATACAGTATGCAGACTCCCATCATGCTCAGGTACGTAAGGCGCTTGAACAAGAGTTTTGCCGCATCATGCAAACCGATCCGCAGGACGTGACCAGCCAGTCACCACACCGCTGGAATCTGGCCAGGCATGAGCGAACTCCGGGGGCGATTGCCCTCTGGGACAGCGAACTGAAACTGGGTATCGCTGCCGACTGGCTGGGTGAGGCAAACATTAACAGCGCCATGCTCAGTGCCAGACACCTATGTGAACTGATTCACAGCTGACACCGCTCCCACACGGAAGGCATCAGCTGGCAGAAGGAGACTATCATGACGGACAAAAGCCAACTGATCGCCACCACACATACAGACAACACTGACAACGCCCGCACCGGCAACACCATCCTTGTAGGTATCAGCGCCTGCCTGTTGGGTGATGAGGTCCGCTTTAACGGGGGTCACAGCCGCTCCAAATACTGCTGCGGCCCGCTACAGGACTACTTTCGCTTTGAAAAATTCTGCCCCGAAGTGGCCGCCGGTTTTGGCATTCCCAGGGCCACACTGCGCCTGACAGGTGATCCGTTGAATCCCCGGATGGTCTACACACGGGAACCGGATAACGACGTTACCGAGCAGTTTCACACCGGATATGAAACACGGTTAGAGAAGCTTGGCCATCTCGACGGCTATATTCTTGCTAAAAATTCGCCAAGCTGCGGTATGGAGAGAGTGAAAGTATTCCAGCCAAACAGCCATCCCCATGACATTAAATCTGCCGGCTTATTTGCCAAAGCACTGATGGCCCGTTATCCGCACCTTCCGGTCGAAGAAGATGGCAGGCTGAATGATGCACACCTGCGGGAAAACTTTGTCCAGCGGGTTTTTGCCCATCACACCTTCCGCCAGCAGGTAATGGCACAGCCTTCAGTCAAAAACTTACTGGCCTTTCACAGCCAGTATAAATACATTCTGATGGCCCACTCTCAAACTGAATACCGCGGTCTGGGGCAACTTCTGGGCCAGGAACATCAGGATTATCCGATAGAACAGCTCTGTGATCTGTACCTGCAACGCTTCATGACAGCAATCAGCAAACCTGCCAACCGGGGCAACCACTACAACGTACTGCTGCACCTGTTCGGGTATCTGAAGCCTCACCTTGAAGGTGACGTAAAACAGGACATTCTCAACACCTTTGAGCATTACTTACAGGGCTATGTCAATCTGGCAACCGCACTGACCCTGCTACATCATTACCTGCGACAGTTTGGCAGTCACTACGTACAGGCCCAGCGCTATCTGAGCCCTTATCCAAAAGCACTGGGCCTGCGTAATCAGGTTTAAAACAGGAGATAAAACTGCATGACGCAACTGGTCTGGCTTCGTAATGATCTGCGTATCACTGATCACCCTGCCTTTGAGCAGGCACTGAACCTGAGTACGGCAAACAGTCCGGTTGCTGCAGTCCATATTGCCACTCCCCGGCAGTGGCAACAGCATAACGAATCGCCGGCAAAATGTGGTTTACGGGCAGCACTGTTGCAACAGCTTCACCGCCAGTTGGCTGCCCGTGGGGTAACACTTCACCTGCTGGAAACTGACACCTTTACCGGCTGCCAGGATACTCTGGCTGAACTGTGCAAGACCCTTGGCTGCAGTGATGTTCACTGGCTGGAAGAAAGTCCTCTGCATGAACGGCAGCGCGACACACATACCGCCGCCTTTCTGCAAGAGAACGGCATTCGTTGCCATATTCAGCCAACAGATCAGATAGTCAGTGCCACTGTACTCAATCAGCAGAATCAGCCCTACAAAGTATTTACGCCATTCTACAAACGCTGGCGAGAACTGCTTCTGCAAAGCGATACAACACCCCGCGCCACTTTTAATGAAGCCGATATTTCATCGGTATCTGACATTCCCTTACCCCACTGGGCCGGGGATTACCGCAGTGATCTCTGGCCTGCGGATACTGAAAGTATTCACCGCCAGATGCACCGTTTTTGTCAGTCAAAAATGGCCAGCTACGGTAACCTGCGGGACATTCCGTCTCAGCCAGCCACCAGCCAGATCTCTCCCTATCTGGCCCTTGGCGCCATCGGTCCCCGGGAACTGCTGAATGCCATGCAACTCTCAGCCTGGGGCGCGGATCACTGGCTGGAGTCCGACTGGTTACGTGAACTGGCCTGGCGGGATTTTTACCGCCAGTTACTGATTCACTTTCCCCGGGTAAATACACACAAGGCATTCAGGCCAGACACCGAACAGATTCGCTGGCAACAGAATGACACGCACTGGAATGCCTGGTGCCAAGGACTGACAGGCTTTCCTATCATTGATGCCGCCATGCGTCAGCTGCAGCAAACCGGCTGGATGCATAACCGCCTGCGCATGCTCACCGCCAGCTTTCTCAGCAAATTACTGTTCCAGGACTGGCGTAAAGGTGAAGCATTTTTCATGCAACACCTGCTAGACGGAGACTTCGCCGCCAACAATGGCGGCTGGCAATGGAGCGCATCTGTCGGCTGTGATGCCGCCCCCTATTTCCGGGTATTCAACCCCATTCGGCAGTCAGAAAAGTTTGATCCGGAAGGGACATTTATTCGCCGTTTCTTACCTGAACTGGCATCACTCGATGATAAAAGCATTCATAACCCAGGCAGCGAACAGCGCCAATCATGCGGCTATCCTGAGGCGATCATCGACTATTCTGCAGCCCGGCAGTATGCCATTGAAGTATTTAAACAGCTCTGAACATTGTTGCTCACTCTGCACCGGCCAAACGTAGCACCGTACCGAGCAACACATCAGCGCCTGCTTTAGCTTCAGCCAGGGTGATACTTTCCAGCGGATTATGACTGATCCCGTCTTTGCAGGGGGTGAATATCATCGCTGTGGGACATACCCGGCTGATATAAACCGCATCATGGCCGGCACCACTGACTATCTCACGAAAGGAATACCCCAATGCTTCAGTTATTTCTCTGACGGTCCTGACACAGGTTTCATCAAAGTGTACTGCCGGGGCAGTAGCAAATTCCTCCCGGTGCACTCCGAAGCCACGCGTGCGCTCTGATGCCATTACCGTTTCAAGATCTGCCAGCATTCTTTCAAGCTCACCATCATCAGGATGACGCATATCCACAGTGAAATGCACCGTATGAGGGATAGTGTTATGGGAACAGGGTTCCGCCCGAATCACACCGATCGTCGCACAGCCCCCGTCAACGCTGCCGGCAAGAGCATAACAGGTTGAAATGATCCGGTTAGCAGCGGCCATCGCATCCAGCCGGGAAGGCATAGGCGTCGTTCCCGCGTGTGACGCCCTGCCATTTACCGTAAACCGGTTCCAGCTCATCGCCTGTGCACCGGTCACAACTCCCACAGATACCCCTTCATTTTCAAGAACAGGTCCCTGTTCAATATGTAACTCTGTATAACTGTGGAATTTTCGTGCCCCCACCGGCTCATCTCCGCGATAGCTGATCGCAGCCAGAGCATCCGTAAAACGAATACCATCCGCATCAGAAATACCGGCAACATCCGACATTGTAAGAACACCGGCATAAACACCACTGGCAAGCATCGATGGCTGAAACCGGGAGCCTTCCTCATTCGTCCAGTTAATCAGGGTAACCGGCCGCCGGGTGCGGATGCCCTCCCGGTTCAGCGTCCTGATAACTTCAAGCCCGCCCAGTACCCCCAGAATTCCATCGAATTTCCCACCGGTTGGCTGGGTATCCAGATGACTGCCCATCGCCACCGGCTCCAGGGCGTTATCTGTTCCCGGCCGGGTTGCATAGATCGTCCCCAGTGCATCAATTCCGACGTCAAGGTTTTCCTCACGGCACCAGCGGATAAACAGATCTCTCCCCTGCCTGTCGGTATCAGTTAACGCTTCACGACATATACCGCCGTTATCCAGTTTACCAATCTCAGCATGGGCCATCAGGGTATCCCACAGCTGATTGCCATTCACTTCTATGTTGTCCATTTCTATTTCCCGATAATCCCTTCTCGGCCTTCAGGCCCCGGGGTTCCAGCCACCAACCAGTTTCACTTCCATAAAGTCTTCAAGCCCCCAGACCCCGCCTTCACGGCCATTGCCGGACTGTTTATATCCCCCAAATGGTGCACCCGCTGCTGCCGTACGAAAGTTCCCGTTCATCTCAACCATGCCGGACCTCAACTGCCGGGCAACCCGGTTGGCACGCTCCGGATCCTGCGTCTGGACATAATTTGTCAGACCAAAGGAAGTATCGTTGGCAATTTTTATTGCCTCTTCCTCAGTATCAAAGGGCATTATTGATAAAACCGGACCGAATATTTCCTGCTGCATGACCGTCATATCATTGGTACAACCTGCGAATACCGTGGGCCGCACGAAATAACCCCTGCTCAGCCCCTCAGGTTTACCCGGCCCGCCGGCGACCAGCTGAGCCCCCTCCTCGACACCTCTGGCTATCATGTCCTGAATTCTGTTGAACTGTGCTTCATTCACAGCCGGACCGATATGTCCTCCTGTCTTAACGGCCAGATCAACAGCCTGTGCACCGGCCGCCTGTCTGGCCTCTTCCACAGCGCTTTCATAGCGTGAGCGGTGTACCAGCATCCGGGTCGGGGCATTACATGACTGCCCAGTGTTTTCAAAGCAATGTAACGCCCCACGGGAAACTGCATTTTCATCCGCGTCTTCAAAAACGATATTGGCTCCTTTGCCTCCCAACTCCAGTACGACCCGTTTTACTGTATCCGCAGTGGATTTAGTAATGATCTGACCTGCCCGCGTCGACCCGGTAAAAGAAATAAGATCCACATCCTCATGTGCAGTCAGTTGGCTGCCAACACCGGCTCCGTCCCCGTTAACCAGATTAAAGACACCGGCGGGGACACCGGCTTCATCCATATATTCAGCAAACAGAAGCGATGAAAGCGGTGCTTCTTCAGAGGGTTTCAGCACCATAGTACAACCACTGGCAAGCGCCGGTATGACCTTAAGCGTGACCTGATTCATCGGCCAGTTCCAGGGCGTAATCAAGCCGCAAACGCCTATCGGCTCATAAAGGATACGGTCATTCGGTGTATCAGCTCCCAGCGGCCTTTCGAACTCAAAACACTCGAGTGCTCTGATAAACGCTTCGATATGTACCTGCCCAATTCCGGTCTGCAGGCCCTTCGCAAGATCAACCGGCGCCCCCATCTCCAAACTTATCGCCTCCCCCATTTCTGCGCTGCGCCGAATATAAATATCGAGAATGGATCGCATAAGATCCAGCCTGTCAGCCCGGGAGCTGCGGCTCCAGCCGGTAAAGGCTGCTTTGGCTGCTGCAACAGCTGCGTTGGTGTCTGCTTTGCCGCCTAGCGAGATCACCGCGCAGCGCTCTTCAGTCGAGGGATTAATCACAGCTCTGTCCACACCCTCAACAGAACGTACCCATTGACCGCCGATATAAAATTTTCGTTCGTCTCTCATGTCTTTCTCCACTGCTGCCTGAGGTAAAAGTATTGCGGCTACTCTTTCGCTGAAATTTCATCGCTGATGACTAAAGTCACCTCACCGTCGAGGATTGGCTGAGCAATGCCGAAAAACCTTGCGACCGTTTCGGAATTATTGTGATTATCCATCGCAGCCTGATCGCTAAACCGTTCATATGTAGTGAAAACCCGGGCATCATCCGAATTCTGCGATATAAAGAATCCCACTGTATCCGGTTCGTTTTTGCGAACATTTTCTGCCACTTCCAGTAACGCCTTTTTCATGGCATCTTCATATCCGTGCCTGGTAGTGATAATTGCTGTAATAGTGCGCATTTTTTACTCTCCCTGTAGTTAGGCAAGCCCCGAAAATTCGTGGACAAGATCAGTTTTTATCACGTCCTCAGACGTAAGCTCCTGCACGATACATCCCTTCTGCATAATCAGAACACGCTCGGAAAGCGCCCTGATGAATTCCAGATTCTGTTCAACAAGAACAAATGCCATATGATGTTTTTTCTGGATGTCTTTCAGCGTGTCTGCGATCTCCTCGATGATTGACGGCTGTATGCCCTCAGTGGGTTCATCCAGTAAAATGAGACGCGGCGTTGTAGCAAGACAACGTGCCAAAGCCAGCAATTGCTGTTCACCACCGCTCAGGACACCTCCCTGACGAGATAAAAGTGGCTTCAGCCGGGGAAATATATCGATAACCTCTGCCAGTTTGGCATCATCTTCATTTCCTGAAGACAGGGCAGCAAATTTCAGATTGTCCCATACCGAAAGTGCCGGAAAGATCTGACGCCCCTGAGGAACATACCCCAGACCCAGTGCCGCACGGGCCTCCGGAACAAGTGTTGTCAGGTTACAGCCATTAAACAGCGCCACACCGGCAGTTGAACAGATATGACCCATAAGCGTACGCAGCAGAGTCGTTTTTCCCATGCCGTTATGACCGAGAATGCCGACAAACTCACCGTCCGCCACAGCAAATGAAATATCAGAAAGAATCGGGATGTTTCCATAGCCACTGGCCAGCCCCGACACACTGAGAATACTATGCGGGTGATTTTCCGAGATAGACATTACGTACCTGCTGGTTGGTTAGAATTGCATCGGTTTCATCTTCCGCCAGGATTTTTCCCTGATGAAAAACTGTAATTTTGTTACCGATCATCCGGATAAACTGCATATCATGTTCCACAATAATCAGTGCATGATTACGGTTCAGTTCGAGAATAATCTGTGCCAGTTTCTCGGTTTCTTCAGATGACAAACCGGCAGCCGGTTCATCGAACAGAATCAGTTCCGGATTTTCTGCAATGACCATTGCCAATTCCACGAACTGACGCTGCCCGTGAGCAATCTGCCCGGCCACCAGATGGGCCAGATGGGAAATGCCGATCCGTTCCATTGTTCGGACCACAATCTGATCTCTGGCTCTGCGGTCAGTAACCGAACGAACAGATATCCACAGATTTTCATACACCGTTAACCCGTCAAACAGATTCGGCACCTGTGTTTTGATTCCAACGCCACGACCCGCAATCTCTGAACTGGACCGGCCACCAATCTGCTGACCATTCAGAACGATCTCTCCATGCGTCGGTGTAAGCTGCCCTGTCACACATTTAAAAAAAGTACTTTTCCCTGCTCCGTTCGGTCCGATCAGGCACCGCAATTCCCCCCTGTTCAGGGTAAAATCAACCTGATCCAATGCACGCACTCCGCCAAAATGCATCGACAGATTACGGGTTTGTAACAGTGGCTGATCCATCATTGTTGCTCCCCTTTATCACTGGCAGCAGGTTCTGCTGATAACAACTTCTTTCGCTGCCGAATCCTGTCTGGTAACTCTGTCAGCAGTGGCAGAAGCCCCTTTGGCACCAGCAGCACAAACACAATCAGAATCAGACCCAGTGCAGCACTGGGATCAATCAACCCGGTCTTACCAAGATAAGCAGTGATTACTTGCAGAACAATGCAACCGATAACCGGTCCCATCAGTGTGCCCAATCCACCAACGATCACCCAGATCAGAATCTGTGCGGTGTAATTCAGGCTGAACATTGTCGGGCTGACAAAAACAGCATTCGCAAACAGCATGCCGGAGATCCCGGCAATACCGGCACCAACACAAAAGAAGATCAGCTTGTAACGTCTGCTGTCGTACCCTAAAAGTTCTGCCCGGGTTTCATTTTCCCGAATCGCAACCATCACCCGGCCAAACCGGGTCGACAGCAACCACCGGCAACCAAAATAGGACAAAAGCAAAAGGACAGTCGCAAGAACAAACAGCGCGTGAGGGGATAACGGTTCCCCGTTGCCAAACGGGTTCGCCAGTAACGGCGTACCGGGCATACCGTTAAAACCGCCCAGTCTTGCATTACCGATGGTATAAATATCACCGGCAGTACTGTTAGCAAGCTTAAATAGAATCAGTGTCACTGTCAGAGTAATGACACCCAGATAGACATCGTTAAGACGACCATAAAACATGAAATACCCCAGCACTGCAGAAAAAATCACCGGCACAATCACCGCGATAACCGCCGCATACGCAGTTACTTCAAAATTAAAAGCACCCACCGCGTAGGTATAACCGGCCAATCCAAAAAAGGCCGCCTGACCAAAACAAAGTATCCCACCATAGCCCCACACAAGCGCCAGGCTCAGTGCAAGAATTGCCAGACTGACATAAATGGTTGATGAAATGACGGTATAAAAAGCAACATAATTTGGAAAAACAAAAACAGCGATCAGCCCGATAACCAGCACGGTCAGCATTTCACAGGCAGTTTTCTTCAACATCATCAGTTCGCCCCTCTGAAAAAGCGGCCAGTAATTCCGTAAGGTAAAAACCGTAAAAGAATGATGGCCGTCAGTAACAGAGCCACATCACCGATCACCGGATTGATCGCAAACGTTGTCAGTGTACTGATCCCCCCCAGAATGCCAGAAGCAGTAATAGTTCCTGTCAAAATGGACGCCCCACCGGTAATCACAGTGATAAAGGCCTTGGCAACGAAAGCCGCTCCCATGGTCGGTACTACACCGGAAAGGGGTGCGAGGATGCCACCGGCAAGTCCGCTGAGAGCCGCACCGGCAGTGAACGTAACCGAGTAAATCCGTGCCGGACTGGCCCCCAGAGACGAGGCCATCTCAGGATTCTGCATTGCCCCCCGGGCAATCAGCCCCAGATTGGTATGCGCCAACACAAAATAGCTCGCCACCAGCACGGCAATGGTAATACCTATCACGAAGACATCGTAAAGGCTGACTCCGTACGCGCCAATCGTGACACTGCCAAAGGGTGCAGCAACACCTGCTACCTGATTGCCAAAAACCATCGTCGCCAGCCCGACAAGCAGCAAACTGAGCCCCCAGGTTGCAAGCATTGTATCGACCATACGGCCATAAAGATGACGTACCACCAGCCGTTCGATCAGATAACCGGCAATACCGACCGCAAGCGGCGCAATCACCAGTATGGCGATCATCAGCGGAACACCGGCATTGGCAGATAAAACCGTGGTGAATCCCCCCAGCATAATGAACTCACCATGCGCAAGATTAATCACCCGCATCATCCCGAAAACCACCGCCAATCCAGCACAAACCAGCGCAAGAGAGGCGACAGAATAGAGAACCTGCAGGATCAGAACGATAATATAATCCATATCGAATTTGCTCCGTTTAGCAGGTTATGCTTTGGTGCCAATAACATATTGCTGATTATCGTTGGGATTACTGAGCAGATCGCAGAACTGAGCCGTATCTGAAGGAGGCCGCTGGGAATGGGATTCCAGTACCCTGAACGCATTATTCTCAACTTCACCGATATGCACATCCAGAATGGCATGATGTGTCCGGGGGTCTATGACTGAACGTCCTCCGGGGCCATTAAAAGGCGTCCCGTCCTCCAGCGCCTTAATGACAGCTAAACGGTCTGTGGTACCCGCACGTTCAACCCCGCCCACCCAGTGATAAAATGCGTTATATGCTGATACTGCAAGCTCATTTACATAAGGCGTGTCATCACCAAACTTCGCCCTGAGGCGTTCAAGAAATGCGGTGTTAGCGGTGGTCTCAAGCTCTTGCATATAGGCATAAGCCGCAACCATACCGTTTGATTCTTCAGGGGTCAGAACAATATGTTCATTGCCAACACCAAAGTCACTGGATGCCATCGGTATTTTGCCTGCCAACCCGGCAGACGCCCACTGCCGGAAGAAGGACATATGATTCCCGCCAACCAGCAGTGTGAACAGAATATCCGGCTTCGCAGCCTGAATATTTTTAATGGTTGCACCGAAATCTGTTACATCCAGAGGAAAGTACTCAGTATCCAGAACCTCTCCACCATTAGCTTCGGTGTAATGTTTAACCCATTTGGCTGAAATCCAGCCGTAGTTGTAATCCGCAGCAATCACATAAACCTTCTTGCCGCTAAATTTCTCCATCACGAAAGGCATCAGCACTTCAATTGTCTGTGCCGGTGTAGAGCCATTACAAAAGAAGTTACGGTCGCAGACCCCACCCTCATAGAGAGTCGGGTAAAAATAGAGCGTATTGTAGCGGCGCAACAATGGACGGATTGCCTCCCTCGACGCGCTGGTCACACCTCCGAAAACAGCCGAGACCTGTTCCCGCGTCGCGGCTTCTGTCGCGTACTGAGTATAAAGCTGGATATTAGACTGCGGGTCATACTTGATCAGCTCAACCTGTTTGCCAAGCACCCCGCCATTGGCGTTTACCTCATCAACGGCCAGCTCCAGACAAGCCACCTGTGGCTGACCATAAATATCCAGACCACCGGATACATCGGTAATATTTGCGATTTTGATGGTATCGTCTGCGGCATGCGCCGTGCCAATCAACGCCGGGCCGGCAAGACTGGCGGCCCCCACAGCAACTGTCGATTTAAGAAATGTTCTGCGACTCTGTTTCATTTGTTCCTCCTGTTGGCCGCCCGATTCACTTCTGTGCTACATGAATAGGAACGTCCATATTGAACTGTCTTCAGACACTCCTCCAATGAGTGACAATTAAATTGTTCACTTTTCACCTATATTTGTCAAGCACTGAAAAATGATGTGATTCTGAGGCTTCAGAGAGCCCGAGACCCAGGAGAGAAAAGAGAGAAAAGAGAGAAAAAACCGCTATCTATGACGAGCTCTGATATTCAAAGCGTTGAACGGAAGACCAGGAAAGCTCAGAACCCCGGGAAAACTTTAACCTGTTTGTAAACCAGCCCGTCAGACTGCATAAGATACGCAGTCATTTCAGAACTGTTATTACTCACGTTAACCACCCCCCGTGCAGCCGCGTAAGAGAAATTCTTACTGTGTAAAAGCATATTGCTGACATCAAGAGAGCCTGATTTTCTTGTCAGCGCTTCAAGTGCAAAAAGACTTTCATAGCACGACTGGCTGATAGCCCCCTGAATAGGAGCATTCACCCCGAAGGCTTTGTGATAGTCAGACAGGAATTTTTTATTCTCCTGCGTATCAATGGTGTTGAAATATCCGGAAACACAAAACAGATTCTCGGAATATTCCGGACCGATTCCCATCAGGGTATTTTCTTCAATAGCCCCTGACAATCTGGCGATTCTGCCCGACAGGCCTGCCTTGCCAAAACTCTTATTAAATCTGACCGACTCAGATCCGACAAGAGACTCAAAAACAACGTCAGGGCCGGTTGCTTTGATCCTGTCCAGTATCCGGGCATGATCTCCGCCTCCCAAAGGAAGATACTCCTCTGCAATCACTGTCCCTCCGGACGCCTGAATAAGTGTGCGAAGCACCTTGTTAGTCTGACGCGGCCAGATATAGTCATTTCCCAGTAGATACCATTTTTCCGCCTTGCGCTGCTTTATCATCCAGGATACGGTGCCCGAATATTGCTGCACAGGGGTTTCACCAATCGCAATGACCCCTTCGTGACACTGGCCACCCTCGTATTGCGGAGCAAAAATATAAGGAACCAGACCTGACAGCTCCCGGCTGACAGCTTCCCGGACATTGCTCAGATGAACCCCCACACAGGCATGAATCTGACTGTCTTCAACCAGTTTTCTGACCCGGTGGGCCACAACATCAGGCGGCCCGCCTGCATCCGCGGCAAAAAGTTCGGTCTCACATCCCAAAATACCGCCGGACGCATTAATTTGAGCAGCGGCAAGCGTTGCACTGTATTGGCACGATGGCCCCCAAATAGCATCGGAACCGGAAAACGGAACCAGCAGACCGATACGGACCCGATCATCTTTCTTTCTTATATTTCCGGACCACCGATCAAATAGCCCGTTGTCAAAGCGGGTAAAGGACGGGCGGGCTCTGAACGCCTGAACCGGCTCGATAACATCCATGTCAGTATTCCTCCAATATGTAATTCCACTGAGAAACTTCAAAGTACCTTTGTGTCTTTAGTGCTTTAAATGCTAGCTTGTTTGTTATAAAAAATAAATTATTGAATATTCACTCATTTTCGGCGTACTGATTATGCAAAATGACCGGACCACAAACGACTATCTCGCGCACCTGTTTGCACAGGCGAACCGCAAGCTAAATATGCAACTTCACAGCGAAGGCGTTCCCCTGGAACAGTGGCGGGTACTGAGTGTACTGTTCGAATCACATGGAATGACAATGCGGGAACTGGCTGATGCGGTATCAACCAACCGTCCCACAATGACCAAAATTGTTGACCGACTTGTTGCTGATGCCCTTGCCTACCGGGTTCTCGATCCACAGGACAGACGTAAAGTACGGATTTTCCTCTCAGACCAGGGCAAAGCTCTGTACCGTAAACAAAGCAAGCTGGTATACAGCCATCAGGAAAATGTTGAAAGTAATTTTGGAAGCGAACAGACTGAACGTTTAAAAAGTATGTTGGAAGAATTTCTTACACGGCTTTAAATCCCCTTCATCAAAGTATCACATCTCAAAGGCATCCAGACTATTACTCATTTATCCGGCTATATATTTAAGGAACCTACAGCCATAGCCCCCCTGGGATATCTGCTGATTAACCGCAGAAAAATGCCACCAATTTATGGCAATCTTCCAGAACGCTGTACTCCGCTGTTTACCACTGCCACCGTCTGATACCGCTGAATTAATCCTGTGGTATCAAGAACAACTTCGCCTGAAGTCAGCCTGCCGGAAAGCAACACAAAACATCCCCTCTTAAGTCTGATCCGCCTGCTATGCTGCTGACCGGGATACCACTTTTGGCTGAGACAAAGCAGTTGCATCAAAACTGACATTTATGCTTATTTGTTCGCCTTGAGTATTTGCCTTACCACCCGGATCAGGAAGCAACACACCTATGCTGAATCACTTGTTTCACTTATCGCCGGACAGCGATGCCAGTCTGCAACAGCAGATCCGGGAGCAAATCAGCACCGCCATTATGGACGGTCATATTCCCTGTAATGTGCCACTGCCATCCACCCGAAAACTTGCAGAAATGCTGCATGTTTCACGTAATACGGTAATTCTGGCTTATGAACATCTGATCGATGACGGCTACCTGATCTCACGGGAACGGGCAGGGTTCTATGTGAATGAAGAAATCCTCCGGGCCAGTGTCGACGGCAATAATAATCAGCAAAGCAACGGTGAAGAGATTCAGGGTAATCTGCCTCAATGGCAGAATTTCCTGAAGTTCCGCCCGACCGAACACAAGCTCAACAAGGTCAATCGCTGGCAGGATTACCCTTACCCGTTTATTTACGGCCAACTGGATCCGAAGATGTTTCCCACCAACCACTGGCGTGAATGCTGCCGGGAATCGGTGTCAGTTCAGGCGATCAGTGACTGGTCCGGTGACCGCTATGACGAAGATGATCCGCTGCTGATTGAACAGATCCACTCCCGGCTACTGCCACGCCGTGGGGTCTGGGCCGATCCGGAAGAAATTCTCATCACCGTGGGTGCCCAGCATGCGCTGTATATGATCCTGCGCCTGCTGCTTAACCGTGATGCCTGCTTTGGTCTGGAAGAGCCGGGCTATCCGGATTTAACCAAGATGGCTGCCAGCACCGAAGCCCGTATTAAACCGCTGGCCGTCGACGGCGACGGCCTGATTGTCGGGGAACAGCTCAGCGACTGTGACTTACTATTCACCACCCCCAGCCACCAGTTTCCCACCACCGTTACTATGCCACTGGAACGGCGCCGACAGCTGCTGGAACAGGCCTCCCGGGATGACTTCCTGATCATCGAAGATGATTACGAATGCGAGGTCACCTTTGCCGATACACCGACTCCCGCGCTGAAAAGTCTGGATAAGAACGACCGGGTAATCTATCTGGGCAGTCTGTCCAAAACCCTGTCACCGGGTTTACGGGTCGGTTACATCGTGGGCCCCAAAGCCCTGATCCGGGAGATCCGGGAATTCCGCCGTATGATGCTGCGCCACCCCCCCATGAATAACCAGCGCTCCATCGGGTTGTTCCTTGCCCGGGGTTATCATGACTCATTGGTGCGTAACCTGATTCAGGCCTATGAAGCCCGCTGGCAGGCAGTTGGCGATGCCCTGCAGGACTGCCTGCCTGAATCCGCCATTCCACCCGTATTTGGCGGCTCAGCCTACTGGGTGAAAGGCCCGGAACACCTTGATGCACGGGAACTGAAACGGCTGGCATTGCAAAAAGGCGTCGTCATTGAGTCCGGGGATATTTATTACTACGCGGATAATCCGCCGCTGAATTATTTTCGGCTCGGCTATTCATCGATTGCCACCGAACGGATTCGACCGGGCATCGACCGGCTGGCGGCCATCATCCATCAATTGGGCGAGTAATCCTCAAAATAATACCGGTACCGGCAAGCAACTTGCTGGTACCAGCGCCCCCTTTTCGCGCCCTTTGCTGCCCCGTTTAATTTAATTCAGCATCCCTGCACCTCTTGCTACACAAGGCCTCCAGCCTGGAACTACATTTCGGTTCAGCGTTGGGTCTATAGCCCGAAAAGCCCTCTCTCCTATAGTAAATCCTGCCCGATAAGGCACATAAAAGCGGCTGTTTCTAAGTAAATCAGCACACAAAACGACACCGTGACCATAATAAAAAGAGTAATCACCATGTCTGTTACTACCGCCACACACGCAACATCCGACGACCAGTACGTACGCTTCGTAAACGTCAAAAAGAGTTACGATCAGCAGAACCTGGTGGTTAAGAACTTCAATCTGGATATCAAAAAAGGGGAGTTCGTCACGCTGCTGGGGCCTTCAGGTTCCGGAAAAACCACCTGTCTGATGATGCTGGCGGGGTTTGAAGACGTCACCAGTGGTGACATTCTGATCGCCGGCAATCCAGTGAACGACATTGCCCCTTACCACCGAAACATCGGCATGGTGTTTCAGACCTATGCGCTGTTCCCACACATGACCATCAGCGAGAACCTGGCCTACCCGCTCAAAGTACGTAAGATTGCCGCCAGTGAAGTTGACCGCCGGGTGAAAGAAGCCCTGGCACTGGTGGAACTGGCTGATTTCGGTAAGCGCTATCCGGGCCAGTTGTCCGGTGGCCAGAAACAGCGGGTAGCACTGGCCCGTTCACTGATATTCGAACCCAGTATTGTCCTGATGGATGAGCCTCTCGGTGCTCTGGATAAAAACCTCCGGGAACAGATGCAATTCGAAATTAAACGTTTGCACGAAGATCTGGGCTTTACCGCTATCTACGTAACCCACGACCAGACTGAAGCCCTCACCATGTCCGACCGCATCGCCGTTTTCGACGATGGAATCGTGAAGCAGTGCGCTGCCCCGGACGTGCTCTACGAACAGCCAAGCTGTGCCTTTGTTGCAGACTTTATCGGTGAGAACAATCACATTCCGGGCACCGTCACCCGTGTAGATGCCGGCAAGGCAGAAGTCCGGCTGGCCGATGGCACCCTGACCACCACTGAAAACCCAAACTGCCCGAACGCCGGAGAAGACTGCGTGGTCACCATCCGTCCGGAAAATCTGTTTATCGCCAAAGAAGGTCAGGTACTGGATAACAGCGTTGAGGCCAGTTTCATTACACGGCTTTATGTAGGCGACTCCATTCGCTACTTCTTCCGCCTCAGCGACGGATCCGAAATCATGGTGAAAACCCTCAATGATCAGGATGCCCCGCACATCGCCACCGGCAGCAAGGTACAGCTCACCTGGGCCGGCAACGGCGGCCTGGCACTGGCCCGTGCCAGTTAAATTTTCAAACACAGCAAAACCCGTAAACACGTAAGAGGAAAAATAATAATGAAACATCTCAAACGATTCGGCGCTGCTCTGGCGCTATGTACGGCAATGTCACCGGCGATGGCTGAGCAGTTTACTGCCGTCTCCTTCGGCGGCGCGTATGGTGCGGCCCAGCAAAAACACATGCTGGATCCTTTTATGGAGAAAACCGGCCATAAAATCCTGTTTGAAAACTACTCCGGCGGCATCGCCGAGCTGAAGGCGCAGGTTGAAAGCGGCAACATTCTCTGGGATGTAGTGGACGTGGAAGTCATCGACCTGGAACGGGCCTGTTCTGAAGGCCTGCTGGAAGTCTTCCCGCAGGATACCCTGCCACCGGGTGATGACGGCGTCGCGGCAAAAGATGACTTCATTCCTCAGGCACTGGCCAATGAATGTGGCGTCGGTAACATCATCTGGACCATCCTGTACGCGTACAATCAGGACACGATTAAGGGCGGCAACCCAAACTCCATTGATGACTTCTTCAACACCCAAAAATTCCCGGGCAAACGTGCGCTGCGTAAGCGTCCTCAGGTAAACCTGGAATGGGCACTGATTGCCGACGGTGTACCGAAAAATGAGGTCTACGATCTGCTGTCCACCGACGAAGGTCAGGCCCGTGCATTCGCCAAGCTGGATACCATCAAGAACGATCTGGTGTGGTTCGACAGCTGGTCTCAGGTACCTCAGTTGCTGAATGACGGCGGTGCCATCATGGCGCAGTCAGCCAACGGCCGGATCTTCGATGCCATCCAGAAAGACAACAAGCCATTCGAAATGGTCTGGGATGCTCACGTCTATGATCTGGACGTATGGGCCGTCGTACGCGGCTCCAAGAAGAAAGAAGTAGCTGAAGAATTCATTCGTTTCGCCACCGGCTCCAAGCCGGAAAGTGGCATGCAGGATGTGGCCTACGGCCCGACCCGTAAATCTGCATACGCTTACATGGATGATGCCATTTTGCCAAAACTGCCATCCGCTCACCTGGATGAAGGCCTGAAAGCATCCGGTGAATTCTGGGCTGACTACGGTGAGTCACTGGGTGAAAAATTCAACGAATGGCTGCTGAACTGAGCCAATAGCTGACACTGTGCATGCCGGGCACTCTGCGGAGTGCCCTTATAACAATAAGAAAGGGCCGTCCTATGTCTCAAGCTGAATTAACCGCCGCGCACACCGCCGCTTCGTTTAATGAAGACAGCGGTGTTGATTCCGGACTGACACCGGAAGAAAAGCGCCAGAGCAAACGCAACCTGCGTCGCCGTAAACTGATCGCCACCGCCTTTGTTATCCCACTGATCGTCTTTGTACTGATCGCCTTTATTGCGCCAATCGGCACCATGCTGTACCGCAGTGTTTACCATCCGACAGTTGCTCAACTGATCCCGGAGACCCTGCAGGCACTGCAATCCTGGGATGAAAGTGGCAACAGTATTCCGGATACCGCCACCCTGAATGTATTCGCGAAGGAACTGCATTATCTGGCCAAAGAACGCCGCTCCGGCAAGTTGGCGGAAGAGATAAACCGTGGCCTGCCGGGCAGTTCAAGCACCATCAAATCCAGCGCCCGTAAGCTTAAAAAACTGGATGAAGCGACGCTGACCAGTGAAGGTGGCGAACATCTGCTGGCGGCCAAAAAACAGTGGCAGGATGTACGTATCTGGCGGACGATGAAGTCCTCCGGTGAAATCTTTACCGACAGCTTTTACCTCACCGCCACCGACCTGACCCGTAATGAACAGGGAGAGATCGTTGCCCGGGATACCAATATCTACATCAAGCTGTTTGCCAAAAGCCTGAAGATCGCCCTGCTGATCACTTTTTTAACCGCCGCTATCGGGTTTCCGCTGGCCTACTATCTGGCAACGGCACCGGCCAAAGTCGCCAATACCCTGATGGTATTCGTTCTGTTGCCCTTCTGGACATCCCTGCTGGTACGAACCACGGCCTGGATTGCCATTTTGCAGACCAACGGCGTCGTCAATGATTTCCTGATGGCCCTGCATATCATCAGCGAACCGATTGAGATGCTCTATACCCAGTTCTCAACGGTCATTGCTATGACTCATATACTGCTGCCCTTCATGATTCTGCCCCTGTACAGCGTGATGAAAGGTATTGATCCGAGTTACTTCCGGGCAGCGCTGTCACTGGGGGCTAAACCTCTGTCAGCCTTCTGCCGGATTTATTTCCCGATGACCCTGCCGGGGCTGAGTGCAGGTGCACTGTTAGTGTTCATCATCTCCATTGGTTACTACATCACCCCGGCACTGGTCGGCGGCACCGACGGCCAGATGATCAGTAACATTATTGCGTTCCATATGCAGTCATCCAACAACTGGGAACTGGCCGCCGCACTGGGCTCAATCCTGCTGATACTCATCACCCTGCTGTACTGGATCTACGACCGGTTAGTCGGCGTTAGTAATATCAAACTGGGGTAACTGACGATGCAATTTCCTAAATACTTTAATTTCTGGCACAAGCTGGGCATGCACAGCCTGAGGCTGACTGCCTGGGCGGTTCTGGCTTTTCTGATGCTGCCGATACTGGTGATCATTCCCCTGTCGTTCAACGTGGAGCCTTACTTCAGTTTTACCGAAGGCATGCTGGCATTTGATCCGGATGCATACTCACTGAAGTGGTACGCCGAGATTATTAACGATGACAAATGGATACTGGCCATTAAAAACAGTTTCCTGATCGGTGCTGCCGCCACGGTCATCGCCACGGTACTGGGCACCCTGGCTGCAATCGGTCTATCCCGGGCGGATATGCCCCTGCAGCGGATGATCATGGCTATCTTACTGTCACCAATGATCGTGCCACTGATCATCACTGCGGCGGGTATGTACTTCTTCTATACCCAGCTGGGGCTGGCAGGTTCATATCTGGGCGTCATCATTGCCCATGCCGCGTTAGGTACACCCTTTGTGATTATTACCGTCAATGCCGCCCTGAGCGGGTTTGACTACTCGCTGGTCAGAGCCTCTCTGGGCATGGGTGCTTCGCCCAGCTACACATTCTTCAAAGTCATTATGCCGCTGATCCGCCCCGGCGTGATCTCCGGTTCACTGTTTGCCTTCATTACCTCTTTCGATGAAGTGGTAGTGATCCTGTTCCTCGCCGGTCCAGAACAGCGGACTATTCCGCGCCAGATGTTCTCCGGCCTGCGGGAACAGATTAACCCGACCATTCTGGCGGTCGCCGTATTACTGGTGGTGGTTTCAGCCCTGCTGTTACTCACCATTGAATACCTGCGGGCCCGTGGTGAACGGATCCGTACCGGCCAGATTTCATAATTTACCTTTCTGCCCGGCATGCTTCGGACCGGGCAGAGTTTTTCAGACATGCAGGAAATACAGAAATGAGCAGTCAATACATCAAAATTAAAAACCACATCAACGGTGAGTGGCTGGATGAAAGCAACGGACAATACGAACCGTTAAAAAACCCCTCGACCGGTGCGGTCATCGGTGAAGTCCCGCTGTCATCTGCGGAAACCTCCCGTCAGGCGGTTGCTGCGGCGGCAGAAGCCTTCCCGGAATGGAGCGCCATGCCATTACCCAAGCGCATGGATTTCATCTTTAAAATGCACCGAGCCATGGTGGATAACCACGAAATGCTGGCGGAAGCCATCGCGGTCGATCAGGCGAAACACATCGCCGAAGCCCGTGGCGAAGTGGGTCGGGTGATTGAAATTCTGCAAATGGCCTGCAGCATTCCTGCACTGATGCAGGGCGAAACCATTCAGGGCATCGCCAACAACATCAACGGCCGGGTGATCAAAGCACCACTGGGCGTATTCTGCGGTGTCGCACCGTTCAACTTCCCGGCGCTGGTATTCGGCTGGTTCATTCCGTTCGCCATCGGCACCGGTAACACCTTTGTGTACAAGCCATCCACCGAGTCACCGCTGTTCATGCAGCGCATGATGAATCTGATCGTCGAAACCGGCCTGCCAAAAGGCGTGGTAAACATCGTACACGGCGACCGTGACACCGTAGAAGCCTGGTACGACGATGAAAACGTCACCGGTATCTGTCTGGTAGGCTCCACCCCAACAGCTAAATCCATTGCGGCCGGTGCCGGTAAGCACGGTAAGAAAACCATGCTGTTAGGGGGGGCAAAAAACTTCCTGCTGGCCATGGAAGATGCACCGATGGATCTGCTGATCGAAAACGTCCTGATGTCCGGTTACGGCTCTGCCGGCCAGCGCTGCCTGGCGGTTTCTAACATCGCGGTAGTGGAAGAGATTTACGACGAATTCATCGAGCGCCTGCTGGAAGCATCCAAAAATCTTACCGTAGGCGATGCAATGGACCCGGACGTATTCATGGGTCCGGTTATTTCTACCAAGGCTAAAGAGCGCATTCACCATTACATTGATCTGGGCATTGAAGCCGGTGCCAAACTGGCGCTGGACGGCCGTAACCCGGAACTGCCGGAAGCCAACCGTGACGGTTACTTCGTTGGCCCGACCGTTTTCACCGATGTGACCCCGTGCATGCCGATCGCCAAAGATGAGATTTTCGGCCCGGTACTGAGCATCATGAAAGTGGGCTGCATCAACGGTGGCCTGCGCATGATCCGCAATCACGAGATGGGCAACGGTGCCTGTATCTTCACTCAGAACAGCTACTACACCGAGAAGTTCATCAATGAAGCGGATGTTGGCATGATCGGCGTGAACGTCGGCGTGTGCGCGCCGCACCCTTACCTGCCATTCGGCGGCATTAAAGGCTCACTGGTGGGTAATAACAAGGTTCAGGGTAAAGATGCCATCGACTTCTTCACCCAGAACAAGGTTGCCACCATCCGTACGGTTGATCCGAAAGCCGGCCAGCCTGCTGCGGCGAATAAAGATTCCAGCGTCCGCAGTTGCGTCGCTGGTTAATCCACGTTCGCAGAACCCTAAAAAAGCCGCGTCGGCCTAATACTGACGCGGCTTTTTGTTTGTATAAGATTCAGAAGCTCACCACCTTATAACCCCGGGCTTTAGGCTCCCAGCGGTAATACACATTGTTATACCGGTAATAAGGTTTACCTTTATGCTTTACCAGTAACGCACCTTTCGGCACCCGTACCAGCGTTGCATTCTTCGGCGCGGCTGTTTTTACATAAACATTGTTTTGCTTACGGTAGTAAACATCATCCTTCAGCCAGTAATTAACCCCGGATATCACCACGCTGACAGCACCGGCTGGCAAGTGTCTCACGCCATGATGGCTGCCTGCAGGGTGTGCAGCAGCCTGCATGGCTGAGAATGTCAGAAGGCCGGTCAGTGATGCGATCAGTAATGTCTTCATATCGGATTCTCCTGTTGAAATAACAGTTCCTCACCTGTTCGCCCGGCCGCTCTCCCCATTCAGCGACACGTCCCACATAATCAGCAACCGCTTATACGCTTAGCGCTGATCTCTTCCCGAGAACAGACAAAAAAAGAAACTGTAAGCAAGCCTGAGGGGTCTGCCGTGACAGCAAAACGGGGGGAACCAGACCTGCTTACAGAAAGTTAAGCATGCCGGGTTATGAAGTTAACTTGGGTAAAGTCTTTGTAAAGTTAGGTAAAGCCTCTGCGACAAACCGCCACAATCATTTGCCGGTGGCTTAAGGTATAATCCTGTTTTTCCGGATCCGGTAACAGCCACATCTGACGAACATGCCCCACTTCAGCGATTCGCGCCATCACCTGCTGCAACTCAGTTATATCCGCACTGTGACAATTATTGCTCAGGCCTGCCTGCTATTTTACGCCGTTGAAGTGCTGGGTATCGTTATTCACCTGTGGATGGCCATCGGCGCTTTACTGGCCATGACCCTGCTTAACTTGCTGACCCTTTACCGGTTAAGGGCTAATCTGCCTCTGACCCAGCTGGAATTTTTATTTCAGCTCATGGCAGATATTTTCTTTTATGTCTGTCTGCTGTATCAGCTTGGCGGCACCGGTAACCCGTTTTCATCGCTGTTGCTGATTCCGCTGATTATCAGTGCCATGACCCTGCCACGGAATTTCACCTGGCTGATTGCGACACTGGTCACCAGCAGCTATACCTTTCTGCTGTTTTACCATATTCCCCTGCGTCCGCCGTCCACTGGCCATCAGTTGCCGATCCTCAGCTACATTGATCTGTACACCACCGGTATCTGGCTGAACTTTATCCTGACCGCCCTGCTGATCACCTATTTCATCGTCAATATCAGTGAAAACCTGCGCCGCAAAGAACACGGATTCAACCGGGTAAAAGACCGGCTGACCCAGGATCAGCAACTGCTGTCACTGGCCACGATGGCTGCCGGTACTGCGCATGAAATTGGCACCCCTCTGGCGACCATGCGGGTATTGCTGAAAGAGATCTCTCTGGATTACCCGGACGATAAAGCCCTGCAGGCTGACCTGAAAATCCTCCGTCAGCAGGTGGAAAACTGTACCGGTCACCTGCAACAACTGGCCGCATCGGTAAAAGAAGAGCAGCAACAAACCCTATTACTTCCGGCAGATCGTTTTCTTAATGACTTGCTGGATCGCTGGTCAGTCCTGCGGCCCACTGCCCGCTATCTGAAACCGGTCGTGACACAACAGCCACAACCCTGCATTGCCAGCTCGATCCCACTCCAGCAGGCAATTATCAATCTGCTTAACAATGCTGCTGATGCTGATGCTGACAGATCAGGCCAGGCGCTGGAGATGCGCCTTGAGTCAGATGCGCACACCGTGCGAATTAACATCCGGGATCACGGCCCGGGCATTCCACTGGACCAGGCTGAAGCCATTGGTAAGCCATTCGTCACCACCAAAGGCAGTGGCCTGGGAATCGGTCTGTTTCTGACCGCCTCCACGCTGACGATTTACGGCGGTGAAGTACGCCTCTATAACCATCCGCAGGGCGGTACACTGACAGAAGTCTCTCTGCCGGTCACCGCCGCTGAAAACCTGATACCTTCCGCTGACGACCGGGAACAATTGCAATGAGCGACGCACTGACATTTCTGATTGTTGATGACGACGAAACCTTTACCCATGTACTCTCCCGGGCTCTGAAACGCCGTGGATTTGAACCCCTGGTAGCCAACAGCGCTGAAGAGGCAAAACCGCTTATCAGCCGCTATGTTCCGGATTATGCCACTCTGGATCTGAAGATGGACGGCGCATCAGGCATTACTCTGATTCCGGATCTGATAAGTCTGAATCCGGAGATGAATATTCTGATTCTGACCGGCTATGCAAGCATTTCCACAGCGGTAGAAGCCATCAAGCTGGGCGCTAAAGATTATCTGACCAAACCGGCTGACGCCGATGAAATTCTGGCTAAACTGGAACACAGCGAACCGGATCCGAACATTGATATCGCCGAAAAACCGATGTCAGTGGGCCGGCTGGAATGGGAACACATCCAGAAAGTACTGGGGGAACACGACGGCAATATTTCCGCCACCGCCCGGGCACTGGGTATGCACCGCCGTACCCTGCAGCGCAAACTGGTAAAACGTCCGGTTAAGGAATAACCGAACAGCTTACCCACTACTGCTCATCAATATAGGCTTTGGCGTCGAAGGTACGGATCCAGTCAGGATGAAAAACCATCATGGCCGTCATGATAATGCCGTTCAGCAAACCTTCCGGGAACATGATCAGTGGCAGGTACTGAATATACTCGTTATGGATCTTCTCTATCGGGTAAACATCGTTTATCCACAGCATAAAGGCCATGGTCAGGCCACCGCTGATACTGGCCACCCCGGCGCCGATAAAGGCACACAGAAACAGATACACAAAGAAATTTTTCGCCAGTTTAGCTTCCACTAAACGCAGAATTCCAATGCTCACCAGTGCCGGAATGACAATGGTACAAAAGCCATTCACGCCAAAGCTCTGCCAGTTCTCCTGCCCAATAATGGTCAGCCCTAACAACGCCATGCTGGCAGCCAGAATGGCCAGATCCCAGCCGAACATCAGGGTCAGCACCGTGATGCCAACAAAATGAATCGCCAGCCCCGGCGAGATACCTGCCCGCAGTTGCCAGAGCAACATCAGCGCAACGGTTGCGCCCAGAAATAAATGCTGCAGCTGGCGATTATTAAAGAGGGTCTGCCAGGGGGCACGGTACACCGCAAGCAGCAGGAAAAAAACATACCCTGCCTGGGCCAGCCAAAACCAAGGACCGCTAAGCAGATCCGGGGACAGGCTCATTATTCTTTCTCCTTACCGGCAGCTGATAAGCCAAGCCGCATCAGCCAGGCGTCTTGTTTACCCTGCGGCGTCACATAATAATCCTTCCGGCATCCATCCTGCCGGTAGCCATGCTTCTTATACAGTGTAACTGCTGCTGAATTGGTCGCGCTGACCTCCAGCAAAATATCGGTAACGCCCAGCTGTTCTAATTGAACATGGGCCGCGCTGAGCAGCTGGCTGGCAATACCACGGCCACGGTATTCTTCCGCAACGGCAATCTGTAGCAGTTCAGATTCAGTTTCAAACCGGGAGAAAATCGCAAAGCCCTGCAGAGACTCTCCGGCTACCATGCCCAGACACAGGTTATCCGGATTATTCATATACAGATTAAGGATAGCCGCTGACCAGGGAGGCTGGAAACAGGCCTGTTCGATGTGTTCAACATCGGCAAAACTGACCTGCGTCAGAGGAATGATACGCGACATAACTTCGGTCCCTGAAAAGCGCCTCAGCCTTCGCTGTTTTCCACGTCTGCGAGTGGCTGAACAGTTGTTTCTGGCTGAACAGCGGGCGTTGACTGAAGATGTTGCAACAGTGGTTGCAGATCCCGCCAGACATCTTTCTTACAGCCCGGTACGGTCATCATTTCAGACAGGCTGGCACTGGCCAGCACTTTCACATCAGAGCGAAGACTGAAGAGGATGCCCCGTAACTGATCCAGAGGCTCTGAGCGCTGAATGATCATTTGCGCCGCCGCTTCCCCAAAGAGAAGCACCTGACTGACCGGCTGAGTAGCCAGACTCTTGTTCAGTTTATGCATCACCGCTTTACGGGCCTGTGTCGCGCCCTGATCCAGGGTTTTGCTGGCAAACATCGGCCACGGAAGCAGGAAAACATCGCCCTGCCCGCCCTGTAATCCAACCGAACGGAGAATTTTGTCCAGCAGACTCTGATGTTGCAAAGATAACCCCTGACGGGACTGAGGTGGCAGTGTATCCACCACCAGACAATCACCAAATGACACAAAGGCCAGCTTAAACGGCGCCTGTACCTCGCTGTCAGTCTCCGCTTCTGCCGCAGCATCCGGGGCAGCGATATTGGTGGCATCAAAGGCTTTGTCCAGAGCCGGGGCGGCTTCTGGTAGCGCAGCAGTTTTATCCACCACCTGCTGCACAACCTCTTCAACCCTTGCGTCAGCTTTCTGAACCTTAGGTACCGGAGCCGTTTTTTCCGCCGTTTTATCCCCAAGGCTGGCCGCCAGCGCAGCCCTTGCCTGCTGGGCAGCCTGCTGGTTTTGCTGGCTGTTTTGCGGCCGCGGTGCAGCCGTGGATGTCCCGGTGGCTGACGGTGAAGGCTGAGCAGTCTGCGGTTGCAGATCCTCCGGCAGGGAACAAAATTCCCACACCCAGTCAGGGGTCGGTAAAGCACCCGGCAACTGTTCACGGGGCAACCAGCTGACGATGCCCATGGCATCCAGATACTGGTGTCTTAGTTGTTGCTCCATGAAGCTATCCTGCTCAGTCTGTGTGAATGCCCGGCATTATACCTGCGGATGGGCTTTCTGGTCAGTGGTTTCAAGCATATTCAGTGCATGAATATAAGCTTTTGCCGACGCAATAATGATATCGGTATCCGACCCCAGTCCGTTAACGATCCGGCCACCTTTTTCCAGACGTACAGTTACTTCACCCTGAGAGTCTGTGCCACTGGTAATTGCGTTCACGGAATACAGCTCAAGCGCAGCATCTGAGTTAACCATTGCTTCGATCGCTTTGAATGCCGCATCAACCGGACCACTGCCGGACGCTTCAGCCTTCTGCTCGCTGTCATCCACACCGATGGTCACAGTCGCCATCGGGACTTCACCGGTCTGAGACATCACAGACAAGCTGCTCAGTTTATATTTTTCATACTGTTTGGCGGTCTGGGTATCGCTCACCAGTGCCTGCAAGTCTTCATCAAAGATTTCGTGCTTTTTATCCGCCAGAATCTTAAACCGGGAAAACGCATCATTCAGTTCAGCATCAGTATCAAACACCGTGCCCAGTTCTTCCAGGCGGGCGCGGAAGGCATTCCGGCCGGAGTGCTTACCCAGCACCATTTTGTTGGTTTTCCAGCCAACGCTGTCGGCGGTCATAATCTCGTAGGTTTCCGGATGCTTAAGCATGCCGTCCTGATGAATACCGGACTCGTGAGCAAAAGCATTCGCCCCGACAATGGCCTTGTTCGGCTGCACCGGGAAGCCGGTGACACCGGATACCAGACGCGAAGCCGGTACGATCTGCGTGGAATCAATGCCGGTATGCAGACCGAGAATATCCTGACGGGTACGTAACGCCATGACGATTTCTTCCAGCGAGGCATTACCCGCCCGTTCACCCAGGCCGTTTACCGTACATTCAACCTGACGGGCACCGGCAGATACCGCCGCCAGCGAGTTAGCCACCGCCAGCCCCAGATCGTTATGACAGTGTACCGAGAAGACGGCCTTGTCGGCGTTAGGAATGTTCTCAATCAGACGGGCAATGGTATTGCCGAATTCATTCGGTACCGCATACCCCACCGTATCCGGAATGTTGATCGTCCGGGCACCCGCGTCGATCACCTGTTCGATGATCCGGCACATAAATTCAAATTCTGAACGGCTGGCATCTTCCAGAGAGAACTCGACATCTTCAATCAGATTACGGGCCCGCTTGACCGCATGAACCGCCTGCGCGACCACCTGATCCGGTTCCATCTGAAGCTTATATTCCATATGGATTGGAGAGGTGGCAATGAAGGTATGGATCCGTCCTGAGTTAGCGTTTTTCAGCGCTTCGCCGGCACGGTCGATATCTTTATCCAGCGCCCGGGACAGGGAGCAGATGGTGCTGTCTTTAATGGTGTTGGCGATGGTCTGTACGGCCGTAAAATCACCCGGGCTGGCAATCGCAAAGCCCGCTTCGATGACGTCAACCCGCATTTTTTCCAGTTGCTTGGCAATGCGCAGTTTTTCCTCACCGGTCATCGACGCGCCGGGACTCTGCTCACCGTCACGCAATGTTGTATCGAAAATAATAACCTGATTGTTGTCAGACATGGTTTTGGCTCCAGGTACTGATGGCTGTTGTCCCATTTGGAGAGGTCGCTCTGCAGGCTGCACTGACTGGCTGTTGAAACCGGCCGCCTGTTGTATAGTAAAGCTGTTCTGAAAAGGAACCCTGTTGCGGCAGCGGCACACTTAACCGGCCACTGACGTGATTCCGTCTAATATAACCCGACAGGGTGTATTTGCAAGGTAATAACCTGACAGCAGAGCAGGTTACATCAGGCACCGTTACTGGGATAAGGAGCAACTCCCGCCGTGAAAAAACACCCCTTCGATAAACCGGTAGACCGTCGGGAAACGTCCAGTACGAAATGGGAGCGCTACAAAGACCGCGACATCCTCCCGATGTGGGTCGCAGATACTGACTTCACCGCCGCCCCGGCTATAACCGAAGCCCTGCAGGCCCGCATCGCCCACGGTGTTTTCGGTTATACCCAGCGCCCGGCAGAACTGAACAGCATCTTCACCGAACGCATGCAGCAACTGTATGACTGGCAGGCAGAGGAAGAATGGCTGGTCTGGTTACCCGGGCTGGTAAGCGGTTTACATCTGAGCTGCCGGGCGGTCAACTCACCCGTTACCCTGACGCCGCAAACAATTTATCCACCGTTCCGGTCGGCACCGGGGCTATCCGGCGGACAGCATCTGGGAATCCCGATGCTTGAGCAGGAAGGCCGCTGGCTGACAGACTTTTCCGCGCTGGAAGCAGCCATCACTCCGGATACCCGCTTACTGCTGTTTTGTAACCCGCATAACCCCGGGGGGACGGTCTACCGGCGAGAAGAACTGGAACAACTGGCGGATATCTGTGTCCGCCACGATCTTATTATTTGTTCAGATGAAATCCATTGCGACATGATCCTTGAGCCAGGCACTGATCACATTCCGCTGGCCTCCCTGAGTCCGGAAATAGCCGCCCGGACCATTACCCTGATGGCCCCCAGCAAAACCTTTAACATCGCCGGGCTCGGCTGTTCAGTCGCGATTATTCCTGATCAGGCGTTACGTAACCGCTTCCGTAAAGTTCGCCGGGGCATCGTGCCGGACGTGAATTTGCTGGGCTATACCGCGACACTCGCCGCGTATCAGGACGGTGATAACTGGCACCGGCAACAGCTGAACTATTTACGCGGTAACCGGGATTATCTGTTGCAGGAAATCAACCGGATTCCCGGTCTGAAACTGGCGCACTTTGATGCCACTTATCTGGCGTGGATCGATGTCCGCGATGTCAGCACCGATGATCCTGCAGCCTTCTTTGAAGCAGCCGGCGTGGGGATGTCTCCCGGTAAGGATTTTGGAGACGCACACTTTACGCGGCTGAACTTTGGCTGCCCCCGCAGTACCCTGGAAGAAGCCATCCGCCGCTTAAGGCAGGCTCTGGCCGGCTAGCCGACTGGCAACAGACAAAGCTCAGGGTTCAGGATTCAGGCCCGGGGCAGAGGAAAGGCAATCACATCGGCAATGTTATCTGTGCCGATTGCCTGCATCACCAGACGGTCGATACCCACAGCCACACCGGCGCAATCCGGCATGCCCTGCTCCAGGGCTTCAATCAACAGATGATCAACCGGCCGCTCCGGCAGGCTTTCCGAGCGGCGCTGGCGATTGTCCGCATCAAAACGGCGGGCCTGCTCGGCAGCATCCGTCAGTTCGTGATAGCCATTAGCCAGCTCAACCCCGTGGACAAATAACTCGAAACGCTCGGCAACCGCTCGCCCCTGCGCATCTTCAGAGACTTTCGCCAGCGCCGCCTGGCTGGCTGGATAATCATAGACAAATACCGCCCCTTCGCTGGCCAACCGCGGCTCAATCACATGAGACATCAGCAGATTCAGCCAGTTATCCCGGTTATCATCCTGATAATCGCTGTCGATATGTTCTGCGGCAACCCCACGTAAGGTATCAAGATCAGCGTGGTGCGGATCAACGCCCAGATGGCTTTCAAATACCTGTGCATAACTGTATTTAACGGCTTCCGAAAGCCCCAGCAGCGGTAAGAGTAATTCAGCGACTTCGTCCATCAACCGACGATGATCAAATCCTGGCCGGTACCATTCCAGCATGCTGAATTCAGGATTATGCCGGCGGCCTACTTCACCGTTACGGAAGGCTTTACTGATCTGATAAATGGCGCCACTGCCACTGGCAAGCAAACGCTTCATGGCATATTCCGGGGAACTTTGCAGATACTTCAGTTCTACTTCTCCACCCACCAGCGGCTGATAACGGCACTCGATGGTATCGATATAGGGATCACTCACTGCACCGTTGGACATCACCGGTGTATCAACCTCAAGCACATCCTTCTCAGCAAAGAATGTCCGGATAGCCGCAATGATTGCCGCCCGACGGCGCAGGTTTTCAATGGATGCAGTACTGTTCCAGCATGGGTTATCAGACACAAAAAATTCCCTGAGACAGAGGGTTACGGGACGGGTATCAGAACGCCCCCGGCAGTTAACAGGCATAAAAAATGGCAGCCCGGGCTGCCATTTTCAGTATCACCCCGGACGATTATGCGCGGGACACGTACTCGCCGGTACGGGTATCGATCTTCAGTACTTCACCGCGCTCAATGAACAAAGGTACACGAACAACAGCGCCGGACTGCAGCGTTGCAGGCTTAGAACCGCCCTGTGCAGTATCGCCCTTCAGACCCGGATCCGTTTCAACCACTTCCAGCTCAACGAAGTTAGGCGGGGTAACGGAGATAGGGTTACCGTTGAACAGTGTTACCTGGCAGGCATCCTGTTCTTTCAGCCACAGGTGCGCATCGCCGATAGCCGTCTGATCCGCAGCAACCTGCTCGTAGCTTTTAGGATCCATGAAGTGCCACATTTCACCGTCGTTGTACAGATACTCCATATCGGTATCCATTACATCAGCACCTTCAACACTTTCACCAGATTTGAAGGTACGTTCCCAGGTACGACCAGACATCAGGTTCTTCATTTTAACGCGGGTAAAAGCCTGACCTTTACCTGGCTTCACGAACTCAACGTCGACCATTGAACAAGGGTCGCCATCGATCATGACCTTCAGGCCATTTTTAAACTGGTTGGTAGAATAGTTTGCCATAATTGTCTCGATACCTAAGGGAATATACTAAATCTGAGCGGTTGAGAAACCTGTCAGCACCGGAACTGAGCCCGCTGCAATTTTCTCAGCTTATACAAAATTGACAGCCATTCTACTTGAAAGGAGAATGCGAGCCAATTTTCCATGCGAATTAAAGTGCCCCTGACATGAAACCTCTGAATCTGGTTGATCTGAATCACACACCTGAGACAACCGGCAGCTGGCAACACTTGCTCAGCCAGGCCATCACGGACCCGGCTGAACTGATCCGCGCACTGGGCTTACCTGCTGAGACCATTGCCGGAGCGCTGCAGGCCCACCAAGACTTTTCCCTCAGGGTACCTGCGCCATATTTACAACGGATCAGGCCCGGCGATCTGAACGATCCGCTGTTACGTCAGGTATTACCCGTCAGTGAAGAAACCGCGAATGTCCCCGGATATGTAACCGATCCGCTGGCGGAAGCAGACAGTAACCCGCACGATGGCCTGATTCATAAATATAAAGGCCGGGTGCTGGTTATCCTTACCGGGGCTTGCGCCATTAACTGCCGTTACTGTTTTCGTCGTCATTTTCCTTACGAAGATAACCGTCTGGGCCCGGACCAGTGGCAGCAGGTGGTGGATTACATCGCGGCTGACAGCAGCATTAAGGAAGTTATTTTTTCCGGCGGAGACCCGCTGGCAACCAACGATAAACGCCTCGATAAGCTGATCACCTCTCTGGAAGCCATTCCTCATGTCGAACGTTTGCGGATTCATTCCCGCCTACCGGTAGTGATTCCACAGCGTATTACCCCGGAACTGAGTCAGAGACTGGCTGACAGCCGGTTGCAGACCGTAATGGTGCTGCACATTAATCATGCCAATGAAATAGACAATGACGTGGCTGCCGCTGCGGCATCGTTAAAACAGGCCGGTGTGACAGTGCTGAATCAGGCGGTACTGCTAAGGGGCGTTAACGATTCGGTGGATGCGCTGGAAGCGCTGAGTGAGCATCTGTTCCGGGCAGGGATTTTGCCGTACTACCTGTTTACCTTTGATCCGGTGGCAGGCGCGGCCCATTTCGACATTGCGGATGCAGAAGCGCAACAGCTGATGAGCGAGTTACAAAGCCGGCTGCCCGGTTATCTGGTACCGAAACTGGCCCGTGAAATTCCCGGCAGAGCATCTAAAACCCTGCTGCCGGTCAGCAGTGTTCAAAGCCTTTCAGAATAAAACACTATGAAACTTCCAGAGCCCGCAACTGTTGTTGCTCCAGCAGCAGCTCAGCTAATGGTTTAGGCCGGCCCAGCCCGTAACCCTGACCATAATCGATGCCAATTTCCCGCAACAGCTCGAGAATTTCATCGTTTTCCACAAATTCAGCAACGGTTTGCATCCCCATCACATGGCCGATCTCATTAATCGATTTCACCATGGCCAGATCAAGCTTATTCTCAACAATTTCTTTAATGAAAATACCGTCGATCTTCAGGGTATCCACCGGCAGGTTCTTCAGGTAGGCGAACGACGATAAACCGCTGCCAAAGTCATCCAGCGAAAACTGACAGCCAAACGCTTTAAGTGCATTTATAAAATCTTTCGCATCAGCAAGGTTAGCGATGGCAGAGGTTTCAGTAATCTCAAACTTAAGTGTCGAAGCCGGAATGGTAGAGGCTTTCAGCCGCTGCAGAATCGCTTCCTGAATGGTGCTGTCGCCCAGTGAGCCGCCGGAAAGGTTAATAGCACAGCGGCCAATCGTACGGGAAAAGACCATCGCATTCTGTTCCAGCCAGTCGAGGGTATGTTCCACCACCCAGCGATCCACCCGGCTACTCAGGTGATAACGCTCTACCGCAGGCAGGAATGCTCCGGGAGGTACCAGGTTGCCGTCTTTATCTTGCAGACGCAGCAAGACCTCCATATCCGGCTTCAGGCCCGAGTCCTGTAATGGCAGGATAATCTGACCAAACAGCACAAACCTGTCTTCATCCAGTGCGGCATTGATTTCTGATACCCACTGCATTTCACCTTCCCGCTTAAGCAGCATGGCATCATCCTGCTGGTAAAGGTGTATCCGGTTACGACCATTTTCCTTCGCGGTATAACAGGCCGAATCCGCCTGTTTCATCAGTTCAATTTTATTGACACTGTGCTGGTCGATCTCAACCACACCGATGCTCACACCTACACTGAAAATCTGGTTTTCCCAGCTGAATTTAAATGACGCTATTTTCTCACGCAGATCATTGGCAACCTTTTCCGCCTGCAGCAGATTAAAGTTATGCATCAGGATGCCGAATTCATCGCCTCCCAGACGGGCCAGTGTATCGCCACTTCGGATCCGCTCCTGTAACAGATGTGCCAGTTGCCGAAGCAGCTCATCGCCGGCAATATGCCCACAGGTATCGTTCACTACCTTGAACTGATCCAGATCGAGGAAGCAGAAAACGTGCTGCTCACCGGTCACCTGGCTGTGTTCCAGCGTTTGCTCCAGCAAATGCTCGAAAGCACGGCGATTCACCAGATCCGTCAGCTGATCATGACTGGCCTGATAGTTCAGCTTCTCAGAAATCTCCCGGGCCTCAGTAATATCCTGATGAATAGAGACGTAATGGGTCACGTTGTCCTGCTCATCATAAATCGGCGCAATGTGCACATTGGCCCAGTAAGCCTGACCATTTTTACGCAGATTAAGCAGTTCACCCTGCCATTCCCGGGTGCTGCAAAGCATTTCCCAGATAGTGTCGTACGACGTTTCCTGCCCCTGATCAAAGTGCAGCATATTGATCGGCTGCCCTACGACCTCTTCTTCCGAAAAGCCGGTTACTTCAAGCACTTTCGGACTGGCATATTCAACGGTGCCATCCAGCCTGGAAATAACCACCATGTACGGACTGTATTCAACCGCTTTAGAGAGCTTTCGCAGGGCCAGCTCAGCAGAACGGCGCTCTTCTATTTCGTGTTGCAGATTAGCGGTTTTCTCATTGACCAGTTCACTGACCCGCACTGTCCGGCCTGTTAAAGTCAGCAACCAGCCACAGATCAGTGAGGCAAACAGCATACCGGCAGACAGAATCAGCCAACTGGACGACACGCCGTCTTTGTACAAGGATTCATTGGCGGCCAGATATTCAAATTCCCACTGACGCCCGCCCATCAGAAACAAACGCTTAATCCGCCGCTCGTCGGCCGGATCCATCACACTCTCATCAAACCGGGGGGAACGGTAAAGCTCCTTAGGAATTTCATCAGTAACATCCGTAATCCGTATATAAATCTGTTTGGTGAGGGAAGAATTGGGGCCCAGCAAATGGCTGGTAATAAAATCATCTGCCCGGTATACCATGGCCACAAATCCCAGATGATTATCCCAGACGTGTTCTTTACCTTTCTGACTCATCGACAGATAGACCACCACACCGGCCTGCTGGCCTGACTCCTGAATCAGTCTGATGGGGGCAGTCGCACCGATGCTGTTATACAAAAACGCATAATCCTGTGCGTCTTTTGCCATCGAATTAGAGGAAACATCATAGCCATACGCCCGCTCATTACCGCTCACTGGCTGCACATATTTAACGGGATAATAGACAGCTTTATCCGGCGCACGCTTAACTTTGTCACCATCAAACACCTTGATATCGCCGGGACCATCATTTGCATTCTCAAAAGACGTCCGGTTAAAACTGGCAACTCTTGGGATCCACTCAAGCGCCTGAATTCCCTTCGTCTGATCAAGCAGGCCCTGACCAAAAATAGCAAACTCATCCCTAGAGACATAGCCACCACTTTCAAGAAAAGAACGGGTCATATTCAGCAGCTGAAAGCTTTCCTGAAAAGCCCCCACTATCTGCAAATGCAGGGTACCTGCCTGACGGTTAAATACCTGTTGGCGTTCTTCTTTTTCCCGCTCACCGGTAACAACGAATAACAAACCGACTACCAGTAACAGCCCCAGAATCGGGATGCCAACACTCACCCGGCGATTAAACCGCCCCACCGGGCTGGATTTAATCAGCGATAACAATAACGGCGTCACGATCATTGCGCCAATACTGTCTCCCAGCCACCAGGTGAACCAAACAGCCCCCAGTTCCTCCACCGGCATGGTATTGAAGAGTGCAAAACAAATGACAGCAGTGGTACAGGCTACCAGCGAACTGAGTGGCCCGACGATTAGCAGAAAGCGCAGGATGGCACGGTCATCGATCAGCGGATCATCGGGCCCGACATAACGGTTGATCAGGCGGACCGCAACCTCAGCCTGCAAAAGGACGCCTACACTGATAGCCCCGCCTAAAATAAATTTAAGATACAGTGCAGTTTCAGGCGCCCCCACAAACCAGAAGTAAAGCTGATGGGCCAGCATGCCGGCGAAGAGGCTGGGTAAAGCACGCTTCCCCAGCAACATGAGAGTGATGATAGCAAAGCCCGCGGGCGGCCAGATAATGGACGGTTCACCGGGCGGCGCCGTCAGCAGGACAGTCAGCCGTGCTAACAGAAAATAGGCGACCCCAGGCATCAGATATACCTGTAAAAAGGTCAGTAAACCGGGACGGCTGTTATCTGGAGTATTCAATCCTTTCCCCACCCGAAGCGTACAGTTACACCAGTTTATCCTTAGAGATTACTGCGATTCTCCGCAAACTGTCCTTCTGCAACTGTGCCTTAAATTAGTCGGTCAGCTGTATCCGGGAATTATGTACTTACACCCCGATTTAAACGTTTCACAGCTGCTTTGCTCATCATAGACAATGGCCAGAACTCACTCAACGTGGGACTACCCATCTCGACAGATTAAGTTAAACAGACATTAGAGTCGACACCTGAAGCACGTATAAAATGCCGCAGATCAGAAAGTAGAATTAAAGCTAAGTATCTATTTTACTTGTGCTTTGGCGGCATTCCGGGAAATGCTGCAACGTTGCCGCCGCGGGCCGGGGTAATTTTTGCAACGCCATGATGTTTCACTTCATCAATGCGGATGACCGACTGCATCGGAATATAACTGCGCTCCACATCTTCAAACTGCTGTTTCAGTTTTTCTTCGGAAGGATCAACCACCATCTGTGTCTGGCTGCCAAACACAAATTCTTCAACTTCCAGAAAGCCCCATAAATCACTCTGGTAAAGGTGTTTGGCATACACTTCATACACCTCATCCTGATTGAGAAACTTAATCCGGTAAATCGCGTCTTTTTCCATGGTTTAACTCTGCCGGTCCCTTACAGGACAATTACTGCGGGATGATCAAAAACTGACCGTAAAAAATTCAGGCAGCAAATATACGGGCAGCACACTAAAATACAAGGGCAAACGGAGGGATTATTACTCCGTCATGAATATTGATACAGATGCGATCTTGCTGATTAATAACTAGGCACCCTTTCGACCTTAGCGTATAATTCCTGCCCCTTTGATCAATCCCAACGTTACAACAGGTGTGTAATGGCGAAGAAGCTATTCATTAAAACCCATGGCTGTCAGATGAACGAATACGATTCAGCGCGTATGGCCGACCTTCTGGGCGAAAGCCACGAGCTGGAACTGACCGACAACCAGGAAGAAGCAGACGTTCTGCTGCTTAACACCTGTTCAATCCGGGAAAAGGCACAGGAAAAAGTGTTCCATCAGCTGGGGCGCTGGCGCAAACTGAAAGCCGGCAATCCGGAACTGAAAATCGGCGTGGGCGGCTGTGTTGCCAGCCAGGAAGGTGAAGCGATTCTTAAGCGCGCACCGTACGTCGATATGATTTTTGGCCCGCAGACCCTGCACCGCCTGCCGGAAATGATTGATCTTACCCACGAGAACAAAAAAGGCATTGTGGATATCAGCTTCCCGGAAATCGAGAAGTTCGATCACCTGCCCGCCCCTAAAGTGGACGGCGCTGAAGCCTTCGTATCCGTGATGGAAGGCTGCAGCAAATACTGTACATTCTGTGTGGTGCCTTATACCCGCGGTGAAGAAGTCAGCCGTCCGCTGGACGATGTGCTTACCGAGGTAGTTGAACTGGCCGAACAGGGTGTCCGCGAAGTCAATCTGCTGGGCCAGAACGTTAACGCTTACCGGGGCAACACCCACGACGGTGATGTCGCCGATCTGGCCGAGCTGATCCGCTGTGTTGCTGCAGTAGACGGCATTGACCGTATCCGTTTTACCACGTCTCATCCGGTGGAATTCACCGAAAGCCTGATCGACGTCTACGCTGAAGTACCGGAGCTGGTCAGCCACCTGCACCTGCCTGTACAAAGCGGCTCAGACCGGATCCTGATGGCCATGAAACGCGGCCATACCGCCATTGAATACAAGTCTAAGCTGCGCCGGATTAAAGCCCTGCGCCCGAATATCTCTTTCTCTTCGGACTTTATCATTGGCTTCCCGGGTGAAACCGATGCCGACTTTGAAGCCACTATGAATCTGATTGCCCAGATCGGCTTTGACCACTCTTTCAGCTTCATTTACAGCCGCCGTCCGGGTACACCGGCCTCAGACCTGCCGGATGATGTGACGGATGAAACCAAGAAGCAGCGCCTGAACATTCTGCAGGAACGCATCACTCAGCAGGCAATGCAGATCAGTCGCCGTATGGTCGGTAGCGTTGAACGTATTCTCGTGAACGACTACTCCAAGCGTGACCCGGGCATGCTGTCCGGCCGGACTGAAAATAACCGGGTAGTGAACTTCCGTTGCGACAATCCGGATCTGATCGGCCATTTCGCCGATGTGGAAATCGTAGAAGCATACGCCAACTCCCTGCTGGGCCAGCTGGTCAGCTCCGAACTGAATAATTTTGCTACAGATGCCTGAGGAATCCTCATTGAACACTGCTGACTCCCTTAGCTTCAGCCTTCATCCAAACGACCCGCATCATCTGGCTAATCTGTGTGGCCAGCTGGATGAGCACCTGAAACTGATGGCCGAACGGCTGGATATTGATATCAGCAACCGCGGTAACATTTTTAAACTGGCCGGTGATGCCAGTTCAATTAAAGCCGGTGAACAGGTGATAACCCAGCTGTATCAGGAATCTCAGGACGGTCAGGAAATTACTGCTGAGCAGGTACATCTGTTATTACAACAGTCCGGGGTTGAGCAGATCAAAGCCCGCCCGGAACCCGCTGATATTTATCAGCCTGATATTTCCATCCGGACCCGTAAAGCGCTGATCCGCCCCCGCGGACCTAATCAACAGGAATACCTGCGCTCTATACTGCGCCACGACATTAACTTCGGTATTGGCCCGGCCGGTACCGGCAAAACCTATCTGGCGGTTGCCTGTGCCTGTGAAGCACTGGAACGGGACGAAGTCAGCCGGATTTTGCTGGTTCGCCCCGCAGTTGAAGCCGGTGAAAAACTCGGCTTCCTGCCCGGTGACCTGAGCCAGAAAGTCGACCCTTATCTGCGCCCTCTTTACGATGCTCTGTATGAAATGCTGGGCATTGAGCGGGTGACCAAGCTGATCGAACGTAACGTCATTGAAGTGGCACCGCTGGCCTACATGCGCGGCCGTACCTTAAATGGCTCGTTCGTCATTCTGGATGAAAGCCAGAACACCACCCGGGAACAAATGAAGATGTTCCTGACACGGATCGGTTTTGGTTCCACCGCGGTTATCACCGGTGATACCACCCAGATCGACCTGCCGAAAGGTGTGCGCTCCGGTCTGATCCACGCCCAGCAGGTACTGCGCGACGTTGAAGGCATCGGCTTTACCCGCTTTCTGGCTAAAGACGTCGTACGTCACCCGCTGGTACAGCACATTGTCGAAGCCTATGACGACTTTGATCTGCAACATAACACCGGAAACTGATTCATGAGCTATTACGTTGACCGCCAGTGTCAGATTGAAGACATCAACCTGCCGGACGAAGCCGAACTGACCCGCTGGGCCAGCCTGGCCATTGCCGATTTTCGTGAGACCGCAGAACTGTCGGTACGTATTGTTGATGAAGCCGAAAGCCAGCAGCTGAATAATGACTACCGCGGAAAAGACAAACCCACCAATGTTCTGTCATTTCCGTTCGAAGTACCGGAAGGCATTGAGCTGGATTTACTGGGAGATCTGGTGATCTGCGCACCGGTCGTCAGCCGGGAAGCCGACGAACAAAATAAGCCACTGATGCACCACTGGGCACATATGGTCATTCACGGATGCTTGCATCTGTTAGGATTCGACCATATAAATGACTCTGACGCTGAAGAAATGGAAGCATTGGAAGTCAAACTGCTGTCACAGCTGGATATCAGTAACCCATACGATAATCAGGATCCATAAGGAAACCATGAGCGAAGACCGAACGGAACATGGCACACAGAAAAACTGGCTGGGGAAACTGACCCAGGCTTTTTCTGATGAGCCGAAAACCCGCGAAGACCTGTTAGCAGACCTGAAAGACGCTGCTGACGACAACATTCTGGACCAGGAAGCCTACAGCATCATTGAAGGTGCCATGCAGGTCTCTGATCAGCAAGTCCGGGATGTCATGATCCCCCGCTCACAAATGGTCGTGGTTGAAGCCGACCAGACACCCAAAGAATTTTTACCTATCATCATTTCCAGTGCCCATTCCCGGTTCCCGGTGATTGGCGAGAATCCCGATGACCTGCTGGGCATCCTGCTGGCCAAAGACCTGCTGCCCCTGATTCTGGATTCCGACGGTCTGGAAAACTTTGATATCACCCAGCACCTGCGTAAACCCACAATTATTCCGGAAAGTAAGCGTCTGAATATCCTGCTGAAGGAATTCCGTGCGAACCGGAATCATATGGCAATGGTGGTTGATGAGTATGCCGGCGTTGCCGGACTGATTACCATCGAAGACGTGCTTGAACAAATTGTCGGCGAAATCGAAGACGAGCACGACAGCGAAGACGATGAAAGTAACATCAAGCCATTTGATGAAAATGGCTATATAGTAAAAGCCCTCACCCCAATCGAAGACTTTAATGAATACTTCGATATCGGCCTGCCGGATGATGATTTTGATACCGTCGGTGGCCTGGTGACTCAGAAGTTCGGACACCTGCCGCACAAGGATGAAGTGGTCAGTATCGATGAATTTACCTTTAAGGTACTCAGCGCTGAAAACCGTCGCATCCGGTTGCTACAGGTAACCCGGGCCAGCAACTAGCCCTATTCACTTACCTGACGGATACCTTAGCTATGCCACAAAAAACTGCGTACATCTGGCTTCGGGTTATCTTAGCAGTCGTTGCCGGCGGCCTTGCTCCGCTGGCGCTGGCGCCTTTTGATTACTGGTATCTGGCACCGGTTTCCGTCGCCCTGTTATTTATCCTGCTGCACGAAAGCAGCTTCCGCGGTGCCGCCATGATAGGCTGGTGTTACGGGCTGGGCCTTTACGGCGTCGGCGTTTCCTGGGTATTTGTCAGCATCCACGAACACGGTAACGCACCTGTCTGGCTCGCCGTTCTGCTCACCTCATTGTTCGTTGCTGCAATGGCTCTTTTCATGCTGGTACAGACCTGGCTTTACCGGCGCTATATGTACAGCGGCATCGGCTTTATCGCCATCTGGGTTGGCTTTGAATGGTTACGCAGCTGGCTGTTTACCGGCTTTCCCTGGCTCTATATGGGTTACGCCCTTACCGATACTCCACTGGCCATCTACGCCCCTTTCGGCGGCGTCTGGCTACTCAGCCTGTACACCGTAGCACTGGGCATTGCTGTCATCGGTATCGTTAAGTGTTATCGCCGGCCACTGCCTGCACTGGCATTAATTCTGATGTTTGCTGCACCTTGGTTATTACTGGATAAGGTACCGCAAAACTGGACAACCCAGACCGGGGTCACCCGGGTCTACCTCGCTCAGGCCAGCATTCCGCAACAACTGAAATGGCAACGCAGCCAATTGCCGGAAATCCTGCAAAAGTACGTAGACGTCAGCCAGACAGACAAAGACATTGATGTTGTCATCTGGCCGGAAACGGCGATTCCGACTTTCTACCGTGATGCGGTAAGAATTCTGGCCCCCTATCTTGAACAGCTTGAAGAACAGGACCGCGCGCTGATCAGCGGCATACCATCAGCGTTCAACAACCCGGCACGGACCAATAACCTCGGCTATCACAACAGCATCAGCATCCTGGCTGGCGGAGAAGGCAGCTACCACAAGCAACGGCTGGTACCTTTTGGTGAGTACGTGCCTCTGGAAAACTGGTTACGGGGCACCATCGACTTCTTCAACCTGCCCATGTCTCAGTTCAGCCTTGGGCCTGACGAACAGTCATTGCTGCAGATAAAAGATGCCGCCATGGCGCCGTTCATCTGTTATGAAATTGCTTATCCGGAGCTGGTACGCCGTTATGCTGTGCGCAGTAATGTCATGCTCACTGTCAGCAACGACGCCTGGTTTGGTGACTCTATCGCCCCTCAGCAGCACTTACAGATTGCCCGGATGCGGGCGCTGGAAAATGGCCGCTGGCTGATCCGTGCCACCAATAATGGCCTGACAGCCGTTATGCGTCCGGACGGTAAAGTTGATGCGCAGTTACCGCAGTTCGAAACGAATGCACTCTATGCAGAAGTCCCGCTGATGCAGGGCATGACACCCTACCAGCAATACGGCGATCAGCCCTTACAGGTTGTGACCGGTGTCTTACTGTTGCTGAGCCTTCTGTTCGGCAACCGGCGCAGATACCGCTAACCTTCTGACAGACCTTCCCAGGGGGCGGAATGCCGGGCAAACCGCTCCCCACCACACACCAGACAAGACGTCAGGCGGCTGGCCCGGGTAAGGCGGTTATCGGTACCGCAGGCCAGACAGCGAAAGGTACCGGCACCGGCCGTTTCACCGGCCAGATACAACGTGTCCTGTAAAGAACGCTGTTCCAACTCTGCCAGCCCGATTCGGGTTCGGTCCGCCAGATCCATCAGCTGCACACCAATCTGATGCTCAAGTACATTCAGATCAAAGTTCAGCCAGGCCGCTATACCTTCACCGGTTTCATGGGCATAAAATCCAAGCTTTTTAAGATCACGCTTGATATAGGCCGCCAGCAGATCCATTTCATCGCGGGTCATTTCTTCGGCGGCAAGTTCAAGTTCCACTGCCTCTTCAATCCTTGCCTGAAGAAAGTCCCACGACTGATATTCAGCCGTTTCGAGCTGATCACGTAAACGCGTCATTACCCGGTCATACTGATCTGAATAATCAGCTTTTTCCTTCGGTTTATCGCTCATACATCCTCCTCTTGCGGCACGGCTCACAGAGTGCCAACACAGAGCCCGTATTAAATGCAGATTTGTTTTCCCATCAGAGGGATATCTGCCCACGCTCTCTATCTGTCAGTTGCCTTATATTGTATGCTATGCGCCAATGCAGAAACTTTCCAATTGAGATGTAAACCGGCTTCGTAAAAAAGTCGGTTTTCTTATTACTGAGCAAAGATGAACGAACAATATATCCCACAGCAGATCGAGCCCGAAGTTCAGCAATACTGGGTGAATAACGACAGTTTCAAAGCCACCGAAGACACCAGTAAAGAGAAATTCTACTGCCTGTCTATGTTCCCTTACCCCAGTGGCCGTCTACACATGGGTCACGTGCGTAACTACACCATTGGCGATGTGGTTTCCCGTTACCAGCGCATGCAGGGTAAAAACGTGCTGCAGCCTATGGGCTGGGATGCTTTCGGTCTGCCGGCGGAAAATGCTGCTCTGAAAAATAACGTCGCGCCTGCTGGCTGGACGTATGAAAACATCGACTACATGCGTAACCAGCTGAACCAGATGGGCTTTGGTTACGACTGGAACCGGGAAGTGGCAACCTGCCATCCTGAATACTACCGCTGGGAACAATGGTTCTTTACCCGCCTGATGGAAAAAGGCGTGGTTTACAAAAAAGAAGCTGAAGTTAACTGGGACCCGATTGACCAGACTGTACTGGCCAACGAACAGGTTATCGATGGCCGCGGCTGGCGTTCCGGGGCACTGGTTGAGCGTAAAAAAATTCCCCAGTGGTTCCTGAAAATCACCGATTACGCCGATGAGCTGCTGGATGATCTGGATCAGCTGGAAGAATGGCCTGAACAGGTTCGCACCATGCAGCGTAACTGGATCGGCCGTTCACAGGGTGTAGAGCTGAGCTTCGACGTTGACGGCTTTGGCCCGATGGAAGTGTTCACTACCCGCCCGGATACCCTGATGGGTGTTACCTACGTGGCTGTTGCACCGGCTCACCCGCTGGCCCAGCAAGCTGCCGAGAACAATCCGGAACTGGCCGCATTCATCGACGAATGCAAGAACATGAAAGTGGCAGAAGCGGACATGGCCACCATGGAGAAGAAAGGCTTCTCTCTGGGCATCGACGCTATCCACCCACTGACCGGCAAAAAAGTACCGGTATGGACAGCCAACTTCGTACTGATGGATTACGGCTCAGGTGCTGTAATGGCGGTACCGGCCCACGATCAGCGCGATTATGAATTTGCCACCAAATATGGCCTGAACATTCAGCAGGTCATCCGTCCGGCGGATGACAGCACCGAATACGACCTGAGCACCGAAGCCTATACCGAAAAAGGTATTCTGGTGAACTCCGGCGACTTTGATGATCTGGATTTCGATCTGGCATTTAAAGCCATCTCATCTGAGCTGCAGTCTAAAGGCAAAGGTAAGGTTACCATCAACTACCGCCTGCGCGACTGGGGTGTGTCCCGTCAGCGTTACTGGGGGACTCCAATCCCAATCATCAACTGCAACAGCTGCGGTCCTGTCCCTGTACCTGAAGATCAACTGCCGGTTGTTCTGCCAACAGACGTTGAGTTCGACGGTGTAGGCTCTCCGATCAAGAAAATGGACAGCTTCATTAAAACCAGCTGCCCGAAATGTGGCGGTGACGCTGAGCGTGAAACCGATACCTTTGATACCTTTATGGAATCGTCCTGGTACTACGCCCGTTACGCCTGCCGTAACGCCGACACCATGCTGAACCCGGAGCAGGCCAACTACTGGCTGCCGGTTAACCAGTACATTGGTGGTATCGAACATGCCATCCTGCACCTGCTGTACTCACGCTTCTTCCACAAGCTGATGCGTGACGAAGGCCTGGTAGATTCCGATGAGCCGTTCGAACGTCTGCTGTGCCAGGGTATGGTTCTGGCTGAGACCTACTTCCGTGAAGACGAAAAAGGCGCCAAAGACTGGATTTCTCCGCAAGACGTTACTGTCGAACGTGATGAAAAAGGCCGTGTTACTCAGGCGACGCACAAAGACGATGGTCTGCCGGTTGAGTCAGCAGGCATGGGCAAGATGTCCAAGTCCAAGAACAACGGTATCGACCCGCAGATGATGATTGACAAATACGGTGCCGACACCGTCCGTCTGTTCATGATGTTTGCTGCACCGCCGGAGCAATCTCTGGAGTGGTCTGATTCAGGTGTGGAAGGTGCTCACCGCTTCATGCGCCGCCTGTGGAAACTGGTCTTCGATCACCTGCAACAGCCAGGTGAAGCCGTTGCACTGGATCCGGCTGCACTGAACGATGCACAGAAAACGCTGCGCCTGAAAACCCACGAAACGATTAAGAAAGTCGGTGATGACATTGAACGTCGCCAGACCTTCAATACCGCCATTGCTGCAGTAATGGAACTGTGCAACGCCATCAGCAAATTTGTTGATGCCAGCGATCAGGGCCGTGCTGTCAGCCACGAAGCATTGTCTGCAGCGGTTAAGCTGCTGTCACCGATTACGCCGCACATTACCCATGAACTGTGGAACAAGCTGGGTTACGCTGAGAACCTGCTGGACTCTCCATGGCCTGAATTCGATGAATCAGCCATGGTTCGCAGCAGCATCCAGATGGTCGTTCAGGTAAACGGTAAGGTACGTGCCAAGATCCAGGTACCGGCTGACGCTGACGAAAGCATTGTTCTGCACACCGCACTGGCAGATGAATCTGTTCAGAAGCATATGGCAGACAAGACTATCCGTAAGCAGATTGTCGTACCGAACAAACTGGTCAACATTGTTGTTGGTTAAACTGACCCAAAAAGGAATTGAGCATGACCCACCAGACCGCACGGACTTTTTCGCTGCATAAGCTTTTTGCGATGACCGTCATGGCACTCTTCCTGAGTGCCTGTGGTTTCCAGCTTAAGGGGATCATCAGTATTGATGAGAGCCTTAAACTGGCGGTGATCAATAAAACCGGCCAGGGCAGCTACTCAGTATTTCGCCCGCTGGAACGCAACCTGCAGGCTAACGGCGTAAAACTGGTGGGGAACATTGCGGCCAACTACCAGATCAATCTGCTAGAAGAACGTCAGGAACGCAGAACATCGACCATCAGCTCCAGCAACAGCGTTGATGAGTACGAACTGCGTACCAGCATCACCTTCGAAGTTCTCGACCGGAACGGCGAAATCGTAGTAGCACCGCAGACTCTGCGTCTTGAACGTACCTACGATTACGACGCGAACGCGCAAACGGCCAGTGATGCGGAAGAATCCCAGCTGCGCACAGAAATGTCTGAACGTCTGGCCAGCCAGATCGTACGGGTTTACAGCGCAATTAAACCTGCTCAGTAAGATTACATGAAGGCTAAGCCGGAACAACTTGCCAGCCAGCTTAAAGGCGCACCCTTACCGGTCTATCTGGTGACCGGTGACGAACCCCTGCTGATTGAAGAAAGTTGTGATCTGCTGCGCAAGTATCTGGTTGATCAGGGTTTCTCTGAACGGGAAACCCTGTATGCCGATGCCAGTTTCAAATGGACCTATTTGCTGGAATGTGCCAACGCTCTCTCTTTATTCGCTGAAAAGAAAATCATCGAACTGCGTTTAGGTGGCAGCAAGCCCAACAAACAGGCCAGTGAAATCCTCCGCGAATATCTTGCCAACCCGGCACCGGATAATGTACTGCTTATCATCGCTGATAAACTGGATGGCGCGGCTCAGAAAAGCGCCTGGTTTAAAGCCATCGATAAAACCGGCATGATCGTTCAGGTCTGGCCGGTGGAAGCTCAGCAACTCCCTGGCTGGCTCAATAACCGCGCCAGACAGATAGGCCTCAATCTGGAACAGGATGCCGTCCAGTTGTTGTGTGAACGGGTTGAAGGAAACTTACTGGCGGCTAAACAGGAGCTGGATAAACTTAACCTGCTCTATCCCGGCCAGACACTGGATGCCGATCAGGTCATCGACAGTGTTTCCGACAGCTCACGTTACGATATCTACGGACTGGTAGACGCTGCTCTGCAACAACATACCGCCCGCTGTAACAAGATCATTCAGGTATTACGTCAGGAAGGTACAGAGGCACCGGTTGCCCTGTGGGCCATCAGCCGTGAAGTCCGTACCCTGTTAACTGTTCAGCAGGGGCTGGCACAGGGTCAGCAGTATGATGCCATCTGCCAGAAAGAACGTATCTGGGGCAAACGCAAAGGTTTATTGCAGGCTGCCGCCCGCCGGATAGCCCCCCGGACACTGCAGCAAATGCTCAGCCAGTGCATGACCGTTGACCAGCAGATTAAAGGCGCCCCGGGCGATGCCTGGCTAACCCTCAACAGCATCGTATTACGCCTGAGCGGCATCGAGCTGAGACTGGCTGACATCCACTGATTCACGGTGTTTTACAACGCTTCCTAAAACATTCCCCGCCACAGCGTCACTGTCAGTCTGACGACCATAGTATTGCCGCAATGCTCACCTTTCAGGCCAGCCAATACTCCAACAAAACAATGAATAAACAATTACTTAAACGCAACACTTAAAAGACTGTTTGAAAATTAACCTTACCGTCCAAACAGACGTAGAATGGCCGGTATGGCGAGTTATTAAAAGGTTATGCACAGGGTTATCGCTATGTTTCTGTGCATAACCTCAGGCAGCTTCAAACCAGCCGCGAGTCTGCCGTTTCCGCCGTTTCAGAAACACTCTCTTGCTTAGCTTTACGGCGGAAGAATTTACGTTCACCCAACACCAGCAAGCAAGGCGTCAGGAACAGCGTCAGCAGGGTCGCAAAAGATAATCCGCCAGCTATCGCACTGGATAACTGTGTCCACCACTGGGTAGAAGGCGCACCGAAACTGATATCCCGGTTGATCAGGTCAATGTTCATGGCCAGCACCATCGGCATGAGCCCCAGCACTGTCGTCACAGCCGTCAGTACTACCGGGCGCAATCGCAGGCTACCGGTGTGCAATGCCGCATCGTAAGGGGAATAGCCATGACGCCGGAGATCGTTATAGCAATCGATCAGAACAATATTGTTATTCACAACAATGCCCGCCAGCGCAATGATCCCCACGCCCACCATCACGATGCCAAATGGCTGGCCGGTAATCATCAGACCGATTAACACACCCGCAGTGGAGAATACGATAGCCGACAACACCAGCCCCGCCTGATACAGGCTGTTAAACTGGGTCACCAGAATCAGTGCCATCAGGAACAGTGCAGTACTAAAGGCACTGGCCAGAAATTCCCCGGTTTCCTTCTGCTGTTCATCCTCACCTTTAAAGGTCAGCTTTATTTGCGGATCGAAATCATACTTAGCCAGCGCTTCCTGCATCGCCAATACCTGATTATTCGCCAGAACGTCTTCATCTACATCCGCCTGGACCGTAATGGTACGACGACTGTCCACACGCTTCAGCGAGCCGGTTTTAGGGGCTGGCTTCAGCGTCACGAAGTTAGACATCGGGACCATGCCCACCGACGTACTTAACTGTAGCTGCATTAGCTGATCCAGATTCCGTTTGTCCGCCGGGAAGCGAATCATAATATCCACTTCATCATCAGAGGTTTCAGGCCGGTAATCGGTGACCTTTACACCATTAGTAACCAGCTGTACGGCCTGCCCGACGAGTGCAATGCTGGCACCGTAACGCCCGGCTTCTTCGCGGTTAACATCAATTTCCCAGTCAATACCCGGCAGTGGCCGGTCATCTTCTACGTCTTTGAAGCCACCGATTGCCGTCATCATTTCACGTATATCAGCAACCGTTCGGTATAAAACGTCATTGTCATACGCACTGACCAGTAACTTAATCGGCTTACCGGAGTTCGGTCCGCTTTCACCTTTACGGGGTTCGATGGTAATCCCGGGAATATCCGTGGTACGGGCCTTCATTTCAGCCAGAATTTCATTAGCCGTCGCACGGTTATCCCAGTCATCAAGCTGAAACTGGATAATACCAATTACATCTTCGGCAACATCATTCGGGGCGGCATTGTAGCTGCGTGCATAGACGGATTTATACCCTTCCACCGGCATCACCCGCTCTTCCACATCACGTAAAATGGCATCTTTCTCATACACCGACAGATCACCCCGGGCATGAACATTCAGCAATACCATTTCCGGTTCAACGTCCGGGAAGAACTCGACGCCCTTACCAAATACAGCATAGGCTGCGTAGCTGCTACTGATAGCAATCAGAGCAACAAACAGGGTAATCAGCGGATAGCGCAGTAACCGTGACATAACATTCACATACGCCTTATTCACAGCGGTTTCCGGTAGCTGATACTCATCTGCTGCCTGTGCCGTATTCTGTTTACGACGGGCACTGACAGCCCCCAGCACCGGCAGGAAAATCAGCGCCATAAACAAAGACGCCGTCAGACAGACAACCACCGTCGCCGGCAGATACTTCATGAATTCACCGATGACCCCCGGCCAGAACATCAGCGGCATAAACACAACCAGCGTGGTAGCAGTACCGGCAATGACCGG
>CAKZPE010000015.1 GCA_937138495.1 uncultured Oceanospirillaceae bacterium
AGGCCACATATGCCTGTCGCATCAGATCGTTCAGACCCACCACCGATACCAGCGCGGTATCTTTCAGCAGTACCTGAAACAGATTACCCAGCCCCGGAATGGCCAGTCGCCATACCTGCGGCAGGATAATACGGAAAAATGTTTTGGTCGGGCTCATGCCACAGGCAAGCCCTGACTCCCACTGACCTTTGGGAATTTCCAGCAAGGCCATGCGGAAAACTTCAGTAGCGTATGCTCCAAAGGCGATAGACAACGCCGCGACACCGGCAATAAAGGGGCCAATTTCTATGTATTCGTCGTAACCGAACAGGCTGGCTACCGCCATGACAATCTGAGCACCGCCAAAATAGATGGTCAGTACCAGTAACAGTTCAGGAATGCCGCGAATCAGTGTGGTGTAGCCGGTGGCTATCCCGCGGGCAAACTTATTATCCGAGAGCTTAGCAGCAGCACCTAACAGGCCAAAGATCAAACCGAAAAAGAGGCTTGCCAGAGCGAGTTGGACAGTTACCCAAGTACCGGATATGAAGAGGTGACCGAAGCCTTGTAAATCCATGAAAACAACCTGCTTAGGGGCAGTGGATTCCGCCTGGAACCCACCGCTCCTGCTTTAGCTTAGTAGCTTAAGAAGACGTGCTTAGTAGATAGAGAACGGGAAGTACTTCGCGTTGATCTTCTCGTAAGTGCCGTCAGCAACGATTGCTTTGATCGCGGCGCTGAACTTACCTTTCAGGTCGTCGCCTTTACGTACTGCGATACCGATCTGGTCTTTGATGTCGATTGCTTCACCGGTGAAAGCGAAACCTTTACCTTCGTCAGTTTCCAGCCAGTCGTATGCCGGCAGCTTGTCAGACAGCAGTGCGTCCAGACGGCCAGATTTCAGATCCAGGTAAGCGTTGTCCTGAGTGTCGTACAGCTTAACGTCTACAACGTCGCCCAGGTTGTCTTCCAGATACTGACCGGCGATGGTTGCACGCTGTGCACCAACAGTCTTACCTTTCAGGCCTTCTTTGGTGGTTTCGATGGCAGAACCGTCAGCCGTTACGAATGCCAGCAGGTTGGAGTAGTACTTGTCAGAGAAGTCTACAACACGCAGACGCTCTTCAGTGATCGACATAGAAGCGATGATTGCGTCGTACTTCTTGGCACGCAGACCCGGGATGATACCGTCCCAGTCCTGTGCAACGATTTCACAGTCAGCTTTCATCTGTGCACACAGCGCGTTAGCGATGTCTACGTCGAAACCTACCAGGTTGCCGCTGGCATCAACCATGTTGAATGGCGCGTAAGCACCTTCAGTGGCGATTTTGATCTTGTCGCCGGCAAATGCAGACTGGGCAGAAAGCAGCGTGCCGGTGATCAGAGCAGCGGCGGTGAATAACTTACGGATCTTCATGTATTTGTCCCTTCTTTATGTTTTTATTAGGGTTTAATAACCCTCACGTATCTTTGTGTTACAGGGCTTAATTTAGCCTGAGTGACAGATATCGTGAAGTAACTTGTTAAATCTTATTGGTGGCTGGACATAAAGTCCTGAACACGCTTGGATTTAGGATTGTTAAAGACTTGCTCCGGCGGCCCCATTTCTTCAATCTGGCCTTCGTGCAAGAACACAACCTGCGAGGACACATCGCGGGCGAAACGCATCTCGTGAGTCACGATCAGCATGGTGCGGCCCTCATCCGCCAGTTCACGCATTACGCTCAGTACTTCGTTCACCAGTTCCGGATCAAGTGCGGAAGTTGGTTCGTCGAATAACAGTACCTGCGGGTCCATTGCCAGCGTACGGGCAATGGCAATGCGCTGCTTCTGCCCGCCGGACAGGTTGTCCGGGTAGGCGTTGCGCTTATCCGCCAGACCTACTTTTTCCAGTAACTCTTCAGCCCGCTTAACAGCTTGCGCTTTTGGCTGTTTGAGCACCTGCATCGGCGCTTCAATGATGTTTTCCAGAATGGTCTTATGCGGCCAGAGGTTAAAGCTCTGGAATACGAAACCGATCCGTGAACGCATGTTTTCCAGCTGTTTACGGTCGGCTGCAGTCAGGTTGCCGTCTTTTCCCGGCTTGAGCTGAAGCTCTTCCTGACCCATGATGATTTTGCCCTGACTCGGGTTTTCCAGCAGGTTAATACAGCGCAGCAGGGTACTTTTACCTGAACCACTGGAACCCAGAATGGAGATTACGTCGCCGTCTTTGGCGGTCAGGGAAACACCCTTGAGGACTTCGAGATTACCGAAGGATTTGTGGATATCTTGCAGCTCTAGCGCTGTCTTATCTGTGGCCATGGTAAGGCTTCCAATTATTATTCTTTGCGCAGACAAGGCAAATAATGTGCAGATTGCAGCCTTCTCTGTCAAGCAACCGCAGGATCGTCTGCGCAATACTTAAAGAGTTGTCTCTTTTTCAAAAGAACGGCCGGCGATTTTGCCCGGATAGTCAAAAATAAGCAAATAAAAAGATACTTTAGTCGCACAGTTTGCACGCAAATGCGGTGAAATGCTGCGTTTTGTGGTGAAAGTGTTGAGAAAATTTGAAATAAGAAACAGCGCTGTAAGGCGCTGTTTCCTGTTTTTCTTATAAGAAACAAAGGATTAACTGGCAAAATCAGAGAGTAACAGCGACTGAGCACTGATGGTTTCTTCCCCTTCCGCGGGCTGATTCAGGGTGTAGCTGCCGTCGGAATGCAACGCCCAGCTGTGGCTGTTATCGGAGAGATACAAATCGAGATCTTTCTTAATACGGTCGGCGTATTTGCCATACAGCGGGAAGCCGGTTTCGACCCGGTTGAGCATGTTGCGTTCCATCCAGTCGGCGCTGGAACAGAATACCTCCGGGTCACCGTTATTGCCGAAGTAGTACACCCGGGTGTGTTCCAGGAAACGGCCAACAATAGAACGTACGGTGATATTTTCAGAAATGCCTGCAATCCCTGGGCGCAGGCGGCACATGCCCCGGACGATCAGTTCGATCTTCACGCCGGCCTGTGAGGCTTTATATAAGCCGCGGATCAGCTGAGGCTCTGTCATACCGTTAACCTTAATGACGATGTGCCCTTTTTTACCCAGCTTAGCTTCCCGGCTGATCAGCTCCAGCATCTTGCCGTGCAGGGTGAATGGCGCGTTGTAGAGCTTTTTAAGACGCAGGATTTTACCCATGCCGGTCAGTTGCTGGAAGATTTTGTGGACGTCTTCCCCGACATCGACATCGCTGGTCAGGTAACTGTAATCGGTGTACAGCCGTGCGGTACCTGAATGGTAGTTACCGGTGCCCAGATGGACGTAACGTACTAACCGGGTGCCTTCGCGGCGCACAACCAGCATCATCTTGGCGTGGGTTTTACAGTCAACCACCCCGTAAACCACCAGTGCGCCGGCTTCCTGCAGGCGGCTGGCCAGATGCAGGTTACTCTCTTCATCAAACCGGGCCCGCAGTTCGATAACCACAGTAACCTCTTTACCGCTGCGGGCCGCTTCAACCAGTGCATTAACAATGTCTGAGTTAACACCGGTACGGTACAGGGTCTGCTTGATGGCAATAACCTGCGGATCTTTGGCGGCCTGACGCAGCAGGTCTACCACCGGGGCGAAGGTCTGAAAGGGGTGATGCAGCAGGTAATCTTTCACCCGTAGGGCATCAAAAATATTGCCCTGTTTCAGCTTCAGTTTGTTATTGATGCCCGGGGTGAATGGCTTCCAGCGCAGATTTTTATGGTCCACCAGATCCCGGACTGCCATCATACGGGTCAGGTTTACCGGACCATCAACCCGGAAGGTATGGGTTTCATCCAGATTAAACTCGTGCAGCAGGAAGGTGATCAGGTTTTCCGGTGTACGCTTATCTACTTCAAGCCGTACCGCATCTCCGTATTTACGGGAGTGCAGACCACCCCGCAGAGTACGCGCCAGATCTTCCACTTCTTCAGAGTCGAAGCTCAAATCCGCGTTACGGGTGATACGGAACTGATAGCAGCCTTCTACCTTCATGCCCGGGAACAGGTCTTCAGCGAATTCATGAATGATGGAAGACAGGAAAATCAGGTTATCGCCGCCTTCGCAGAGGTTATCCGGCAAACGGATCAGGCGTGGCAACGAGCGCGGTGCAGGGATAATCGCCATGCCGCTTTCACGGCCGAAGGCGTCTTTGCCGTCCAGCTCAACGATGAAGTTCAGACTTTTGTTGATTAAACGCGGGAACGGGTGGGAAGGGTCAAGCCCGATCGGGCTGACCACCGGCAGAACCTTTTCTTCAAAGTAGTTTTTGATCCAGGCGGTCTGTTCATCGGTCCACAGGCGACGGCGCAGAAAGTGGATGTTATGTTTTTCCAGCGCCGGAAAAATCGTCTCGTTAAGAATCTTATACTGACGCTCAACGTGGGTATTACAGATTTCCAGTATCCGGCTGATAACCGTTTGCGGATGCAAAGCATCCGGGCCGGCAGCCTCGCGGCCATACTTCAGCTGGTGCATCATCTCAGCCACCCGGATTTCGAAGAACTCGTCCAGGTTGCTGGAGAAAATCAGCAGGAACATCAGCCGTTCCAGTAACGGATGGGACTCATCCAGCGCCTGTTCCAGTACGCGGATATTAAACTGCAGATGACTCAGCTCCCGGTTGATATACAGTTCCGGGGCTTTCAGATCGACAGGAGGTTGCTCGACCGGCTCTGTGACCGGAATGGCTTCCCGGCTTTCCACCAGAGCCATAGACGCTTCATGCGCTTCCTTACTGAGTTCTTCATTAACAGCGGTATCGGTTGTCATGTCGTGCTCTGCGCTCTGTTCTGTCATCTGCTTATCCTTAGTTGTTCTCCTTCGTCTGACCCTTGCGAAGGACTTCCGGCAGCTGCTCTGTTGCGTTGCCGGAGACTGTTTTACTCGTTGAGTAACTGGGCGGCGCGCTTGGCAAAATAGGTCAGAATGCCGTCGCAGCCTGCGCGCTTAATGCAGGTCAGGGATTCCAGCGTGACGGAACGCTCATCCAGCCAGCCGTTCTGGAAGGCTGCCATGTGCATGGCGTACTCACCGCTCACCTGATATACAAATGTCGGGGCTTTCAGCTCATCTTTCACCCGGCGCACGATGTCCAGATACGGCATCCCCGGTTTGATCATTACCATGTCAGCACCTTCGGCCAGATCCAGCGCCACTTCGTGCAGGGCTTCATCGCTGTTAGCCGGGTCCATCTGGTAGCTGAACTTGTTGCTCTTGCCCAGGTTGCCTGCAGAACCGACTGCGTCACGGAAAGGGCCGTAGTAAGCACTTGCGTACTTGGCAGAGTACGCCATTATACGTGTATTTACGTGGCCGCCGGTTTCCAGAATGTCCCGGATACAGGCAATGCGGCCGTCCATCATGTCGCTTGGTGCGACGATATCCGCACCGGCTTCCGCATGGGACTGAGCCTGTAGAACCAGGGTTTCAATGGTGCGGTCGTTGATCACGTAACCGTTGGCATCGATGATGCCGTCCTGACCGTGGGTAGTGAACGGGTCCAGTGCCACGTCGGTCATGATACCCAGATCCGGCTGGGCATCTTTCAGAGCTTTAACCGCCCGCTGTGCCAGGCCATCCGGGTTGTAGGCTTCTTCCGCAAATTCGGATTTTGCTGACGCCGGTGTCACCGGGAACAAGGCTATGGCCGGAATGCCCAGGGCAACCAGTTCAGCAGCTTCTTTTACTAACAGGTCGATGGTTAACCGTTCAACACCGGGCATAGATGGCACGGCTTCACGCTGGTTCTCACCTTCGATGACGAACATCGGGTAGATCAGGTCGTTAACCGTGAGCACGTTTTCACGCATCAGGCGGCGGGAGAAGTCGTCGGCACGCATACGGCGCATACGGGTTTCAGGATAAAAGCGTTGGCTGTTGGTAAAAGACACGGGCGTTTTCCTTTGCGGAGTAGCTTTGTGGGCTACAGCATCATTTAACTGAATTTAGATGACACCATTATGACAGAAGTCTTTGAGTGGGCGGAATAGTTAATCGATTAAGGTTCTCGCAGTGTGATGTGTAGCAATTCTTTTATGTTGGTATTTGTTGCTGGCGCGACTGGCTGTGAATTGCTGAGGATTAGGTGTATTTCTTTATTAGCCTGCCGGCTGGGGATTAGGATGACCTTTTTCGACTTCGTCGAATGGGAGGCTGATGGTTGGGTTGTTTTCTTTATTGTTGTACTGAATTTTCATTTCAGATGATCTTTTTCGCTTACGCGACTCAAGACCTTTAAACGGCTAAAGGTCTTAAGAATCTAAAGGCCGCCCCGCCGCTCGTCCGGCTGCGCCGGATACCCTGCGTGTTTCGTGTCTGAATTGCATCGCAAAAACTCAGTCGCTGCGCTCCTTCAAACAGTTTGCGCTGCTGATCATTCAGCCCCTGCAATACTCGGCTTCGCAGAAGGGGAAACTGAGGCCGTGCCAGTTTCGAGAGGATTGACTTGAGTCTATAGTCATCAGCCAGTTAGCTACGTATAGTTTTCGATAAAAGGGATTAATTGAAGTACCCGTAAGTGATGGCAGGCTTGGTGTGATAGATATGAGCGGGTATTTCAAGTTTTTATTCAGGATGAATATTCCGTCTACTATGTTAATCCCTTTATCTGCTCTCCTCTGTAGTACCTTGTAAGGTCACAATATTAAAGTTGTTTTACAACATGTTGTTGGGAAGGGATTTATGACGAAAAATAATAAGGTAAGAAAGGAAAAGCTTTCAATCTATTTGGCTAGAGATTGTAATAAGCCTGATTCAGATATTATAAAAATAGAAAACGCTAAAGAACCAATTATATTGGACTTGCCAGAAGTAGAATCCTCCCTTCTTTACATAAAAAAACAGTCACTCAAGAACGTTCCTCCTTGGACTAGGCTGTTTACACTAGACAGTCAGGTTGATTCTTCTGAGTTTGGGGTGTCTTCGAATGTAGGTGCCGTTTTTGTAGTAAGGATGTCAGGAGCAACATTTGTACTATCGTTTGGAACAGGTTTTCATCTCTTAAAGTCTGAGTCTATAGAACGTGACTTTGGGTTGAAAGTAACATTGAACTCAGTAGATCCAGATAAACTAAGAAGTTTAGATAAGGCAAGTTACGATCACAATCCATTAAATTCAAGAACTCAAAGTACATTAGATGTGGATATCTTTAGTCTTCATTTAGATTCTGAGATGGAGATGCTGTATGCGGTGACAGGTGCTTCTTTAGTGAAAGAGTTTGGAAGCCATATAACAGGAAGAGATGCACTCACTATAGCTGTAGAAGCAAATCTATCAGATATACCTGTGATTTTGGCGGAATCTATCAAACGATACCGATCTAACCTGCCGGATAAATTTAGTTGGGTAGAAAATATAAATAGAGTAAGAGACTATGACGAGATAGAAATACTAGACTTGGAGTTAGATCAATATTTAAGTAATAACGATTTAGATAGCTTTTGGTTAGGTGAGCCAGAGATAGTAGATTGGGAAACTCAAATAGGTTATTCATTTGATATGTATCCTAAAACTCTTCGTCACGTAGTTTTATCGTTTGATGACTATATCAATTACTTGAATGGTGTACCAGCTACGGTAGAGCTTATGAAAGGGCATGTAATTCATGTTAATAATAGTGAATATCAATCAGTAAAAAGCTGGCCGGTTTATCGATGCTTATATGCAGAAATAAAATTTGGGAGTGATAATTATATATTGAGAAACGGTACTTGGTATAAAGTTAACTGTGACTTCGTTTCAGCTGTTGATAATTATCTTAGTGATATAGATATATATTCATTTAACTTTCCAGTTTATTCTCATGACGATGAAGGTGATTATAATGATTACGTTTTCAAAAATGAGAGAGGCTTCTGTTTAATGGATAAAAAGAATATACATATAGGAGGCCCTTACGATAAGTTAGAGCATTGCGATTTGATTAAAGATGGGAATGAGTTTGTTCATGTTAAGCTATATAGAAGTTCTAGTACATTAAGTCATCTTTTCTCTCAAGGATTTGTTGCAGCTGAAGCGTTTATAAAAGACTCTGATTACAGAGAGAAACTGAATCCTAAACTTCCTGAATCGATTAAATTAGATAATCCAAAGCTGAGACCAGATCCAAGTAAATATAGAGTGGTATATGCAATAGCGACAAAGAAAAATATACCTTTTGAGCTCCCTTTTTTTTCTAAAGTGACATTAAAAAATTCGTTAAAAACATTAAGAGCATTAAATTATAATATTTCTCTATCTAAAATAGATTTAGACCCGGTTTGGTTAAAGACTAAAAAATGTAAACCCAAAAAAGTTAAAAATGGGTGAGAGGCTTGTCTTTTATTATATCGAAGCACTTTGACTGAATCTGGCACCCCTTTTCCCCTTATGCGTTGCCGAGCATTGCAGTGGCTGAATGATCAGTATCGCAAACTGTTTGAGAGCGCGTAGCGGTCGAGTTTTTGCGATGCCATTCAGGCGCGAAACGCGCAGGGTATCCGGCGTAGCCGGACAAGCATTGGGGCGGGCTTTAGATTCTTAAGACCTTTGGCCGTTTAAAGGTCTTGAGTCGCGTAAGCGAAAAAGATTATCCCAACTAAAAAAACCATACAAAAATACCGACAGAGTAATAAACCCTACCCCCCAGAAAAAAACTAAAAAAAACGGCCGCACAATGGCGACCGTTTAATAGCAAAAAAAGAGCTTAGAGGCGAACCTCTATCCCCCTCTCCTGCATGTACTTCTTAGCTTCCGGAATACTGTACTCATTGAAATGGAAGATAGACGCAGCCAAAACCGCATCAGCCTTACCTTCAATACAGCCGTCAACCAGATGATCCAGATTACCCACACCGCCGGAGGCGATAACCGGTACGTTAACCGCTTCGCTGATGGCACGGGTTACACCCAGATCGTAACCGTTCTTTACACCGTCTTGATCCATAGAGGTCAGCAGAATCTCCCCTGCCCCCAGATCAACCATCTTCTTCGCCCATTCAACCGCATCAATGCCGGTTGGCTTACGGCCGCCGTGGGTGAAAATCTCCCACTTATCGGTTTCGCCGGGCTGGGATACCTTCTTGGCATCAATGGCCACCACGATGCACTGTGAGCCGAAACGCTCAGCGGCTTCGCGGACGAATTCCGGGTTGAATACCGCGGCACTGTTGATGGATACCTTGTCAGCACCGGCATTCAGCATGGTGCGGATATCGTCACAGGTGCGGATGCCGCCGCCAACCGTCAGCGGAATGAATACCTGAGAAGCCATGCGCTCAACGGTATGAACCATAGTGTCACGGCCTTCATGGGTGGCGGTGATGTCCAGAAAGGTGATTTCGTCAGCACCCTGTTCGTCGTAGCGTTTGGCTACTTCAACCGGGTCGCCGGCGTCACGGATATCGACGAACTGCACGCCTTTTACAACGCGGCCGTTCTCAACGTCTAAACAGGGAATAATGCGTTTTGCTAAAGCCATAATGCGTGCCCTTATACCTTGCCGTTCCAGCTGAGGAAGTTTTTCAGTAACTGCAGACCCACAGTATGGCTCTTTTCCGGGTGGAACTGTGTGGTGAACACGTTATCCCGGGCCATGGCGACGTCGCAGTCCACCCCGTAACGGGTACGGCCGGCAACCAGATCCGCCTGCTGTGCTTTCACGTAGTAGCTGTGTACGAAGTAAAAACGGCTGTTGTCCGGAATATCCGCCCACAGGGGGTGATCGATGGTCTGAGACACCTGATTCCAGCCCATATGCGGAACTTTCAGGCGCTCGCCTTCTTCTTTCAGTTCGTCACCGAAGTAGTTTACCCGGCCTTCAAAATGGCCCAGGCAGTCCACGCCGCCGTTTTCTTCGGAGTGCTGCATTAAGGCCTGATAGCCGACACAGATCCCCAGAAACGGCTTGCCGGAGGCAATGGCTTCTGCCACTTCCTGATCCACACCTAAACGGCAGATTTCAGCCATACAGTCGCGGATTGCGCCGACGCCGGGGAGTAATACCCGGTCGGCAGCACGGACTTTGTCCGGATCGGCGGTCACCCAGACTTCAACGCCGTCACCGACGTGTTCCAGTGCTTTGGCAACCGAGTGCAGGTTGCCCATACCATAATCAATTACTGCAATAGTGCTCATTACTGAACCTTACTCTGAATAATTACAGGGAGCCCTTGGTAGAAGGAATCCGGTCGGCAGCACGGCTATCAACTTCCAGTGCGTTACGCATCGCCCGGCCAAAGGCCTTGAAGATGGTTTCGGCCTGGTGGTGAGCGTTAAAGCCTTTCAGGTTGTCGATATGCAGGGTTACGCCGGCGTGGTTGACGAAGCCCTGGAAGAATTCCCAGAACAGCTGAACGTCAAAACGGCCGATGTTGGCGCGGGTGAATTCGACTTTCATATCCAGGCCCGGACGGCCGGAGAAGTCGATCACTACGCGGGACAGTGCTTCGTCCAGCGGGCAGTAAGCATGGCCGTAACGCATGATACCTTTTTTATCACCAACGGCCTGGGCAAATGCCTGCCCTAACGTAATACCGATATCTTCAACGGTGTGGTGGTCGTCGATATGGTTGTCACCTTTGGCATGGATCTTCAGGTCGATCAGGCCATGACGGGCGATCTGATCCAGCATGTGCTCTAAGAAAGGTACGCCGGTATCTACATCCAGTTGGCCGGTACCGTCCAGATTTACGGCTACGCTGATCTGGGTTTCCAGGGTGTCACGGGTGACGGCGGCTTTACGTTCAGCCATTGTTGCTCTCCGCTTGGCGAATAGTGCAGCGAGTTATGCTCGTATGAGGCTGCAGTATCCATGCTAGTAATTAGGCTGGAAAGGCTAGGTTTCCAGACGGCGCATTATACCCGCATTGTGCAGAGAATGCGCACCTCTTGATGACACTTTCGATATGCAGACCGGTGGCTTTACTGATGCTGACAAACAGGCTTTGTGTTCGCGCTGAAAATTAGTTGGGAAAATTCCCCGCTGTTAAGATTTTCTTAATGCCTGACAGCTACTCTTTATGGGGTTATCATTCTTTATTAAACAGCTCTGCTTTCAGTTGGTTAGCGCTGAGCACCAAGGAGGATTCATGAAGACGTTATTGAAGCTGGTTGGCGGTATTGTTGCCCTGCTGGTTGTGTTGGTGGTGGCTGGCGGTATTCTGCTGAGCACCCTGTTTGATCCGAACGAATACAAGCAGGAAATCCAACAGCTGGCGCTGGATAACGGCGGCGTGGAATTAAAAATCGGCGGTGATATCGACTGGTCGGTCTTCCCCTGGCTGGGTCTGAAGATCAATCAGATTCAGGTGAATTATCCTGATAAGCCTCAGTTTGCTGCGCTGAATCAGGCACAGGTGGCGGTTGAGTTGCCTGCCCTGCTGTCCGGCAATGTGAAGATGAAAAGCGTGGTGCTGGACGGTCTGACCCTGAATCTGATTGCTGAATCTCCGACGGATAACAACTGGTCAGCTGCGCAAACCGCTGATGCTGCAGACAGCTCCACTGCAGAGCCTGCAGCCGACAGCAGTGCTGATACTGCTGATACTGCTGATACAACTGCGGATTCCGGTGCGGCACTGGGTCTGGACATTGAGAGCATCGCGATCACCAATGGCCAGCTGACTTACACCGATAAAACTGCTGACAGTAAAATCCTCCTGAATGACCTGAATGTTACCTCCGGTAAAGTGGTCACTAACGCCTTCTTCCCTGCTCAGCTGAGCTTTAATGCTGAACAGTACCAGGGTGGCGAAAAACAGATGACTGTTGACGCTAAACTGGATGCGGAATTCTTCCTGGATCTGGCACAGCAGCAGTATCAGGTGAAAGGCCTGACCAGCACCCTGGGATTACAGGGGGCGGCGTTTAACGGTAAAACAGTTCCGCTGGAACTGAATGCGGATATCACTGCGGATGTTGCTAATCAGCAGGTCAGCCTTAAAGGCCTGACACTGAAACTGGCGAATCTGGCGGCGAACGGTAATGTCACGGTGAATAACTTTGCCAAGCCTGCATTCAGCGGGGATTTGGCCGTAGCCAGTTTTGAGCTGAATGCTTTAATGGATGCGCTGGGTCAGGCGGCCATTGAGACTGCCGATCCGAACGTACTGAAAGCCATCAGCCTGAGCACTAAGCTGGCCGGTCCGGCGAATACGCTGGTGCTGGAGCAGTTACAGCTGAAGCTGGATGACACCTCCTTTAATGGCCAGCTGGCGCTGAACCTGGCAGACAGTGGGTTGGCGCTGAACCTGAAAGGCGACAGCATTGATGCTGACCGCTACCTGCCACCGAAAGCTGAGGGTGATTCGGCAGCTGGTGACGCTTCAGCGGCGGATACCTCTGCAGCACCTGCCAAGGCGGGCGGCGAGCGTTATTCTAAAGACCCCGTCATTCCGGTAGAGCCGCTGATGGGACTGAACGTTGACGCCAAACTGGGGCTGCAGAAACTGCTGATTTCCGGCCTGACGGTGAATAATATCCTGCTGGATGTGTCTGCCCATGGCGGTCTGGTGAAGGCCAGCAAGATCAACGCTGATCTGTATGGCGGCACCGTGCGTAACAGTGTGACGCTGGATGTACGTAAAACGCCGGTAACGATGAATACCAAAAAGAACATCAGCAATATTCAGATCGGTGACCTGTTGAAGGATCTGGCGCAGGTTGACCGTATTACCGGCTCCCTGAGCAGCAAGTCCGATGTGAATACCCGCGGCCGTTCCGTGTATGACATCGTTAACAGCATGACCGGTACCGCATCGGTGAATATGAAAGACGGTGAAATCAAAGGTATCGGCATTGCCCAGACCATCTGTCAGGGATTCAATTCCGTGGGCAGCCTGGGGCTGAATACGGAACAGGTGGATCAGTCCACGCCGTTTGCCAACCTTAACGGTAACTTCAAGATTAAGAATGGCCTTGTGGATAACCGTGACCTGAAAGCCGAGCTGGATGCTATTACGGTGAAAGGTGCCGGTAGCGTGAATGTGCCTGCCTCGAATCTGGATTACCGCTTAGGGCTGACCATTGAAGAGAACCTGTTCAAGCAGACTTGTTCAGTGAACAACGCGCTGGAAGGTGTTGAGTGGCCGGTAGACTGTAAAGGCAGCTTTGATGATGACCCGGCTAAGCTGTGTAAGCCTGATCTGAGTGTGATTGAAGATGTGATTAAGGCGCAGCTGAAGAAAAAACTCAAAGCTGAGGTGGAAACCAAAGCGAAAGAAAAAGTGGAAGAAGCCCTGAAGGACAAGCTGGGTGATGAAACCAAAGGGTTAATAAAAGGGCTCTTCAATTAACAGTTCAGCGCAATATTCTGTATCTGATGTGATTCAGCCGCCCTTTGCGGCGGCTGTCCTCGAATGGTTTGATCAGCATGGCCGTCACGATTTACCCTGGCAGGCTGAGAAAACCGCCTACTTCACCTGGTTGTCTGAGATTATGCTGCAGCAGACGCAGGTAACCACAGTGATTCCCTACTTTCAGCGTTTTCGTGAGACCTTCCCAACGGTGAAGGATCTCGCCGATGCTGATATCGATGATGTTCTGCATTTGTGGACAGGCCTTGGCTATTACGCCCGGGCGCGGAATCTGCATAAAGCGGCACAAATGGTGGTCAGAGAGTTTGACGGTGAATTCCCTGTAGATGTGAATGATCTGGAGAGCCTTCCCGGCATTGGTCGCTCTACCGCCGGTGCGATTTCTTCAATTGCCGGTGGCCGCCGGGCGGCGATTCTCGATGGCAATGTAAAGCGGGTGCTGGCCCGTTATTACGCGGTCGAGGGCTGGCCGGGTAACAACAAGGTGATGCAGGAACTCTGGGAATATGCCGAGCGTAACACCCCTGCCAGCCGCTGCGGTGACTACACGCAGGCAATGATGGATATGGGAGCGACGCTCTGTACCCGCAGTAAGCCAGCCTGCTTGCTGTGTCCGCTGCAGGCCGGTTGTCAGGCACTGGCTCAGAACCGTACCCATGAACTGCCAGCATCACGGCCCCAAAAGGTCTTGCCGGTGAAGCAAACCCTGATGCTGATCATTAAGGATACGGATAACAATGTCCTGCTGTATCAGCGTCCGCCGACGGGTCTGTGGGGCGGTCTGTGGAGTTTGCCACAGACTCAGGATCTGCGGGATGCAGAGAAGGAAACCGGGCTGGTGCTCGATCTGGACAGCGCTGAACCGGTGACGCCGTTACGGCATACCTTCAGCCATTTTCATCTGGATATTACGCCCATGCAGGTGAAATTACGTAATACCCCTACAAATCATGTCATGGAAGGTGCTGCAACACTCTGGTATAACATCAGCCAACCGCAAAAGATTGGCCTGGCAGCACCGGTTAAGAAGCTGCTGCAGGCGCTAAAGTAATTCTGGAGAACATCATGACCCGCACCGTAATGTGCCGTAAGTACAAAGAAGAGCTTGAAGGTCTGGATAACCCGCCATACCCTGGCCCTAAAGGTAAGGATATTTACGATACGGTATCCAAGAAGGCCTGGCAGGAATGGACTAACCACCAGACCATGATCATCAATGAAAAACATCTGAGCATGATGGATCCGAAGACCCGTGAATTCCTGCAGTCTGAATTGCAGAAATTCCTGGATGGCGGCGATTACGAAAAAGCTGAAGGCTACGTTCCGCCTTCTGAGTGATCACTTTTTGAGCGTTTTAACGGATGGGTTTCAGTAAGATAATGCCCTTAACGGTAAGATTGCAGAAAACCGCAAATTAGCGGTTGACACTGCGCCGGTAAATCAGTTTAATACGCACCTCTTAAGTGCCCGGATAGCTCAGTCGGTAGAGCAGAGGATTGAAAATCCTCGTGTCCGTGGTTCGATTCCGCGTCCGGGCACCACTTAAGAACTCATATTAAGCCTCGTTATTTCAGAAATGATAAACGGGGCTTTTTTGTGTCCGTAAGAAAGTTCACGCGTCGTGGTTCGGCTTATTCGACTGATGTTAAGAGCCAGCCGTCCGGGCACTCCTTAAGAGCTCATATTAAGCCTCGTTATTTCCCCGTGAGACATGTTGCTTTTTCAGCGATGCTCAGCTGAATAGCATGTGCCGGGTACGGGTTTAATCTGCGATTCTTAAAATCTGGGTGAGCTGTTGCTGCTTGTCACTGACCATATCGGCCAGGGTATATTTGTCGAGCACGTTAAAAAATGCCTGATTCGCTTCCAGTAGCATGTCATGTAACTGACAAACCGCCTGAATCTGACAGCGGGGTTCCTGACAATTGAAGATAGTCAGATCCCGTTCCAGTAGCCGGACGACAGTCCCCAGATTAATTTCCTCAGCGGGTTGACCTAACTGAAAGCCACCGCCTTTGCCGCGCCGGGTATCCAGAATTCCGGCTTTACCTAACTGATGAACTATTTTGCCAATATGGTTGGGTGACAGGTCATATGCTGCGCAGACAGATTCCTTCGTGGCCAGTTCGCCTGCTGGCATAACAGCCAGATATGTCAGTAAACGCAGCCCGTAGTCTGTGTATCGGGTTAGTTGCATCCGTCAGTGCCTGTTGAGTTTAAAAGATGTATCCAGTATACATTTTATCTAAGATGTATATATAATGCATCTTAAGTAGGCTAATTTCCGCCATCCTGTGCTGAATAACTTCGGCCAGTGGCTGAAGGAATCTGGCAGGGCAGCTTACTTATCTGCAATGAATCTTGCGGCTCAGTTAATGGATTAACGATTAAAGTAAAAGGAAGACGCTATGCGACGCATGAAATCTCTCGCTGTTGTCACCGGCCTGGTGGCTACTCTGGGCACGCCTGTTGCCCTTGCTAAAACAGTTACTGTTGAAATTCCCGTGATTGAAAAAGATCTGGCAATTGATAATGCCGGTAATACACAGAAGATGTGGACGTACGCCGGTACTGTTCCCGGCCCGGTTGTCAGGGTGACACAGGGTGATGTGGTTGATTTTTCAATGCTCAATGAAAAGGGTAATAAGCAAAGCCATTCTATGGACTTCCATGCCGCCCGGTTGGATGTACTGGATGAGTTTGAAGCGGTACGCCCGGGTAAAACAAAGGCGTATGAATTCAGGGCTGATTATCCGGGTGTCTTTATTTATCACTGCGGGGCGGACCCTATGTCGGAACATATCGCACGGGGAATGTACGGGGTGATCATTGTTGATCCTGAGGAGGGATACTCTGAAGACTTTCCCAAGCCTGACCGTGAATACGTGATCGTACAGGGAGACCTGTTTGAGCAGGGCACTAAGCCGCAGGATATGACAGCAAATATCGGTAAAAAAGCCAGCCTTATCAACGGGAAAGTATTTCACTACGACCCTGTTCACGACAGCAATGCCAGTTTAACGCTGGAATCCAAACCGGGTGAGCGGGTGCGTATTCATTTCGTCAATGCCCAGGTAAATGACAGCGTTGCCTTTCACCCTATCGCCGGTATCTGGGATAAGGTTTGGGAAAACGGCCATCCGAAAAATATTTCCTATGGCATTCAGACGTACAACGTTGCACCGGCCCATGCGGCAACGTTTGATCTGATCAGTCCGGCCGACCGGCCAACCAATAATGCCATTGTTGATCATCAGATGAAGAATGCGCTTACCGGCGCGATTACAGTGCTGATGAACCATGACGACGCTGATCCGGCGCTTGGCCGTAACGGTGATCTTATTCTGCGATAACCGGTGATAATCAGTGCAGCGGGATTGCTGCACTGCCTGAATGTGAAAAGGAGGTCTTTATGAAATATCTGAATAAACACTTTGTTTGAGGGATGCTGCTTGTCCTGGGGGGGCTCAGTGCTTTGCCGGCGCAGGCGGATGTCCGTCAGTTTGATATCAGTATTGAGGAAGTGGAAATAGAGGTCGCACCGGGCTTCAAATCTAAAGTGTGGGCCTATAACGGTCAGGTGCCCGGGCCGTTGCTCCGGGTGGCTGAGGGGGATGATGTTGAAGTTATCCTGACCAATAACACTTCGTTAAACCATACCATCCATTGGCATGGTACCTTCCAAACCAACTCCTGGCGCAGCGACGGGGTACCGAATGTTACCCAGCCGACAGTGGAGCCGGGTGAGACATATACCTATCGTTTTAAGGCGGATAAAGCCGGCAGTCTCTGGTATCACTGCCATGTAAACGTACCGGAACATGTCGGTTTGCGGGGCATGTGGGGACCAATGATTGTTGATCCTGCGGAGCCGCTGGCCATTGAAAAAGACGTGACTAAAGAAGCCATTCTGATGTTTACCGGCTGGAATTCAGACGTGGCAGATACCTACGGGAAAGGGGGCTCTCCCGGGGAGACGATGGATTACTTCTCGATTAACGGTAAGTCCTTCCCGATGACGCAACCTTTAAGAGTGAAGAAAGGTGATGTGTTACGGCTGAGGTTGTTTGCTGCCGGTCTGGAAACGGCTTTTCACCTGCATGGTCACGATATGCTGGTCACCCACATTGATGGTACGCCCATCGACAATCCTTACTGGGTGGATGTTGTGGATATCCCTTCTGGTGGCCGGGCTGATGTCATCGTCCGTATGGATAATCCCGGAATGTGGATAGCGCATGATCATATCGAGCAGCACATCACCAATAAGGGGGTAATGCCTGGCGGTGCCGCGATGATTATTGAGTACGAAGGGATCGGGAAAGAGGACTGGTATGTCTGGAAAGACAAAGATTATGCCCCGGATTTCTATCTGAGCGATAGCATGGAGAAAGGATACGGCCTGCATAACAGCCCTGTTTTTAAAGGCTCCGAAATAGAGACCAGAAAACAGAAAAAGAAAAAGAAGAAGAAGAAGAAAAAACAGCAGGCACAGTAAGCCGTTTACAAGGGCTTTGCCCTCATATGGCAGGTTTCCTGCCAAAAGACAGCTGACGGGCTGAGCGATATACCCGGGTACTGCAGGACGCGGTTCATAGGGTGAGGTTGGTGTTTCTTTTACAGATTTTGAAAAGGGAATTTCACTATGAATAACAGATTTAGAAAAGCAGGAATGTTCCGGTGGACAGTGTGTTTATGGTTGTTTATTACGCCGCTGGCCATCGCGGATCCTCAGCGGTATGCCGAGCAGAACTGTGCCGGATGCCATGCACTGAACGAACCCGCACAGGAGGCTCAGACACTGGATGAGCGGATCGGTCGCAAAGCCCCGCCGCTTTATTATGCGGGCAGCAAATACCGGGCAGAATGGCTGGAGCAATGGCTGCAGAATCCCCGGCGGATTCATCCCGGCGGTACCTTCTTTGGCAGGCATACGGTGGTCACCGATGACGGAGACATAATTGATGAGCAAGCTCTCGGGGCGCATCTCACACTAACCGCCGGACAGGCCCGGGACGTCAGCGGTTATCTGATGACCCTGAAGGGTAGGAAAGAGCTTATTCGCGAAGGGGAATATACGCCGAAGAAAGTATCCAGAAAGATGGGGGCACTGAACTTTGGCAAGTTTAAGGGATGCCGTGCCTGTCACCGGGATGAAGAAGATTATGGCGGTGTATCCGGCCCTGAATTATACACGGCCTATCAGCGGCTACAGCCGGAATATATTGCGGCTTATATCCGTGACCCTCAGCGTTGGGATGCCAGAAGCCTGATGCCTGATAAGCATCTGAATGATAAAGAGATTTATAAGCTGATCAATTATTTAAACCTTATAGGAGCAGCACAATGAAAAGCGTCGTTCAGGTAATCGCTTTGTTGTTTTTGTCTTCTGTGACATTTGCCGACACAGATTCTGCTTCACAGGGAGAGAAGCTGTATGCGGTTTACTGCAGCCAGTGTCATGGTCTGGAGGGGGATGGTTTTGGGGTGAACGCGGCGGATATGGATGTGTTACCCAAAGATCATACCGATACGGAAGAAATGGTGTCGCGTACCGATGAAGATCTGTTTAAAGCCATTAAACACGGTGGCAAGGCTGTGGGTAAGTCCATACTGATGCCCAACTGGGACGGTAATATGACGGATGCTGAAATTAATACCCTGGTGGCCTACCTGCGGGAGCTGTGCTGTGCGGCGGCTGACTGATGTTTGCAGAACCAGAGCCAGAGCCAGAGTCAGGGAGCCCGTTGTTGAACACATGAAGTGCCGGTTGCCGGATAAAGCGATACCGCTGGCCAGATAGCCACCCCTCTGAGTTACCCTGAAAGCCCTGCTGATGCAGGGTTTTTGGTGTCTGCGCAATGTACAGGCATGAGCGCTGTGCGTCTGGCAGAAGTTCAGTGATAACGAAGAGCAGCTTTGTGTACCTGAGAAGGTGGATGTCATTCAGGATGCAGAAGATTGCCATAAGATATTCATTTCATGGATATCATCTATCAGTTTTGGTCTATGTTATTAACTCTGGTTGAAAAATATACTTCGCGTATATCAGTTATTCAGTCCGTTTATACAGGTAATTACTATGAATTTACGCAAGTTATGGCTTGCTGTGTCAGTAACCGCAGTGGCCAGTCTGAACATGTCAGCGGCTACTCAGGTACTTGGCTCAGAATTAATCAGGCCCGCTAAATTACTGGTGCTTACCAGTCCTGAAGATGCTTCAATGCGGACGTTTCCTGCTGAAGTGAAAGCCAGTAGCCGGACTGAACTGGCCTTCCGGGTCGCCGGTGAACTGACTGAGCTGTCCGTCAGGGAGGGTGAAGAGGTAAAGAAAGGGCAATTAATGGCCCGCCTGGATCCGACTGACTATGACGTTGTGCTGCAACGCTACCAGGCGGAGTATAAGCTGGCTGATCAGCAGTTTCAGCGAAGTAAAACCATGCTCAAGCGAAAGCTGGTTTCTCAGTCCCAGTATGACGAGAAGGCAGCAGAGCTGAGCATTAAAAGAGCGGATCTGAAACAGGCACGGCTGAACCGGGAATATACCGAAATTCATGCCCCTTACGACGGTCAGGTGTCTCAGCTGCTGGTGGAGAATTATCAGAACTTACAGGCCAAGGAGCCGGTTCTGGTGTTGCAGTCCAGCGATGAGCTGGAAATTGAGTTTCAGCTGCCTGAGTCGATTATCTCACTGGAAACCCTGCCAGATGCGGAAGAAAGCCTGGCGGATGTCACCTTTGACGCCAATGCCAGTGAAGTTTTCAAAGCTAAATACCATGAGCGGACGGCGGAAGCTGATCCGGCTACCGGTGCTTATACCATCACCATGAAGATGCCTAAGCCTGCGTCCCTGCAGGTGTATCCGGGGATGTCAGCCAGTGTCAGCTTTGATCTGGGTAAGGTCTTTGTGATTAATGCCAATGGCTTTGTGTTACCGGTGGAGGCCATTATTTCTGCGGATGATCAGCCGGTAGACAGTAATCTGCGTCAGGTATGGAAAGTGAATCCGGATGATATGTCGGTATACCGGGCGGATGTCACTGTTGGCAGCCTGACTGCTAAAGGCTTACAGATTGAATCGGGTCTGGAAGCGGGTGACATCATAGTCACAGCCGGTGCTAACTACTTACGTGAAGGCATGAAAGTCCGTCCGCTGAAGCGCGAGAGGGGGCTGTAAGTGAACAGTGCAGAGTATTTTATTCGCCATAAAGTCACCAGCTGGATGTTTGTGTTGCTGCTGGGGATTGGCGGCACGCTGTCTTTCTTCGGCCTTGGCCAGCTTGAAGACCCGCCGTTCACCATTAAAGAAGCGCTGGTCATCACCTCGTACCCGGGAGCGTCGGCACAGCAGGTGGAAGAAGAGGTGACCTATCCGCTGGAAAACCAGATTCAGCAACTTGCCTGGGTGGATAAAGTGAAATCCATTTCATCCCCGGGGCTGTCGCAAATTACCGTTGAGATTAAGAGCATTTATTCCGGTGATCAGTTACGGCAGATATGGGATGAACTGCGCCGTAAAGTAAATGACCATCAGGGCGCGTTACCGCCGGGGGTGAATACGCCCTGGGTGAATGATGATTTCGGTGATGTGTTTGGTGTGCTGTTTGCTGTGACCGGTGATGGGTACAGCTACGAAGAACTGAAAGATTACATTGATTTCCTGCGCCGTGAGCTGGTGCTGGTTGACGGGGTGAGTAAGGTCAGTGTGGCCGGTGCGCAGTCAGAGCAGGTCATTGTTGAAATTTCCCGGCTTAAACTGAATTCACTGGGGATTTCGATAAACCGGATTTATGACTTACTGGCCACTCAGAACGTGGTGTCGAATGCCGGCTCTGTGCAGGTGGGGAGTGAATATATCCGTATATCGCCGACCGGTGAGTTTACCGATGTGTCTGAACTGAACCGGCTGATTATCAGTGAGGCGGGTTCATCAGAACTGATCCGCCTGGGGGACGTTGCAGACATTAAACGTGGCTATGCGGAAGTACCGGAAAACCTGGTCTCCTACAACGGTGAGCAGGCGTTGCATGTGGGGGTCTCGTTCAGCAGTGGTGTCAATGTTGTGGATGTCGGTGTTGCGCTGGAGAACAGGCTGGCTGAACTGGAGTACGAGCGGCCGATCGGTATGGAAGTGTACACCCTGTACAACCAGCCGGTTGAAGTGGATGCGTCGGTGAATAACTTCATCAGTAACCTGCTGGCGGCCATTGTGATTGTTGCGCTGGTGCTGCTGGTCTTCATGGGATTCAAAAGCGGATTGCTGATCAGCGCAGTGCTGTTGCTGACCATCATGGGGTCCTTTATCTTCATGAGCGTGATGGATATTAACTTGCAGCGTATCTCACTGGGGGCGCTGATTATCGCGCTGGGGATGCTGGTGGATAACGCCATCGTCGTTACCGAAGGCATGCTGATTAATCTCAAAAGAGGCTATACAAAGCTGGAGGCTGCCCGCCAGGTTGTGAGCCAGAATCAGTGGCCGTTACTGGGGGCGACAATTATAGCGGTGCTGGCGTTTGCACCGATTGGCCTTTCCCCGGATGCTACCGGTGAATTTGCCGGTTCCTTATTTTGGGTGCTGCTGATTTCACTGATGCTGTCGTGGATAACGGCCATTACCCTGACACCGTTTTTTTGTGAGTTACTGTTTAAAGAGCAACAGGATAAAGCTGACCAGACGGCAGATGATCCGTATCAGGGATTTGTGTTTGTTGTATATAAGTCGCTGCTGGATCTGTGTCTGCGCTGGCGCTGGACAACGATCACCGTTGTTCTGGCGGCGACGCTTCTGGCCATCGTCAGTTTCTCTCAGGTGAAGCAGGCGTTCTTCCCGCCGTCGACAACCGCCATGTTTCTGGTGGATTACTGGCGTAGTCAGGGAACGGATATCCGGGTAACCGCAGAAGATATGAAGGATATCGAACACTGGTTGCTTGAGGATGAGCGCGTTGAGTATGTCGCCACGACCACCGGACAGGGTGCATTGCGGTACATGCTGACTTATGCGCCACAAAAACAGTATGCAGCCTATGGTCAGCTGATGGTACGAACCGTTGATAATACGGTGATACAGTCGGTGCTGGCGGATCTTGACCGGGAGCTGAAAGATAATTATCCACAGGCGTAGTTTAAGCTGAAACGGCTGGAAATCGGCCCGTCTACGGATGCGAAGATTGAGCTGCGGATTAATGGGCCTGATCCGGATATGTTACGTCAGATTGCCAGCCAGGCTATGGCAGTGTTCCGGGATGACCCTGTGGCTACGAACATCCGGCACGACTGGCGTGAGCGTTCCAAGCTGATCCGACCTGAGTTTCTGGAAGCGCAGGCCCGCCGTGCAGGTATCAGCAAGCAGGATCTGGATGCAATGCTGCAACTGAACTTCAGCGGTAAAAATATTGGCCTGTACCGGGACGGAACTACCCTGCTGCCGATCATTGCCCGGACGCCGGACAGTGAGCGGCTGAACATTGATAACCTGCCGGATCTGACCATCTGGAGCCCCCGGTATAACAGCTGGATTCCGGTGGATCAGATAGTCGGTCGCTTTGATGTTATCTGGGAAGACTCCCTGATTGTGCGCCGTGACCGAAAACGTACCCTGACGCTGATGACAGACCCGGATCTGTTTGCGGATGATACCGCCGCAGCATTGCTGAGCCGGCTTAAACCCAAAATCGAAGCGCTGGAGCTGCCGACCGGATACAGCGTGGCGTGGGGCGGTGAAGATGAGAGCTCCCGGGACGCTCAGGCACCTATTTTCAAGGCGATGCCGCTGGGATTCCTGGCAATGTTCCTGATCACACTGGTGCTGTTTAACTCGGTGCGTAAACCTCTGGTTATCTGGGCGACCGTGCCACTGGCCATAACCGGTGTAACGCTGGGGCTGTTGGCACTGAATCTGCCGTTCGGCTTCATGGCGATGCTGGGCTTTCTGAGCCTGTCAGGCATGCTGCTGAAAAACGGCATTGTGCTGCTGGACCAGATTAATCTGGAGCTGGATGCCGGAACCGATCCGTATGTTGCCGTGTTTGATTCGGCGGTATCCCGGGTGCGGCCGGTATGCATGGCGGCCGTTACGACCATTTTAGGGATGATCCCACTGCTGTTTGATGACTTTTTTGCCAGTATGGCGGTAGTGATCAGCTTTGGTTTGGGCGTGGCAACGGTGCTGACGCTGATTATCGTCCCTGTGCTGTATACACTGGCGTACCGGATTAAATATCAGCCTCAGAGTGAGCACAGTAAGCCGTGAAAGTAGATGATTTAAGTCAGATCGATATGCGCCTGCTGGTGGCGTTTAATGCCCTCATGGAAGAACTGAGTGTGACCCGGGCGGCGGAGCGTTTATCGTCGTCCCAGCCCGCCATGAGCCGTAACCTTCGCCAGTTGCGTATTCTGTTTGCCGATGAATTGTTCACCCGCCAGTCTCACGGACTGGCGGCAACCCCCCGGGCTGAGCAGTTACACCTGCAGATGCGGCCTTTGCTGGACAGTATTCTGCGCTTGGTGGCACCGGTTCAGCTGGAACCTAAAACACTCAGCCGCTGCTTCAGCCTGAGTATGATTGATCCGATCTCCCAGACCCTGATTGCACCCTTGCTGAATTACCTGCAGGAACATGCTCCGAAGGTGACACTTAAGATACAGAGCCTGGAAGATTACAGCATGGATTTGCTGGTGGCAGGGCAACTGGATTTTATCATTAACTTTGGCAACGAGGCGCCGGCAAACATCCATTCCCGGGTGCTCGCCGAAGAGCGGCCTGTCTGTGTGGTGGGGCTGAATCATCCGTTGGCGGGGAACCACCGTATCAGTTATGAAGAATTTATCCGGCTGAAGCATGTGGATTTCATGTTGCCGGGCTTCTACGATGAAAACCTGCCGGACTGGCTGATGAATATCGCCAACCCAACCTTGCAAACCAATAACATGATGACAGCGTTAAATGCCATCTGCGAAGGGCCACTGGTAATGCTGGGCGGGAGAATGTTGGCGCAATATTCCCCGCGGGTTGAAGAAACCGTACAGATCCCCTTTGCGGAAAAGGAAAATGTGCTGGCAGTGCCGATACGTCTGTTATGGCACAAACGTTATCATGATGACCTGTCCCACCAGTGGATGCGGGGGCTGATTGATCAGTTTTTCAGAACCTTAATGTGAACGCCTCCGGAGCCGCCTGGGCTGCTCCGGAGATGGCAGATTACTGGGTTTGCAGAAGCGCCTGTATTTCTGCCCGGCGGCCTTTGTCTGCCAGCTCACGGCCCTGACGGGGCTCGGCGGCTAACGCATGGTTGAGCACTTTGACAGCGTCATCCCGCTCGCCCTGATCCATTAAAAAATCACCGTAAAAATAGTTACTGTCGATGCCGTCCGGATTGATCTTCAGGGCCTGGCGTAAGTTTTCACGGGCTTTGTCTTCATCACCAAAACCAATCGGCCAGCCAGGCACCTGATAATACAGCGTCCCCAGGCTGGTATAGGCCGAACCGTTTAAGGCATAAGGGTTGTTTTCTATCGATGCCTCAAACAGTGATTTAGCTTCCTTAACCAGAGAGAGCGCCCCTAAGCCGCCCTTAGCCCCGGCATAGGTGCTGAGGATAATGCCATGCCAGATCATGTAAGGTGCCTGATCCGGATTGGCGTTTAATACCGCTTCTGAACTCTCAGAAAGTTGCTTAAACAAAGCTTCCTGCTGATCAGCCGGGGTGTTGTATTTGATCCGGGCCCATTGCTGCTGGAGTTCGGTTAATGTATCTGCCTGGCCGGCATTGCCGGACTGACTCACACCTAAGAAGGTGATCAGTGCGATAATTTTTAGCATGATGTTTATCCTATATATTGTCTGATGAGTGGCAGCTTTTTACGTAACTGCTGACTGACCAACTCTGGCCAGACTGCATTCAGTTTGATGAAAAGCTTTTCCGGCCAGCCCAGATATTTATTCTGTGCCGGTGTGGCAATGAAGCTGATCAGCTCATGAGCGACGGTCTCAGGGCTGTCTGAGGTGTTGCCCAGGGCTGCATTCAGATCATTGGCTGCCTCGCTGTTGATGTCTGTTTTTGTGGTACGCGGTGCAAAGTAACGGATTCTGACCGGCTGATCTGACAGCTCCCGTGATAAGGCTTGCGTAAAGCCATAGAGCCCAAACTTTGAGCTGCAGTAACTGGTGTATCCGGGCATGCCAATGCTTCCCAGCGTTGAGCCGATATGGATGATTTGCGGCTGTTGATGATGACTGTTTTGCATCACAGGCAGCAGACCGTGCGTCAGCAGCATAGGGGCCAGCAGATTGGTTTCAATGGTGTGTTTTACCGCGTTGCTTTCCTGCTGCTGAAACGATGTCAGCTGATTAATGCCCGAAAGATTGATGATCAGGCTGGCCTGAAAATCTCTGGCGGCACTGATCAGTGTCGCCCGTCCTTCATCGGTACAGATGTCAGCAACCAGTATCCGGTGAGGGTTATGCGTGTTCTCAGTCATATCCTGATGCAAGGCTTCTAAAACGTTCTGTTTACGTCCGGCCAGCAGAACCTGAACGCCCTGCCTGGCCAGGGCAAGGCATAGTGGCCGGCCTATGCCGCCACCCGCGCCGATTATCAGGGCGGTTGTATGTGTGTTCATGCGTATTCACCTGCATGAGAGAGAACCTCTCCGTATAATCGGTAAAAGGATTTAACCGCATGAATAACAACGGCTTGCTGGCCAGCGTCAGTAATCTTGTTCATCAGGCTGGCAAAGAACTCCATATGTTCTAAATCCAGTGCACCGTGTGATCTCAGATAGCTGAAGGCCTCATCCGGCAGGCTCAGTTGCTGCTGGACTAATCCGGCGGTATGGGTGGCTAACGCGGTACTGGTACTTTCCAGTACATAGACCATGCCGAAGAATGCCAGTGGGTTGCCACGGTCAATCTGATGATAGGCGTAGGCAATCATTTGCTCTGTTGCAAAGGCCGGAGGCTGCTGAGCGATGTCGTCCCGTGAAATACCCGTAGACTCCAGATCGTTGAGTATCCAGTGTTCGTGGCCCAGTTCTTCTTCGATGTACTCGGCAATGGCCGCCTGTAGCCAGCTCAGTTCCGGTGTTAACCGTGAACCACAGGCCATCAGCAAAGGAACTGTGTGCTTAACGTGGTGGTAGGCCTGGGTAAGAAATGCCTGATAACGTTGCAGAGAGATATTGCCGGCTAATGTGTCGGTAATGATGTCCCGTTGCATAAAAGCCTGCTTATCGGCCTGAGTATGTTCAACCAGTTGCGTATAAAAGTTCATATATTATGCCTCTCTGATAAGTTCAGCCGCGTGATCCTGAAGATAAAAAGCATCAATCTGGCTGCGAAAATGTTGTTCGGTTAAGTGACGTTTTGGCCGGCCGTTGTCTGTTATCAGCTCGGCAGGCCATTGCTGAACCGGTAACCACTGACGGATACGTGCATAGTCCGGTAAACGCTGATTAAGCTGATCAATGGAGTGCTGCACCCTGGGTGCTGAATACCCCGGAAGAAGCTGGATGATCGCGGTGATATAAGGGCGTGCATCCCCGCAGATCAGGCTGTTGGCAACACCCGGTAAGCTGTTGATATCTGCCTCGATCCATTCGGGGCTGAAATTCCTGCCGTAGCTGTTTATTTGCAGGCTCTTTTTGCGGCCGGTGATAAACAGAAATCCATCATCGATGAAGCCCAGATCTCCGGTGGCAATCTCGTCAGTGCTCTCCGGACCGTAAGGCAGGTAGCCCTGCATATTGGCACCGCGGATATGAATTTCGCCCCCGTCACTGATTCTCACCTGATGATGAGGTAAGACTTTACCGACGCTGCCTGACCGGCTCTGGCCAGGCAGATTCAGTGAGACCACAGAACCGCACTCACTTAATCCATAGCCTTCAAATACAGGAATGCCTGCTTCTGCGGCGGCGCTTAATAACGCGGGTGATACTTTTCCACCGCCTACTGCAACGAAGCGTAAGCTGTCCGGCAATGCCTGCTGGCTGTTCAGCATCAGAAGGAGCTTAAGTAGCTGGGGCACCAGAATCAGGCTTTCGGGGCGCTGCTGATGCAGAAAACGGTTCAGCTGCTGAGGGTCAGTAATGGATGACCCCTGCATGCCTGTTTCTCCGGGTGGCAAAATGACGGCGGTTTTTCCCGCATATAACGGCAGTAAGGCCCCGGCGATGTTTTCCAGCATGACAGATAAGGGCAGCAGGCAGTGGTGCTGGCTGATATCCAGACTGGCGGTGGCCTGAAACAGTGCTTCACAACTCTGATCAATCAGCTCTGCGCCAATTCTAACGCCTTTAGGTGTGCCGGTTGATCCGGAAGTAAAGGTCAGCAATGCACAGTCAGGCATATCCGTTTTGCCGGGTATCCTGCGCCGGTACAGGCCTAACCGCTGGCTTTCTGATCGGTATCCCGCTGTTTCAAGGTCATACGTGTTGCCACTGTCGGTGAGTAATATGTCCGGTTCCAGCTCCGCCAGCAGATGCCCTGCCTGCGCCTCGCTGAAGAAGGTTGGAATGGGAACAAGCGTGATCCGGGCTTGCAGTGCCGCTAACTGATTAATGACCCAGTTAACTGAATTGTCCTGCCACAGTCCCATCGTTTTGGCGCCGGTACAGCTCAGAATGGCAGCCCGTTGTGTAACCAGAAGCAGTAGTTGCCGATAGCTGATTTTGCTTGTCCGGTCAGCCAGTGCAATGACTTCCGGCTGCTGCATGGCGTGTGTATGAAAGCGTTCAAGCAATGCACTCATGATGACGCCTCCGCGGTCTGCAGGAAAATGTTGTCATCACAAACGACGGGGCCGGTGCGGGTTAACATGCGAGAAAAAACCGCATTGCTGTGGAGGTGTTTAAGTCCAGCTTCGATATCAATGGCGTAAACCGATGGCGCTTGCTGATAATAAGAACCCCAGTGGTTGGGAGTGCTTGCAACGGCGTCAGGGCTGGCGTCAGCAAGTGAGTGTATCGATGCTTGCAAACTGAGCTTTTCGAAGCTGTTAATGACCTGAGGCGTTGCTGTAATGACCAGCCACTTAAAGTTTTGCTGGTAGAAATGATTAGCGAGACCAATGATCAGACGGCGGGTTGACCCACTGTTTTGGGATGCCAGGTTGCCGACTTCGAGAATGCTGTTTCGGTCAGGTGTCTGTATAGCCATGTGCCGGGCAATACAGTGCTCAATGCTGTGTGCAAGATAATGTTCAAGGTGCAGTTTTGTACCCTGAGCTGACTGGAAGCAAACAGAAGCATGTATGTGTTGCTGCTTATCCAGCAACGCCAGCATGTTAGGTAAGAATTCCTGAATATCGGCCTGATACTGATGCGAAAATACCTGGTGCGTAAAGTCTTTCAGCAGACGCTGATTAACAGGATTCTTTACCTGTAAAAGTTCTGCCTTTGTGTGCTTTGAAAAAGCAGTTGTTGAGTGCGAATGCTTCATAATGAGCCCTCATTGTCTAAGTGAGGACAGATTAGGAAGGTTTTCTTAAGGTTTTCTTAAGGGAAAAATGTATTACAAATTTGTAAACTTACAGCCGTGGATAAGGCGTTGAACCCGTTGAGCAAAAGCGATGAGCAGGAAAAGGATGGCTGGCAAGGGATGAAGGCTGTTATGCCAACAGCCCTGCTATTTGCGGATGTAAGCGGCAGAACAGAGGGGGTACAAGGCGGAGATTTCACTCAAGGCGTCGTTTTTTAGCGGCTCGGCGTAAAGGGCGGAATACCTCAGGCTCCCAGGGCCGCATGGCAACAATCAGGCTGGTTCCGTGGCGTTCAGACTGCATGGCGGACTGATCCGCCTGGCTGATGTCTGCAAATTCGTAACTCAGTTGCCGGATCTTATTCAGCAGCTCACTGTGCGATCCGCGGGTGAGCAGGCCGGATAAAAAGAGTCTGACTTCATCCTGACCGCTAAAAGATGACTGAAGAAAATCTGCCTGAATATGCTGCTCGTAAAAACGGGCAATCGGCCCGTTAGGGATCCAGTCAAACTGTTTGGCTATGCGCAGTTTCACCCGGTTATTGGGCAATAACTCTATGACTTTCAGTGTATCCAGTTTGGCCAGTAGCTGAATCCCCTCATGTTCATCAATGGCGTATTGCTCAGTAATTTCAGTAAAACTCAGGCCGTTAATCAGAAAGTGGGCCAGCAGTAACAGTTTTTTGTCGGCCACCAGTTCCTGTTCCTGTTGCAGGGTGAGGCGGGTGGTCTGGCGTTTACTGCGTGCCATCAGGCTGACCAGATCTGCAAACTCAAGGTCCAGCCAGTCACATAGCTGGTCAAGCCGTTCCAGGCTGAGGTTATGTTCGGCGAACAGTCGCTTGACGCTGGCTTCAGACAACGCCAGTACATCAGCGGCATCCCTGTACGTTTTTCCCTGCCGTTTCAGTTCCCGTTTCAGGGCGTCGATCAGTGCCGTCCGCTGAGCCATAGTATTATCCGTCGCGACTTTGAGTTGAATTATATAATACAGGAACCGAACAAATTGCCTTACCGGTCTGGCTTGCCCAGTGTAGCAACACACAACACCGGAGCGGAGCCAATACTATGTTCACAGATAAATCATCAGCATCGCATCAGAAAACGTCCACCGGCAGGCTGAAGCTCCTGTCAGGGCTGGCGGCATTCGTCTGCCTGAGTTTTCTTGTATCACAACCGATAGGGCAGCCGCTGGATTATCATCAGTTTGCTGATCAGCGCCCGGCACTGGACATTGCCAACGCAGCCAATGTGCTGTCTAACCTGCCGTTTATCCTTGTTGGTATGCTGGGGTTGGTCTGGATGCGGCGAAAGCCTGAGTTGGTATCCGCTGTTAGGGCGGGCTATGTCACTTTCTTTGCCGGGTTAATTCTGACCGGTGTTGGCTCTGGCTATTATCATCTGGCGCCGGATAACCAGACGCTGATCTGGGACCGGCTGGCCATGACGGTCTGCTTTGCCGGGCTGGTCGCCCTGATTATTGCTGAGCGAATCGACCCGCGAACGGGCGGTGTTGCGCTGCCCTGCCTGCTGATAACCGGTGTGGCCACTGTGGTTTACTGGGGCTGGGTGGATGATCTACGACCTTATCTGTTGTTTCAGTTTGGTGCCATGTTGTTGTTACCGGTAATGATTCTGCGGACCCGGGGACCCGGCACCCGGTGGCTCTGGTTTGCGTTGCTGTGTTATCTGGTTGCCAAAGTAACGGAGATGACGGATGCACATGTATATGATCTGACAGACCAGTTGATCAGTGGCCATTCACTGAAGCATGTTGCAGCCAGCATGAGTGGCCTGATGATTGGGCTGAAACTGCGTTATAGCTAACGGAGGGCTTTTAAGAGGGGCTGTTGCGTGATTACTGCAAGGCGGACGTATAAAAAGTAGCCCTGCCGAAGCAGGGCTGATTCCGTCAGGAAAGGGGATTCTAATCTCTGGCCGGAATATTCCGGCCTTTCTGTACCGCCGGACGCTGGCTAAAGCGCTCCACATAGGCAACCACATTCTTAAAACTGTGGAACTCAGTGACCTCTCCGGCTTTGTAGAAACCGTCAATGGTCTGTAGCCAGGGGGCGATGGCGATATCCGCAATGGAGAAGTCGCCGGCGATCCAGTCCTGACCTTCCAGCTGCTGGTTAATCACATTGAGTAAGCGTTTAGCTTCATTGATATAACGCTCCCGGGGCCGGGGATCTTCAATGTCTTTGCCGGCAAAAGCGAAAAAGAAACCGAGCTGTCCCAGCATCGGGCCAACGCCCCCCATCTGAAACATCAACCACTGGATGACCTTGGCTTTTTCAGCCGGACCGTTACCGAGTAGCTGGCCGGTTTTTTCTGCCAGGTACAACAGAATCGCGCCACTTTCGAACAGTGCGATTGGTCGGCCTTCCGGGCCGTTCGGATCAATAATGGCCGGAATTTTATTGTTTGGATTCAGGGATAAAAATTCCGGACTTTTAACATCACTGTCGGCCAGAGTGACCAGATGAGATTCATACTCCAGCCCCATTTCTTCCAGTGCGATGGATACTTTCACACCGTTAGGGGTGGGAAAAGAATACAGCTGTAAGATATCCGGGTTGCTGGCGGGCCAGCGTTGATTGATGGGGAAATCAGTAACAGTCGTCAGGGTTGTTTCAGTCATTTGCGTATCTCTTTCTGCTGTGAGCTATAACCCGGGGAAGCGGTTGCTCATTCGATGTGCTTAGATTATGTTTTATAAAATTTAGAAACAATTGAGTAATTTGAAATTGAATGTTCGTGATTTAGAGACAATAGGCTTTCGTACACTGTCGATATTTGTCACCGTGTGCCAAACCCTCAACCTGACACAAACTGCTGAACTGCTTGCCCTGCCAAAGTCGACGGTCAGTAAAGAGGTTTCCCGGCTGGAAGAGCACCTGCAGAGTCGCCTGCTGGAACGTTCTACCCGTAAAGTCAGCCTGACGGATACCGGCAAGCTGGTATATGAGCGGGCCTTTCAGCTGGTGGAGGAGTTTCGCTCTTTGCGTCAGGACGTTCAGTCGCTGGACACTCAGGTGCAGGGGCTGCTTAAGCTGACAGCACCGCCGGTACTGGGGGAATATCTGGCGGGCACTCTGCTGGCGGACTTTATGCAACACTGGCCCAAGATCACTGTCGCACTGGAACTGTCCTATTCGTTTGACGACCTGTTTGCGCAGGGCATTGATCTGGGATTCCGGATCGGCCAGGTGGCTGATGACCGTCTGGTGGCCCGGCAAATCGGTGTATCCTCGCGGATTCTGGTGGCCAGCCCTGAATATCTGGCAAAGCACCCTGAAATTAAGGCGCCCGGTGATCTGGCAGAGCATAACTGTCTGCGGTTTCAGTATAACCCGACCGATACGGACTGGGTGCTGACCTGTGGGGAGCATACCTGTTCCATTCCGGTGCGGGGCAATTTCTATTGCAGCAATATAGAAGCCTTAAAGAATGCGGCCCTGAGAGGGTTGGGGGTGACCCAGTTGCCGGTGAGTGCCGCCAGAGATGCACTCGACAATGGTTCACTGGTGGCGGTGCTCGATGGCCTCTGCGTGCCGCCCATGCCTATTTATCTGGTATATCGCAGCGGCGTCAATAAACCCCGGAAGCTACAGGCGTTGCTGGATTTTATAGACCAGTGGGTCGCAGAAGGTAAATTCAGTTTTTCCCAGTAGCCTTTCCTAATAACATCGTCCTAACCCTGCGTTAACCGTCTGACTGCTGTAATGATTATTTTACCGACAGGAGAATTCAGGGGTATGAACGCGGTGACAGGGCTGCTGGTGACAGGGATATCAGTAGCAGGGATGTTATGGGGTGCGGCACAGGCGGCGGACTTACGGGTGAACGTTGAGAATCTGCAATCGGCTAAAGGGAAGGTCATTATTGCGCTGGTAAACCGGCAGATGTATGAAGCCGAAGATAATTCGGCGGTATTACGCAGCAGTGTGCTGCAACCCCGTGTGCCGGCGGTCAGCTATACCTTTACAGAGCTGCCACCGGGGGAGTATGCCCTGCAGGTTGTGCACGATCTGAACAGTAATCATGATTTTGATTTTAACGTCTTTACCGGTCCTTCTGAGCCATTCGGGCTGTCGCGTATCCGCTGGGTGAAAGCAGAGAATATGCCGGACTGGCAACAGGTTAAATTCACCCTGCAGGCGCAGGTTTTCAGTGCCAGACCGATGATGATGACGATCATGCTGAACGACTGATCAGCGGCCGGTAAAGGGCTACGTTAAATGCTGTTTTAGGTGTGTTCAGGCGGATCTGTTAAACTGCCGCCAATCCTCTGAACAGTGAACCGGTAAGTTGAGAACACGCATGAAATATTGGTGGCACTCCTGTCTGTTGGTGCTCTGCGGGGCAGTGTTGTCCCTGCCTGCTGCTGCGCAAAGCAATATTGTTTCCCTGGGTACCGGTGGGGTGACCGGGCTGTATTATCCGGCGGGTGGCGCGTTATGCCGGCTGGTAAACCGTACCCGCAGCGAGCACGGTATTCATTGTGTGGTGCTGAGTACGCCAGGCTCTGTGAATAACCTGCAAAAGGTCAGCAACGGTGAACTGGATTTAGGCATTGCGGAGGCTGGCCAGCTCTATGATGCCTTACATGGCCGGGGAAAATTTCAGGAAGCCGATACCGAATTGCGGGCACTGTTTAGCCTCTATCCGGAATACATTTCTGTACTGGTTCGCAGTGACAGCGGCATTGAGCAGTTTGCTGATTTGCGGGGCAAACGGATCAATATCGGTCAGGAAACCAGCAGTCAGCAGATTACTTTCGGGGCCCTGATTAAAGCCCGTGGCTGGCAGTTGGATGACTTTTCAGAAGTGCACCGTCTGCCACCGGCTGAACAGGCCCGGGCGTTATGCGAAAACCGTATTGATGCCACTCTGTACGTGGTTGGCCATCCCAGTGGAGCGATTAAGGAAGCGGTCCGGGATTGCGACAGCAAGCTTATCAGCCTCAGCCCGGCGGATGTAAAGGCGCTGACGGTCAATAATCCCCATTATTATCCACAGATGCTGAATACCGAATTGTATGGCCTGAAAGACGGTGTGCAAACCGCCGGGGTGAATGCCACGATGTTTACCCGGGCGGACGCCTCTGAAGAGGCCGTATATGCGGTAGTGAAAGCGCTGTTCAGCCAGTTTGAACGCTTTCAGCGGATGCACCCGGCCTTTACCGGGCTGGATATTAAACAGATGGTCACGATACCCTTAGCCGCCCCGATGCATCCCGGCGCGGTGCGTTACTTCCGCGAAGCAGGTTTGCTCTGACGGCTGTTGGTTACGGCTGATGATCAATCTCTACCGGCAGGTCGAGGCGGAAATGCGCGCCTTTATCTGCAGGCAAAGAATCGATATGGCCTTTGAGTAACTGGCTTACCAGGTTAAAAGCGATATGCATGCCTAAACCACTGCAGCCCTGATTCCGTTTGGTGGTCATGAAGGGTTCGAACAACTTCTGGTGCCAGCCGTCCGGCACGCCTATGCCGTCATCCCGGTAATCAATGATCACTCTTTCCTGTTCCTGCCGGATGGCAATATTGATCGTTCCGCCGGGCTGATTCTCAAAGCCATGCAACAGAGAGTTCAGAATCAGGTTGGTGAAAATCTGGTAATAACTGCCCGGATAACTGTCGAGTAAGAGTTTGTCGGGGCCGCTGATGCTGATCTGCGGATGGCCCCGTTTCAGGCGGGGTTTGAGAGACAGCAGAATTTCATCCAGATAGCTGATCAGGTCGAACGGGCGGCGCTGCTCGCTGGACTGGTCCACCGATACCTGTTTAAACGCCCGCACCAGTTGCGCGGCCCGCTCCAGATTCTGGCAGATCAGTTCACTGCTCTCGGCGGCGGTGGCGGCCAGCTCGTCGTCCGGGTGGCGCTGCTGGTATGCCTTTGCCTGATCCGAGAGGAAGGAGGCGGCGGTAAAGCCAATGCCGATGGGGGTGTTAATTTCGTGAGCAACACCGGCGACCAGCCCCCCCAGTGCGGCGAGCTTTTTAGATTCCACCAGTTGACGCTGAGTGGCACGCAGGGTTTCCAGGGTATCGTGCAGTTCCCGGTTACGTTCTTCCAGCTCCCGGGTGCGGTCAGTGACCCGCTGTTCCAGTTCGGCGTTAAGCTTGGCCAGCGAACGTTCGGCGTCTTCTCTTTTACTCATATCATGCAGCATAGATTCGCGCATGCCGTTCATGGCGTCGACCACCTGACTGAGCTCATCATCCTGATGCTTACGGTTGCGTTTGAGCACCAGTGGCAGGTCCAGCTGGTCCAGTTTCAGCCGGCGGGCATAGCTGGCCATGGTGCCCAGGTGCTGGGTAATCAGCCGGTGAAAGATGGTCAGAATAAAGATTGAGACCAGAAAGGTCTTGATGCCCTGTGAGGCCAGAATCACCAGCACTTTATCGGTTAAACGGCGATACACCTCATCCAGGCTGATCACCAGTGTCAGATCACCGACCGGAAATACTGTGCCGTCAGAGCCCTGATGGGTCAGGCGGTAGTTACGTTCAACAATGGGGCCTTCCGCCGGGCGACTGCCGGCGGAGTAATAGTCGCCGTATTGTGAGCTGATTTCCAGATAGCGGATATCCGGTAACTGGTGCAGGCCGTCCAGCTGAACCTGTATCTGTGCCGGGCTGATCTCCCAGAGGCTGTTAGACAGGCTGTTCAGGGAACTGGTTTCTATTTGCTGCAGGCGTTCGTCGATGGCAGAGAGCTCATAACGATAGTCCAGCCATAACTGGGTGCCGGTGGCGATCAGCGTAATGGCAGAACTGCACAGCAGAATCGCTGCCAACAGGCGAATGCCCAGAGGTTTCTGGTAACGGAGCTGATTAAGGCGCTGCAATAAGATCATGTGGATTAAGTCTGCCTGCTGATGACTGTCTGGCCATTGTAATGGCCCTTTAACCTTAAGCAAATTGCCACCGGCCGCCAGCATTTTACAGTAAATGGCACGCCAGGAGGTTTTATTGGCATGGCTGGCGGTCATGGCTTCCTGAAGATTCTTTTATGTTGTAGTGGTTTCCTGACAAACCCGGCAGCGGTGGATAACTCCTCTCATTTACCGCTGCCGGTTCTAACAGACCCCGCCCGGCGGGATAATAACGATAACAAGGTATGACCATGTCTCTGAAGAACAAATTAGCAACGACTCTGCTTTCCTCTGCGGTAGGTTTCGCCGGTATTTTCGGTGCCACTGCAGCTCACAGCGCTGACCAGACTTACGTGACCATCGGTACCGGTGGCCAGACAGGTGTTTATTATGTGGTAGGCCAGTCTATCTGCCGTCTGGTAAACCGTCAGACTGATGATCACGGCATCAAGTGTACTGCCCCTTCTACCGGCGGTTCTGTTGCTAACATCAACGCTGTTCGTCAGGGTCAGCAGGACATGGGCATGGCTCAGTCTGACTGGCAGTTCCACGCACTGAACGGCTCCAAGCACGACACGTTTAAGTCGCAGGGTAAGTTTGAAGACCTGCGAGCACTGTTCGCTGTACACAACGAGCCTTTCACCGTGGTTGCCCGTGCGGATTCCGGTATTGAGTCTTTTGATGACCTGCCAGGTAAGCGTGTGAACCTGACGAACCCGGGTTCCGGTACCCGTGGCACCATGGAAGTGATCATGGAAGAGAAGGGCTGGACAAACGAGACCTTTAAGCTGGCGGCCGAGCTGAAATCTGCAGAACAGGCACAGGCACTGTGTGACAACAAGATCGACGCGATGATCTACGCCGTTGGTCACCCGTCCGGTGCGATTAAGGAAGCGACGACTTCCTGTGATGCAAAAGTAATTCCTGTTACCGGTGAAGTAATTGAGAAGCTGATTGCTGAAAACGATTTCTACGCACCTGCCAGCATCCCTGGCGGCATGTACAAGGGCAGCGACAGCGATGTGGCAACCTTCGGTAACGCTGCAACAATGGTGACGTCTGCCAAGGTTGATGCCGACACTGTTTACCAGGTTGTTAAAGCTGTATTCGATAACTTCGACCGCTTCAAGCGTCTGCACCCTGCGTTCGCTAACCTGGATCCTAAGCAGATGATTGCTAACGGCCTGTCTGCTCCGCTGCACGAAGGTGCTGTTCGTTACTACAAAGAACAGGGCTGGATGTAAGCCGAATCCCCTGAAACGGACACGTTTTCAGATGCCTGCAACGCTCACTTGTCGATTATGGCCTGCAGGCATCTTTTTTACATGAGAAAACGGTCAGGAGTTCTCCTGATCTGCTGATTGTTTTCATGTCCCTCGCAGAGAGCCCTGCTCTCTGCCGAGCCCTCCATCAGCCGGGCACCCGCAGACAGTTTGGTCTGAGGGGCTGAATACGGAGGGCTCTTTTTTTAGCCATGCTGTTTTTTGGAGCTGATTATGACAACTACGCAAAACAGACAGGGAGAGGTTGAAGAGCAAGAACTTCAGGACATGGTGGCCGCCAATGATACCGGCGCACGCATTCCCGAAGGCTGGCAGGGTAAGGTACTACTCGGTGCGGCACTGTTCTGGTCACTGTTTCAATTGTGGATTGCTTCGCCACTTCCCTTTTATGACTGGCCACTGGTCGGCAGTTTCGGCATTTTCAACGACACAGAAATTCGCGCAATTCACTTAGGTTTCGCCACCTTCCTGGCATTTACTGCCTACCCTGCACTGACCCGTTCGCCACGTCATCATATTCCGCTGATGGACATAGGCCTGTGCCTGATCGGCGCGTTCAGTGCATCCTATATATTCCTGTTTTACGATCAGTTAGTAAGCCGTCCCGGCCTGCCGAATACGCAGGATCTGGTGGTCTCTGTCGTAGGTCTGGTGTTGCTGCTGGAAGCCGCCCGCCGGACGCTGGGCCCGCCACTGATGATTGTGGCAATCGTCTTTCTGACTTACTCGCTGGCCGGCCCGTATATGCCGGACATCATTGCCCATAAAGGGGTTTCGCTGGAAGAACTGGTGAATCACCAGTGGCTGACCACCGAAGGGGTATTTGGCATTGCGCTGGGGGTATCCTCCAGTTTTGTATTCCTGTTCGTACTGTTCGGTGCGCTGCTGGATAAGGCGGGTGCCGGCAACTACTTCATTCAGGTCGCATTCTCCCTGCTGGGTCATATGCGCGGCGGCCCTGCCAAAGCGGCGGTGGTCTCTTCCGGTCTGACCGGTCTGATCTCCGGGTCATCCATTGCCAACGTAGTGACCACCGGTACCTTTACGATTCCGATGATGAAGCGTGTGGGCTTTACATCTGAAAAGGCGGGTGCGGTTGAAGTGGCCTCTTCTGTGAATGGGCAGATCATGCCACCGGTCATGGGGGCGGCGGCCTTCCTGATGGTGGAATACGTGGGTATTTCCTATGTTCAGGTCATTACCCATGCCTTCCTGCCGGCACTGATTTCTTACCTGGCACTGATTTATATCGTGCATTTAGAAGCGCTGAAGCTGGATATGCAGGGCCTGCCACGACGTGGTGCGGTGAAACCCTGGCAACTGCGTATCTTCGGCATGCTGACCGGCTTCCTGCTGACGGCCGGTCTGGCAGCGGCAGTGTACTTCGGTATTGGCTGGATCAAACCGATGTTTGGCGAATATGCCGGCATTGTGATTGCGCTGCTGTTAGGCGGTGCCTATCTGTTCCTGTTGAGCTATGCGGCGAAGGTGCCGGATCTGACACTGGATGATCCGAACTCTCCGATGGTGCAGTTACCGGAAGTGGCTCCGACAGTTAAGTCTGGTCTGCATTTCCTGTTGCCGGTTGTGGTGCTGGTCTGGTGTCTGATGGTTGAGCGTCTGTCTCCGGGGCTGTCTGCATTCTGGGCGACGGTTCTGATGATCTTCATTCTGGTCACCCAGCGTCCGCTGATTGCCTGGTTCCGCAATGAGCAGGGAATCGCTCAACGCCTGCGTCAGGGTGCGAACGAACTGGTCGACGGCCTGATTGTCGGTGCCCGGAATATGATCGGTATCGGCATTGCGACGGCAACGGCAGGTATCATTGTAGGTGCCGTCTCACAGACCGGTGTAGGTTCTGTACTGGCGGATCTGGTGGAAGTGTTGTCGATGGGCAATCTGCTGCTGATGCTGATCCTGACAGCGATTCTCAGCCTGATTCTGGGAATGGGCCTGCCGACCACGGCAAACTACATTGTTGTTTCTTCTCTGTTGGCTCCGGTGGTTATCTCACTGGGTCAGGAATCCGGATTAATTGTGCCGCTGATTGCGGTGCATCTGTTCGTATTCTACTTCGGCATTATGGCAGACGTGACCCCACCGGTCGGTCTGGCCTCTTTTGCCGCGGCGGCAGTGTCCGGTGGTGATCCCATCCGGACCGGTTTTGTCGCCTTCAGCTATAGCCTGCGTACGGCGGCGCTGCCATTTCTGTTTATCTTCAACACTGATCTGTTGCTGATAGACGTCACCTGGCTGGAAGGAATCCAGATCTTCATTGTGGCAACCATCGCGATGCTGATCTTTACCGCTGCGACCCAGGGGTATTTCTTCGCCCGTAACCGTTGGTACGAAACTGTCTTATTGTTGCTGATTGCCTTTTCACTGTTCCGTCCGGGTTTCTGGATGGACCGGATTGTTGAGCCTTATCAGCAGATTGCGCCACAGATGCTGGTTCAGGCGGCGGATGATATCGCCCCTGGCACCGAGCTGCGCTTCTGGATCGATGGCGAAGATGCTGTCGGTAACCAGCGCTCATTTCTGGCCAATCTGGTGTTAGGTGAAGGTGCCGACGGTGCCGAGCGCCTGGCCAACACCGGTGTGGAACTGCTGGGCAGTAACGGTAAGACCGTCGTGGACTTTGTTGCCTTTGACAGCGCTGCAGAGCGTGCCGGACTCGCCTTTGATCAGGTGATTACCGGTGTCGAGGCACCGCAGGCGCAACCGGCCAAGCAGCTTCTGTATATCCCAGCCGGGATTCTGCTGCTGGGGCTGATTGCCGTGCAACGGCGACGTCGTAATGCGCTGGCTAAGCTGACTCCTGCCGAAGCGTAACCCGCATCGGCAATTATTCGCCGGCGACCCGGAGACGGGGGCCGGCACATTCGAGGAATGAGTGATGTTTAACAAAGTACTGGTGCCGGTTGATTTGTCAGAACCTGAATTTATTCAGGAAGCATTGCAACTGGCGTTGCGGGAAGTGCGGGACAATCAGGCAGAGCTGCATCTGGTCACGGTTGTGTCCGGGTTCAGTAACTCGCTGGTGGCATCGTTTTTCAGTGAAAGCGACCATCAGCACGCCATGAAGGAAGTGGCCCGCAAGTTCAAAAAATATGCGGATTCAGTACTGCCGGCAGAAATTCAGCCGGTGCTGAAGGTGTATGAGGGATCGCCGGCGGAAATGATTATCCGCTACATCCGCAAAAAGGACATTGATCTGGTGGTCATGTCCGCCCATCACCGTTCCCGAATGAATGAGTTTTTGCTGGGCTCTGTCTCAGCACGGGTAGCAGAACGGGCCGGATGCTCGGTGATGCTGCTGAAAAACTGACTTTGTCAGGATTGCTTGTTAAGGACAGGTTGTTTGCTATGGTTGTGAAGGGGAATTTCTCATAGCAGGCGCAATCTGTCCTGATCGCTGAAGGATCAGGCCTGAGCCAACGCCGATTCTGATAACTGGCCACAAAACTGCACAGACGGTGTGGCCGGTTGTCACTAAACTGAAACCTAAAAACAAACGGCCTCAGGGGCCGGCAGACCGATGAACGTATCAGACGCATATCAACCTGTAACACCTATCGAATTCGTTTTAAAAATCCGTGAAATTGCTGCTGACAGCTGGTGGGTATACCGCCATGAAATCATGTCCGGAGGTATGCTTAAGCATATGTCCCGGGTGGTTTTCTTTGGCCGCAGCCGTGAAGAAGCGGAACAGTGGATTGATCACCAGCGCCAGGAAGGCACTGTCTATCTGCTGTCAGATAACTGACAATTGATGCCACATGCCATGCAGGTGCATGGCATGTGTTATTTCCACCGGTACCCGCCAGATTAATGGCTGACAACGGCACTGTTGGTTTCCGACTGCTGTGCTTTGCGCTGTTTCATCGCCTGGCGAATCCGTAACACCAGACCGGTCAGGCCAATCAGTAAAAAGATGGCTGCCACGGGGCGTTCAACGAAAATCATCAGACTGCCTTCACTGATCAGTAATGACTGACGCAGTGCTTCTTCCGCGCCTTTGGTGAGAATGAAGGAAATGATAAAAGCGGCCACGCTGTAGTCATAGCGGCGCATAACATAACCGATGCCGCCGAAGATCAGCATAACGAATACATCAAACAGACTTGATCGCACTGAGTACGCTGCCAGAAACGCCAGGATAAATACCGTCGGGTAAATCAGGCGGGGCGGAATCCGGGCGATTGTCCGGCCAATCAGACCACTGCCAAAGTAGCCGATCAGCACATAGGACAGAATTCCCAGCAGACCCGCTGCAAACAGGGTGAAAATCAGGTCTTTGGAGACCGTGAAGATGGATGGCCCCACCTGAATACCGTGGATCATCATAACGCCCATTAGCATGGCTGCGATGGTACTGCCCGGCACACCCAGTGTCAGCAGAGGAATCATCGACGGACCTGATACAGCATTGTTAGCCGATTCTGGCGCGGCGATACCTTCGGCGATACCCGTCCCCCATTTATCTGAACGTTTTGAGCGGCGGCGTTCTTCGCCGTAAGCAACGAATGCGGCGACAGATGAGCCCAGGCCGGGCAGCATGCCGATGATGGCACCGGTAACAGACGAGCGGGCAACAACGGGCGCACAGCGCTTTGCTTCTTCCATGCTTAAGTTTTGAGATGTGTTGTCGTCATCTTGTGGCAGGCGATAGCCGGTACCGCCTGAAGCCGCGTTACGCTGAGCCTGAATCAGGACTTCTGAAATGACGAATGTACCGACTAACAGAGGCACCAGGCTGAAGCCTGACATCAGGTTTACGTTGTCAAAGTCAAAACGGGTACTGCCGGATACCGGGTCGAGGCCAACGGTGGCAATCAGGATGCCCAGCAAGCTGCTGATCAGTCCCTTGACGATCGAGTTGCCCACCACACTGCCTATGACGATAAAGGCCATGACATAAATGGCAAAGTACTCAGGCGGTCCCAGTCGCATTGTCTAGGCGGCAATCAGGGTTGCGCCGAAAATCAGCACCATGTCGCCCAGGAAGTCGCCGCAACCGGATGCGATGACTGAAATTTTTAACGCTTTACCTGTCTGACCTTTTTGGGTCATGGGGTAGCCGTCCAGCTGGGTGGCGGCGGCACCGGCTGTGCCGGGTGTGTTGAACAGGATAGCGGAGATAGAGCCGCCGAAGCGTCCGGCTTTACCGATTACATACAGGCCAACCAGAGCCACAATCGGGTCCAGATAATAGGTGACAGGCACCAGCATGGCGATGGCGGCGGCGGTGGTCAGCCCCGGTGTTGCACCGACGATTACCCCTACAGCAGCCGCGCAGAAAACAGTGGCCAGTGCTACCGGATTACCCAGTAGCAGTATAAAGCCGTTAATGATATCCATAGTTACCTCTCATGGAATGTCCGGTCGTCTTTACCAGCGGAAGAATTGCGTGGTATCGACCAGGGTTCCCGGTAAATCGAACAGCCCCATTACACCGAAGAACAGGGAATAAAAAATGCCGATGGCGACCAGTGGCACCACTAACAGAGAGACGCGGTTGCGGTTACCAAAAGAGGCATAGATGGGCACGGCACACAGAAGTGTGGCCATTAAATATCCAAACCACTGGAACATTGCGACATACAGCAAGCTGATAACGAGAATTTGCAGTGGCAATAAACGTACAGACAGCGATGTGTCTTCAGCGGGTTGCTGCTCTTCATCAAAGCCTGATTCTGCTTCGTTAGCATGTTGAATCTCATCGGCGACATCCTCCAGCGCTTCACTGGCTGAGTGATGGGGCGGTTGTTCAGATTGCCCCCGCAACGACGTGGTAAGAAGGCCCACACTGAACACAATCAGAAGGGTCGCGATGATCTGCGGGACAAGTCGGGGACCGACGCCATCACCGGACAGGCTTTCATCGATTGAGAACGAGTGGTACAGAAAGAACAGGCCCAGTAACAGAGATATCGCCGTGACGGCGATATCCCCCCAGTCCCGGATCTTGTTTGGCTTAGATACGGTATTCATGGGTTTTACCTGCAATTACTTGCTCAGTTTCTGCTTCACCTGATCGGCAACCGGTAACCATTCGTCACGCAGGGTCTTCAGGTAGACATCGGTTTCTGCAGCATCTTTGTACATGACTGCCAGGCCGGAAGATTTAGCCAGCTTTTTGAATGGCTTTTGCTGCTGCATTTCTTTAATTGCTACGGTCAGTTTATCAATGACTTTCTGATCAGTCCGTTTAGGTACATAAACCGTAATAGGTGACACGAAGCGTACATAATCGACGCCCTGCTCTTCGAAGGTTTTATACTGATTCTGGACCGGATCACGTTCGGTATTGGCCACACCCAGTACTCGCAGCTTATCTTCGAAGCCCGCTACTTGCTGAACGCCCATCCAGGCGAAATCTACCTGGCCGCCAAGTACCGCTGTACGGACGTTACCGCCGCCTTTGTACGGGATGTCTTTAGTGCTGAAGCCCTGCTTGATTTCGAATGCAGACCCCGCCATATGATGAACGCCACCACGGCCTGTATGGGCCCATGAAAGTTTCTTTTCTTTAGCCGCTGCAATTAAATCCTCAGCGGTTTGATAGGGGCTGTCCATTGGTACCACGAGGCCGGTGTGTAACTGGCCGATAACGGCAACCGGCTTAAAATCGCTGAAAGGATCAACCGGGCGTTTTTGCATCATGCCGCCAAGAATGAATGAGCCTGCTGACTGCACCATAATGGTATGGCCATCACCACGGGCGTCAGCCGCAAATTTGGCCCCCACGTAACCACCGCCACCGGGGCGGTTTACCACAACTAACGGCTGCTGCAGGATGTCATAGGCGACACTGGCCAGGGTACGGGCGTACGTATCGGTACCGCCACCGGCACCGAAAGGCACAATTGCAGTGACCGGTTTAGACGGGTATTCAGCCGCCAGTGCTTCACCAAGGGGCAAAACAGTTGCCGCAAGAGCGGCTGAGGTCAGTAACGCCTGACGGCAGAACTTGAGAATCTTCATGCTTGGATCTCCTTCTTATTGTATTTATGAGCCATCTTTTCGGGATGCTTGAATCGATACTAATCATTGTATGTTGATCATTAAATTCGAACTTTCGAATCAGTTGATAACAAAACCGGATGTTTCTCTACATGGATAAAATTCCCGCTACCTTAAAAATATAGTGGTAAATCAGTCGGTGTATATTTTCTGAAGAACATAAACAGTCTTTAGCAAACCGGTTGTTTGATGCGGTTTTGTTATCAACACCCTCAATAATTCGAATATAAATATCAAGTTGTGCTGACTAGTATGAAGGCATACCCATTGTGTGAAGTTGGAGGATCCATCAGATGACAAACAATATTGCCTTTCCTTTTGTACCCCTTGATCCGCGTCGCAGTATGACCAAGCCGCGTAAGACCGGTCTGACGATGGTATCAGACTATCAGTTGGGGCTGACGGGGCTGGAAGATCTGTTACGGGTGGGCGGTGACTATATTGATATCTTTAAATTTGCGACCGGCACTTCAAGACTGCTACCCCGCAATATTCTGATGGATAAGCTGGCAATGCTGACGGATGCCGGTATCCGGCCGTTTCTGGGCGGCCAGTTTCAGGAATATGTGCTGCATAACCTGGGACTGGAGGCCTTCGATCAGCATCTGGAAGAAGCCAAAGCGGTGGGTTTTGATATGGTGGAGATTTCCGACAATGTTGTCGATGTGGATGAAGACACCAAGTTACTGCTGCTGAATAAAGTAAAAGAGTATGGTCTGTCACCGGTAGGTGAAATCGGTGATAAGACCGCCCACACCAGTGATGCGGAGATGGTGGCAGAAATTCAGCAGGTACTGGACAGCGGTGCTGAGCTGGCGATGGTTGAAGGTCAGGAACTGATGCTGAACGGCGAGCCGAACGTCTCCCTGATCGAACTGATCAAAGCACAGCTGGACACTTCCCGGGTAATGTTTGAACTGGCGACCCCCCGCGTTGGCAGTACCCATGCGGAAATCTATAAGGGTAAGAAGTTTCTGATCAAGACCTTCGGCCCGGATGTGAACCTGGGCAACGTGACCCCGGAAACCGTTGTGGAAACCGAGACTACCCGTCTGGGGCTGGGCTCCGCGGGGCCACTGAACCTGATGTGATCTTCCCGGGTGTAACACCCTGCTAAGCACTTAACTTACAACCTTTGTACCTTTATCGGGCTGAGTCTGGCTGAGCCCTGTGGGCGGCTTTGCGCCTGCGTTTTACTGATTAGCCGTACAGAGGTTGCCAAAACAAATATAAAAGGAGCATCTTCTATGCCTTTAAATGACTATCGTGCTGACCTGATGGGCAGTGCAGAAATCACCCCTGACGGCGCGTTTGAAGTGGGCAGCTGGCAGTCGTATACCCTCACATATACCGCCGGTAAGTTTGGTATTGATGACCGTGGCAGCATCAAAATTGCCCTGCGGGCGCATTGTGATGCCACGCCCTGGCAGATGGATGACCCCAAGGCCCCGGGCTATGTCAGCGTGGAAACCTCTACCGGTATTCCGCTGACGATTACCCTGGATGATCGCCGTGCAATCCGGCCGTGGAATAAGAGTATTTTTATCCGCTGCAATAAATTCCTCAGCGAAGGTGACCAGATCATCGTGCGTTTCGGTGATACGAGGGAAGGTAGTCCGGGCCTGCGGGTTCAGACATTTGTGGAAGACCGCTCTCAGTTCCGGGTGTTTGTGGATGCCATTGCCACCTACGATTACACCGCCCTGCCGGAAGAGAAGCAGCCTTACGTGACCTTTGTGGCCACAGATGCTGACGTGTATCAGGCGGTGCTTCCGACCCTGCGTAACACCGGGGAAGGCTTTAAGCTGGCCGTTAAAGCAGAAGACCGCTGGGGCAACCCGACGGATAAAGCAGATCAGGTACTGAGTGTGCATGCCAGTATGCCGGTGGAAGGCCTGCCGGAGAGTATTACGCTGAAGCCGGGTGAATTCGGTGCGGTTATCCGTGATCTGAAAGTATTCCAGACCGGCCAGCTGAGCATCACCCTGAAAGACAGTGCCGGTGAGACTGTTGCGGTCAGTAATCCGATGTGTCTTCAGGACAGCGGTGACTACAAGCACTTCTGGAGCGATATGCACGGCCAGAGTGAAGAGACGATTGGTAATAACCCAATCGAACGTTACTTTGAGTTTGCCCGTGATAAAGCCCATCTGGACATTGTTGGCCATCAGGGCAATGACTTCCAGATCACGAAAGAATTCTGGACGAAGATCAACGATCTGTCAGCGGAATACAATCAGGACGGCGAGTTCCTGGCGCTGCCGGGATATGAATGGTCAGGTAATACCAGCGTTGGTGGTGACCATAACGTTTGGTATCGCCATGAAGGCCGGCCGATTCACCGTTCATCCCGTACGATGATTGCTGACCGGGATGACAACGATACTGACTGCCATACCTCAGCCGACCTGTTCGAGGCTCTGAAGCACGAAGACGCCATTGTTACGGCACACGTTGGTGGCCGTTACGCGGATGTGAAATATGCCCATAACGCCAAAGTAGAACCTTCCGTAGAAGTACATTCGGCCTGGGGCTCCTTTGAATGGATTGTGCAGGATGCTTTTGAAAGTAATTACCGGGTCGGCATTGTTGCCTCCAGTGATGGCCACGACGGCCGTCCCGGGGCATGTTATCCGGGGGATGCTAAGTTTGGTTCATACGGCGGCCTGACCTGTCACCTGATCCCGTCGCTGGACCGGGATGCATTCTTTGAGGGCTTCCGTCGCCGGCATCACTATGCGACCACCGGCGCACGTATGTATCTGGACCTGAAAGCCAGTTTTGCCTCGCCTTCGACGCTGTTTATGCGTAATCCGGATCTGGGGGATGTGCCTAGCGTCCAGAGTCAGGAAGCCATCATTGGTGACATTGTGAAGACCACCGATGATGAAGTGACCCTGAATCTGAAGCTGGCGGGCACATCACCCATTACCATGGTGCAGATCCGTGACGGTATGGATGTGATTGAAACCATTCGCTGCTTTGAAGAAAATCCTTCACAGCGCCGTATCCGCATCGTGTGTGAAGGTGCTGAATACCGTGGCCGGGGCCGTCTGGTGCAGTGGGAAGGTGCAGCAACGGTTGAAGGTCGCCGGATTACCCGGACGAAGGGCGTGAACTTCTTTAACCCTGATCGCCAGCCGGGCCTGGATGACAATAATACCGTCCACTGGAAATGCGTCAGCACCGGTGGCTTCAGCGGGATTGATATCTGGGTGGATGAAGGTGTCGGGGGTACATTAAAAGTACGCACTAACCAGATTAACTGTGATATTGAGCTGGGTGACATCACCGCTGAGAAGACCGTCTTCAAATGCGGTGGCCTGGAAAAAGCGCTGAAGATCTCAGCCCTGCCTGCCGTGATGGAAAACCAGCCGGTTGAGCTGACCCGTACCGTGAAACTGCGCAAGGAAGGGGATACCCGTCTGTATGTGCGGGTTGCGCAGGAAGACGGCCACCGTGCCTGGTCCAGCCCGATTTACATCTTTAAGTAACGATCCCACTGAACGGCCGCCTCAGGCGGCCGTTCGCTTTTCCTGTACCCGTCTGTACCCTTCCGGGGTGTCTGAGGCTGTCCTGACAACAGCCTCATGCTTGCAGGCGCCGGTACAGGCTTTTTACCGACGGACAATCAATATGACAGACAATAAGCCTGGGGCCGGGTGGCGGACAGAAACAGACCTGCTCGGCAGTATGCAGCTGGATAACCGGCTGTATTACGGAATCCAGACGCAACGGGCGGTGGATAACTTTTCCCTCACGGGGATTCCGATCAGTCATTTTCCTCAGCTGATTAATGCGCTGGCAATGGTGAAATCTGCCTCTGCGAAGGCTAACGCTGAGTTAGGGCTGATCAGTGAAGATAAACAGGCCTGTATCGTGGCGGCCTGTGAGGAAATCGTGGCCGGCAAGCTGCATCAGCATTTTGTCGTGGATCTGATCCAGGGCGGCGCGGGTACATCCACCAATATGAACGCCAATGAAGTCATTGCTAACCGTGCGTTAGAGCTGATGGGCGAACAAAAAGGGGCGTTCATTCATCTGCACCCGAATAATGATGTGAACTGTTCGCAGTCCACCAATGATGTATATCCCACCGCCGTCAGGCTGGGGCTGATTTTTGCCTGTGGGCCACTGATCAGTGCAATTGATGATCTGTGTGCTGCCCTGCAGGCTAGAGCGGTTGAGTTCAGTGATGTGCTGAAGATGGGCCGTACTCAGCTTCAGGATGCAGTGCCCATGACGTTGGGGCAGGAATTTGGCGCATTTGCCGACACACTTGGTGAGGATGTTAGCCGAATACGTGAAATTACCGGATTTCTCAGTGAGGTAAATCTGGGGGGAACCGCCATCGGCACCGGCATCAATACGCCCCTTACCTATGCGGAATGTGCTATCGCGCATCTCAGTGATGTTTCCGGGATAGAGATGAAGCTGGCGTCCAATCTGGTAGAAGCTACCTCTGATATGGGGGCTTTTGTACTCCTGTCTGGCATTCTGAAACGCTTTGCCGTGAAGCTTTCTAAAATCTGTAACGACCTGCGCCTGCTCAGCAGCGGACCCCGGGCCGGCTTCAACGAAATTGAGTTGCCTGCGATGCAACCGGGTTCATCGATTATGCCGGGCAAGGTCAACCCGGTGATTCCGGAAGCAGTTAATCAGGTGGCGTATCAGGTGATCGGTAATGATCTGGCCGTGACAATGGCTGCAGAAGCGGGTCAGTTACAGCTGAATGCGATGGAGCCGCTGATCACCTATAACCTGTTTAATTCTATGCGGATGCTGAGTTCGGCGATGCAAATGCTGGAAACCCGCTGTATCCGTGGGATTGAAGCAAACCGGGGACAGTGCACCCGGCATGTAACCAACAGCATTGGTATTGTCACCGCGCTGAATCCGTATATCGGTTACGAAAATGCCACCCGCATTGCGAAGCGGGCGCTGGCAGAGGAACGGGGAGTCGTGGAGTTAGTGCTGGAAGAGAAACTGATTGCGCCCGGTGAGCTTGATCAGATCCTGCATCCGGATGCGCTGATTCAGCCGGGAGGTTCAGCCAGCCCCGCTGGCTGACGGACAGTTGTGATTATTGAATCAACTGATGGCTGACGTCCTGCAGGCATTGCAGATATGCCTGCACCGTTTCAGAGGGTTCAAAGCGGGTAGGGTAAAACACCCCTACTTCCAGAGTGGAGGCTGGCTCCCAGGGGACCACGGCCAGTTCAGGGAATTGTGACCAGTTGGCGGACATAGAATCGGTGATAAAGAAGCCATGCCCGGCTTCTACCAGATGACAGGCGGCACTGACGGCGGATACTTCAATCCGGGGGCGGATAGCAGGGTCGCTTTCCGCCAGCAGCCGGTCAGCGATGGGGCGCATCATGGTATCACGGGTCAGGGCGATATTGGGCATATGCTTCACATCGTTCAGGGAAATGCTTTGCCTGTCCGCCAGTGGAGATGCGCGGGGCACAATGGCGCAAATGGGTGCCCGGCACAACCATTCTGTATGGATCTTATCGTTTTGCATCGCATAGGATGCAACGCCTACATCAAACTGCTCTGCGGCGATGCGCCGTTCCAGCCCCTGAAATGCCTGCAGGTTCATCTGAATTCTGACATCCGGGTACTGTTCCAGAAACCGGGTAATTGCGGGTATTACCAGACCATCAGCGAAACGCGGCATACAGATGATCCGTAGCGTCGTGCCGCACTGCTCTTTAATGTCTTTGACAGCCTGAGGGATGTTATCCACAGCGGCCAGGATCTGATGTGCCTCATGGAGAAACGCTTCGGCTTCCGGGGTGGGAATCAGGCGCTTCTTATGCCGAACGAATAACCGCATGCTGATCGAGTCTTCCAGAATAGCCAGCAGGCGACTGGCGGCTGGCTGGCTAATATGCAGACGGGCAGACGCCCGTGCCAGGGTACTGTCTTCCATGACTGATACAAACACACGCAGCGCTTTAATGTTCATGTCAGTTGATCCGCTTTTGTTATGAGGTCTGGTAGATATTCTAGTTTTTGTAAGAGCTGATTGTAAGGCCTGAGTCCGGAATCAGATGAACAAGTATGCAGGGGAAAAAGTAAGGGAGCTCACTGTTCCAGAGGTAACAGGCAGCGGATGGCACTCTGGTCGCCGGCGTCAAGCAGCTGGCCGTCGAGTTGCTGGCAGAGGCTGTGCAGCTGTTGTTGCAGGTGCAGGCTCCAGGGACTGCGGGTAAATACCGGCTGGCCGTCGGGCTGGGTCAGGTTCAGTTGTAACTGGGATGACCCGGATACGCTGACACTGAGTTTCAGGTCGTTACCACCGGCCTGCAGGATAGCCAGCTCAGTGGCGCTGATCAGGAGCTGCCGTAAAGTCTCCGGGATGCTGTGAATTTGTGTCGGTAGCTGTTCATCCAGGCGATAGTCCAGCAACCAGCCTTCACGGCGGCTCTGGGGCAGGAATATCTGTAATACTTCATCCAGCATATTACTGAGGCTGAGCGATCCGGCGGTGCCGGCCGGTGCAGAGGTCTGCAGCAAACTGACACTGTTGTGCAGGCGTTGTTGCCGGGCGTGCAGTTCATGACTCAGATCCCGGGCAACCGGATTCAGATCCAGCTGTTGCAGACGACGGCTTTGTTGTAGCAAAGGTTGCATTTGCTGCTGCAGCTCCCCGGCAGCAGACTGCAAAAGCCCATCCTGATGGTTCTTGCCGGCGGGCTGAACGGCTTGCTGGCGGGCAGTTTTAATGTCCCGGTAGGAACGTAATGCCACTACCACAGAGGTCAGCAGACGGGAGGCGGAGAGTTCTGCCTTGCTCAGATAGTCGTTAATGTCGTAATTCACAATCACCTGAGCTTCCGGTGCATAACCCGGGTGGCCGGTGCGTAAAATGATGCGGATATCCTGATTATTCAGCTGGTTACGGATGAAATCCACCAGCTGCAGGCCTTCGTGATCGGTTTCCATCACCACATCCAGCAGGGCCAGGGCGATATCCTGCTGTTCTTTCAGTATCTGTCGCGCTTCGGCGCCGTTCATTGCACTGATCAGTTCGATGCCACGTTGTTCAAATTCGTAGCCACGGAAGATCATCCGGGTAATGCCGTGAATGCCTTCTTCATCGTCAACTATCAGTACTTTCCAGGGGGTCATGTCAGCCGCTTTCTGATTGTTATTGGTTACGCGAATTGGTTATTTTGCCAGCAATTCCAGTGTTTGTGCCAGTTGTTTTATTTTTGCAGTGGCTTGCCAGTGTTCATAGAAGCGCAGGGCATCCTGTAAACAGTAACAGGCCAGAGCGCGCTGGCCGGTGTGTTGCAGAAAATCGGCGTAACGTTCGTTGACCAGTGCCTTGTGGAAGCTGAATTGCTGACTATCAGCGGCTTTAAGCGCTTGCTCGTAGTGTGTAAAGGCTATCCGGTTGTCTGGCTGAAAACGGCTTTGTTCTGCCCGTAACAGTTGTAGCTGACAGCTGAAATTGTCCGGGCTTTGTCCGGCCCAGAGTTCCAGCCGGGAGATCAGCTGTTCGGTTTCCAGCTGACGGCGACGGCTGATCGCCTGTTGTTGCCCTGCCTGAATCAGCCGCATCAGGGCGGTGCAAAACAGTGCTTCACTGACGCCGAAATACCCTGCCAGTTCATTTTCCAGCCGGGCCTCCCAGCGATACAGGTCTGGCCAGAGGTGTTGCTGGTTCAGTAGCAGGGCGCTGATACAGTCACTGACTGCTTGCCAGCCGTGGCGATATACCGGCTGGCCGGGAACCGGTGAGGTGCCCTGCAGCTGTTGGATAAAGTGCAGGGCAGAGTCTGCCAGCCAGGTGGCTTGGGAGTGCTGGCGGCGCATCAGCATATGCTGATGCTGCTGTTGCAGCGGTGGATAAAGCTCATCCAGCGGGGTGTTACCGAACAGATCCAGCTGGGCGGCCAGCAGCTGCCCTTCACTGAGGGTGGGCCATTGGTGCTGGCTTTCTGCCAGTTGCAGGGTATGGCTCAGCTGTTGCCGTACTTCGTGCAGGGGGCTAAACCAGTGCTGTACCTGGCTGTTCAGCCGCAGGGCGGCGCTGCCGGTCCGGGCCGGATGATGGGTGCTGTCTGCCAGGTGCATGGCCTTGCTGGTGAAGCTGCGGGCCAGCTGGGTATCGGCGCAGAACCAACTGGCTACCCAGGCGTAGCTGCTGAATGCAAATGCCGCCAGAGGGGTACCGGGGTGCTGCAGGCAATATGCGGTCATCCGGCCGATGGCACAGGCGGCCAGTAAGGGCTGGCTGAGCTGACGGGCCAGCAGACTGATGTGTTCGAGCAGCTGTAACTGAAGATCATCTTCGACAGTACTGCTGTGTTGCGGGTCGTGAGCGGATGTGTGGCTGATCCGTTCCAGCTGGCGCAGTAACAGACTGAGCTGTTCACCGTGATCTTCCGGTAATGGCCGGTCATCTTTTTTCAGCTGCTCACAGAGGGTGAACAGGGCATTTTCAGGCTGATTCCGGTCCTGATACAAGCGGGCCTGCAGGAGGGACCAGCGGGTCTGAAAGGCCGCAGGCAGAGAGGTGCCTGCCAGCTGAGCGCTGATCGTTTGTAAGCGGTGTTCTGCTTCCTGAAGGTGGCTGCTGAACAGATACATTTCGGCGCTTTGTAATAAGAGCTCTGTGTGTTGCTCAGCCTGGTGGGTATCTTTGACGGCACAGTGCAGATACCGGGCTGCCAGGGCGTAGTTTTTTTCTTCCCGGGCGAGGTTGGCCGCCTGCAGGTTCAGCGTTTGGCGATTGCTATAGGAATAGGTATAGGCAGGAGCTTCATCAAGCCGGTTCAGGTGGTGCAACACATGGCTGAGCTGATGCGCCGGAGCGGCCTGTGGATTGTCGTGCAGATGCTTGCCCAGCGCAGTGGCAAACTGATGGTGCATCCGCTGCTGTTCGCCGTGACTGAGCTGTGTGCAGAGGATGTCTGGCAATACGGGGTCGGCAAAGTGGTAACTGATGCGTTCCGGGGTATGTTCTTCGCGGATAAGAATACCGGCCTGTTCTGCCGGCCAGAGGTGAATGGCCAGGCGGGCGATGGGGTTGCCGGTTACCTGCGCGAGCTCTGCCAGGTCATTACTGACCCCGCCAATGGCGGCCCAGTCCAGCAGTTCGCGGCTGAAACTGGTCAGGCTGGCCAGCCGTTCCCGGAAGGCGTCTTCCCGGTTTTCCTGTTGTGACCAGTCGGCGTTAATGGCGGACCCGGTGTCGATGTCCGGCGGGTCCGGAATATGCGGTTTTATCTGCTTGCGATACTGGCTGGGTGCAACGCCCATCCAGCGTTTAAAGGCTTTCTGAAAGGCGGACTGGTTGGCAAACCCCAACTGAAAGGTGATTTCACCGAAGCTGAGCTGACCCCGCTGGATCAGCTGTAAGCACAGATCCCGGCGGGTCTGGTCGTAAAGGTCCTGAAAGTTGGTGCCCAGTACGCCCAGTTTGCGTTGCAGGGTGCGCAGGCTGAGCCCCAGTGTGGCGGCGACCTCTTCCCGCCGGACGGCACTGCCCCCTTCAGCCAGTTGCTGACGGATCAGGTTTCGGGTCTGGGCGATCAGCGCTCCCTGCTGATTACTTTTACTGAGCAGCGAGTCGGCAAATTCCCGGTGTAGCTGATGCATTTCGCCATTGGCGTCCAGACAGCTCAGGCCCAGATATTCACTGTTCAGCAGCACCTGATGCCGGGGGGCACCAAATTCCACTTCGGCGGCAAAGAACTGCTGATACGGCTGAATGTTATCCGGCGCGGGCAGTGCCAGACGGACTGCGTGTGCCGGTACCTGCCGGCCGGTGAGCCAGCGGGGCCAGTTCACCAGGCAGGCAAGAAAGTATTCGATTGCCCGGGGATCATTCTGATTCAGCTCCAGTGTTAGCAGGCTGCCTTCGGGGGTGGGCTGCATTTCCAGCACAGCCCCTTCGATCAGCAGGGGCAGGTAATCAATCAGGCTCTGATAGGCTTGCTCCAGTGTGGCAGCGGTGGCCATCAGAAAACCGATAGAGCCGAGCAGGCGTGGCTGAGTGGCTTCTCCCAGGCTCAGAGTGATCAGCGGGTTACCACTGGCTTCGGCAAGGGTTTGTAAAACGTCCGGATAGCGGCTGACAGCAAAGCGGGCACCGGGTTTACTGAATTCAGTTTCACTCAGGCCGGCACTGCTGAGCAGTTGCTGATGCAGGGCCTGATCACTTTGTTGGGGAAAGTGGCGTGCCAGCTGTAAAATCGGTTCCAGCAGTTTGGCTGATGCGCTGTTTATCGGCATAAAGGGGCGGTTCACTGTCAGTCATACGCTAAATTGCAGAAGATGGCATGAATTTAGGTTATTCTCATGTCTGCGATGCGTTGGTCAGAATATCACAGAGATTCATAAAATATGTCCTTTCGTGCCATTTCAAGGTTTTTCAGTGCTCTGGCGGTGCTGTCACTGCTGAATTTGCCGCTACCGGCGGTTGCTGATGTAGCGACTGACTCCGCGGAAGTGCTGCGGGTGGGGATGCCCTTACCGGGCCAGATTCCGTTTTTCTGGCAGGATGAAGTCGGCGAGTTTCAGGGTATTTATGCGGATACCTTACGGCTGATTGCTGAGGAACTGCAGGTTGAACTGGATTTTGTGCCTCTCTCGCAGGCCCGGTTGCAGCGGCTATTCATTGCCGGCGAAATTGATATTGAGGCGGGTGTATCGCCGCAGCTGGAGGTGCCGGATGCCCTGCAGCAAGTGTCGCTGTACAGCGAACCTTTTGGCATTGTAAACGAGGTGATTATTTACCGTCCGGAACTGTCGTTTCCGGTGTTTATTCTGAAAGACCTTGAAGGCCAGCGGGTGGCAACTGTCCGGGGGGCATCGGTACCGGATAATCTGATCCGCGAGGACTTTGCCAGCCAGTGGCAGATTGCCCAGCGGGTACACCGGGGCTGGAATCAGATTGGCCTGATCAACGAAGCGACCGCATTGCGCTATCAGCTGGAAGATAATCTGGACTATGAGATTTCACTGCCGTATGCCAGTAATGCGGTTACCTTCCGGTTACACAGCAGCCGCAAGGTGTTGCTGCCGTCACTGAATGACAGCATCGCCCGGCTGGAGCAGCAGGGCGAGCTTGAGCGGCTGGTGTGTAAATACCGTTGTGGTATTCAGTAGCCGCTGCGGCGTCGGTCGTCAGTCGGAAAGGCAAGTATTGAAGAGCGTTTCCAATTCTTCACAGGCATTCAGAAATTCAGGTAAGCATTGCTGCACGTCATCTGTTTCATTTTGTTTAATCAGCATTTCCAGATGCTGCGCCAGATGGTGCAGGTAGTGGGCGGACAGGTTCGCGGCCATGCCTTTTAACGCATGAATGGCATGCTGCGCAGGTTCGCAGTCACCGGCGTCCAGTGAGCGTTGCAGTTCACTGATCAGCGGCTGGCTGTCACTGAGGTAAATTTCCAGCAGGCTGTGCAGGAAACCTTCATCACCCATTACCCGTTCCAGTGCTTCCTGTTTGTCCCAGCTGCTGAATTCTTCCCTGAGGCTGTCGCCGGCACTGTGTCGGGTGGCCGTGTCAGCGGGGGTGTCTATGTCGGCAGTATGGCCGGTTTGCTGGTGCAGCCAGCGTTTCAGAACGGTTTCCAGATCACTGAGAATGACCGGTTTACTGAGGTAGTCATCCATGCCTGCTTTGAGGCATTTGTCGCGGTCGCCGTTCATGGCGTTGGCGGTCATGGCGATGATGGGGATATGGCGGTTTTCATCGCCGGCGTTGCCTTCACGGATTTGCTGGGTTGCTTCGTAGCCGTCCATTTCGGGCATCTGGCAATCCATGAATATCAGGTTGTATGGCAGGCTGCAGGTGGTCAGTTTGCTGATCGCATCCAGGCCGTTGTCAGCCACATCTACCCGTAGCCCCAGCCGTTGCAGAATGCCTGTGGCGACCATCTGGTTCACCTTGTTATCTTCAACCAGCAGCACCCGGTGCATGTGTTTCATGTTGTAAGTGACCTGGGCCGCATTTTTAACTGGCTGGTGGCGTTTGGGGGTTGGCTTTTCGTCCGGTTCAAGCAGCATCAGCAGTGGCCGGTCGATGGCGGTGTTCAGGGCTTTCAGCAGGGTTGGCAGAGTAATAGGTTTGGCGAAATAGCTGTCTGCTACTTTTTCCGCGTAGCGTCTTGTGGGCTCGCAATTCAGTGACGGGGTCATCATTACAAGTTTAATGTGTTGCAGCTTGGGTTCTGAATGCAGCCGGTTGGTAAAGGCTTCACCGTCCATATCTGCCATTTCCATATCCAGAATGACCAGATCAAATAACTGCAGGTTGGGGTTTTGCGCCCGCTCCTGGCAGGCCTGCATGGCGATAAAACCGTCGGAGGCTTCGGTCACCGATGCGCCCCAGATCCGCAGTTGACGGCTGAGGGCATGACGGCAGTTGTTGTTATCGTCAATGACCAGTATTTCCAGTGTTTTAAGATCAATATCCGGGATTTTTTCATCCATATCGCTGCAGTTCAGCAATATATCGAAACTGAAACAACTGCCTTTCCCCACCTGGCTGGTCACCCTGATGCTGCCCTGCATCAGTTCGCAAAGCATCTTGGTAATGCTCAGGCCAAGTCCGGTGCCGCCGTACTGACGGGTGGTGGAAGTATCTACCTGGCTGAAGGAGTCAAATAACCGGGGCAGTTTACCGGCGGCGATCCCGATCCCGGTATCGGAGATGCTGCAGTGTAAACGCAGTTGTTTACCGGTGCTGGTGGCTTCCTCCGGTGACAGATCGCTGAGGGCGACTTTCAGGGTGACATCACCGTGGCTGGTGAATTTGATGGCGTTACCTGTCAGGTTAGTAATGACCTGTCGCAGCCGGGTCGGGTCTCCGCTGACGTGGCTGTGGCCCAGTTCAGTGGTATCCAGAATCAGTTCAAGGCCTTTGTCATGGGCCTGCAGTGACATGGTTTCGGTAAATTCATTGAGCATGCTGTGCAGATCAAAATCGATGCTTTCCAGATCCAGCTTACCGGCATTGACCTTGGAGAAATCGAGGATGTCGTTGATCAGGTTGAGCAGGCTTTCGGCGCTGCTGGTCGCGAGGCTGGCCTGATGGCGCTGTTGTTCATCCAGCTCGGTATCCTGCAGCAGAGACAGCATGCCCAGAACGCCATTCATTGGCGTACGGATTTCATGGCTCATATTGGCGAGGAATTCACTTTTTGCCTGGGCAGCGGTTTCGGCAGCATTTTTGGCTTCCAGCAGGCCGTCTTCATATTGCTGGCGCTGTGAAATATCCCGGAAGCTCCAGACCCGGCCCATGGATTTACGGCTGTTAATAATCGGCAGGGAGACCTGCTCGAAGACTCTGCCGTCCCGGAAGGCCAGCGTTTCCAGTGCTTTGATGTTGTCTTCTGCGTGCAGCTGTTTGACCCCTTCGAGAAAGACTTTAGGGTCATTCATCTGATCGACCATCAGGCTGAGGATGGCGTCGGTGTCTGCGGTGCTGAGCAGGTTATCAGGCACCTGCCACATTTCTGTAAAACGCTGGTTGGCCTTGATCAGTTGCCCGTATTCGTCGGTGACCATGATACCGTTATCCGTGGCTTCCAGCGTGGCTTCCAGCAGATTCAGGGTGTTCTGGATTTTTTTCTCGGATTCTTTGATACCGGTAATATCTTCCACGGAGACAAAGAAGCCCTGTACATCACCGTCGGCATTTTTATCCGGGGTGTAGGTGACATTCACGAAGCGGTTACCGCCTTCTGAGTAAGGAATTTCCGCTTCGTAGGTGACCATCTGGCCGTTCAGGGCGGAGCGCATATAGGGATGGATCATGTTGTAGGCCTCTTCACCGAGGCTTTCACTGACATGTTTGCCATCAAAATGATCCAGAGGAACATCAAACCAGCGTTCATAAGCTTTATTGACAAAGCGGTAGTGCTGGCTGGTATCGACATAAGAGAGCAGTTGGGGAGCATTGTGGGTAATGTCGTCGATGTATTTCCGGCTCTGGGCCAGTTCAACTTCCCGCTCACGTTTTTCCTGCAGGGCCTGCTTACGCAGGGCGATCTCTTCATTGAGCCGGTCGATGGAGGTGGTTTTAGTCCCCAGGCTTTCGGTCATTGTGTTAATGGCCCGGCCCAGATCGGTAATTTCATCATTCCCTGAGACCGGTACCCGGTAACTCAGGTCACCGGAACCCAGCTGTGACATAGCGTTGTGCAGGCTGTTGATGCGGGACAGAACCGAACGGCGGAGTATCACGAACATCACCACCCCAAGCAGACAACTGCCCAGAAAGGTTGCCAGCAGGGCCCGCTGGTTCAGGGTATTGATCGGTTGCAGGGCCAGTTCACGGTCCAGGACGATATTGACGATATAGCTGTGATCACCAAAGCTGATTGTTTGCTGTCCGGTGAGCTGGTTTTCGTCCGGGCTGGCGCTCTTTTCCCAGTGATCGCTATGGGTATGCTGGTGCTCGCTGTCGGTGTTATGGCTGAGAATCCGTTGCTTACTGTCAGTCAGAAAGGCGGCATCGATCGGGTTATTGCTGTCGCCGAGTTCCTGAACAATTTCATCAAGCAGGGCGGTGTGGATAGTTTCCCAGTCGATGGACACGATCACCTGACCAATGGTTTCGCCTTTGTGTTCAATGTTGGTGGCGAACCACTGGGCGTATCCCCGCTCCAGACCAACAATCGCCAGATAAGGGTCATACCCTATCCGGCCGACGCTGACCGGTTGCCGGCTGCTGTCCGGCTGATACATGGGGTGTTCCTGCGCCCGTTCCAGCAACAGGTCTTCGCCCCGGGTTTTGTTTCGGTTACCGTCCAGGGTGCTGGCGGCGAAAATGCTGCCGTTATTTTCGGTCACCAGGATGTAATTGATGAAAGGGTAAATCGCAATCTGATCGTTCAGAATGGCGTTGATGCCCCGGCTTTCGTAGGTTTCCAGTGCCCGTGGTATATCCCGGGCTTTGGCGATGGCCTGGGTGATAGCGCTGACGTGGCTGGCTTTTTCGTTGATCCGTGCCGCGGCAAACTTCGCATCGCCTGTCAGCCAGTTATCCAGATTGCGGGTCATTTCCCGGTCGATGCCGGAAACAATTAAATAGCCGATAGCACTCATAATCAGGCCGACGGCAATAATGCCGGTGAATACAATTTTAGCCGTTAATTTCATTCGTCAGTCCAGGTCACATTACGCAGGGCTTCCGGTGACAGCGGGATGCCCAGATGATTAATGGTGTTGCGGTTTACCAGAAACAAAGGTGGATTCTGTACTTCAGACTCAAGTTTGCTGGGCGCCAGGCCATCACGAAGAATGCGTGCGGCCTTCTGACCGGCCATAAAACCCAGAGTGTAAAAATCTGCGACGGGCCCGAAGCTCGCGCCCTGTTCGATGCCTTTTTTGTTGGAACTTACTACCGGGATGCTGTGTTTCAGGGAAATATCGATCAGGATCTGCTCCCCACCGGATTGCATCAGCGTATCGGTGGTGGTCATAAATGCATCGACCTGTCCGGCGACCTGCTCGGCCAGCCGCTGAAGCTGCTGGAGGTTTTCCGGTTTGAGTTCAACCGCTTCTATTCCCTCCCGGCGGAACAGGCGAAGCAGGTTGGCGGATTGTATCTGTGAATTAGGTTCTCCTTTACGGTGGAAAATGGCGATGCGGTTCACCTGCGGATAAATAAGCCGCAGCAGAAAAAGGTAATGCCGGATCGGCACGTAATTACTGGTGCCTACCAGGTTATTGCCGGAATATTCGAAGGAGGAATCGGCCGGATAGGTCACAATTGAGAAAACGATAGGGGTGCTGGCCGGCAATACGCTTTTCATAACGGACGTGCCGGGAGTGGTCAGGGAATACACGAGATCCACGTCGGCCTCGCGAAAACGTTTTGCTACCTCCGTTTGCAGCTGTACATCAGCGCCTTGTGCGCCGCTGATAAAGGTGATGTTCTGATCCTCAATCAAGCCTGCTTCGGCCAGCCCGGCTTTAAACCCCTGAACACTTTCCGGATAACCGCTCCAGGTGGCCAGACCCACCCTGTAAGGCTCAGCATACACGCCGCTGCCGAACAGGAGCAGGCAGATAATGATAACCGCCTGTAACCCGGCAAGGGGTAACGGTAGTGAACCTGTCGGGGGACACCGCTTGAACATGGCTTTTTGCCTCGTTGGTGATTCAGAAACATGCATCTGAATTAAACATAGGCGAGGATTGGTCAGGCTTCCGGTCAGGATCGGCTTTTATGCGGTGTTGCTTACCCAAAACGGTGAGTAAGTGATTCTTATCTAAGACTTTATAGGGGAATTGCCCTGCCCCGGGCTGAGGCAGAGCAGGACGCAGAAGAGGTTAATCGCCCAGTGCGAGACCTTCCCGGCGGGGGTCAGCAGCACCGGTCAGGCTGCCATCATTCAGAATAATGGCCTGCAGGCCTGAATTCAGATCACGAACGTTAACCTTGAAACCCATCCCCTCAAGGGCGTCTTTATACCCTTCTGCGGCGGTCCCTTTTTCCAGATCATAGGTACCAAAGCGGTTGATCAGGTGTGGCAGGTCGATGGCTTGCTGGATATCCATCTTCCAGTCCAGGTGGGCGATCAGGGCCGATGCTACATAGCCGATAATCCGTGAACCGCCCGGTGACCCCACCGCCATGTAAGGCTGGCCGTCACGCATGACGATGGTTGGGGACATAGATGAACGGGGCCGTTTACCCGGTTCGATCCGGTTGGCGATCGGGTAACCGTTTTTCTGTGCCGCAAATGAGAAATCCGTCAGCTCATTATTCAGCAGGAAGCCATTACTCATGACCCGGGAACCGAAGCCATTCTCAATGGTAGTGGTCATCGACACGATATTGCCGGCTTTATCCACAATCACGAAATGAGACGTGGAGGGCAGCTCAATGGCGATATCATCGGCCTGTGCAACGGCCTGTTCCCAGCGGGGCTCGCCGGGGGCCACTTCCGTCAGGGCTTTACCTTCTTTAATCAGCTCAGCACGGCTGGCGAGATAATCTTTATCCAGCAGGCCTTCCGGCACAGGGACATAATCGCTGTCGGCCATATAGCGGCCCCGGTCGGCAAACGCCAGACGGGAAGCATCGCCGATTATCTGCCAGGCGGTGGCGCTGTCGGCGCCCATGCCGGCCAGATCAAAATTGCTGCTGATGCCGAGAATCTGTCCGACCGTCAGTGCGCCGGAGCTGGGCGGCCCCATGCCGCAGATGTCGTACTGTCGGTACGGCGCACAAACCGCCGGGCGTTCTTTCACGTTGTAAATCGCAAAATCCTGTTCACTGAGAATGCCGGGATTATCTTCAATGCTGTTTACTTTGGCGACGATTGCCTTGCCGATCGGGCCGTTATAAAACGCATCGGCACCGTCTTTCGCCAGCAGGGCAAGGGTTTCCGCATAAGCCGGGTTTTTCAGCAGATGGCCTTCCGGTAATGGTGTGCCGTCCGGGGTAAAGAAGTAGGCTTTGGTGTCGGGATAGGTGCTCAGACGCTCTTCATCATTGGCGATAGCGCCGGCCAGCCGGGCGGAAACCCGAAAGCCGTTGGCAGCCATTTCACGGGCCGGTTCCAGCAGAGCGGCCCAGTCCTGATTACCGTAACGGGCATGCATATCGGCCATCAGTTTAACCGTGCCGGGCGTACCTACTGAGCGACCGCCGACGACAGCCTCGTAGAATTTAAGCGGCTTGCCATCGGCATCCTGAAACAGTTCAGGGGTTGTTGCCAGCGGTGCGGTTTCGCGGCCATCAAAGGTCGTCAGCTGCTTGCTTTGGGCATCGTAGTACACCAGAAATGCACCGCCCCCCAGCCCGGAAGACTGTGGCTCAACCAGCCCCAGCATCGCCTGAATAGCCACCATGGCGTCCATGGCACTGCCACCGTTTTTTAGAACATCATAACCGGCCTGCGCCGCCAGAGGATTGGCCGCTGCCACCATAAAATCACTGGCAGTTACCGCCTGCTTGCTGTGCAGACCACTGGAGGCCTCCGGTGCAACAGAATCCGCCACCTGGGATGAGGCATGCAACTGCAGGGACAACAGAAGTGATGCCGACAGAATCCCCAATTGTTTGCTGGCTTGAGTAATCATAATTGTTATAACTCCATCTATAAGGACAAGTCCTTGTTAAATCTTATTTTTCTGTCGATTACGGCCTTACGCTTTCCACTTTCTTTCCATCTGGCTGACTGGATTAAGAGACAGGGCGTCTTCCAGGTGTTCAGGGGCCAGGTGGGCATACCGCATGGTCATCTCTATATTACTGTGTCCGGGGATGCGCTGAAGGGTAATCAGATTCCCGCCCCCCATCACAAAATGACTCGCGAAAGTATGCCTTAGGATATGTGTAGAAATGCCCTTAGGTAAATCTAAAAGTGCATTCAGATAACGGGTAGCGTTCCAGCTGCATGGCCTGAATAACTGATCGCCGGGAAAGCTTAGTCGCTTTTCAGTGAGTTCGCCGCGAACAGGCACCGCCCGTTTCTTTTTGCTCTTCGTATTTGTGAACACGATCCGGCCAGCTGTTACCCTGTCCCGAGTCAGGTTCTCTGCCTCACTCCAACGACAACCGGTCTCTAAACAAGTCTGGATAATCGTCGCCATCCGCTGATCCGGAAGGGTAGGCAAATTTTCCACCAATACTTTAATCTGACTGCTATTCAGATATGGCCGCTCTTGCTCCTGGACTTTCACATTCTCAATAGCTGCTGCAGGGTTCTCATATGTAATGTACTGCCGCTTCCTAAGCCAGTTAAACATGCCTTTAACAACGGCTAACTCATTGTTAGCGGTGGTTGCTTTAATCTTCTTAAGCCGCTCACTGCGCCACTTACTGATCGCCTGGCTGGTCAGATCGGCAGCGATAGGATCATTAACTGCTTTACAGAAGTGGCTAAGGATCAGTTCAAACTTACGGCCACCGGAGATCGTCACGCCGTGTTCATCCTGCCATATGGTGATTAGCTCTGAGAGCAAGCGGGAGTCTTTAAGAGAAGGGTTCCAGTCTTTATCTGCAACAGATTGAGCAATGATGAAAGACTCAAAGCGAGTGGCTTCAGCCTTAGTTGTGAATTTACGGATGATGCGCTTTCCCTTAGCTCCGTGGGGGCGGATATCAGCTATCCAGCTATTATCTTTCTTTCGTACAGCCATGAAGTCATCTCCATTTATCCATGCCGTATCTGTAAGGCTACCGAATCTGGTTGGGGTATGTCACTACGCATTCAACTGATACCAAGATGATCTTTGATAATACGGCTGAAGACCTGCAGATCGTACTCAACAGCTATGCGGATATGGTCTCAGTAGACAGTCTCTACTCTCCTGCAGGCGTGGCTATCCATTTAGCCTGTGATTACCAAGGGTGGGAACCACCAAAGCATTTTCTCGAGAAGGTTACTTGCAGATCCCGCCGGGTATCAGACCGCTCGGGTATTAGTGAGTTAACCTTAGACAGTGATATCTGCACCGTCTACGGCCATGGCCAGTCCTACCTGTTTGGGGCTGCCTCAACGCTCCAGTTTGCCTTGTACAACAAAAGCAAAGAAGCCCATTATTCGGACAAGCTGGATTACTTCAGAGACCGCTGGAACAGTAAAACCAGTGACTTCCTGCAACCACTCTATAACCCGGAAGAAACCGTCTGGCGGTCAGAGGTTCGCTTCTCACATTCGGTAATCCATCAGTTCGCGTCAGCTAATCAAACCACAATCAACACCTATGAAGACGTCATCAAGCATCTGGGCGGCTTATGGATCTATGGCCTGAATAACTTCCGATACGACCACAGCTCACGGTTTATACACCCTGCATGGACAGTACTGATGACAGAAGCTGGCTTTGATCAGTTCGAAACAGGCTTTGAATATCGTCGAGAGTATAAGAAGCCAGGTGTAGGTAACGAACGAAATGTCACCATCGCTCTGGGTAACCTGCTATCCATCTATACTCGGAGAAAATTCCCAGCTCACTATGCTCTGAAGTGCATCAAGCGTAGTGGCTTATACATTGATTTAATTGGATATTTACGAAGTAGAGGACTGGATCGACAAGATCTCTTAAAGTACATTGAGGATAGTTTGATACAGAGAAGGTTGAATTCTAAAATAGCTTCATAAATACTGTAATTAATATTTCTTGGTCTGAATTAGATGTAATTATGAATATTCAAGATTTAGTTAAAGCAAAGAAAGTAGAAGACTTAAAAGCTTTTGGCGGTTATTTTGATACTAAAAATAATCTTGAGAGCCAGCTAGGATTTAAGTTAGGTGTGAATGGATGGCATTCTTTACATGAAAAGCTATATGAATTAAGGATGGCTGTTAAGAGTAATAAAGATAAAATATACCATATATATTGGACTTATCCTTTAGATAAATCAAAGGAAGAAATTTCAGATATTTTAGATGTTGATTTAACTGTAAAAGATAAAGAGGAATTAAAAGATAGAGTCGATGATTTAATTTGCTTCTTTTATATAAGTTCTTATGATCCATATAGAAAGTATGAGGAAAGTAAGCTGAAGAACTTTAAGAATAGTTCTAAGCTTGAAGGTATCGATATTGATATTTCTAATAAAAACAAATGCTTGAGTAGTATTTTGTCTAAATATAAAAGGAAAGTACATGGATAAGTATGATTCTTCAAATGATCATTATTGTTATCCTGATACAAATGTTTTAGAAAATAAACTAAATATTGTAGATATAGATGAGCTTGAAGAGGCGGAAAGGGAAATTACAGCCCTGACTGTGGAAGGAATTACATTTGAGTATCCACCGTATAGCTTGGATTATTTAAAAAATATTCATAATACTTTATTTTCTGAGTTGTATGGCTGGGCTGGTGAAACTAGAGATATAGATATATCTAAAGGAGAAACTAGGTTCTGTACTTGGACAAGAATTGAGAAGGAATCTAATAAGATTTTTTCTTTAATTGAAAAGGATAATTGGCTTCATGATTTAGAGTTGGATGATTTTTGCTCTAAATTAGCTGAGCACTATTGTGAAATGAACATGTTGCATCCTTTTAGAGAAGGAAATGGAAGAACGCAACGTGTTTTGTTCGAACATATTGCTTTAGCGGCTGGTTACGAGCTGGATTGGGCAGATTTGACTCCTGACGAATGGATACAAGCAAATATAGCAGGAGTGAATGTGAACTATGCACCAATGGAGAGGATTTTTAGAAGAATTGTTGTTTCAGTTAGCTGATTCATTGTTGTTTGTTCAAGAATTTTGTTTCCATATTCCTTCCACTTTTCTACTGTTCTATCCAACTACATCTCTACAGATGTCGGGTAACCATATGATTTGTATATCTATGTGGTCCTACTAAGTCCTATCTGGTCTTCCGCGTAGATAATTGTTATTCCTTTACGTTTGAGTTACTTCAGCAGAAAATCGGCAGCCCGGGCTGTCGCAGAAATCCGGCGTCAGAACAATGTAGACGATGCTGTGTATGGGGTACAGGTGGGAATAAGCCATTTATAGAACTTGTTTTGAACAGTTATGATGCTTGGTTACAGAGAAAGAAATCCCCTGACTGAATGCAGCCAGGGGAGTGCAGGTTACGCCTGATAAGGGTCTGAATTATTCAGGTAGCGTAACATGTCGGTTTTTTGCGGATGCTCTGTCAGCCATTCTCTGAATGCCTGTAAGCGGCCGTAATCATCGCCGAACAGCTGTTCGTATTCAGTGCGAAAATGTTCCCGGGCCTGGTCCTTTCGGAGCCGGCGCTGCCATTCTTCGGTGAAGATATTGCTGAGCTTGTGCTGTATTTCCAGTTGCTTCAGCAATTGCCATTCACCGGAGTCCAGCCAGGCTTCATCGCAACTGCCGCACAGGTCAACACGGTTGTCGGTGTTGTTGCCTATGCGGAACTTGGTCATAAAGCCTGAACACTTAGGGCACACCAGTGCCTTGCCGTTTTCTGCGGCAGCGGTGTCTTCACTGATCTCGCAGAGCGGGATGTCGGCGCTGACTGAGTAGGTTTCAGCCCACTGCCGGTATGTCAGCAGTGGCAGTAACGCTCCCTCGCACTGGCGGCAGCCGTTAGCCGGCAGCTGTTCTTCCAGCTTGGTTGGCAGTAACGGCTGGTCGTTACAGGTTGGACATTTCATCGTGTGCTTCCTTGTGATGGCCGGTTAGCTTTCCATTACCTGCAGGTTTTTCAGTTCGGCCGAGATGCCCGCTTCTTCCATTAAACTGTCGATCAGCGGTGCGGCTACACGGTGCTGCAGGGCGCTGTCCACCAGTGCTTCCGGCAGGCTTTTGCCGGCAGAGTGAGTGGCGGTCGCATCGCCATTGGCAGTGGTTGTGTGTTTGTTGTTATTCAGGCCTTCCACACTGATGATTTTCATGCCGTCGATGTTTTCCAGTGGCTTCACGCTGGCACCGATAATATTAGGCAGGTTTTCATGCAGGCTCATCACTTTCTTCAGGGTGATTTGCGCTTCATTCAACTGGTTCATGGCGTCGTTCATCAGACGGGTACCTTCCGCATCGATACGGAAGCGTTCTTCGTCTGCCTGGGCCTTGATGCGAATGGCGGTCGCTTCTGCTTCTGCCGCAATGGTAACGGCTTCAGCGTCGTCCGCAGCCGCTTCTTTGCTGGCTTCTGCGGCAACCCGGATGGCGGTGGCCTGCTTTTCCGCTTCTTTCTGGGCTTCGATAATTTCGATACGCTTATCACGTTCTGCCCGTTCGACTTCCCGGGCGGTTTCTACCCCTTCTTCGGCCCGCACAGCTTCTGCCAGTGCGGTGTTTGCCTGTTCGTCGGCCAGTGACTTGGCTTTCGATTTTTCAGCAACGGCAATTTCCCGTTCCTGTTCTGCCAGCTCAAGGATTTTCAGACGCTCGATATCCTGTTCTTTAAGGATTTTCTCTTTTTCAATCTGACGGGTTTCAATGTCCCGCTGCTTATCGATTTCCTGAGCCTTCATCTGGCGTTCTGCAGAGATTCTGGCTTCCTGGATTTCCCGTTCAGAGATGATTTCTGCTGTTTGAGCTTCTTTATGCTGGTCGGCTTTACGCTGCGCGATAGAGGCCGCCTGTTCCGCTTCGCGGATTTCCAGCTCCCGTTGCTGTTCTAACTGGGCGTAACGCTTCTCCCGGTTGATTTCCAGCGTTTGCTTTTCGGTATCCAGGTTCTTTTGTTCGATTAAAACCTTGGTTTCCTGCTCAACGTCGTTGATTTCTTTCTTACGGCCTTCGATCTTGGCGGTCATCTTGGCCAGACCTTCAGCATCGAAGACGTTGTCAGGGTTGAAGTATTCTTTCATCGTCTGGTCCAGACCTGTCAGGCTGACAGATTCCAGTTCCAGGCCGTTTTTCAGCAGGTCTTCACTCACCACTTCCTGCACCTGCTGTACGAACTGAGCGCGCTGTTCGTGCAGTTCGTCCATGTCCATCAGGGCGGCAACGGTCCGCAATGAGTCGACGAACTTACCTTCGATCATGTCTTTCAGAGCATCCGGATCCAGCGTTCTGCCACCCAGCGTTTGGGCTGCGTTTGCGATCGCGTCCTGATCGGGTTTAACCCGTAAATAAAACTCTGCTAACACGTCTGCACGCATGCGGTCTTTGGTAATCAGTGCGGCTTGCTGAGCGCGGGATACTTCCAGGCGCAGGGTGTTCATGTTCACGGGGATTGCTTCGTGTAATACCGGGAACACCAGCGCGCCGCCGTTCATGATGACTTTTTGCCCGCCAAAGCCGGTTCGTACAAATGAAATTTCTTTACTGGAGCGCTTATAAAGGCGTGAAAAGATCATGCCTACAACCAGCAGTGCAATGAAGCACAGCCCCGCCAGTATCAGAGTACTTATTAAATTTTCAGACATCCTGTAACTCCATTCCCTTATGAATCGGTTAGATTTTGATTGTGTGGTTTGATTGCATTGAATTTACTGCCGGCCTGACTGACCAGCAGGACTTCTTCGCCGGCACTGAAGGTTTCTGCTTCATTGTCCGGTTCGACACGAATGTAATGGGTGGTGCCGAACTTATCTGTCAGCCGGGCTTCGGCCGCCAGGCCTTTGCGGGCTTCACCGATAACGATGGTTGCCAGCGAACCGATAAAGGTGTCGGTGCTGACCGCTTCGGTTTCATCCTGCAGGCGCAGTTTGCTGAAGGCTTTGCCGCTCAGGCGTATGAACAGCACACTGCAGAACAGCGCTGCCGGGACTGACATTAAGCCGGGCAGGTAAATACCGGTTACTGACTGGCTGACGCCCTGAATGGCATAGCCGCTGACTCCGAAGCTGGTGAGCATCAGTATCAGCCATATCAGTGCCGGGACTTTACCAAGGTAGAACCAGCCTAAGAGTAAGCTCAGTGCCCCCGGTGTTGAGTTCATATCCACTTCGCTGACATCGATATCGACGTCCGGTAGCAGGTTATCCAGAAACTGTGAGATCCCTGCGCCGAGCACCATCGCGACGCCTTCAAAAATGGCGATGATTAACATCAGGGTGATCGCCCAGAGAAACGCACTGTTCTCGGCGGCAAATAGAAGCCCCATAGAATGTCCTTATTTTGCAGCTTTCAGTTGTTCCAGGCGTTCCTGAATACGGTTATTGCGGGCGAGTTCTTCCAGTTCTGCCAGTTTCGTCGCATCGGCGTTGTTTTGTCTGGCAGGGTTACCGGTTGCTTTCGTCATGACCCGGTCGAAGGTGGACTGGGCTTTTTCTACCCGCTGGCTGGCGGAGTTACCCGGCGTGTTACCTGTGCTGTTTGGCTGGTCAGCCGCTGTCTGGCTTTTAAGCAGGTCGCTGAGGCCTTGCTGCATTTCACGTTTCTTCGCCTGCAGCGCGGCAACATACTGGTTCAGTTCGGCAATCTTCTCTTTCTGATCTTCAATGCTGCGTTCCAGTACCGGAATTTGTGCTTCGATATCCATCTGCCGGGCAACGGCGGCTTCCGCCAGATCATCCCGTTCGGCCTGCAGTGCAACCTGAACCTGTTCGCTCAGCTGTTCGTGTTCTTCATTTTCACTGATCAGCTGTTTACTGGTCAGGTGTTTAGCTGCTTCCTGACGGCCCAGTTCATGGCGGACTTCGCCAATTGCCTGATCGACTTCCCGGATTGCTTCTTCCAGAACGATGGCCGGCGCCATATTTTCGACGCTGTCGACCAGTGAGTTTGCGGAGGCGGAGACAATCCTGCCTATGCGTGAGAGCAGAGATTCGTTCATCGTAAGTTCCTTATACTGTTTTGATATGGGGGAGGGAGAGCAATGTCTCCAGTGTTGGCAGCAGTGCACGTAAGTGTCGGACGGTAATGTCCGGGTCGTAACTCGGCCCTTTTTCTGTAATTGCCAGCCGCAGCAGGTTACTGAAGCAGCGGAATATCAGTTCGGTGAGATCCTGTTCCGTGTTTTTTAAGTCGGCAGTGCTCGGAGTGGTGTTTTGCGGTAGCGCGAGCATTAGCTGTGGCAGCGTAACCAGCACTGTTTGTAGCACTTCAGAATGGATGTTTTTGTCTTGTTCCAGGCTCTGAACCTGTTGCAGCAGTTCCTGCAGGTAATCGGCATAGCGGTTGTGCAGGGCTGTGTGGGTATTGCTGCTGTTATGGTGAAGGTGGGCCTGAACAATCAGTTCTCGGACCTTTTCACTGAGGGTGTTGGCATTCTGCCAATCGGAGGTGGCCAGAAAATCATAATCTTCCTGAGATAATCTGACACTGACTGTATGGCTTTTTCCAGACATTGCGCGAGCTCTCCGTGCCGGCGTTTACATTTGTCATACAATGTAAGAACGATATCTTTGGCTGTCAATACAATTTTTCTGCCCCGGCAGAACGTTGCATGGCTATGTCACAGTGCAGAGAGGTATGCGTTGGGGAGGTAAGGTTAGGGGCCTTCTATTTTCCAGCCGGTACTTTTACCGACGACTTCTTCCAGCATGGCGATTTCACGGGACAGTTCCCGTGACAGGTTGATCATGAAGAGGCCGAAGTCGTTGGGAAAATCCACATGTAAATCAAAGAACTGTGTAGCGCTTACCTGTAAGACGATGCTGTCATCAAAGGCGATTTCGGTGCCGCTGTTGGGGATCATGGCGATCATGGAGTCAAAGCCGATCTGTTCGCCGGCGAGGAAGTGTCGGGTCAGCACATCATGGGTTTCGCAGTGCTTGTAAAAGGCGATATCACCTTGCAGTACAATGCTGAAACCGTCCACCGGAGACTCGTAAGGTTTGAGGATTTCTCCCTGTTCCAGCTGTACGCATACACCTTTGTGAACCATGTCGCGTACTATTTTGTCGGATAGCGCCCCAAAGCTGGCCAGCTCCCTGAAATAGGGGAGGCCAAACTGTTCCAGTAAAGACTCTGCCTGCAAGGTTTCCATTGGCTATACGGTTTAGCAGCGGCTGTTATTTCAAGTATATACACAGATAGGGAAAATGGTGTGCCGTAAATTTCTGAGTGGCTGCTATCTAAACAAAGCGGTTGATGCTTTCCGGAAGAGAATTTATCAGAAGACAATAATAGCTATGCTCTTCAGGCAACACAGGCAAAAGGGTATTGGTAATTAAATCATTCAGGCTGCACTGATAATTTCTGCTTGCAATTCAAACAAATCTGGGTAGTTTACTGGGCAGGTTTTTCACCGTCAGCAATGGATATTGCGATTATTTATTAAGAAAAGGAATTCAGGAATGAGCCAGCGACATAAAGTTTTCGTCAGCTATCACCGTGCCAATGATCAGGCATACAGCGACCGGTTTGAACAGTTGTTTACCGGTGATGATGAGATCGCTGTTTCCCGGTCTGTTCAGGTCGGTGATATCAACGGGTATGAAACGCCGGAATCTATACGCCAGATTATGCGTGATGAATATCTGGGAGACACTGCCATTACCGTGGTGCTGATTGGCTCAGAGACATGGCAACGCAAACATGTGGACTGGCAGATCGGTGCATCTGTCCGGGAGACGGAAGATACTCCCCGTTCTGGCCTGATCGGTATATTGCTACCCAGCTATCAGCCGCCTGCTCAGAGCCAGCTGCACACGGCTGCATACCGGAAAACAGCCAATAATCACCACCGCAAATACTTTGAGAAAACTGTCCCGCCCCGGCTGATGGATAATGTTAAATGCGGTTTTGCAAAGATTTATGAGTGGTCAGATGATCCTGCTCAGGTTCAGAAATGGATTCATAAAGCGCTTCAGACACGCACAGAGGTTGAGCCGGATGATTCCTTTCCGGGTTTTATACACGACCGGGTTGGCACTGAATGGCAGCGATAGTGTGCCGGCAGATATAAAAAAGCCCTGAATCATCAGGGCTTTTTAATGGGTTTAAACATCACTCAATATTCTGAATCTGTTCGCGCATCTGTTCGATCAGTACTTTCAGTTCCACAGCGCTCTGGGTGGTGTCGCTGACGATGGATTTGGATGACAGGGTATTGGCTTCGCGATTAAGTTCCTGCATCAGGAAATCTAATCTGCGGCCGATCGGGCCTTTTTGTTTCAGTACCCGTTTTACTTCCTGGACGTGGGTGTTGAGGCGGTCCATTTCTTCGTCGACGTCAGCTTTTTGGGCCAGAATGACCATTTCCTGTTCCAGGCGGGTTGGGTCCAGTTCGGCCTGCAGTTCATCCAGGCGGGCCTGAAGGTTTTCCCGTTGTGCGGTCAGGATACCCGGCAGTTTCGCCCGGACGTCGGTGACGATATTGGTAATGGCATCCAGCCGCTGGTCGATCAGGTTGGCCAGTTCAGCCCCTTCACGGCCACGGCTTTCGATCAGTTCAGCCAGTGCTTTGCCAAACAGTTCCAGACCGGCTTTTTTCACCGCATCCATATCGAGCCTGGTGTCCTGCAGGACGCCGGGCCAGCGCAGTACTTCCAGCGGGTCGAGTGACTGGGCATTCGGGATGATATCGGCAACCTGTTGCGCAGCGGTGACCAGTTCACCGGCAAAGTCCTGATTGACGGTCAGCGTTTGGGACTGGGCTTCCGGCACGAAGCGCAGGGTGCATTCAACCTTACCGCGGCTGAGGTTTTTACGTAGCTGTTCCCGCAACGGGCCTTCCAGTTCCCGCAGACTTTCTGGCAGACGCAGGTGCGGTTCCAGGTAGCGGTGGTTAACCGATCGCACTTCCCAGGTAAGGCTGCCCCAGCTTTGTTGAACTTCCTGACGGGCAAAAGCGGTCATACTACGTGTCATATTGTCTTTTCTCGATTAGAATTCACATTTCCAAGACATTCTATCAGCCCGATTGGCTCGGCTCTATGTCGAAGCGCAACTCCAAGCAGAGAATTAGTATTCATGAGTTCTTCTATCTCCGATCAGTTACAAAACCTGGGTGTGGCGACGATTCGCCCAAGCAACCGCGAAGCGGATCAGATGCGCGAGGTGAAAATCACCCGCCAGTACACCATGCACGCCGAAGGTTCGGTGCTGGTGGAGTTTGGTAATACCAAGGTGATTTGTACAGCGTCGGTTGAGCGCGGTGTGCCACGTTTTCTGCGCGGTTCCGGTTCGGGCTGGGTAACCGCTGAATACGGTATGTTGCCACGGGCAACCGGCAGCCGTTGTGGCCGTGAAGCGGCCCGGGGTAAGCAGGGTGGCCGTACCCTGGAGATTCAGCGTCTGATCGGCCGTTCTCTGCGTGCCTGTCTGAACCTGAATAAGCTGGGTGAAAATACCATTACCATCGACTGCGATGTGATTCAGGCAGATGGCGGTACCCGTACAGCATCGATCACCGGTGCGTATGTAGCACTGATGGATGCCATTGCATACCTGAAAGCTGATAAGCACGGTGCAATGAAGGGCGATCCGGTGAAATATGCCATCGCGGCGGTTTCTGTGGGTATCTACAAAGGTGAACCGGTACTGGATCTGGATTATGCAGAAGATTCTGATGCAGAAACCGATATGAACGTTGTGATGACGGGTAAAGGTGGCTTTGTTGAAGTACAGGGCACTGCCGAAGGTGCACCGTATTCACGTGATGAGCTGAACGCGATGCTGGCGCTGGCAGAAAAAGGCATTACCGAAATTACGGCGATTCAGCAGGCTGCACTGAAAAGCTAAGTGTTAATACGAAACCATTTAAAAAGGCTGACGGTGTGAACCCTCAGCCTTTTTTGTGCCTGCCGTTTGGGCGTGTTGCATGTATTGTGAGACGGGTGTCGTGAGGCGTATCAGCTGATTTCCTGCCGGGCCCGCTGGCGGATTTCATCAAAACCGAAGGTGTGCAGCATTTTACCGTTGCGGAAGACCGGGGTGAGCAGGTTTTGCTGGTCTCCCAGATCGGTCTCGCGAAGGGTTTGCAGTTCACCGGTCTGACTGCGGATGACCGCTAAACGGCCTTTCTTGGAACGTTTGCCGCTGTCGGTGACCGGGTCTTTATAAACGTCCTGCCACTTACCGGAAATTTTCACTGCTGAGGTTTTCATGGCGAAGTTGAGGGTGTCGCGGTTAACTTTCTGTAACAGTTCGCCGCCCATGCCGAAGGCAATGTTATCGGCGCTCAGGCCGCGCTGTTCCATCTCCGCCAGAATCGCCGAAATGCTCAGGCGGGAGATGCCGTCTCCCTGTATGACCCGCACACAGTCTGGCAGTACCCGGAAGCCTTTGCTGTTGGTGTGATAACCGAAAACTTTCATCAGGCGTTCCAGGGTTTCGCTGACCACACTGACGGGGTCGCCGCTGTCGGGACGTACCACCAGAGTGCCGCCACTGTTGGTGACGGCCGCGTGCAGTTCTTCTCCCCAGATGTGGTCAATGGCATGCCACAGGTCATATGAGTCGCTGACCACCGCCACCAGTTTGCCGGGGCCGGCAAAGGCATCCAGCATGTTCTGATAGGCAGCGGCTTCGTTCTCCCGCCCCCAGGCCGTAATGGTGCTGTGCTCCGCAGCAGGAATTGAGAAACCGGCCATATCGGCACCGTAGTAGCGGCGGGCAGCCAGCAGGCCGCTGATGGTGTCTGTGCCCATGAAGTTCACCAGGTGGGCGACCCCGCCGATGGCGGCGGATTCTTCACTGCTGGCCCCGCGGGCACCGAAGTCGTGGAGTTTAAAGTCCAGGCCGTCACAGGTGTCGGCGGTTTTCATCAGGGCATGCTGAATAGTCTGGCGGCAGTGCCACGAAAGGGTGGCAACCGTGGTGGGATACCATACAGCCCGTAGCAGGGCGGTTTCGATGTAGCTGGTCAGCCAGGCGCACGCAGGGTCTGTATTCACCACCTGAACCAGTGCGGTTTGGGTGGGCACTACCGAGCCTTCCGGCAGCGCCTGAATTTCCAGTGGCAGGTAGCCGTTATGTGTCTCGAGAATATATTGCCAGCCAGCTTCGTTAAACGGCAGCCCGTGGGCTTCAATAATGGCTTTGGCTTCAGCGATATCCGGGGCGGTAATGGGGGTGCTCAGATATTGCTGCAGGAACATTTGCAGACCAAAGAAAACCGTTTGCGCGTATTCCCCGCCGCGGGCTTCTATATAGCTGGAGACCAGAGTCGTTTCCGGCGGGTATTGACGGAAATGGGAGGCCTTGTAGGAGTCAGCATTAAGAATGATGTTAGCCGGGTTTAGGTCTGTCATGGGGTGTCTCGCGAACCTGTTTATTGTGCATGCCGGGGTATATTAAGAGAGAGCGGCCGTGCCGTCACGCGAAGTTTAAACAGGTGAGGGCACGGGGGATTTTCAGACCGGTGCGCCACGGTAATACATCCAGAGAAACAGTGCGCCGGCGCTGCGGTAAGGTGCCCAGTGTGCAGTCATGGCCCGGGCGTCTTTTGCAGTGGGTTTGCCGTCCAGCCGTTTCAGCTTACCGAGTGCGGTGACCACGGCGAGGTCTTCAGCAGGGAATATATCTTCCCGGCCCAGAGCAAACATCAGATAGATTTCGGCGCTCCAGCGGCCAAAGCCTTTCAGTTGGGTAATGGCGGCGATGGCTTCGTCATCCGGCAGATCAGCCAGCCCGTCAATGTCCAGCTGGCCAGTGTTCACGGCCTGTGCCAGCCCGCGGATATATTCAATTTTTCGGAAGGATAAGCCTGCTGCCCGCAGGGCTTCATCGGAATGTGTATCCACACAACTGGCCTGCAGTGGCTGAGTGCCCTGTGCGGTAAGTAAGGCTTCTGTCCGGCCCATAATGGCGGCTGCGGATTCTGTGGATAACTGTTGGCTGACGATGATGTTCAGAAAGGTCCTGAATCCTGTTGGCCGGGTACGGGGTGGCGGAGAGCCCAGTTCGGCAAAGGCCCGGGCGATGTCACTGTCCTGCCGGGCCAGTGCCTGCAGGCTGGTATCGATCCGGGTCTGATTCATAAATGTTCCTGTGGGCTGTGGGCGACGTTCCACATATAAGCAAGATAATCTCCCGAAGTAAAATACAGGCCTCAGCGCGACGGCAGGGAAGGCAAAACAGGCTACCGCAGAGGCGGCCTGACTGCTTATGTTATGAAGGTATTACTTTTCCGGACAGCACGGACAGCATTTGTGCTCCGGTTCACGGACTGTTTGCTTTGGCCCCTGTGTCAGCGCCGCTTCAAGCAGACGCAGGCTGCCGGTTGTCAGGTAGTAGGTGTGAGAGATCTGCTGTTGATAACGGTGTTCCATGATTCACTCCTTATCGCGTTGTCGTTCATCATGGGAATTACTCTATACTCATCTTTAAATGATGATAATTAGCCTGTTTGGCAAATAATTAATCGAGAAATTCGAATAATGGATCATATCTCAGCAATACGTGCCTTTACGCAGGTGGCCCGCCGGGAAAGTTTTTCAGCGGCTTCCAGGGACCTTAATACAGCAGCCTCAGTGGTCAGCCGTTATGTGAAAGAACTTGAAAATGACTTAGGCGTCAGGCTGTTCATCCGCACAACCCGTAAAGTGTCTTTAACGGAGGCAGGGCAGAATTTTCTGGTGCGGGCACAGGCATTGCTGGATGACTTTGATGCCATGCGTGAGAGTACGCAGGCATTGCATTCGCAACCGTCGGGAAGGCTCAGAATCACGGCACCTCTGGCGTTGGGGCAAAATTTATTAGCACCGTTGCTGCCTGAGCTCATGAAGCGTTACCCGAAGCTTTCAGTGAGTGTGCATTTTACTAATCAGGTGGTGGATCTGATCGGAGAGGGTTGCGATCTGGCGGTCCGGTTTGTGGCTCACCTGGAAGATTCCGGTCTGGTCGCCCGTAAGCTTGGCGAATCCCGTTCGCTGCTGTGTGCTGCGCCGGAGTATCTGGCCGGTACTGCGTTGCCATGCTCGCCAGAAGATCTGTCATTACACAGTTGTGTGCTGTTCTGTGATGACGGTTCCAGCCGCTGGGAACTTGCCTCTTCTGCCGGAGAGCCGCTGAGCATTAAGGTTAATGGCCGGTTGTCGGTGAACAGTATGGAGGCCGCCCGCACTGCTGCCCTGGGAGGCATTGGGATCAGCTTATTGCCGGAGTTTCTGATACGGGATGACCTGGAAAGTGGCCAGCTGACCGAATTACTGAGCGAATACACGCCGCCGGCAACGCCGTTTTATATGGTGTATCCACAACGGCAGTTTGTCCCTGCCAAGGTCAGATGTTTTATTGATTTCTGTGTGGAGAAACTGGGTTAACCGATCGGTTACGGTGGTCAGTTTTACCTCTCAGGCGCTGTACTTTCAGGTGCTGCAGACGCTCCTTATTAAAAATCTATATGGATCTATAAGAAATACTCGTTGGGCAAGTGACACCGGTTCCGGTAGCTTATGATGAGGTACGGAGCGGTTGTAATCCGTTATAGCTGTTTTGTGCTGTCTACTTCAATTTGTTGTACATCTTTCGACTCCCGGGCCTGCCTGGGGTTTGCTGAAACTGCTCCTTGTGGTCAGCAAATTCCCTGCCCGGGATTTTTTTCAGATATCCAGATTTGCATGTGTCAGTAACCAGTCGCGAAACGCGACGATACTGGGGTTATTGGCGTTTTTACTTGGAAATGCCAGATGATAGGCCCAGCGGCTGACGAAGGTCTCATCAAATAACCGCACCAGATGCCCCGCTGCCAGATGATCGGATACCAGCGCAGTCGAGCACATCGCCACCCCCTGACCATCAATTGCCGCCTGCATCAGCACGTTACTGTCATCCAGAATGCTGCCCCGGCGTGGGTTCACTTCGTGCGCGCCTGCCTGTAACAGCCACTGTGTCCAGGTGTAGTAATCCAGATCATGCAGTAGCGGCAGATCCGCGAACTGGTGGGGGGAGGTAATATCGCCATGACGGTGAATAAAGGCGGGGCTGCAGACCGGGAAAAAGTCCAGATGAATGATGGGATAGGCTTCCAGCCCGGGCCATTCACCGTTGCCAAAGGTGATGCAGATATCCACATCGGTATTATCGAAATCAGCAATGATCTGCGAGTAGTTAAAAGATAAATCGATTTCCGGATATTGCTGGCTGAATTCCGGCAACCGTGGCGACATCCATTTAGCGGCAAAAGCCGACCCCATCCTCAATTTCAGTGATTGCCGGTTATGTTCCTGTAACAGGCCACTGATGGCCGCGTCCATTTCATCAAAACATTTGCTGAGTCTGTGCATCAGCTCTTCGCCGGGTTCTGTGAGTTCCAGCTTGCGGGGGTAACGCACGAACAGCGGTGTCTGCAAATACTCTTCGAGGGATTTGACCTGATGGCTGATGGCCGCCTGGGTGACGTGCAGTTCTTCCGCCGCCAGGGTAAAGCTGAGGCGACGGGAGGCAGCTTCAAAGGCTTTCATGCTGTTTAGCGGTGGGAGACGTCGGGCCATAGGCTGTTTTTATTCCCAATGGTTATGAAAATTATGTGTTTCGGTCTGTTTATTTATTAAACAGTTGTCCGGCGTGCGCCCAGTATCCGTTTTTTTCTCTGCGGGGGGTATGCGCTGTATCAACTTTCTGCTGATTTTTGAGAAAACAGATTCGGCGGTACCGTTTTTTGGCCATTATATCAATGACTTATGTTAATTGCTCGCGAATTAGTTTATCTAATCCGTGGCTAAGAATATATCAATTGTGAATTGGGCTGTGAAGGTGGAATATTTTCTCGAATACGACCTTAGAGTAGTTAAAAAGCGACCTGGCAGGTCGTAAATAATAAGAAGTTTAGATATCAGGAGTGATCATGGCCCGTAGATCTGGTGGTAGAAAGGCGATGCTGGCGCTGCGCAGTAAGCCGCTTGATAAAGATTCCAAGCCGGTTTTGCCAGGTGAGAGGGGCGGTACCTTCCAGCCGCTGACCCAGGCAGAGATGGAAAAAGTTGCCGAGACAGCCTTCAATATTCTTGAAGAGGTAGGCTTTTCTCAGGCGACGCCACACTGTGTTGAGATGTGTACCAAAGTGGGGGCGATTGTCGGTGAGGACGGTCGTCTGCGTTTCCCCCGTGCCGTGGTTGAGGATGCCATCAGCAAGGCAAACCGTAACCTGACACTGCATGCTCAGGATCCTGAGTTTGATCTGGATTTAAGCGGCCAGCGGGTTCACTTCTCAACGGCCGGTGCCGCGGTCATGATCGCTGACCCGATGAAGAATGAATACCGTGATTCAACCGCCAGAGATCTCTATGACATGGCGCGTATCGTCGACAACTGTGAACATATCCACATGTTCCAGCGTACCTGTGTACTGCGGGACATTGCCAGCCCGCGGGAAATGGATCTGAACACCACTTACCTTTCTGTGCACGGTACCACCAAACATGTGGGTACCAGCTTCACGGAAGCTGAGCACGTTGATGAAACCATCGATATGCTGGAAATCATTGCCGGCGGTGAAGAACAGTGGCGTGCCCGTCCGTTCGTGAGCATGTCGAACTGTTTTGTTGTTCCGCCGATGAAGTTTGCCGAAGAGTCGCTGGATTGCCTGCGGGTCGGTGTTGAACGTGGTATGCCGATTCTGCTGTTGTCGGCCGGTCAGGCGGGTGCAACCGCACCGGCAATGCTGGCAGGTGCCGTGGCGCAGGCCTGGGCTGAATGTCTGGGGGGGCTGGTATATGTCAATGCCATTAAACCGGGTGCGCCGGCGATACTGGGTACCTGGCCGTTCGTCAGTGATTTGCGGACCGGTGCCATGAGTGGCGGTTCGCCGGAACAGGGCCTGCTGTGTGCTGCCTGCGCCCAGATGGGTAACTATTTTGATTTGCCGACCGGTACCGCAGCGGGCATGTCTGATGCCAAGTTCCCGGATTTCCAGGCCGGTGCTGAGCGCGGTTACGGTGCGTCTGCAGCGGCAATGGCCGGTGCCAATATCGTGTATGAGTCTGCCGGTATGTATGCCAGCCTGCTGGGTGTTTGTCCGGAATCCTACCTGATGGATAACGATGTGCTGGGTGCCTGTATGCGAATGACCAAGGGCATTCAGGTGGATGAAGCTTCTCTGAGCTTTGATACCCTGAAAGATGTCTGTCTGAACGATCTGGGCCATTATCTGGGCTCCAGCCAGACCCTGTCGGTGATGCAGTCCGAGTATATTTATCCGGTTATCAGTGACCGCGACAGCCCGAACGTCTGGCAGGAAAAAGGTAAGCCGGTGTTACTGGAAAAAGCCATTGAGAAGAAGAACACTATTCTCAGCACCTATTTCCCGAAACACATCAGTGATGAAGTGGATCAGGCGATTCGTGAGCGTTACACCATTCATATTCCGGCATCGGAAATGGGCCGTTAAATATTCTGCAGGCAGTGTAACTGCCTGTTAATGGCGATCTGCACAGTGTTTGCGGATCGCCGTTCTGCCTTTAAGCGGGCATGAATTTAAGGAGAAGAATTGTATGCAGTCAACAGCAAGAGTTGTCATCGTCGGCGGCGGTTCACTGGGTGTGAACCTCATGTATCATCTGACCAAAGAAGGCTGGACCGACGTTCTGTTGATCGAAAAAGGTGAGCTTACCTCCGGCTCAACCTGGCACGCGGCGGGTTTGTGTCCGAACTTTAACGGTAACCACACCCTGTCGAAGATCCATGAGTACACCATCAAACTTTACGATGAGATCATTCCCCGTGAAACCGGTTTGCCATCAACCTTCCACCGTACCGGCAGCCTGCGGGTAGGTTACACCGAGGTTGAAGAACAGTGGTTCCGCAACATCATCAGCCGTTCCCGTAACGTGGGCTGTGAAATGCGCTTCATCAGCCGTGAAGAAGCGAAAGAAGTGAATCCGCTGATGAACTTCGACAATGCCCGTTGCATTCTGTACACCCCGAATGATGGCCATATTGATCCGACGTCCATTGTTATGCCGCTGGGGCAACTGGCCCGAGAGAACGGTGCAAAAGTCTCCCGTTTCAACCGGGTGATTGATATCAACCTGCTGCCAGGCGGTGAGTACGAAGTGATCACTGAGAAAGGCACTGTCATTGCTGAGCATGTTGTTAACGCCGGTGGCTGTTTCGCACCGGAAGTGGGCCGCATGGTGGGTGTACACATTCCTATCGTGAACCTGGAACACCAGTATCTGGTGACCGATGATCACCCTGAAGTGGCGAAGCTGGCACGTGAAATGCCGGTTACCCGTGACTCCTGGGCGGCCAGTTATATCCGTCAGGAAGGTAATGGCTTCCTGATCGGCCCGTATGAAACCTCAGGTGCCAAGCCCTGGGCGCTGGAAGGGATGGACTGGGACTTCGACCGTGGCCTGTTCCCAGGGGATCTGGTACGTATCATGCCGTTCCTGGAACGTTGCATGGAACTGGTACCGGGCTTCAGTGAAGTGGGTATCCGTACCATCATCAACGGGGCGATTACACATACACCGGACGATAATTTCCTGGTGGGGCCTGCAAAGGGGCTGCGTAACTTCTGGAACCTCTGTGGTGCCTCTATCGGTATCGCGCAGGGCGGTATCGGTAAGTATCTGGCGCAGTGGATGGTGCACGGTCAGACAGAACTGAACATGGCATCTCTGGATAGCCGCCGTTTTGATACCTGGGCCGATAAGAACTACTGCATTACCCGCGCTATTGAATCGTACGAGCGTATGTATTCATTCGGTGCGCCGAACGACAACCGTCCGCACGGCCGTCCGATGCGGGTCAGCCCGATGCACACCCTGTTGGCACAGAAAGGTGCGGTACATGTGGTGAATACCGGTTACGAGAAACCTTCCTGGTTTACCACTGATGAAGTGCGTGGCGAAACTCATAACTGGGCGCACAGTGAAGCACACGCTGCAGTGGCAGAAGAATGTGCCGCGGTACAGAACGCCTGTGGTATTGCCGACCTGAGCGGTACCGCGAAGTTTGTGGTGAAAGGTCCGGATGCGTTCGCCTTCCTGGATAAGCTGTCCTGTAACAAGCTGCCGGCGAAAGATGGCCGCATTACCCTGACACTGTTCCACGCTGAAAACGGCGGCATCATGGCGGAACAAACCATCAGCCGGATCGCCGAAGATCACTTCATTCTGATGGGCGCGATTGGCTCTCAGGTGAAAGATTACCAGTGGATGGAATGGCACAAAGAAGGCTATGACATCACCATCGAAGATATCACTGAGTCCTGGGGTGGCCTGCTACTGACCGGTCCTAAGGCCCGTGAGATTCTTCAGGCACACCTGGATGAAGAGGAAGACATCAGCAATGCCGGTTTCCCGTGGTTGTCCTGCCGGACGATCAAGGTGGATTCTGCCGATGTATTTGCCATGCGGGTGTCTTACGCCGGTGAACTGGGCTGGGAGCTGCATATGCCGACCTGGCAGGTACTGTCTATCTATGAATCCCTGTTCCATAACGGTGAAGCGCTGGGTCTGCGCGACTTTGGCGGCATGGCCATGAATTCCATGCGGATGGAGAAAGGCTACCGGGCTTACGGCCATGAATTCACCGAAGAAATCTCCGGTGCAGAAGCCTGCATGGACCGCTTCATGGATCTGAGCCGTGACTTTATCGGTGCAGAGAATATCCGTCAGCGTCAGCAGGGTGAACTGGAAATGGTTAACGCCTACCTGGTGTTTGATGACGATATTCCGGCGGAATGTTTCGGCAACGAAGCCGTCTGGGTGGACGGTGAAGTCACCGGCCTGACCACCGGTGGCGCGTTCGGTCACCGAATAGGTAAGAGCCTGGCATTTGCCTACGTGAAGCCTGAGCACAATGTTGCCGGCCAGCAGGTTATGGTGGAAACCTCTCTGGGCGAGCGTAAAGCCCACGTGGCGATGATGCCGGCCTACGATCCGAAGAACGAACGTTTGCGGGTCTGATCCGCAGCGCTGATAACCGTGCGTTTTGAAAACGGGAGCAGCCAGCCTGTTCCCGTTACTTACCGTCTGGCGAAATCACATCACTGCTAACAGTGCTTCTGCATAAAACTTTCCGGCACGAGAGGTTTTATACAGAAGGAGATACCCGGCGCCGTCATGGCACCCATTATCTTGAATAAAGAAATTCGGATACGGATACTTTTGGAGACAATAACAATGAGCCAAAAAAAGATCGGATTTTTGCTGTTAGACCGTTTCAGCATGCTGTCATTCACATCTGCGCTTGAGCCGCTGGAGGTCGCTAATCAGGTGGCTGAAGCACGTCTCTATGATTATTTCACCGCGTCAGTCGACGGAGAGAAAGTCCGGGCGTCCACCGGGGTTACCACTGTGCCGGATTACAGCATTGCTGAGCTGATCGCCAGTAAAGCAATCGATACACTGATTGTTGTCGGTGGCTCTGAAGTACAGGAGCTGACCAATATGCTGGTGGCCCGTCTGCAGCGCTTTACCGCCGGTGGTGTTGCCCTGGGGGGCGTCGCCAGCGGTGTTGTGTCACTGGCAAAAGCCGGCTTCTTTGATGGTCAGAGCTGCAGTGTGCAGCGTGAGTTTTCGACGGTTCTGCAGGAAGAGCGTCCCCGGGTGGCGGTTACCCTGAAGCCTTTTACCACCGGTGGTCAGCGTTTTAGCTGCGCAGGCGGCTGTGCCATGCTGGAAATGATGATTAACCGGATTGCTGATGAGCAGGGCCAGGCGCTGGCACAGTCGGTGGCTGAAGCGCTGATGTTTGAATCGTCCATGATGGAGCAATCCGTTCATCTGCCTGATCCTGTGAAGCTTAGCCAGCCTAAACTGGCAGAAATTATTGCCCTGATGGAAGCGAACCTCGAAGAGCCGCTCTCCCTGACGGAGCTGGCCGGTTATGTGGGAATCTCCCGTCGGCATCTGGAACGGATCTTCAAGAAACACCTGGATTGCACCCCGCTGAAGTACTACATCAAGCTGCGACTGCTGGCGGCCCGGCAGTTACTGAAACAGACGTCCCGGCCAATCATCGATGTGGCAGCCGCCTGTGGATTTGTGTCAGCGGCGCATTTCAGTAAATGCTACAAGGCGCATATGCATATCACCCCGAAGGCTGAGCGGCAGGGTAAAACGGTTCCGCTGGAACCGACAGTGGCCACAGCGGTTGGAGATATTCCCGCAGCACTGCTTTATAACAGTTTCCACAGCGCACAAATGCGCTTCTGAATATATCCGGTTACGGATGCTCGCTGATATCCAGCAGCATCCAGCGGACAAATGCTTCAATGTCCGGGTGTGACTGCGTATCTTTTCGGTAGGTCAGCCCCCACTCCCCTAAATTACTCACTGCATGTTCACTGGGATGGATCAGCCGTCCGGCTTTCAGGTCTTTATTGGCGAAGGGGCCGTTCAGCAGGGCGATACCTTCACCGTCCATCGCCATTTCAAGCGCAATGGCGGTACTGTCGGTGCTCAGTGCCCGGTTGGGTTGCGAGGCACAGAAACCCGCCGCTTCAAACCAGTCCTGCCATTGCCAGCGTTCTGACGTCACCGTGATCAGCGGGTATTGCAGAATATCCACAGGTTGCAGATGAGTCTGATGACTGACCAGTGACGGATGGCATACCGGCCGCAGTGCCGGCTGAATCAGAGGTTCCCAGGCCAGATGCGATGGCGGTGCGGTACGGCTGAAGATCAGCCCGATATCCGCATTGGCTTCGTCAAAATCCTGTTCCTCAATGCTGGAGATCAGCTGCAGTTCTATATCCGGGTGGGCAGCTCTGAAACGGCTCAGCCGGTGCGACAGCCAGCGAATAGACACCGAAATATAGGTCTGAATTCTGAGGGGTTTAGCCAATGCGCTGCGGCGGAGTATTTCGCTGCCATTGATCAGTTCTTCCAGCGCCCGCCGGGCGATCGGATAAAAGCGTTCACCTTCGGGGGTCAGTACCATTTGCCGGCCTTTGCGGTTAAACAGTTTAACCCCAAGATTTGTTTCCAGTGAAACTACCTGATGACTGATCGCCGGGTGACTCAGATTCAGCTCCTGTGCGGCTTTTCGAAAACTCAGTAAACGGGCCGTTGCTTCAAAGCCACTGAGGGTTTTGAGCGGGGGAAGCTTACGGTGGTTGATGGTTTTTTCCATGACTGAAACCGGCTCAGGGAGAAGAATATTTAATGGTAATAAAACTTACCATACAGAAGATATTTATCAATTGTGAGAGGTTTTTCCTCTGTGTCATGATAGTTCGCATTAACTGCTATAAAGCAGGCTCTGCGGGCCGCCATTCCGGCAAGGTTTTTAGTCGCCGGCTGGTGCCAGATAAAAGCAATAAAAACAGGATTTGAGTGATGACTGAAGAAACAACCCAGGCACCTTTGCCGGCAAAAGCTGAAGTGGTAATTATCGGTGGCGGTATCGTCGGTACCTCTATTGTTTATCATCTGACCAAGCGCGGTGTGAATGATGTGGTGTTGCTGGAACGTCAGCAACTGACCTGCGGGACCACCTGGCATGCAGCGGGTCTGGTGAGCATGCTCTGGCCCACGCCCACTCTGACGAATCTGGCGAAATACAGCCATGAACTTTACGCCAGCCTGGAAGAAGAAACCGGCCAGGCAACCGGCTATGCCCGTATCGGCTCGCTTTCTATTGCCCGCTCTGAAGAACGTCTGGAAGAGCTCAAACGCACCGCATCCATGGCGAAGGTATTCGGCGTGGATTCTGAAATGATTGACAACCAACGTTTGGCTGAGCTGTATCCGGGCATCAATACCGATGGCGTGGTGGGCACTTTGTTCATTGAGAAAGATGGCCAGACGAACCCGATTGATACCACTATGGCGCTGGCGAAAGGCGCGAAAATGGGCGGTGCCAACATCCGTGAGAAAACCAAGGTTACCGATATCATCGTTGAAGATGGTAAGGCCGTGGGTGTGAAGACTGACGCCGGTGAAATCCGTGCGGATAAAGTCATTCTCTGTGGCGGTATGTGGTCACGGGACATCGCCGCAAAAATTGGCGTGGACCTGCCCCTGTATGCCTGCGAACACTACTACGTGGTGACCGATGAAATGGAGTCCATGAGCAAGCGCCCGGTGCTGCGGGACTTTGATAAAGGCGTGTACTTCAAGGAAGATGCCGGTAAGTTGCTGGTGGGCTGGTTTGAGCATAACGCCAAAGGCCTGCCAATGAGCCGTATTCAGGAAGATTTCTGCTTTGATCAGTTCCCGTGCGAAATGGATCACATTGAAGAATATCTGATGCGCGGTATGGAGACCCTGCCTGACTTCGGTGAAGCGGGAATCCGCACCTGGTTTAACGGCCCGGAAAGTTTCACCAGTGATAACCTGCATTTATTGGGGCCAACCCCTGAAGTGGATAACTTCTTTGTCGCCTGTGGCCTGAACTCCAAAGGCATCGGTGCCGGCGGTGGCCTGGGTAAGCTGATGGCTGACTGGATTATCGATGGTTATCCGTCCGGTGATATCACCGAATGTGATGTGCGCCGTCATCACCCGGTACAGCGCACCCAGAGCTACGTAGAGCAGCGTATTCCGGAAGCCCTGGGTCACACCTATGCCATGCACTGGCCGTTCTATCAGTACCACACTGCCCGGGATATCCAGCATTCACCGCTGCATAACGAACTGGCAGAAGCCGGTGCCTGTTTCGGTGAAGTCGGCGGTTATGAGCGTGCCAACTGGTTCGCCCGTAACGGTGCCAAAGCCGAGTACGAATACAGCTACAAGCGCCAGAACTGGTTTAGTTTCTACCGTGATGAGCACCTGGCGACCCGTGAAAGCGTGGGCATGTACGATATTTCTTCGTTCGGTAAGTTTGAGGTGGTGGGTAAAGATGCCATGGCTACCCTGCAGCGTCTTAGCTGCGCGGATATCGACGTGCCGGAAGGCAAGCTGGTGTACACCCAGTGGCTGAATGAGCGTGGCGGCATTGAGGCGGATCTGACCATTGCGCGGATGGGAGAAGAGCGCTTCTGGGTCACGACCGGTATCGGTTCGTTTAACCGTGACTGGTGGCACCTGAAACGTAACCTGCTGGGTGACAGCCAACTGACGGATGTCAGTCAGCAGTTTGCCTGCCTGTCAGTACAGGGGCCGAATGCCCGTAAGGTACTGGAGAAAATTACGGAAACGGATTTGAGTGCTGATGGCTTTATCTTCAGCACCGGGCGCTATGCGCAAATGGCCGGAGCCGAAGTCTGGCTGCAGCGTATCAGCTACGTGGGCGAACTGGGCTGGGAGATCATGGTACCGGCGGCGGATGCTGCAAAGGTTTACCGCGCGATCCATCAGGCCGGTGCGGAATACGAACTGTGCAATGTGGGCCTGCATGCTCTGAACAGCCTGCGTCTGGAAAAAGGTTTCCGTCACTGGGGCCATGATATTGCCTCCGAAGATAACCTGATTCAGGCCGGTCTTGGCTTCACTGCCAAACCGGATGCCAGCGACTTTATCGGCCGTGAAGCCTTTATGGCACAGAAGGCTGCCGGCCTGCCGGACCGTCGCCTGGTGCAATTCAAACTGAATGATCCTGAGCCGCTGCTGTATCACAACGAACCGATTCTGATGGACGGCAATGTCGTGGGTTACCTGACATCAGGCATGTATGGTCACTCGGTGGGCGGAGCCATCGGCATGGGCTATGTGAATGCGCCTAACCTGACGGCCGATGCGCTGGCGGCTGCGAAGTTTGAGATTGAAGTAGCGCTGGAGCCGGTCAGTGCGACTGCATCATTGCGTGGCCTGTATGACCCGAAGGGCGAACGGATGAAAATGTAAAAAGTAAGACCCGAACAGTTGTTGGCTGTGCTGAGCCTGCGACTGTTCCTGCTCACCTCCTGTGTTCTGTGCTACACAGGTTTTTGCCCGGCATTTCGTAAGGAGTACCGGGCTTTTTGTTTTCTGTTACCTGTTGATGAATAATGCTTCCAAACAGGATTGGAACAGACCATGGCTGACCGGCTTTTAACCGATTTCGAACCGCAGTTTGCGGCTTTTATTCAGACAGAAATGACCACCGATACCGCCCATGATTTTAACCATGTGCTGCGGGTGGTGAAGAGCGCCCGGCAACTGTGTGAAGCGGAAGGTGCACAGCCTGAAGTCGTGATGCCCGCTGCCTGGTTGCATGACTGTTTTACCTACCCGAAAGATCATCCTGAACGCAGCAAAAGCTCGCAAAAAGCGGCAGATAAAGCCTGTGAATTTCTGCAGAATATCGGTTATCCACAGGCCTGTCATGATGCGATTCATCATGCGATTGTTGCACACAGTTTCAGTGCCAGCGTCCGTGCTGAAACACTGGAGGCGCAGATTGTTCAGGATGCCGACCGGCTGGATTCGCTGGGGGCGATTGGCATTGTCCGGACCCTGCAGGTCGGTACCGGGCTGCAGCGTGCCTTGTATCAGCCGGATGATCCGTTTTGTGTACAGCGCATCCCGGATGACAGCCAGTTCACACTGGATCACTTTTACACTAAGTTATTGCGCCTTGCAGATACCATGAATACCGTTGCTGCCAAAGCGGAAGCCCGGCGGCGTACTGACTATATGGAAGGCTTTCTGCAACAGCTGGGGCACGAAGTCTGAGTGTATGTTCAGCCCTTCAGACAGGGGGCTTTTTGCAGATTGTTTACCAGCAGGTCGACACAGCTGCGCTCCCGGGCTGACCCCTGTGGCCACGCCGATGTAACATTTACCGGGGGAACGGCTGACAACGTATTTCAGCCACCAGACTCAGCGGCTTGATCCGGCAGTGCTGTTGACCGGTGTGGCTGCTGATTGTCAGATATATGCCTGTGGTCCGCAGAGTCGGCTGGACAATGTGAGCCGAGCAGCCAGTAATGCGGGGATCAGGGACCGGTTAATGGCAGAAGATTTTGGCTAGCGTTGTGCATCGCCATCAGTTTGCTGGACACCTCTCAGCCATCGAAAATGGTTTAAAAAGAGGTGTTGCGCAGGTGTTATGGGAATACTGTCCGTCACCGGTTTTGTTAACACCGGGTAGTCAGATGAAAAATGACTGATACTGACCGGGGGTAATTGCCAGACGTTTCTTAAAGTTACGCTGGAAATGCGCCTGGTCGGCAAACCCCAGCTGATTAGCAGTATCGCTGATGCTCTCACCTTCCCGCAGCAGGCGCTTGGCGGTTTTAATCCGCTGATCCAGTTGCCAGGCATGGGGGGACTGGCCGTACACGTGCTTAAAACTGCGAATCAGGTGGTATCTGCTCAGCCCTGTTTCGCTGGCGAAGCTCTCCAGTGATAGCTTGCTGTCCAGCTGATCCAGAATCATTTCCCGCACCTGCCTGACGCCGGCAGTATCAGTTTTCAGTACCTCTTTCTGTAACGGTGCGACCGTTGCAAACCGCAGGGCAAGATAGTCCATTAACAGGCTTTCAGCGATGCCGCTGTCCGGCTGTTGCAGGGCACTGAACAGTTCACTGAATGCGTGATAGCTGCGGGCATCTGTGTCCAGGGGCCCCGGGAATGACAGATAGTCCTGCTCCTGACACTGAAAAATTTCCCGCTGAAGTTTACCGATAAGAGAGCTGTCGATGAACAGCATCCGGTACGACCATTCACCGTTATCCGGATTGCAGGAGTGGGCATCACCGGGATTCATCATGACGGTGGTTGTGGTGCCAATCCGGTGGCTGTGCTGCCGGTTCTGATAACGGGCCGAACCGGCATCAATGACCCCAAAAGACACTTCATCATGGGAATGGGTGCCGTAGCAGGCACTGGAGTGATCCGCCAGACGTAACTCGGCCTGTGGCAGTGACGGGCTGCGGGTAAAGAAGCAGTGATTGCGCATCTCAGGAGTCTTTCCGGCCGTCATACACCGTGCCTCAGGCGAATTAAACAGTTGTGATTGTCAGAATACTGGCGAGCAGTAAAATCGCCATGATCCGGTTAAACATAACCTGACGTGCCGGGTTGGACAAGTAGCGGCTGATGAACTGTCCCAGCAGTGCCCAGCTGCCGACGCCGATCAGGCACATGGCAAAGGATACGGCGCAGAAAATCAGTAAAAACAGTTCAGCCGGTTGCTGGCTGCTGACAAACAGACTTATCCCGGATACTGATACCAGCCAGGCTTTGGGATTAAGCCCCTGAATGAGTGCCCCCTCGATCATACGTGGCGGTTGTGACTGGCCTTCTGCCTGCAGATTTTGTGGATGTGCAGTGGCAAGTTTCCAGACCATCCAGAGCAGAAAAGTGCAGCCTGCGTATTTCAGTATTTCAGCAAATTCGGGCACGCTGGTCAGCAACCGGTTAAGGCCTGTGCCTGCCAGAAAGACGATCAGGGTATAGCTCAGTGTGGCCCCCAGCACGTGGGGCAGTGCGCCGCGAAAACCGTAATTAGCGCCGGCCCCGGTGGCGATAATATTCACCGGCCCCGGTGAAATCGCACCGACCAGCGCAAATGCCAGCATAGAAAGAACAACTGTCAGCATGAAAGGCTCCTGTATAAATGATGCTGACAGCCTAATGACAGGTCATGCTGCTGTATTGAACGAAATTGCGGGTAATGGCTGAATCATTTTTCAGCCGGGAGATGTTTCTGACAGTCATTGAATTTATTACCCATATTGGGTAATCGGTATGCTGTTTTCTGAAGTTAAATTTGTCTTTTTTCAGTGTAAGTCCGGTGATTTACGACCCTTTATGAAAACCTTCAGGCAGAGTTTTTAACTTATTCAAAAGATGATTTTTAATATGAATCAATTGATTACCTTGCCTGTTGTGCACTTGAATTCAGAATAATACAAATAATTCGTAATTTATCATTCATTGACCCATATGTATTATTTGTGATGTACTCTGCCTGATATGAACTATGGTTTGTATTGGCGGTACGTTTACACTCTTGTTTAGAGTGGCGGAGCTCGGGTAGTACCGGACAAACGTATGGCGACGGTATCTAAAGAAAAAAAATAACGAATATACATGTGGGTGCTACACAATGATTAAATCAACTAAGGCGGCAACGCTGGCGTTTACTCTGGCTCTGGGTTTGTCTGCACCGGTCGCTACTCAGGCGGCTGATCAGCAATTCATCACGATCGGTACCGGCGGCGTGACCGGTGTTTACTATCCGACGGGGGGGGCAATCTGCCGTTTGGTGAATAAGGGCCGTAAAGACCACGGTGTACGCTGTTCAACAGAAAGTACCGGGGGGTCTGTTTATAACCTGAATACTATCCGTGCCGGCGAGCTGGACATGGGCGTTGCTCAGTCTGACTGGCAGTTCCATGCATACAACGGTACCAGCAAGTTTGCTGATGCCGGTGCCAACAAAGATCTGCGTGCGGTGTTCTCTGTTCACCCTGAGCCGTTCACCGTCGTGGCGCGGGCTGACAGCGGCATTACCAACTTTGAAGACATCAAAGGCAAGCGGGTTAACATCGGTAACCCGGGGTCTGGCCAGCGCGGTACGATGGAAGTGCTGATGGAAACCATGGGCTGGACCAATGCAGATTTTGCTCTGGCATCTGAGCTGAAGGCATCTGAGCAGGCCAGCGCACTGTGTGATAACAAGATCGACGTAATGATCTACACAGTAGGCCATCCAAGTGGTGCCATTAAAGAAGCGACCACTTCCTGTGACAGCAAACTGGTAAATGTGACCGGTTCTGCTGTAGACAAGCTGGTATCTGATAACAGCTACTACCGTACTGCGACCATTCCGGCGGGCATGTACCGCGGAAACGATGGCGACACCACCACCTTCGGTGTGGGTGCAACCTTTGTTTCTTCAACTGCTGTGCCTGATGACGTGGTGTATGCGGTGGTTAAAGCGGTATTCGAAAACTTCGATACTTTCCGTAAGTTACACCCGGCATTTGCGAACCTGAAGAAAGAAGAAATGATCAGTGATGGTCTGTCAGCGCCGCTGCATCCGGGTGCTGCTAAGTACTACAAAGAAGCAGGTCTGATGTAATTCGCTGTTGCATCTGATCTGACGGGGTCGCAGGGAACCGGTAATCATTTTGCCTGGCGACCGGGCCCCGTTTTTTGTTGGACTGTTACGTGCCGAACCTTTGTGGGCCGGTGCGTAACTTCCCTTAGCGTACATGGGGAAATTACTGTGACTGATAATAATCACCACTCTGCCGGTGCGGGTGAACAGCCATCTGCTGAAGACATTGTTGCGCAGACGGATTCCGGGGCCCGGGCACCGGCCGGGGCTGCGAAAACCTTACTTTGGTCAGTGGCCCTGCTTTGGGCACTGTTCCAGCTATGGTACGCCTCGCCGCTGCCTTTCGTGTTTAATTTTGGCGTCATCAACGATACCCAGGCGCGGGCGATACATCTGAGCTTTGCTATCTTCCTGGCCTTTACGGCGTACCCGGCGCTGAGCCGCTCTCCCAAAGATTATATTCCGCTGCAGGACTGGGGCTTTGCACTGCTCGGCGCTTTCAGTGCCTTATATTTAGTGATCTTTCATGCGGAACTGGCTAACCGTGCCGGTGCGCCGGTCACCGCTGATCTGATTTTTGCTGTGGCCGGTATGCTGTTGCTGCTGGAAGCAACTCGCCGTGCCCTTGGGCCACCGCTGATGGTGGTGGCGGCGGTCTTTCTGGTTTATACCTTTGGCGGTCCGTACATGCCGGATGTTATCGCTCACAAAGGGGCCAGCCTGAATAAGACGATGTCACACCAGTGGCTGACTACCGAAGGGGTCTTTGGGGTGGCGCTGGGAGTATCGACCAGCTTCGTATTCCTGTTCGTGCTGTTTGGCGCGCTACTGGAAAAAGCCGGGGCCGGTAACTACTTCACTAAGGTGTCGTTCTCGTTGCTGGGCCATATGCGAGGCGGACCGGCGAAGGCCGCCGTGGTGTCGTCAGGCCTGAGCGGGCTGATCTCCGGTTCTTCTATTGCGAACGTGGTGACGACCGGTACCTTTACCATTCCGCTGATGAAGCGGGTAGGCTTTCCCGGCAGTAAAGCCGGTGCTGTGGAAGTGGCAGCTTCCACTAACGGTCAGCTAACACCGCCTATCATGGGGGCCGCAGCGTTCCTGATGGTGGAGTACGTGGGTATTCCCTATATCGATGTGATCCGCCATGCCATTTTGCCGGCACTGATCTCGTATATCGCGCTGATTTATATCGTTCACCTTGAGGCGATGAAGGCCGGTATGCAGGGCTTACCGCGCCGTTATAAACCGACCCTGGCGCAGGCATTGCTGAGCTGGGCGGGGATTATTCTTGGCGTCTGTGTGTTGTCGATGGCGGTGTATTACGGTGTCGGCTGGACTAAGGATGTGATGGGGGCCTGGGCCAGCCCGATACTGGGTATCGGTATTCTGGCGGTGTATCTGGGCCTGCTGAAATTTTGTTCCGGTCATCCGGAACTGGAAATGGATGATCCTGATTCCCCGGTGGTTGAATTGCCGGAGCCCGGCCCGACCGTTAAGTCCGGTCTGTATTTTCTCTTGCCGGTTGTGGTGCTGGTTTGGTGCTTAACTGTAGAGCGCCTTTCGCCGGGGCTGTCGGCTTTCTGGGCGACTGTTTTTATGGTCTTCATTGTCCTGACGCATAAACCGATTAAAGCGTTTTACCGGGGTGAAACCGCTCTGGGGCAGCGGATTAAGCAGGGGGTGGATGATCTGCTTGAAGGGTTAGTGACCGGTTCCCGTAATATGATCGGTATCGGGGTGGCGACTGCCGCAGCGGGCATTGTTGTCGGCACGGTGACCCTGACAGGTATCGGTCTGGTGATGACTGAGTTTGTGGAGTTTATTTCCGGCGGTAATATCATTCTGATGCTGATTTTCACGGCGGTGATCAGCCTGATTCTGGGCATGGGCCTGCCCACCACGGCGAACTATATTGTGGTTTCGACCCTGATGGCACCGGTCATTGTGACGCTGGGAGCACAGAGTGGCTTAATCGTACCGCTGATTGCGGTTCACCTGTTCGTGTTTTACTTCGGGATACTGGCGGATGATACACCACCGGTGGGGCTGGCAGCCTTTGCTGCGGCGGCAATCGCCCGCAGTGACCCGATTAAAACCGGTATCCAGGGTTTCACCTATGATATCCGGACAGCGATCCTGCCGTTTATGTTTATCTTCAACACAGAGTTGCTGTTAATTGACATACAGGGGGTATTCCATCTGTTGATGGTGATTGTCAGCTCGGTGATTGCCATTCTGGTGTTTTCTGCCGCAACTCAGGGATTCTGGCTGGTGAAAACCCGCTGGTACGAAACCATTATTCTGCTGCTGGTGGCATTTACCATGTTCCGGCCGGGTTTCTGGTGGGACGAAATTTACCCTCCGGTGCAAAGTGTTGCCGCGACAGAAATTGCCACTGTGGTTGAGGCGTTGCCTGCTGATCAGAAACTCAGGCTGGCGGTGAGCGGTGAAACCATTGACGGTAATCTGGTCAGCAAGATTGTTGAATTGCCTATACCGGCGGCTGATACTGCCAGTGCCAGAGTTGAGGCTGCAGGCCTGTTCCTGCGGGAAGATGAAGGCAATGTCGTGGTTGATCAGGTGGGCTTTGGCAGCAATGCTGAGGCGGTGGGTATCGATTTTGACTGGCAAATTAACAGTATTGAAGTAACCGCTGACCGGCCGGCTAAGCAGCTGATGTTTATTCCTGCGCTGCTGGTGCTGTTTGGTTTGGGCTGGTTGCAGACCCGCCGTCGGAAACAGGGATAATTATCTATGTATAAGAAATTACTGGTTGCAGTGGATCTGCAGGATGCCAAAGGTACAGAAGCGACGTTGCTGGCGTTGAATGACTATGTCGCCCCGGGCATGGAGGTGGAACTGCTGGCGGTTCTGCCGGGCTTTAAAATGCCGCTGGTGGCCTCGTATTTCCCGGAGGATATGGTTAAGCAGGCGCTGGATACGATGCGGGCAGAACTGACCCGGCTGTCAGATACGTTTCTTGTTAAAGAGATGAATGTATCGGTCTGGGTGACTGCCGGCAAAGTGCCAAAACGGATCGTGGCCCGGGCAGAGGACATTGACGCCGATCTGATTTTAATCCGTGCACTTAAACATGGGCGCATGGAAAAAATGATGATGGGCTCCGTCACGGCGAAAGTGGTTCAGACCGCCGACCGTTCGGTGCTGGTCATTCGCTGAGCGATTGGCTTATTTGCCCTGTTAAAAAGCCGGTTTTTACCGGCTTTTTTGGTATTTATGGTTTCTGTAGCCAGTTTTTTACACATTAATCAGGGTTTCATCCGGCCCGGCTGTGGCATCAGTATCAACTCTTTGCTATGTTAATGATAATTATTATCATTATTGTTAAGTGTGTGGTGGTACAGATTCTATGAATTCCCTTAACCGTATTGAGGCGTATCCTCAGCCGGATTACCGGCAGGATCTTGTGATAGAGGCGCTGCAGAAAGCGGCTCAGAATGAACTGCTGACCTGCAGCCTGTATCGTCAGGTAAAATCTGCCGAGCTGGATGAAGCCCGGCTGGGGTTCCGTGATCTTGCTTACTCTGCTTATGAAGAGGATTTGAGTCACTTTCTGACGCTTCAGGAGTGTATTCGCGTATTACAGGAACATCCGGACGGGCATGACGCACCAAGCTATCAGTTGGCGCTGTTACCGCCGGATACTGATACATCCTGCTGTTTGCTGGGACAGATCGAGAAAGCAGAAAAAACCTCTATCTATTATCAGCAAGCTATCTGTGCGATGACGATCGGTTACAACTATAAGGTGTTCGATCTGGCGTATGCACTTCTCAATGAGAATATTCAGCATAATCTGCTGGTGCAGGAGTATCTCAGCGGGTCGGTGACACAATGAATGCGGTAAGTGCCGTCGCCGGACGATTCTGGCAACGGCCGTTGCCGGTTTCAAAAGGTGCCCTGTTTACCCTGCTTGCAGCAGGTGCACTGGGGGTCGGCTGGGTACAGGGAGCGGTGAATAATGAACTGCTGTGGCTGGTTGTCAGCACCCTGAGTGATGCCTATCTGGCGGTCAGTGTATTTGTCGCTCTTTCCCTGTTGCTGATTTATTCTGCTCAGCATTATCTGGGGGCTGACCTGATTGGCTATCTGAACAGTCACCGTCAGTTACAGGTGCCGATAGCTGCTGTACTGGGTGTGTTGCCGGGCTGTGGCGGCGCGATCATCGTCGTGACGCAGTTTGTTCATGGCCGGGTTGGGTTTGCAGCTCTGGTAACGGTGTTGATATCCACCATGGGCGATGCCAGTTTTCTGCTGCTGGCCCGTGAGCCACAGACCGCACTGCTGGTCTTAATTGTTTCGCTGGGGGCAGGGGTATTATTTGGTTATCTCATTCAGGCGATACATGGCGAGAGCTTTCTGCGCCCGGAATTGCCGCAGAATGCGCATCAGGTGACGGTGCCCTGCAGCCTGACCCAGGGAGCAGTGCCCGCATCCTTATCCTGGATGTGGCGGTTGCTGTTATTGCCCGGGTTGGTTCTGGGAGTTCTGGCGGCGTTTCAGGTGGAACCGGACAGCTTATTCGGTCAGTGGAGCGCGTATCATCCGGCGACCTGGCTGGGATTCTGCGGGGCTGTGGTAAGCCTGCTGTTATGGTTCAGTCAGCCGGCGAATTACAGCTGGGCCGTGGCCCATACGGATGTTGAACATAACCCGCACCGGCTGGTGGATATGGTCGCCAGTGAAACCAGCTTTGTTACCTCCTGGGTGATTGCCGGATTCCTTTGTTTTGAACTGTTGGTGTATTTCACCGGTTTTGATCTGCAGAGCCTGTTCAGCAGCCTGGGTTACCTGACAGTTTTGCTGGCGGTTGCGGTCGGTTTTATACCTGGTTGTGGCCCGCAGATTATCATGACGACGCTCTATTTACAGGGAATCGTGCCCTTATCTGCTCAGCTGGCAAATGCTATCGGTAATGACGGAGATGCCCTGTTTCCGGCGCTGGCGCTGGCGCCGAAAGCGTCGCTGTATGCCACGGTTTACAGCGCCATTCCGGCGCTGTTGGTGGGGTATGTTGCGTTTGGGTTGGGTTACTAGCCCGAGCGATTCATCTGGCTTGGCTCAACTTTCGTGATAGCCGCCCAGGTGTCGGATGTTTTCTTCAAACCGATTAATGTTGCCGACCATTTCCTGGCTGCCAATGGAGACACATTCTGCCAGCAGTGCCTCCATCAGTGCGATGGATGACGTCAGTGTCGGGAAAAAATGGGGCGTATCGTTATTCAGGGAGAACGTAATTTCTGCACCACTGGCAATCGGTGAACGCAGACTGTCGGTGATGGCAATGATTTTTGCGCCGGCGTTACGGGCTATGCTGATCGCCTGAACGGTTTCTGTGGTGTAAGGCTCAAAGCAGAACGCGACGACCACGTCATCCTGACGAATCTCCCCAAGCTCACTGAGCAGAGTACCCTGATAACCCCGGATCAGCTGTATATGCGGGAAGGCAATGCTGCCTACATAGGTAAAGTGGTAGGCGCAGGTAAAGGTATCCCGAAACCCGAGTGCGAATACTTTCCGGGCGTTTATCACCAGCGGGGCCGCCTGTTGCAGCTTATTACGGGTATCCTCCTGAAAGAGCTGCTCCAGATTACTGAATGCCGAATCAGCAAATTCAAAGAATACTTTGTTTTCCGGGCTGTTACTGGCCATATCCTGCAAGTACTGCGCACGGTCGCTGAAGTAAGAGGCTGGCTGGCGGGTGTTGACGGCCACCTGAAACAGCTGTCGGAAGCTGTCGTAGCGTTCAAAGCCAACGGATTTTGCCAGCCGGGTCAGAGTTGAAGGCGTGACACCGGCTACCTCTGCGCTCTTGCGGATTGACAGCAGAGCAACGTTTACAGGCTGCTCAAGTACGTAATCAGCAGCTTTTTTTAACTGGGGAGTCAATTGAGGATACTGTGCTGAGATTTCTTTCAGGGCGCTGTTGGCGTCCGCAATCCGGTTTGTCGTGTTCATGGCAGTGCTGTTCTCGCAAAAGAATTCGGACGGTTTACTAAACTGAACGGCTTCTGTACTCAGGGCGTGGCGGCGTTGCCGAATGTATGTGCCCGTTTCGCACAGATTGACTGGATTTTACCTAATTAACAGACAATAAAACACCGGTGATACATTTGTCCTATTTTTGATATACAAATGTGGATTGTCCGGGAACGGTTATATTCAGGTGCATTTTGGGACTGTTTCGGACGGCCTGGAATATTTGGTTGTGCTGCAGTATAAGCCAGACAGCAGGATGCAAACATAATCGCCTACCTTCAGAGGGGATTGTCGCCGCCGGGCGGCAATGCCTAAATAGATCTTTTAAACGCAGTAAGAGTGAATACAGCCATGACAATAACAACGATGGGCGTGGTTGGCGCCGGTCAGATGGGGGCAGGTATTGCCCAGGTTGCGGCAACTGCCGGTTTGCCGGTGGTTCTGTGTGACCTGAATGAAGAAGCACTGGCGCGGGGCCGGGCCAGCATCAGTAGCAGCCTGTCCCGGATGGTTAAAAAAGAAAAAATCAGCCAGACAGATGCTGAGGCAGCGCTGGCACTGATCAGCGTGACCACGGATATTGCCGGGCTGGCGGATGTGGATATCGTTGTGGAAGCCGCCAGTGAAGACGAAGCCATTAAGGCGAAGATCTTTGCCGGGCTGGATACGGTCTGCAAGCCTGAAGCGATTCTGGCCACGAACACATCCTCAATTTCTATTACCCGGATTGCCGCCGGCACACAACGGCCGGGGCAGGTAATCGGTATGCACTTCATGAATCCGGTGCCGATGATGCAGCTGGTGGAAGTCATCCGTGCCCTGCAAACGGAAGATGCTGTGTTCAATACCGTGCAGACGCTGGCCGAGAAGCTGGGCAAGGTGCCGGTCGATGTGAAAGATGCTCCGGGCTTTGTGGCTAACCGGATTTTGCTGCCGATGCTGAATGAAGCGATGTTTTGCCTGCATGAAGGGCTGGCGTCAGCGGAAGAAATCGACACCGTTATGCATCTGGGGATGAGTCATCCGATGGGGCCGCTGGCACTGGCTGATCTGATCGGTCTGGATACCTGCCTTAGCATTATGAATGTTCTTTACGACAGTTTTAAAGATTCCAAGTACCGTCCGTGTCCGCTATTGGTGCAAATGGTGGATGCCGGCTATCTGGGCCGTAAAACCGGCCGGGGGTTCTTTAGCTATGAATAGTCAGGTACCGGTTTGTTTAGCTCAAGTAACAGAGGAAACAGCGCACTGGCAAAATATTTTGCTGGAGCAGCACGCTGATGGAATCTGCCAGCTGACAATTAACCGGCCGAAAGTGCTGAATGCACTCAACGCAGAGATTCTGGCAGAGCTTGATCAGGCGCTGAATCTGGTGGCGAAGGCGAATGATGTCAGGGTACTGCTGATCACCGGTGCCGGTGAAAAGGCATTCGTGGCCGGGGCAGACATCGCTCATATGAAGCAGCTTACTGCACTGGAAGGTAAGTATTTTGCTGAACAGGGCATGGCGGTATTCCGTAAGCTGGAAAATCTGCCGGTGCCGGTGATCGCTTTGGTGAACGGCTATGCCCTTGGTGGCGGCTGTGAACTGGCGATGAGCTGTGACTTCATTCTGGCGGCGGAAAATGCCCGCTTTGGCCAGCCGGAAGTAAATCTCGGGGTTACACCGGGCTTTGGCGGCAGCCAGCGCCTGACCCGTCTGGTGGGCCGTGGCATGGCAATGGAGCTGCTGACCACTGGCCGCATGATGAATGCTGATGAGGCCCTGCAAAGAGGGCTGGCGAACCATGTTTATCCACAGGCAGACTTGCTGGATGAAGGGGTTAAGCTTGCGGGACAGATTGCCACGAAGAGCCGGACCGCCGTGCAACTGACCAAACAACTGGTTCAGCGTGGCCAGGACCTGGATCTGGATAATGCCTGCGTGATGGAAAGTGACGTATTCGGCCTGAGCTTTTCAACCCCGGACCGGGAAGAGGGTATGGCAGCATTTCTGGAAGGGCGCAAGCCTGAATTCAGTTGAGTTGAATTGGTAAAAAAGGGCAGTTTGATTGCTGCCCGTTTTTAGTTTCAGAGATGGAAAATGTTGCGGAGTTTCTGAATGGTTTTAGTTACTAGGTTTGATTCAGAGGTTTGCTGAGACTGTTGTTGTGTTGTTAAAGCTTTCAGTTCTTCATTCAGCGAAGCTTTGAACTGCTTCAGGATGGGTTCTAGGTCAGCGATATTACTCGCCGTGCGGATTTGAATTTTTGCATCGGCTATAAGACCGTCAATAACTGCCAATTGCATCGCGTGTCTTTCAGCTTTATCTCGTTGCTTGCTAGCCAGCATGGCAACACTTTCATTGCGGTCACGTTTTTGTGCTTCAATTTGAACTATCTGCTGATCTGTTAATGATCCTTTGCCGGAAAGAAGACGTTCGGCTCGTTCGGTTTTATTAGCCCAACTTATAATTTCATAATGATCAGGATGATCGGATATAGATTGCCGAATCCCGTTGGCAAATGTTTTTATAGAGTTAACTGCTTTATGCTGAGCGTCCTGAAACTCTTTTGTAGTATCAAAGAGTACAATATCATTTTCAAGGTATTCGTAAGCCCTCAGGGGGACCGGTTGTCCCTTAGAATCACTGACGATTCTTTTTCCTTCGGATTGTGCTGTTAATAGCTTTGTGTATTGTTCTTGTGATATTTCCACGGCTCCTGGGAGCCCTTTTCCTACTTCAGTTTCGCGTACGTAAAATCCACCATTCCACCAAAAAGTATTCATGATTAATATCCTATCGCAATAAAACTGATGCTTGAGTCACTGCCATAAGTGTTTGAGTCGTAATCCATTTCCACGGTAAAGCCCGTTGGGGAAATTGATTCTTTTCGTACTAACACTTCTATTGTGCCGCTGATGGCTGTTTTCCTTATCCATTGGCAACCTATGTGAAAAACTTCATTTTCAAAGGCTAACGGGAAAACTATTGGGTGGCCGGTGTTATTAATAGCAATATTGTCTGCCCGTCCCCATTGAATGGTTAAGCCACCTGGAAGCTTTTGATAACCGTTTAGTGAGTTCAGACGTTCGAAGGATGGTAAATCCGGTAAGTCACCTTCTGACAGACCTTTTGAGCTATTTGATATTAAAGTGTTTATTGCTGTTGACAGTTGATTATCTTGTAGCTCATCGGGAGTTAGCCCTGCGCTGGATATAACATTTAGCAGTTCGTCAAACACCATATTCTGATAGACCGCAGAGTCTTTACTTGGTGGAATATTATTGACCGGGTCACCGTCGGTGAATTTGCCGTTATGAAGTCGGGCACCGGCGTCGGATGTTGGGTAATCCATATATGAATTCTCCTGTTTTTGGTGAAAAAAAGGCAAACGAATCCCATTGCTGGTGATGATCAGCAAGACAGGTTTGCCTTATGAAGAAAGGGTGAAGGGGTGGAACCTTAGCTATTAGAAGCCAGCTGGGTGTCGAGGTTTTGCTTAAAACTAATCAGTAATGCTTCTGCTTCAGCCGGATCTTCCATGGCAGCAACCTGTTTACCTGAAGCTTTAAACCAGCCGTCAATGATGGCGGTTTTTAAGCTAAAGGCGTTGGCTTTTTTCAGTTGCAGCTGTGCCAGTTGCTCAGGTGTTTCACCCAGGTTCCGGGCTGTTGCCTCTGCCTGCAGAGCAGCTAAGTCTGCAGCGGTTCCCATACCGGCGATTGCGCGTTCAGCACGGCGGGCTTTTTCGGCCCAGCCAACGGTTACAGAAATATCAGCAGCATTACTGGCTTGCAGGCGCGCCAATGAGGCATCGGTTTCGAGTTGTTGAATAAGTGTGGCTTTTTGGGCCGCCAGTTTTTGGGTCAGGTTTGTTACCCACTTGTCTTCCTGCCATTCATCAAATTCACCGGGTTCGATGGTGGTAAGGTGATCAGGCAGTGGGCCTGTTTCTGAGTATTCAACAGCTTCTTTAGTGAGTTTGTGCCAGACCGTACCACGCCAGTCTTCAGATATTTCCCAGGCAGTGTTTTCTTTATTACGGATAGCGATCTGATTTTTTTGTAAGTTCGGAACAGAATCTGGAGTGGTGAAAGCCTGTTCGAAGTATTGGCCCGGTTGCTTTGGGTTAGGCATGGCTGAAGAGCCGTGGGTATATATACGAGTATGTTGATTAAAGTGATGTAATTGCATAGAACATATCCTTATTCGAAGTAGAAGGCTAAGGGCCATGCAATACTGCGTGGCTTGGTATCGTGTGTTTCATCCCATGTATAAATAGTGCGATCCAGAGTGTATTTTGCTGAATCGGTGTCTTTACCTGCAAATGCACCACCATAGGGGCCACCAGAATAATGGTTATATGCATTTGATCCATTTGCAGTGGCTTTATAAAATCTCGTATCTTGATCTTCAAACCCACCGATCTGCTGTTCTTGATTGATGCCTCTACCATTATCAAAAACACGGATAAACTCACCGCGAAGTTCGGGTGCTCTAAATGTCGTAGCGCCATCACCAGTTGACCAACAGCCTATCTGCCCAGCCAGCCATTCAGTGTCTGTGATCAGATTTATATTTCGTTCTGGGGTGTTTAGGGCTGCCCATAATTCTGGGTAGTCTGAACGGGATAAAAGCTGACCCGCAAAAAAGAGAGCGCCTGTTGGAGGAGTCTCTCCTAAATGCCAGAAAGGCTCTCCAAGGATTCTGCTTCCTGATTTTAATTGCCTAATAATGCCAGCAAGCTGATCAGATTTAGTCGCGTCAGGTGTGGCTCCACCCTCAGTGATGGCATTGATCAGCTCATCAAACACCATATTCTGATAGACCGCTGAGTCTTTACTTGGGGGGATGTTGTTGACGGGGTCGCCGTCGGTAAATTTACCGTTTTTTAGCCGGGCACCGGCGTCGGATTTAGGATAATCCATCGTGTTCTCCTGTTAGTGATAACTGAATGTCATTAAACGGTGGGCGTGAACCAGGCGTTGCAGAACGCACTCCAGACGCTGGTTGCTCCAGCTGCGGTAGACGTCACCGTGGGGCTGGCCGAAGTGCCGTTCCTGATAGTTCAGGGTGGGCGCATTCACTTGCCAGATGTAGTTGCTGTCTTCATTACCGAAAACTTCGCTGAAACTGTCGCCGTGCAGCCGTTCACGGTATTCAGTAATGGTGATTGGGAAGCCAAGGAGTGCTGCCAGGGCAATAAAAAACTCTCGGCTTTGTCCGCCTCTGGATTGGTAAGCCTGAATCAGCGCGCTGCGCCGTTCCTGAAAGTTCTGGCTACCACCGCACGCGTGCGGTAAACCGTGCATCGTTTCCCATTCTTCAAACACCTCAAAGGCTTTGCTGGGGTGCGCTTCGTCGAGAATATCTTCAGCCCGTTTTTCGGTTCGGTGCAGTTCATGGGCGATACCCTGAAGCAACTTAGCCAGTTCACTGTCGGCGTGTTTGGGCCAGGCCTGCCCCTGCGGTAACAGGGCGAGCAGCTGGTCGCGGTAAGCGTCTATGCTGTTGGCCATGTGATGTCTCCCAGAATCGGAAATTCGCCTGCCGCGCAGGTAAAGTCATCCGTCAGACTGATTCGGTGATCACGTTCTCCTGTCGCCAGGGAAATCGCTTCGTTAATCTGGCTCAGATAGATGGTGCCACCGGGTTTTGCTTCCCGCTGCAGAAGGTCTTTCAGCTCTGCAGTAATGGCGGTACGGGTTTTATCGTCATTCGGGCTTAGCCGGGTTAAGGTCAGATGTAATGCTTTGGCTGCCGGGGCGTAGACTTCTAAACGCTTCATACCCGCCGGGCGTACTGATTCCAGCTGTGTTTTTACCGCATCGATATGTGCCTGAGTCGGAATAGGTGTCGCCAGATTGTCGGTGACAAAGCGAACTACGACTGTTCCCAGACCCAGAGCATTCGGTGTACACCAGGCGCGGGTGATGTCTGCATGGGCACTTTTGGTCCAGGCGATATAGTCCTGAGCACTGCCCCCCATTGGTGGATGTTTGCGGCGTTCAGCTAAGCGTTCCCGAACCCGGCTGATGGTTTCCGCATCGGCACCCCCGCTAAGGCTGGTCACGCTGGCCTGAGTATCCACCCCGGAGACCGGCGTAATAAACTGGAGTGTTGTACCGGATGTCAGATTGCCTGCAGCGCCTGCGTCAACCGCTTCTGCTGGCAGGTTGGCAGTGCCGTTGGTAAGGCTGACCGTTTGTGTACTGCGATAAATTTTCTGGTTGTCATCCTGCAGAAGAGTCTCCGTTGGAATGCTGACACCGTTGTTGCCGGTCAGCGTCAGCAGACCGCTGGCGCGACTGGCTGGCAAACGGTAGATACCCATTTCTGCCGCCCGGCGTAGCAGGTTAGTGTCATCAGCGCTCTGGTCAAACAGCTGTTCAACGGTGTATTGCAGGTGACCGTGCAGACCATGCACCGCACCGGCAACGGCCTGCGCCAGAGGATAATAGATGTCGCCCCGGCTGCTGGCGGCCTGACCGCTGTAGCGTTCGATATCGACTGCGATTTGCTGGCGCAGCTGGGGCAGGGTTTTACGACTGAAGGGCATGTGAGCCTCCTGTTGCTGTCAGTGCCAACTGATGTTCCCGGAACAGGTTGATCCAGTTGCCTTCGGGAAGTTGGCAGTCAATTTGGAATGCAATGCTGTCCAGGCCAGTACGTTCGGCACTGACCTGCAGGTTTAGCAGATGGTTTTCTTCAACCAGCCATTGCAGCGCTTCTTCGGCAAAATCACGGGCTTTGCTGATGACGTCACGGGTGACTTTTTCCCGCTGTAACAGCCAGAGTTTGCTCCCCAGGCTTTCACCGTCTGGCAGTTCTGAGTCACCCCAGTAGCCACGTAAGTCTTGCTGATTTCCGGCTTCTTCCTGGCTGGCCCGGGCATCCGTAAACAGGGAAATTGTGACGGCGTTTTGCAGCCAGCTCAGTTGGTCAGCGGGGGCGGGTTTCAGATCAAGTTGTTGATGGGTTGAGTGCCAGCCCAGGGCCGGCATGGTGGTTTGCTTCATGATGGATTTGCCTTATGGGTTGTCGCACCATTGGTTTCGTTGTGCCGGTGATTAATCAGGCTGACGTTACTGTGCGAAATGACGTCCTGTGCCCTGATGACACCGCTGCAATACAGCTCCGGAGCATTTACCAGCACCTTGTTTGCTGACTGAATTTCGATACTCCGGTCAGCCCTGATATGGACTTTGTCACCCTGCTGGTTATAGATAGCGGTCTCGCCTTCAGTAACCTCCAGCCGGTAACGGGCATCGCCAATCAGTAATGCAACGGTATGGCTGCCGTTACCGTTGAATGACAAAGCAACCGCTTCTGCGCCATTCAGCGGATGGCTGGTAAATCCAAAAGGCTCCAGGTGCTCGATATCCGCCAGGGTCTGGTCGCCTTCAACCTGCAGCTGAAGTAAGCGACGTTTTCCCCGATAACCGGCCCTAACTAAAACAGCCCGTTGCAGGATGATTTTCAGCTTCCGGCTTAAAGGCGCGGTAAATGCCTGAATCGCCCGGACCAGTTGATGAGGATTGAACTGATTCATATGAAGTACCCCGCTTCATCGAAAGCTGCACCGCTGTGTGGGTCAGCGGCCGGAGCCGGTTGGCTGACAACGGGTGTTTTGCCGGTTTCCGGTAACAGGAATGCTTTTGGTGACATCAGTTTTAGCCGGGTGGTCGTGCCCTGATTGTTCGCGGAGAAGGTCACTTCGGTGATGAGAAGCCGGGTATCTTTCAGGCCAAGAACAGCGTCATTCACGTTAATCAGTTCATTGGGTGTCCAGAGCCTGCCTGTCGCGGTTTGTCGCCAGCCGGAAAGGGTGTAAGTGATGGTCTCGCTACGGCCACGGCGGACGTTGTTATGCCACTGGGCAAGGCGCTTACATTCCTCGTTATCAACCGGATTATCCGCACTGATGACAGTGGGGCGGTAACGTCCTCGCCCGGTCTTAAACGATCCGCGGGACTGATTATCACGGGCGTCCTGGCCGTTAATATTCGGATGCTGCCCCGTCACGATATATTCGCTGAACAGATCCCGGTGGCTGAATGAGCCGCTGGCAGAGGTTACATTGGTTCCCAGGTTTATTGCCGTATCTGTCTCCTGAGTACGGGTTCGGGTGATCAGCAGATTGCCATCAGCATCTGAGATCAGCAGTACGCCTGTCTGGCGTGCCAGTTGTTCAAGAAATTCCCAGATGGGCTGGCCGTTATCCAGCGTCGAATCTTTACTGAGAATTTTTGTCGCTTCTGTGGCACTCGGGTCAACTTTTACGTCAATGCCGAAGGGCTGACATAAGGTTGTAGCGACGTCCTTTAGGCTGCGGCCTTTGGTTTGTTGTTTTCCGGTGGAAGAGCAGTCAACCAAATCCGCCAGTTTAGAGCGGCCACTGATAGACGCGCTGTGCTGGGTGCTGTCGTAACTGCGTTCAATGTCATCAATGTAACCACTGGTGACCAGCTCTTCTCCGGCGTAAAGCTGACAGGCTGCACCGGGTTGAATCAGGTGAGGCTGATTCACTGACTGTGCCTGCTCGGTCAGTGATACGTTGAAGCGATGTGTACCCTGCTCAATGGAACGGGTGATACTTACACTGTTCCAGCCCTGATGCGTACGGCCGTTAATAAGCAGAATCAGTTCATCTTTCATAGCAGCACCTCCAGAGAGTGTCCTGCAGGCATAAAACCCGGGTGGCTGATATTGTTGCGGCTGATCAGGTCCGTGGTGCGCTGGATATCACCGTACAGTCGATGAGCTGTTACCAGAGCGGGCTCTGCCTGTTGTAATTCAATGCTGCGGATTTGCTGCAGCCCGGGAGCAACGGTTTCAATATGCCGGATCAGGGCGGTTTGCAGCTCAGATAACGGCCCGTAAGCGGCATCGCTGCTTTGCTCGATCACCGTATCCAACTGACTAAGTAATACATCCCGTACAGCAATTGCCTGGCTGTAAGTACTGAAAGGTGTCCCCAGCTGGCTGATGTTCCGGGCCATACGGATGCAGGCTAATGCCACAGTGCTTTGATTCAGGGCGTTCTGATTGACAGCCAGTTGCTGACGGCTGGGAGTATCGGTTTTATTAACCGGTGCGACAGTCACTAATTCCCCGCTGAACTGTTGATACTGGCTGAACAGGTCATCAATATCGCGGGTTGCCTGGAATGCCTGATTAAGCTGGTCATCCAGAGTCTTCAGTATGTGGGCCGGTGACTGCGCTAATTCAGCAGCGCTCTGAACAGTGCTGGTGAGTGTCTGAACAGCATTGCCCGCTGCTTGCACAATCGCCTGCACCTGCTCTCCGGCAGTACGGATTTCTGTTGTTAACCGGTTAATCTGGCGGGCGGCAGCATCCTGAACAAACTGTGCCTGGCGCTGTAATTTAAAGACTGCTTCAAAGTCTTTCATGACGGCAGCTTTGCTGCTGTCACAGCTTTGTTCCAGTTGGTGTTTGCTGGTCAGTTTTGCAACCGGGTATTGCCTTTTACCGGCGTGCACGTAGTTCAGGTCAATCTGACAATAGCCCCCCTTACGGGTTGATATTGTCCAGCTGAAATCTTTTACCTGAATGTACATGCTCCCCAGATACGGGTGGATCAGTTTGCCTGCGCCCGGTGAATTCAGGGCGGCAAACAGCTTTTCCCGCTGCAGATCATAGTCAGCACCGATCACAAACATTTGCAGCCGTTCGGTGGCGGCTGTCTGGCCCATATCCTCAGCCCAGTGTTGTGACTGATTCAGATACTGGTGCACTGCAACCCGGCGGCCACCCTGGCCACTGGCAGTGTCGATATGAAAGCTCACCCCACGGAAGGAGGCTTGCTGTAGACGTTGTTGCCAAGTCATGATTGTTCTCCTTTAGTGTGCCATCATGGTGCTGCCGGAAATGTCCGTATGTTGGGCTGCATCACTGCGCGCTTTGACCTCAGTGCGGTCGTCTTTGACGTTGATGTCGAGATAGGTTGAGAGTTTCTGGGAGAGTTCTCCGCCGGCTAACTCACCGCCGAAGCCTCCCAGTAAGCCGCCAATAATCGTGCCGACGCCAGGTAAAATGGCCGTGCCAATTGCAGCGCCAAGCGCTGCGCCGCCCATACCGCCTGCGATGTTGCCGGTGTCTTTGATTTTCTGTGAGGTGCTCTGATCACTGTTCCAGGTAGTGAACAGGTCGTATGCCGCCAGCATTCGGAACGGGCCGAATTTTTTAGCCTGTTTCAGCAGTCCGCCAGCAGCTTCTTTTCCTGAAGACCACAGGGTATTGAGTCCTGATTTGGACGAGGAAGTCGGGTTTTTTGAAGTATTATGTTTTTTATCGGCTGACCAAAAGTTGCTCAGGCTATCTTTAGCCTTGTTTGTGACATCAGTAATGGCTTTTAGAGCTGTTTGTGCAGCTGTAGAAAGTTTGGCTTTCAGATAGGTGCCAGAGCCTACAATACCCAGCATGCCTGCGGTTGCTCCGGGTAAAGCTTTGCCTGTATTAAGAGTGCCACTACCAATACTTTTGATCCAATTCCCTAATCTGCCGAGACGCGACTTGCTTTTGTTTTGATTTTTTTTACCATCCTTGTCGCCAATATCCGGGCCGGAGGTGAATCCAGTACCGATGTTTCTGACTAAAGCAATAGCGGATTTGTCCCAATCGACGACATGAACTTTCTGGATATTGTGATTATCCTTACCAGTTAAAGCTCCCCGAAATCCATTTTTTTCTATGGCTTTAATAACAGTACGAACTTGTTTGCCAAATTTTGCAATCCCTGCAATCCCTGCAATCCCTGCCGCGATAATACCTGCTGCCGTTATCAGTGCATTTTGGTTATCAGTACTCAGTCCTTTAACGGCGTTCTCTATGCCTTTTAACGGTGCGAGTAGTATCTGATTGCGGCGAGAATTTATCTGTTCCAAAAATGTTTGGTCAGATGATTTTGCTGAGGTCTTACTGGATATCTGGATTGAATCAATTTTTGTTTGTAGTTGCTGAAATTTAGCAGCAGTTCCATCCAGAGCGCGGCTTAGGTTCAGATAGCTTGCTTGCAGGTTGGTGGATGTCTCCAGTTTTTGTAGAGGCAGGGTGCTGGCAAGCTTTGCTTCGCCTCGCCCGCTCAGGGCTTCGGCAAGCGTCAGATTATAAGTGCTCATAATTAGCCCTCTGTTCGCTGGGGGTTAATGCGGTTCTGACCGAGGTAAATACCCCGATCAGTTGCCGCTCGGAAAGGTTTAGGTAATTGCTGCGGGACCAGTGAAGGCGCAGTGACAGTGTCACGATGGCCTGTTCAATTTGTCTGGTCCGCAGCTGCAGATCGCCCCCGCGCCTCAAGCGCATTGACGATGGCTGTATCCAGTGCGGCGACGCCCTGGTGCAGAATCTCCAGATCCTTGTTGGAAAGCAGGCTGAGCTGCTCCCGTTCCATAGGACCGTCAACGGAGCCGATACTGGCAACCTGACGCCGCAGGGTGTTGATGCCCATTAGCGTGTTGCTGGTTACCAGTGCCGGTTCAGCACCGTTGGCGCCGGGCACCATGATCAGGCGTTCGGATTCTTCCATGGCTGCGATCAGATCGCCGGCTGATAATTCACGCAGAACGACTTTTGTGTGTCGCTCTTCGCCGATTGTCAGGCCTTTTTCCAGTGTTACCGTATGTTGAGTCATGTGCCCGTCTCCTTTTAGCTAACAGGGTCTGCAGAAATTCCGGTCATTTGCATGTCAATTTCGCCGCCGGACAGTTTGGGTGGCTGAGATGTCCATGCATTGCGTACCAGCCATGACTGGCCGTTATCGTCCTGAATATTGACGTTAACGCTGGTCAGATTGCGCAGCTGGTTCAAATCAGTGCCGGCAATGTTGGGTACTTTGAACTGAACAGTAGGTGCGACGGGTTCTTCGGTGTAACCGGCGACGCCCAGATCAGTCATGACTGCATCCCGTTTTTCACCGCCGGGATCGAATGAACCGGAAGATGCGTGTAGCCGGCCCAGACCGGGAATGTCGAAGTAGAGTTTTTTTGCGATTTTCATAAAATTTCCTTGTAATCAGACGCTTAAACGATGAACTGTTGCTTGCCGGCGAAGACCCGTGCCTGGTTCACCAGGTTCGGCGTGTCGCGCCAGTTGAGGCGATTCCGGTCACTGACGTCACGCTCGACGATGAGCTGTTTGTCGTAAACGGAGTAATCTTCTACCCAGCCTTTCAGTTCCATTTCCTGATACAGCGCCAGCAGTTCGCCGCGGATGATTTTCGGGGTGATGATGGCCTGACCCGGACCATAGTTGGTGCCGTCGCCAGCCAGCTTATGACGTGGGTATTTCTGAGTGATCATCTGGCGCTGTTCGAAGCGGATACGTTCCAGTGTTTCCGGGGTACAGATATCCAGATAGCTGGCATCGTCCAGACCGGCGCTGTTGGTTTGGTACATGCTGATCTGACGTTCAATACGGGTTGTACCGTCGCGGTCTACCGTAAAAGTACTGATGCCGTCATACAGTTGCAGGTTGCGTTCCTGGCGAGTCCAGGTTTTGTCCTGTGAAGGTGCCAGGAAGCCGGTCAGTTTCAGAGTTTGCAGCGGACGGGCCGGGTCAATACTCAGAGACAAACTTGCAACGGCAGCGTTGATGGTTGCCGCAATGTAAGCCGGAGTAGGGCTGCTACCGGTGCCCAGACAGGTGACGTGTGGGTTATTGCGGGTACGGCCAAAAGTACCGGTTGCTGCATGTGTGCCAGCGATTGCGGTGAAGGCGCGGCAACCGATTTGGCGCATTGGGCCCCAGCGGGAGTCCAGCTCCGTTTCCAGCGCGATCAGGTTGGCTGTATCGGTGTAAGGATTGATGATCCAGTTGTACCACTCATCGCCCATTGCATCGATCGCCGGTGTGACGGATGGGTTACCGCTGCCGGAGCTGAGAGCGTTGATGGTCAGCGCCAGACCGGCAGGCATTTGTTCGCCGTAATAACCGGCACGGATGTCCAGACCATTAAAGGCTTCACCTTTGTGGCGGGCCGTCACAGTAACGGTTGCAGCGCTGACAGATGCAGTGACCGGCAGATCTGCTTTTGCATTAATGGCTGCGTTAATGGCTGTGGCGACGGCTTCTGCAGTTGCACCGGCTGTAATGCCGACCCGTACCCGCTCACCACCGATGTACAGTTCCAGAGTGCCGCTGCCAGTAGGCGCGCTTGTTACCTGTACAGAGCCTGCTGCTTTAGCACCGGAAGATGCATCATCCAGCGCGATAACCCATAGCTCAGTTTCGGTGTTCGCTTTGAAGAAGGCGCTCAGCATATTGGCCAGCATTGAGCCGCGACCAAACAGTGTGGTTGCCTGCGCCGGATTAGTAACCCGAACAGGCTGGTTAGCTGCCTGGGAGCCAGTGCTCAGCTTTTGGCCGAAGGCTAACACTTTGTGCATAAAACCGGTGGCACCGGCCAGTTCATTGTTGAATTCGATGTAAGCGCCCGGGGTACGCAGGCTGGCGGGAATAGCGTCAAAAGAAATTGCCATATCAGGACTCCTGTGGGGCAGTGGCTGTAGTAGGGGTAAATACGATCAGATCACCGTCCAGATGACGTCGGCGGTAATAGCTGTTGTTCGGTACGGCGCAGCCTTCGGTTGGCATATCTGTACCGTTTTCCATACGTACCATCAGGCCTTCAGCAGGTTTCAGGTACAGGGTTTTGTTGCTCATGGTTAATCTCCTTGCGGAAGTTCTGCCTGGCCGGATGCCAGGGGCTTGTTGTTAAGGTCGTTGTGGGTGGCGTGATAACGCTGCCACGGATCGATGCTGCCGCTGCTGTTTTGTGTCCAGCGCATCGGGAGCTCAAAGATCATTTCGTAACAGCTGATACCTGCACTGACGCTGCTGGTATCCAGCTGAAACTCGAGGTTTTTAAAGTTGAGAAGGTTGCGGATTTGCTTCAGTCGCAGGACGTCTTCCTGACCAAACTCCAGACCGTGTAATGCGGGCAGTAGCTGTTCAATCATCTGGTAGATGCCGATTTCTGAAGCGTTACCGTTCAGGTGTTTGGCAAACAGGAAAATGTGCCACCGCCCCAGTAACTGATCGCTCCACAGTTCCTGGTAGCTGCCCTGACTAAAGCTGACGTAAATAGCGGGGGCGGTCGTCAGCAGGGTGTTAACGGTTTTTGCGTCCCAACGTCCCGGGTGCCGGGCAATGGTTGGCACTGTGGCACTCAACGTATCGCTGATGGTGCTGATTAATGTGGTTTCGGTATTTGCCAGCATTGGCGTGAGCCTCTTAGCCGATGTTTGTTACAGGGGGCTGGTGGGCTCTGTTGCCCGGTGCTCCCGATTGATGAGCACAGAATACCGGTGGCAAAAATGCAGCGGGTTTAACCTGAGTTAGACATTTTTGTTAATGGTCGAAAAAAAGCGCCGGAAAGGGCGCAAAGGGGAAGGGAGTCTGTATTGCTGAGGAATCAGTGTTTTTGCATCAGATGGTCGTGGACACGCTGCAGCATATAAGTGTTCTGCTGCAAATTTGCTTTTATGCCAGCAATTTCAGCCCTGACGCTGGAAATGTCTTCATGGGTCGGGGCGTGTTTCAGGTTTTCTTCCATCGTGATGATGCGGTGCTCCAGTTGTTCCAGCTGGTTATCCACCGCCTGAATTTTTTGCCGGTTCTGGTCCTGGCCAGTGCGTAGCCAGACAAACAGTGCTGTGGCCAGGGTAAAGATCCACTGGGATGCGTCCAGCCAGAACTTGGCAGCATCCCAGTTAGCGAACATGGTGGAATTCCCAGAGTTCCTGGCAGTCAATGCAGCGTGCGGCATTGGGTTTTGCACGCAGTCTTTTTGGCTGTATAGGCAGGTCGCAGTCGATACAGATGACTTCACCCTTATGGCTATACTGCTCCGGTTCATAATTGTTTTGTTGCACGTGTAACAGTGCTTCCAGACGTTGCCGGGATTCCAGCAACTCCGCTTGATCAAGAATATCAGGCATCAGTCTTTCCTCATGATTTCAGTAATTTTGGGTATGATTTTTTCCGCGCTCCGGCCGACCACATATCCCCCCAGGCCAACTTGCAATAAGCTCCAGGCTTCACTCGCTAAGCGGAAGGTTGTGAGGCCAAAGGTGTCGGCGACGACCAGAGCCAGAAAGGTCAGCATTGTGATGGGGCGCCAGTTACGCTGTAACCAGCTGGCCCCTTGGGCCTCAGCAGTAATCACGCTGGTTTTGGCTTTAAGTAACTGGGTTTCGTATGCCATGACCTGCGTGGCCATATGTGTTTGCATTTCGAACAGGCTTGCTTTGATTTGCAGACGTTCGGCTTCTGAGGTGTGGATTTCATCTATCAGTTTGCTGACCGGACTGACCAGTTCACCGAGAATATTCCAGATACTCATATTGGATAGGCCTCCCAGCTGAGTTCGAAGTGAGGGCCATCGGCGAATGCCGGCTGTTTCCGGGCTTTTTTCCGGCTTAAGTAGTTTTGGTGAGCCTGTTTGGCAGGTGTTTTGTGATCGAGCAATTGCCAGCACCCACCCCAGACAATCGGCACCTCTAATGTTTGCGCAGCTTGCCGAACAGCATCGGCAATCAGAAAATAATCCGGCCAGTTCCAGCTCAGTTGGTTATTTACTAATGCGCCAAGGTCGGCAGCATGAGAAACCGATCCAAGATCAGGGCTGTATTTTGGTGTTCTGGCAAGGTGTCGGCTGTTACTTGTACGTGAGTGTCCTGCATCGATAAGTTGTTGCTGACGCTGTGAGCTGCGAACTGTTTCGAGTACGGTAAAATCAACCGGCGTGTATTGAATGGCCAGTTCAATTACTTTGCGCAGGTCCGGGTGGGCCTGTGCAAGTTTGTTTTGTGAGCGTTGGCTCAGGTAATAAATACAATCAGACATAATGCTCCCTGTAAGTTGTATTGAATGAATGACAGGGGAAAGGTTAGTGCTACAGCCCGGCTGGAAGGATTAACCTGAGTTAGATATTCAGGTGCCAGGCTGTCAGTCGGTAATAGTGGTGTTATCCGTTGTTCTGTTTCAGACGTGTGTGACGGCGATAATTTTGTTGTTGTTTCAGAATGCGATAGATATGGGTATTGCTGAGCTGGTATTTGGCTGCCAGCGCTTCCGGTAACATGTTTCTTTCGCTCCAGTCGCGGTGTATTTCTACATCTCTGACAGCCTTTTTAAGTGCATCAGGCTTGGGAAGGTAAAAATAACGGCCTCCGCAGTACACCGCCTGTTCTGCTAACAGCATGTGGCTGATTTTGCTGGCTTCCTGCTGGTTGTAGCCATTACGCAGTAATGAGGCGCTATAGATATCGATCAGGGCTGACAGATCCTTAGGCCATTTTTTTTGTACTTCTTCGGGAATATCTTCCAGGCGGCGTAGCAGGTCTGCTGAGAAATCGGTTGAAGAGCTGGTTTTATGTTGTGTAACGTTTTGCATGTTGATAGTCCTTTATTGCAAGCGATGAAGGGTAACCACCGGTTTGATGATATTGACCGGGGCGTGGACATTTACAGGTCGGGAAGGCTAAGTTAGCAGCGCTATGAGGCGCGGCTTATTGCGAGCATTCCGTTTATTAATACTGTCGTTCGCTATATACAGCGAGATTTTGCCTAAGAAGGCTATTTATCAGTGCGAAAGGGTGGATAGTTACTTGATTTTATTTCGTTTGTTTTTGCGAATGTTAGGTTTATTTTGCGATACAGGCAAGAGGAAAGTTAAATTTATTTTGAATATCTGACTGAGTTCGGTTAATATTGCGAACTTGTTATCAATCTGCTCTTAAAAAAATCAAATACTTATGGGCGTGTCATGCCGAAATCTAATTTCCATTCCAACAATTCAGATATGCCGCTGGTTGACTCTGAGCAGTTTGCTTACCGGCTAAGAGAGTCTTTTGCCGGAGAGTCGACAAATGCTTTCGCAAAAAAATGCGGGGTTGGGGAAAGTTCATTACGCAGTTATTTAACAGGTTCATTTCCAAGCATTGACCGGGCGGCACTGATTGCACAGGCAGCAAATGTTTCGCTGGAGTGGCTGATTACCGGTAAAGGTTCGGTGTCTGACAACGCGACGGAATCTTCCAGCGAACTGGAGCAGGAGTTTGCGTTAATTCCGGGCTATAACATTCAGGTTGCTGCGGGAACGGGTATCGTGCCAGGAAATGAACAGGCGACCCGTAAGCTGGCGTTTCGCCATAAGTGGCTGAAGTACCGTGGCCTGAAAGAAAAAGATCTGGTCTTAGTGTTTGCTAAGGGAGATAGCATGGAACCGGTGATCAGTGACAACAACACACTGATGATTGATACCAGTAAGCAACGTCTGGAAGATGGCAGTATTTACGTGATCCGAAATAATGAGCACTTAGTGGTTAAACGCATCCAGAATACGTTAAAGGGCTTTATCCTGATCAGTGATAACAAAGAATATGAACGGGTAGAAGTGTCATACAACGAAGCCGACGACTTACAGATAATCGGCAAGGTTGTCTGGATTGGCAAGGATTTGTAAACAGTTATTGGTTAAAACGCGGCCCATCTTATTTATGATGCCGCGTTTATCCTTGTATTTCACTTATCGTCATCTGACTTAATCAGTCTGACATCCAGTTGCGGGAAGGCGATGCAAATATCGTGTTTCTCAAAGTCCGCGTTGATTTGCTGCAGAATGTCGTGGGTGACCGGCAGGCGGTCGTCCAGATTATTCAGGTACAGGCGCAGATCAAAGTTCAGGGTACTGTCACCAAAGGCGTGGAAGTACGCGGCTGGCTGAGGTTCCTGTAGCACTTTTGGATGATTACGGGCCGCCTGCAGAATCAGTGCCCGGACGAGGTCAGTATCTGAGCCGTACGCGACGCCCACCTGTATTACTACCCGGGTAATCGGATCGCTCAGAGACCAGTTAATTAACTGGTCGGTGACAAAGGTCTTGTTGGGAATAATGACTTCTTTGCGGTCCCAGTCGGTAATGGTGGTGGCGCGGATCTGAATCCGTGTCACGGTTCCGGTGAGGCCGCCGACGGTGACGGTGTCTCCGATTCGGATGGGCTTTTCAAACAGAATAATGATGCCGGAGACGAAGTTGGCGACGATTTCCTGCAGACCAAAGCCCAGCCCTACACCCAGCGCTGCGACCAGCCACTGTAACTTGGCCCACTCGACTCCGATCTGGGAAGCACCGGCGAGAATACTCACGACAATTAAGCTGTATTTGGTAATCGTGGTGACGGCATAAGACGTGCCGGGTGTCAGGTCCAGGTGTTTCAGAACCAGCAATTCCAGCAGCCCCGGCAGGTTGTAGGCGGCAAGAATACTCAGTGAAATCACCAGTAATCCGGTAATGATGCCCAGCAGGGTGATATTTTCAGCAATCACCCCGCCACTGGTCACCACGGTGTTACTCCACAGGACGATTTCATCCAGTATCTGTAACGCCGGAATAAATTCTTTAAACAGCAGCCACAGGGCGACAAATAGCAGGCTGACGCTGGTGGCTTTTAAGAGTACTTTGGCCTGATCTGAAATGGTGCTCAGGTTCAGGAAGTCTTCCTGCACCGGCGGTACTTCAGTATTGTTTTCCCGGGCTTCAAGGATTTCACTGCGGCGGGCGCGGGCACGGTCGAAGGCCAGCCGGCGCTCTTCGATCAGCAGCCAGCGCATGCCCAGCCGGTAGAAGGTGAAGACTGAGAAGAAGATCATGGTAGTGATCAGTAACAGCAGCATAATGATGCCGCCGGTGAGCACGTAGCCGAGTAACGCTTCAGCAATCAGCACTCCGTGGATCAGTACCAGAATGGCGAGCCACAACCTGGCCCGTTGCCACCAGCGGCGGGTTTCGGTGGCTTCATTGATCTGTGGGGCAACCCGCCAGAGAGCCGCCCAGAAACCGCCGGCCAGCAGGGCCAGCAGAATAAACACGATCCGGCCAAGACCTGAATGTACTTCAGTGGACGGGATACCGGTCAGGTAGATCAGTGCCAGCGTCAGCGGAATCCCGATCAGATACAGCGGATGGGCAATGCGTGCCAGTGTGGCACAGAGTTCTTCCGGGACGTCCAGATGGCGGTACAGCAAGCCATAAGGGCGGCGCAGCCAGAGCAGTAATGACAGGTAAGCCCAGACTAACAGTGAAAGGCTGATGCTCATTGGCTGCATAACCGGGGCGGGAACCGCGATCAGTTTTTGGGTCAGGAACCACAGTCCCGCCGGGACCGGCAGGCTGATCACCGGTGCCAGAAGTAGTAGCCTCAGGCTGCGGGTGAATTTGTCTTTAACCACATTGCCCAGCTCTTCGGCCCATTGCTGTTCATGGCTGATCAGATAACGGAAGCTGTACATACTGATGATGCTTAACACCAGCAGGGTAAACAGGGAACGTAACCAGGCGCCGGAGGCGTTAATCTGGCTGTTGCTGATCAGTTGCTGGCTATGCTGCTGAATGGCGGTAAAGCTGTCTCCGATGTCCTGCAGGAAGCGGCGGTTAATCTCGGTGGTGTTGGGCAGCCAGATCAGATACCGCTCAAGCAGTGCCTGGCCCTGTTCGATCTGTTTATTGATATCGTTCTGGACGCCCAGTAATTTAGACCGTTCATCCAGTTCCTGGGCATAGGCGGTTTCCAGCCGGGCGGTCAGCCCTTCCATATCATCCAGTAACTGTGCCGCGCTCTGCTGGTCTTCCGGGCTGAGGTCGGTGGCGCTGAATGCCTGGTTCAGGGCCTGCTGATTCAGTTCAAGGTTGGCCAGCCGCACCTGATTAATCCGCTGCCGGTTGGGCTCTGTATCCTGGGCGGTAGCGAAGCGTTCAGACAGTTGCTTCAGCTCCAGGCTGAAGGTGGTATCGGTCAGTTCCAGTTGCTGTTCGATTGCCTTATAACTTTGCCGTAGCAGGCTTTGCTGACGTTCGAGCGTGCGCCGCTGGGCGATCGCCTGTTCGCTGCTTTGCAGGCTGTGGCGGAGCTTTTCTGAAAGCGTATGGTTGCCTTTAACGATCGGTTGCAGGGCTTTGGGGTAATCTTCGTCGCTGGGAGCTGTTTTCAGGGCTTTCAGTGCCTGTTCCGCTTCAATACGGCGCTTGGTCTGAATCAGGTCCTGCAGCTCTTGCAGGTAGGCCTTGTGAGCGGTGATTTTGCGGGACAGTAATTCCAGCTGAAGCAGATCAAATTCCCGCTGGCTGGGAATATTCAGTATCTCCAGCTCAAACGCCTGAATGCGTGTGTTGTTCAGTGCGAAACGGGCTTCGGTCAGTGTCTGGCTGCCGTTCTCACCACTGCCCGGCAGGGTGGTAGTCTGCTTGAGTTTAGTGAGCTGGTTCCGCAGGCTGGTGGCTTTGTCCTGATAATTACTGACCTGATTGTCGAGGGTATTGAACTGTTGCTCCAGTGCCAGCAGATTTGCCTGAGCAGGCGTCAGCCGGTTTTCCAGCTTTTCCAGCGGCTGTGAACGCCAGTTTTTGGCGGCAACGGCCGGTTCCGGGGCGGCCAGCTGAGCCTGAAGTTTTTCAATATCCGCGGGCAGTTTGGCAAGGTTGTCCCGCAGCCGTGTGACCCGGCTCTCCAGCCGTTTTGTTTCCTGTAATGCGGAAAGGGTTTGCTGATAAATTTCCCGCTGTTTGCTGTTGGCGGGATTGTCTGCATCGAGGGCGTCCAGCTGCTGGCGGGTACTGGCAATCTGCTCGGTAATATCGGCACTGACAAGCGACGGGAAGAATACTGTGAGACTGATGAACAGCGCCAACACTGTTGGTTGTAATCGCTCACAGAATGATGGATAAAGACGTTTCACAATGACATTCCCCGGTGGCACACAGCTTTAATAGTATTGGATCGCCCCGGGCAATGTAAGAGGGATAGCAGCTATCCCTGAACACTTTTAAGGAGCAACAGGATGGCGGTAAGCAGATTGAATACCCTGATGGGGACCGGGCTGGCTGCGACAATGTGTGTTGTACTGGCCGGTACTGTAGCAGCCGCTGAAGAACGGCCACTGAACGGAGCTGAGATTCAGCAGTTGCTGGCGGGGAAAACGGCTTATCTGGATAACGGTGCCGTGCAAACTTTCAGTGGTGACGGCGCGACATTGTATTTCCATGAGCCCCGTCCGTTGGAGCGGGGTACCTGGAAAACCGATGGTGATGAATACTGTTCTGAATGGGGTGGCCGCTGGAGTTGTTACGAAATGACCGGTGACGGTGCCGACAGGATTACCTGGATTGGCGGAGGCACTGTTTACCCGGCCCGGCTTGAGGCCGGTAATATCTTTGATTAATAAGGACATACGATGAAGGTAGCGGTGTATTGCGGATCCAGCATGGGGAATGATGAAGCCTATGCTGAAGCGGCACGGGAGCTGGGTAAATACTTTGCACAGCAGAGTATTACGCTGGTTTATGGTGGCGGTAACGTAGGCCTGATGGGGGTTGTTGCAGACGCGGTGATGGATAATGGTGGCCAGGTCATTGGGGTAATACCGACTCATCTGCAGCATAAAGAAATTGGTCATCCGGGCCTGACTGAACTGATTGAAGTGCCGGACATGCATACCCGTAAGGCGAAAATGGCTGAACTGGCAGATGCCTATGTCGCTTTGCCGGGGGGCGCGGGCACGATGGAAGAGTTTTTTGAAATCTGGACCTGGGCGCAGCTTGGACTTCACCGCAAGCCCTGTGCGCTTTATAACGTGAATGGCTTTTATGACAGCTTGCTGACATTTATCCACAGTGCCAGAGAGGCGGGTTTTACCCGTGATGCATTTGCCCGGATGATCATTGTCGCGACTGAACCGCAGGAATTACTGGCGGCATATCAGAGCTATGAGTCTCCGGCAGGTAAGTGGAACTGACTGGCTGAATCAGCTGCCGGCCAGTGCCGGCAGCCAGACTGTTTCTCCGGGTGATTAATCGCCAAGCTTATAGCCGGCCTGCATCACGAATGGCGCCCGGAAGTCACCTTTGATGAAGTAGTAAATACCCTGTGCTTCATCGTTGACTACCCTGTAGCAGCCCCAGCCGGAACCGAAATCAGAACAGTAACTGTTGTTTTCTGCCTTCCACTTGCCTTCTGAAGGTTTGGCGTCCCCTTCTTTCATCCACAGGGTCAGCCCTGATTCTGAAAAGTACTGTGAGGTTTTTCCGCCGTAGTGCACGCCAGCAACTGAGTGACCTTTCAGTAAGGCAGTGATCTGTTCAGTATTCAGTTCAGTTTCGGTGGCGTGAACACTGCCGGCCAGCATGATCAGGGGAAGCATATTGCGTAGACGCATATCAGATATCCTTATTGTCTGATGGGAAGGGATAGGCATATGACCGCATAAAGCGCTGTTGTATCCGTATCCGGTGTTAACTGGTCCGGTGGTGTATCAGGAATGAGCCCTTTCATCCCCGGACCAAGGCTATTATTATCTCCTCCGTGCCGCCGGATGGTCCGGAGGGCAGTGAATGTGAATAAGTAACGGAAATCCCATGTCGACCAATATTTTTGTTTATGGCGTGCTGCAATATGATGAGTTGGTGCAGCAACTGACCGGTAATACGTTTCAGAAGGTCTCTGCAGAATTGCTGAACCATCAGCGCCTGACGCTGCACATGGAAGGCTGGTCGGACCTGGGCGTTGCGGTGCCGTCGCCGGGTAACGGGATTCAGGGGGCTGTGTTACTGGATGTCGATGATGCGTCTTTGGCAGTGCTGGACGATTTTGAAGAGGCAGATATCGGCTTATACATGCGTAAACTGGCGATAGTGCGTTTGGAAAATGGCCAGGAAGCTCAGGTATCCGTGTACGCCGGTACACAGAAATCCCGGGAATTTTTGCAGGGTGAATGGGATGAAGAGCGTTTCATCAGCCAGCATTACGAGAGTTATAAAGAAGAGATTATTCCCGCATTTCTGGAAGAGCGGACGCTGCGCCAGGCTGCGAAGAAAGACGCTGAATAAGCTGCACGTTGCAGAAAAACTGAAGAAGGTCGTTCTTAGTTGGTGGTATCAGGACGGTAGTCACCGCGAATTGCAGCGAGTGTGTCATTTTCAAACACAACGGTCAGGTTTTTGCGGCTATAGTCGCCTTTGCCTTCCTGCATGGTGTAGATATAGTCCCAACGATCTTCATGGAAGGTGTCAGTTAGCAACGGTGTCCCCATAACATAGCGGACCTGGCTGCGGGTCATTCCAGGGCGTAGCTGGTCAACCATCTTTTGGGTGACAACATTACCTTGCTGAACATCAATCTTGTAAACACCCGGAAAT